>JAFQRL010000011.1 GCA_017410065.1 Clostridia bacterium | reverse complement strand
CATATTGAGGTTGCCGATGCTGCCGTAGCTCCTACTTGTATCGAAACAGGACTAACCGAAGGTAAGCATTGTTCTCGTTGTTCTACAACCCTCGTGGCACAGACCACCGTCGGCTCACTCGGTCATATTGAGGTTGCCGATTCTGCCGTTGCCCCCACTTGCACAGATACAGGTCTTACTGAAGGCAAGCATTGTTCTCGTTGCAATGCAACACTCGTGGCACAAACTACCGTCGGTGCGCTCGGTCACGCAGAAGTTATCGACTCTGCCGTAGCTCCTACCTGTACGGAATCAGGACTAACCGAAGGTAAGCATTGTTCTCGTTGCAACGCAACCCTTGTAGCACAAACTACCGTTGGTGCGCTTGGTCATACTGAAATATGGGTTGTAGATGTTGAAGCAACTTGTAAAAATGAAGGTGAAAAGCACAAGAAATGTACCATTTGCCACGAAAAACTTGAAACAAGCATAATCGACAAACTCAACACGCACAAATCAGCAGAAGTGATTATTGAAAACAAAATTGATTACACATGTTCACAAGATGGATCTTATGATGAAGTTGTATATTGTTCGGTTTGCGATATTGAAATAAGTCGTGATTCAAAAACTATACCTAAAATGCATCAAATGGTTGATGGCGTATGTCAGTTTTGCGGTGGTGCAGAAAGCAGCCAAGGATTAGTGTTTGAATTTGATAACGATAAAAACGGATATGTTCTTATAAGCATTGGAGATTGCGTTGATAATACCATTATTGTTGATTTGTATAATGGCTACCCAGTAATAGAAATCGGAGAAAAAGCATTCCGTGAAAATGATGATTTCGAAAATGTTATCATTGGAAACAAGGTAACATCTATCGGAAGCAAAGCTTTTCAATTTTGTCAAGGTGTAAAAAGCGTAGAATTAGGAGAAAATGTAGAAATCATCTCAGAAGATGCATTTTACGATTGTAGTAGCTTACAAACTATATCAATACCTGACACAGTAATAAGTATTGGAGCAGAAGCATTTAAATATTGTGATAATTTAACAAATATTTTCATTGGAAAAGGAGTACAAACTTTAGGAAAAGATGCTTTCTATCAATGTTCATCAAATCTGAAAAACGTTGTTGTATCAACTGAAAATACATATTACTGTAGCGTTAATAACTGTTTAATAGAGATTTCTACAAAAACACTCATCTTGGGAAGTAATAATGGCATTATTCCAACAGATGGTAGCGTGACATCCATATCCTCCTATGCTTTCTATGGATGCATTGAATTGGAAGAAATAACGATTCCAAGTTCTGTTAAAAAAATAAATGATTGGGCATTTTCATATTGCAAAAAGTTATCGAAACTAACTATTGAAAACGGAGTAACAACCATCGGTAATTCTGCTTTCTATAACTGTAGTGAACTTTTAGAAATTTCAATACCAGACAGTGTAACGAAAATTGGAGATGATGCTTTTTCTGATTGTACAAGCGCAACTACAATAAAAATTGGAAAAGGCGTGACAAGTATTGGAGATGAAGCCTTTGCTGATTGTCCAAGCATCGAATCTATTTCCGTTATAGGGAATACAACATATTGGAGTTCTGGAAACTGTTTGGTTAAAGCTTCAACAAATACGTTGATTTTAGGATGTAAGAATAGTATAATTCCCGAGCCGTATTATAGTCGTAAGATTACACGCATTGGAGCTT
Organism: Clostridia bacterium; assembly: GCA_017410065.1. Classification (GTDB taxonomy): domain Bacteria; phylum Bacillota; class Clostridia; order Oscillospirales; family CAG-272; genus UBA1740. The sequence goes on along the minus strand of JAFQRL010000011.1, from coordinate 180,635 downwards.
ATGCTTTTGCTGGTTGTACAGAACTCAAAAGTATTGTTATTCCGGATAGCGTTACTACAATTGATGAGTATGCCTTTTCGGGATGCTCCTCTCTTGAAAGTGTTACTATTGGAAAAGAAGTGACTTTTATTAGTTACGGTGCTTTTAATGGATGTAAAGCTCTCACTAAAGCAACATTTACAGATACGCTTAATTGGTATGTTAGTGATCCCTTCAGCGGTGAAAGAGTGCTAATAGAAGAAGATATGTCTAACACCGAAATTGCAGCAAAATATATAAAGGCAGCACCCTTTGATTGCTTAATAAAAATATCTTGATTAGGTGAAATGAAAAATGGAAGATGTTGTGGATTTGAATAAGATTGGTGTGATAGATAATGCTTTGTTGAACAATATAAGTTCCAAAATGATTCCGGATGTATTAACACAACCGAGCATTTATCATTATACCTCGATTAATGGACTAAAGGGTATACTTGAAAATAAAAGGTTGTGGTTTACTCACATAGATTACATGAATGATCGTGATGAGGTTATTGTTGGCGCAGAACAACTAAGAGAAGTTGGAATTAAAAACTGTGTTGAAGACTATGCGGATATAATAGAAGCCGAAGCCGAGCAAATCAAAAGACAAGAACACAAAGTGTTTGTGTGTTGTTTTTCCTTAAAACGAGACGAATTATCAATGTGGAATTACTATACTAAAGATGTTCATAATCAAGGTTTTAATATAGGTTTCGACTACAAAAATCTAATTATCGGTATTTTGCAAAACAATCCTGAATTGCACGGATGCAGTTTCTCGTTTGGAAAGGTTGATTACTGTATTGGGGAAGAAAACTATGCCAGTCAAACATATAATCAATCAATAAAAAATGTCAGCAAAGCTTTAGAGTTACTTAGTTCGATTATTCTTGAAGAAAGAATTTCGGAGCAAGAGGATGCTAACGATGAAAAGATTGAAGTTCCAGTTGCAAAATATTATGGAAACGAACCTATATTTAGACAAGTGTATTCTTTGGATTGCCTATATTTGATGAAAAGACCTTGTTTTTCAACTGAAGCAGAATTCAGAATTGTGATTAAAGTATCTAACGACGCATTGACCTTATTGAAACAAAATAACAAATATAAATATCGAGTAAGTAATGGGTTGCTGATACCATACTTAGATCTAAGTTTTGCTCCATCGTGTATTACGGGATTGACTTTATCGCCTACATTCAATAGTGATTTGGCAGAACGTAGCATAAAAGATTATTGTTTGTATTGTGATGTTTGTACAGAGGATTTTTCGGAAGGAATTGCAAAATCCAAAATACCTGTGCGTTTTTGATACTCATTAAGTAAGCGGTGGGCTTCGGCTCACCGTTTTTGATATAATATCGGATTATATAGAGTTATAAATATTTCTATAAATTTTCTACACCGATTTTGCCTTTTTTGTGCCATTTCATTTTCACCCATTGACTTGAGTATATGGGTATGGTATAATAATTGTGGAGCAAGAAATTGTTCCTACCGCTTGTGGCGGCAACCGGTATTATTAACAGACTTGTTCTGTATAGTTTCCTGCGTGTTATCACGAATAATTTCAGACCGCCCGCGCCTTATAATTCGAGGGTAAGTTGCGCCGCCCTCTTCCGGCTTGCGTTCAGCAAGAAAAATTTATCAGACTGTAAAAAGTATAACTATGGCTTCGCTTCCCCCGGGGAAGCATAAGAAAAAAGCCCCCAAAACCCCATTGACAAAAACACTCCTTTTTGGTATAATAAAGATGCAGAGGGCGAGAACCCCTGAGTAATGATTTTTGTGCACCGTCCAATAGGACACCCCACGGTTATACCGTGTAGCACACGTAGTTAGGATTGTACGCGGTTATGGCAAATGCTACATAACCATTGATGAAATGTGTAGTTTGGGGGATAAGTGTTTCTATCCTACAAAAATCAGAATGAAGGAAAAACGCTCAATGAATTGATTTTTGTGCGCCGTCCGCGAGGACACTTGTGGGGTAAAACCTACTTTGCATACGTTGTTAACTTTGTACGTATTGTGCTTTTCGGACACCGTGAGTTTTTAGCTCGCAATGCACACGTTGTTATTTTTGTATGATTTCTGTGCACCCTCATTGCCCGTTCTGCAGGGCAATTCACGGATAAAACCGTGTCGCACATCTGGTTAGGATTGTAAACCGTCTAATTGACGGGTGTAGAATGGATCAATTCACGGGGTAAGTGTTTTTTCTCCCCTGCAAAGAAAGTTTCTATCTTGCCATTGAGCAGGAACAGTTTATCAGAGCCGTATGGCATAAAGGTTTCAGGCGCATTCACGCGCAAATTGTGTTAAGGGCAGTTTTTACGGGATAACTATGCCCGAAAAAGTATCAGGGTAATTTTCATTACCACAATGAATTTCATAGCGGCATCGCCGCAAAAGTGTGAAAGTACAGGAAAAGATTTCTGTGCTTTTTTCGTTGTCAGCGATGCGTACCGGAGGCGGAATTTTACGTTCCGTTTTTACCGTTATGAAAGGAGGTGGTGCTTATGAAAATTACCCTTTTTGTATTTTTCATATTCTCTTGCACAGTGAACAAACATATCATCCACCGCCTCCGTTGCGCATCCGTCAAACTCACACCAAAAAGCGCAGGGCTGAACCGCTAACAATCGTTATCCGGAAATCGTAACGCTATCCAAGGCGTTGCAACGGTTAAGAGAGAGCAATCCTAAAATAACACAGGCATCTCTCATACGAGATGGATATTTTCAAAGAACAAGAATCAATCGTATATTCAGAAACAGTAATGACAAGGGTGGACCGTTCCCTATAACAGTAAAGGATATCGTCACTCTCGCAATCGCTTATAAGCTAAACGCGGAGCAGACAAGAGAACTTTTATTCAGCGCATTCCCGGATTTCAGATTTTATGAAATGTTCGTAAAAAATCGAATGAGTCTGGCAGATGCAAACGAAATCTTAGACGAGCAAGCTCTTGACTTGCTCGGTACGTCAATCTTAAATGATTGAAAAAATGATAAAGTTTCCTCGCGCCGCTTCCCTGGGGGAAGCAGGAAACGCTTTGGCATCAGGTATAATGGTGTCAGGTTAAAGTTGCGCAACCCAAACCAATTTTTTATTTACGAAAGGAGAAAAACGTATGCTAAACATCAGAGATCTTAAAATTGATCCCACGTCTCTCGGGGAGAAGATGCTTCTCGTGGAGATTATCCCTGCTTATGAGTATAAGGAAGGGGCAAAAACCAACAACATCAGCGGCTACCGTTACGTCGTTGCGCTTCCCAAGCATAATCTTGAGAAGATCAGCGTTAAAATTGACGGCGAGCAGTTGATGGACAAGCCCGAAGGTTTCGTCGAAGTTGAGTTTGAGAATCTTGAGGTGCTTGCGTATGAGATGAGAGGTAACGTTCAGATCAGCGCAAGGGCAACAGGTATCAGCTTGGCGTAAGATAAACTTTTAGGCTCGCGGTGTCTGCGCGCTGACGGGGAGTTAAAATTTTTCCCTAAAGAAAAATTCTCCCCGGCGGCAGCGCAGCGCCGCCCTGCTATAAGAGGTTAGTATTACCTCTTATGGTAGCACATGTAGCAGTAGCAATTAAAATTTGATAAGGAGGTAACTATTATGGCTACAAACACACAATCCCGCAAATGGATGCTCACCATCAACAATCCGCAAACCTGCGAGCTTGATCATAACCGCATCCGAGAAATTTTAAGTCTGTTTTCCCCGGATTATTTTTGTATGGCAGATGAAATTGCCACAACGGGAACCTACCATACACATATATTCCTGTATTCTTCATCCCCCATCCGCTTCAACACCGTTAAGAATCGTTTTCCAACGGCTCACATCGAGAAGGCTCTCGGCACAGCGCAGGACAACAAGGATTACATACAGAAAAGCGGAAAGTGGGAGGAAACCGAGAAAGCAGAAACTTCGGTAGAAGGTACTTTTTACGAATTTGGAGTGATGCCAAGTGAGTCTGAGGAGAAAGATCCGAAGATGCACAAACTGCTCCAAAAGGTAAAGAATGGGATGACCACTACCGAGATTATTGAAGAAACCCCATCATTCGCGTTCAAGTCAAGGGACATTGACACGTTGCGCGAGAAGCTTCTGTATGAGCGATATCAATCCGAAAACCGAAACGTTAAGGTAACGTACCTGTTTGGTGCATCGGGAACGGGTAAGACAAGCGGCATCTATCAGAAGCACCCCGCAACCGACATCTGCCGTATCACCGATTACGGCGGCAGAAACGGAATCCGATTTGATTCCTATCACGGACACGATGTGCTGGTGTTGGAGGAATTTAATTCGCAGCTCCCCATTGAATCACTACTGAACATTCTTGACCAATATCCTCTGATACTCCCTGCGAGATACAATGACAGAGTGGCGTGCTTTACACACGTATACATTACGTCAAATCTCTCGCTTGGAGAACAGTATCGCGCAGAACAAGAGTCCCGTCCCGAAACCTGGAACGCACTTTTAAGACGTATTGACAAGGTTTACGCCTACCACGCCGACGGTACGGTAGATGAAATCGATTTCAAGTAAGGAGGTATAAAGATATGAGAAACGAGGACAAGGAACGGCTGAATCGACAATCGCAAAAGAAATACTTTTTTCACCGTTTGAGGAATGGATGTAAGGCGCTATGTGAGAAAACCGTACATAAAATCATCTTGATCGCCTTTTATCCTACTGCCATACTCATTTGGTATTTGTTCAAATCCAATCTCGGTTTGGAGGATATACCTCTGATTTCTCCCGCTTTTATTGTCCTCGTGGATCTGATACTCCCGGCACTACTCATCGGCGGCACGTTCGTCATACTCATTCTGTTTGGGACACCTTACGGGTTCAACAAAACCTCAAACGAGTTTCAGCGAATCGGTATGACGAACTCTGCCGGTGAAGTGCCGATGCTTCTGACACGAACACAGGACAAAAGACACAACAACGTAGAGATATTAGAGTTTGATGCCGTTGGTATACCGCTGACAGAATGGGAGAAAGAGCGAGGATATATCGAAGCGGCATTAAACGTCAATATCGTCAAGATAATTGAAGGCAGAAACAAACGGAGGATTTTACTCCATGTCGTGCCCGCTGATTCAGGATTACCCGATTTCATCGAATGGAATGACAGTTATCTGACCGATGACGACTCCACACTCATTCTCGGAAAAAGTCAACTCGGTCTGGAGAGCGTCGATCTATCCAAGATACCGCATATCCTACTCGGCGGCTCAACGGGTAGTGGCAAAAGCATATTACTCAAGGTTTTGCTCGTACAGTCTTTGAAGAAAAACTCCATTGTCAGCATAGCCGATTTCAAGGGAGGTGTTGACTTTCCGAGAGTATGGCACGATAAATGTAAAATGTGCTTTGATGAGGATACGTTGCTGAAAATCCTGACAGAACTAACCGATGAACTACAGCACAGAAAAACGCTATTCAGAGAAGCGGGATGCGCAAACATTAGCGATTACAACAAGCAAAGTGCAGTCCCTCTGCAACGGCATATTTTCGCCTGTGACGAGGTGGCAGAGGTGCTTGACAAAACGGGCTTAACCAAAGAGCAAAGAGAAAGAATCGGTTTGATAGAAAACCGACTCTCGATCATCGCCCGACAAGGACGAGCCTTTGGCATCCACCTCATGCTCGCCACCCAACGTCCCGATGCAAACATTCTGTCGGGACAGATCCGCAACAACATCGACTGCCGTGTGTGCGGTAGAGCCGACACCATACTATCCCAAATTATCCTGGATAACACAACCGCAGCCGAACAGATCCCGAAAGATAAAGCAGGCAGATTCATTCTCCACGACGGCACGGTATTTCAAGGATTTTGGATTGACGAAACAAATTGCTTTTAAGAAAGGAGGCAGAATATAGAAAACAACAAAGTACCGATACACCTTAAAGTTGCGCTAACGATCAAAGAAGCAGCAGAGTATAGCAATATTGGAATCAATAAAATTGACAGTCTGTTGCGCAAGCCAAATTGTCCATTTGTTCTATTCGTTGGTACAAAGAAGCTCGTGAAGCGAAAAGAGTTTGAAGAATACATCAGCGAACGGCTTACAATCTAAGCTTTGTAGCAAAAATTTACAAATTTTTCGTGAGAATTTTTATACAACCGCTTGAGAAAAAGAGTATTATGTGCTATAATTTAATATGTAGCAGTGTGCTCTTTTTCTCTCTGCGAGAAAGGAGTTCAATATTGGGAAAAAATCTCAAAGGCAAAGACTGCGGTAAGGGTATCTATCAGAGAAAGGACGGGTTATATAGTGCGCGTTTCGTCGATAAAACAGGCAAACGGCACGAGAAATATTTCCAGACGATTCCCGAAGCTAAGAACTGGATAGAAGAAGCAAAATATGCGGACAAGCACGATGATGTTTTTGTCGCAACCGATACCACTGTTGACGAATGGTTCAACTATTGGATTGAAAATATCGTTGGGGATTTGGCTCCCAATACTCTCCGAAATTACCGAGAGCGATATTTCCATAACATACAGCCCGTGATGGGAAAGATGATGATTGCAAACGTAAAGCCGATGCATTGTAAAAAGGTGTTCATTCAGATGGATGCCGACTATGCTGGTTCTACAATTCGTCAGGCATACATCACGATGGGTACGATGTTTAAGGCGGCTAAAATGAATGACCTTATAGCAAAGCACCCGATGGATGGGGTTCGGTTCACAAAGCCTGTTCGTGCAACGGATGATATTAAGTTTCTCACCCGTGAAGATCAGCGCAAATTTCTTGAAACAGCACGTCGCTCTCACAACTATAACCAATATGCATTGATCCTGGAAACCGGATTGCGTACAGGAGAAATGATTGGTCTTACGTGGGATGCGATTGACTTCGAGAAACGCACGCTGACGGTGAATAAGACGTTGGAGTTCCGTCACGCTCAACATTTTTGGAGAGCAGGACCGCCCAAGACACAGCAAAGTTATCGCACTATTCCTCTGACGGATCGGGCATACGAAATCCTAAAAGGAATATGGGATAATCGTGAGGGCAGAAAAGAAGCTCCTATACTGTCTGAAACTCTGGAATATATGGACAGGCGAACGGGAGTAACATCCAAGCTTGTGATGCGAGATTTGGTGTTCATCAACTATCGCACCGGCGCACCCGCCAAAAACAGTTCTTATGATACCCACCTCTACAAGCTCTGCGACGAAGCAGGGATCGAACGCTTTTGTATGCACGCTTTACGCCATACATACGCCACGCGGGCAATCGAAAGCGGCATGCAGCCCAAGGTGCTGCAAAAACTACTGGGACACGCCAGTATCAAAACAACTATGGATAGGTACGTTCACGTAACGACCGATTCTTTAGATCAAGCTGTAAGACAATTTCAGCAAAATGGGGTTTACGCATAAAACTCTATGTAAATCAACGCGAAAATGGCGTAAAAATGGAGTAGATCCAAAACGCCAAAGTGCGAAAACCCTTGTAAAATAAGGAAAAATTAAAGGAGAATAGATAAATATGAAACTTGGTATCGTAGGTCTTCCGAACGTTGGAAAGAGCACTCTCTTTAACGCATTGACAAATGCAGGCGCAGAATCTGCTAACTATCCCTTCTGCACGATCGATCCTAACGTTGGTATCGTTGCTGTCCCCGATAAAAGGCTTGATAAGCTCGCAGAGATGTATAAGCCCGAAAAATACACTCCCGCTATAATTGAATTCGTTGATATTGCGGGACTTGTTAAGGGAGCATCAAAGGGTGAGGGTCTTGGAAACAAGTTCCTTGCAAACATCAGAGAGGTGGATGCTGTCGTTCACGTTGTGAGATGCTTCGAGAACGGAGATATAATTCACGTCGAGGGCTCTATCGATCCTCTTCGTGACGTTGAGACAATCAACATCGAGCTTATACTTTCCGATCTTGAGATAGTAGAGCGCGCCATCGAGCGCACCGTTAAAGCTGCAAAGTCGGATAAGAAGCTTCTTGAAAAGCTTGCGGTTCTTGAAAAGGTTAAGGCGGCACTTGAAGAAGGAAAATGCGCAAGAGCCGTTGGACTTGATGCCGATGAGGCAGCTTGGATAGAGGAGTCAAGACTTCTTACCTTGAAGCCTATAATATATGTTGCTAATATTTCCGAGGATGAGGTCGGCGGAGATTACGTTAATAACGAGGGATATCAGAAGCTTAAGGCTCACGCGGAGTCCGAGGGGAGCGAGATCATCGCTGTCAGCGCACAGATAGAGGCAGAGCTTGCAGAGCTTGAGGGTGAGGAAAAGATGAGCTTCCTTTCCGATCTCGGTATTGAGGAGAGCGGTCTTGATAAGCTCATCAAATCGGGATATTCGCTTCTCGGTCTTATCAGCTTTCTTACGGCAGGACCAAAGGAGGTCAGAGCTTGGACCATCACCAAGGGAACAAAGGCCCCCGGTGCGGCAGGTAAGATACATACCGATTTTGAAAGAGGCTTTATCCGCGCAGAGGTCGTTTCCTTTGATGACCTTGTTCGCGAGGGCGACAGAAATAAGGTTAAGGAAAAGGGACTTCTTCGCAGCGAGGGCAAGGAATACGTTATGAAGGACGGCGACGTTGTGGAATTCCTCTTTAACGTCTGATATAAAAACAAAAGAAAAACGGATACTCATAGCCTCGGCTTATGAGTATCCGCATTTTATTTATGCTATTTATTCAAAACGATGCTGACCGCATCGGGATGAGTGTAGATCTTGCAGCCCTTTCTAACGTAATATTCGTATGCATCCTGCGTGAAGTAAAGTCCTTCTGTGCACAGAATGAATGATCTTACGTTTTCGAAGGATTCGTCGATATTTCCGAAATCTGCTCCGTAGGATTTGCCGTGAGAGCCGAGTATTAAAACGTCTGTGCTCCTTGTTATTCTTTTGGAGAAATTGATATTATCCTCCATAAGCATACCCGAGGAGAGATAGGTGTATATAACGCCGTTATTTGTCAAGGTGAAGGCTGTACGGATCGTATCCGTGCCGTAAACCGTGGAATGATTCAGCGTTATGCCAACGTCGCCGCAGAAGAACGGGGTTTTGCTGACAAAATGAGAGATATCCGTTCCATATTGCTTGCAAACATTTTCAACTCTCTTGAAGATGGTCTTTTCATCCTCGTTTCTGGGATTCGGCAAAACAAGGACGTCAACTTTACAGGTTGACAAAAGATCGTTTAAGTGGCTTATCAATCCAAAGCCGTAATGCGTCGTAAAATAATAATCAAGCTCGGAAAGCTTTTGAGCTGTCAGTGTGGAAGTAACCTCGGCGGTTGCGTCCTGATTATATGATGCAGAGCATATAACACCAACCTCTCCCGAGCTTTTTATAACAAAGGTCGAGCGATCCTCTCCGTTGACGTATATTATGTCTTCCGTGTTCCTTGTAGAAAGGTTTGCTATGATAGCCGAGGAATAGGTTGCACAAAGGGAAATCGCAATGATAGCGATGAAAATTCTTTTTCTTTGAATCTTGAAAACAAAGAATATAACCAGAAGGATGCTGGTGGCAAGACTTAAAATTACCGTTATTATACCTGATGCGGAAACGTAAACGTTATCAAGAGAGGAAAGCGCACCTGATATCCAACCGACAGCGCGGGTAAAGGGGAATAATAGCTTGCCTATTGGAATGATGCCGCCGAGTATAAGAGTTAAAGTACCCAAATACATTATAACCTCTATCAAGGGTGAGAGTATCGCCGTGCTGATCAAGGATAGGACAGATATTTCACCGAATGTGGAGGTTGATATAAGAAGTGTTGCCGAAATTGCAAAAACAGATGCAAAAAGCGATAGCTTTAACCAATTCAAAGCGCCAAATAAAATCTTAAGGTAAAGCGGTCGCCGCTCTCTTTCGGGCTTCTTTCTTCGGTTTATGCTTTGTGAAAGATATTCGCTGTAAACCAAGATACCGAGGGTGGCAAAGGCGGAAAGCCAAAGAGAAATATCGAATATGGAAGTAGGATCAAAAAGGCAAATCAGAAATACCGCCACGGAAAGGGATGTGAGGGAATCGTGAGAGCCGACCGTGACAAACAGCAGATTCAAAATAATAAGCATAATACCTGCTCGCACGACCGAAACGGGGAATCCCGTAAGGATCATATAAGCCGCAGTGAAGAAAATATTGAATATACCCGCGGTCCTCTTTCCGATACCGAAGACGGCAAGAAGCTTTGTCAGACCCAGGGAAAGAATAGCAAGATGCATTCCGCTGAGGGCGAGCATATGTGTTACACCGATCCTTCTGAAATCAAGCGTGAGCTTTGCGCTGAGCGTATCTCTTTCGCCAAGGAGCAGGGCAGAGATAAGTCTGCCCGAATAATTATCGGATAAAAGCATAGCACGTCTTGTGAGGGATTCTCTGAAGCTTGATATTTTCTCGGAGATGGGCGGCTCTCCCTCGGACAAAACCTCAATGCTATCGGATAAAATACACTTTGCATTAATACCCTGTGAAGCATAATATTTTTTGGAGCTAAAATCGCCTTTATCCTCAAAACATTCGATCTTGCCGCGTAACCTGATGGTATTTCCAGGGGAAATGCCATTCGCTTCATCGGAATCCAGAAACATCAGGAGAGTGTATGCGCTGAAGGGCTCATCTGATATGCGCTCCGTTTTGAAAACGATCCTTGCAGTCTCATCACCATCGTCCACACTTATTACTTCTCCTTCAAGCTCGCGAACACCCGAAAACCTATTCTCGGGAAAGAACCAAAGATCAAAATATACGTGAGACAAAAGAATTGAAATAACAAGTGCCGCGCATAACGCGATAGGAAATTTGAAATTGCTCTTTTTGAAAAATGAAAAAAGAAGCAGGAGAGGTGCGCAAGCTATCGCCAAAACACGAAGCCACACCTCTCCCGATGAGAAGGCGACAAATCCCATAAGCATAATACAGAGTATTGAAGCTAGAGGGCGTTTGTCAAATATGTTCATAATTTTGAGTGTCTCCCAAAATATTATTCCTTATATTTCAATTCCGAGCCTTTAGGAACGATGAAATTCATTGCGTTTCTAACGACCTCGAAATCAATGTTTTTTGCACCCTTGATCTCGCCGTCTATACAGATCGGGACGGGTGTATCAAATTCCATTTTAAAATGGGAAACTCTTCTGTGCCTTATGTATCGCATAGCCTTCGTGTTCTCAAGGTAGGTGCCCTTTTTATAGGAGCCAACCAGAGAGATGAAGGTCAGCCTTGAAATTTTATCAACCGCGCAGATATCTAAGAGACCGTCAGTAAGAACAGCTCTTGGAGCGGCGCAGAAGCCTCCGCCGCAGAATTTGCCGTTGCCTATGGCTGTGAGGGTGAATTCGTTTTCGAGGACCTCACCGTCATCAAATATCAGCTTCATTTTAGTGCCGAATTTCTTGAAGAGAACGACGACGACTCCTAATATATAAGAGATACTCGGGCTGACCCATTTGTGCCTCTTAAGTCTTTCAGCCTCTTTAACGACCGAGCAGTCGAATCCGATATTGACCATATTAACACAGTAATTATCATTACATTTAATAAGATCAAGAGATACCGACTCACCGTCAAGCTGAGCCTCGACGGAGGAGAAGTGCTTGGTATTGGTGAAGTTACGAACAAAATCGTTGCCCGAGCCACCCGGAATTACGCCAAATTCAACGTTTGGATCGCAGGGGGCGCTGTTTGCAATTTCGTTAAGTGTGCCATCTCCGCCAACACATATAAATCTTTGTTTTTCCTGGGAGATGCGAACCATCGATCTTACGTATTCGGTGGCGTCTCCAACGCAAGTCGTGTAGTAGATATGATAATTCAGCTGACGCTTTTTGCAGGCGGCTTTGATCTCCGCCTCAAGCTTTTGCTGCTTTCTGCTTCTTCCTGATTTAGGATTCAGAATGAAATGATATATCATAGGAATAATTCCTCCGATAGATTTCTTTTACTTCTGCTGTCAGATCCTTTGGAACAATAATGTAATAATTATATCAAATATGTAGAGATTTGTCAAGTTTTGTTGAACATTTTATCAACAATAGTTGAAAAAACTTACAAAAATACAATTAAATGCAAGCAAAAGTAAACGAAACGACGATTATTTTTTAATATTCTTACAGCTAGATCTTATCATATCAAAATAAGCCTTCGCGGCCTGCTCGGTTTTATTAGAGCCGAAATGATAGTATTTTTTGCCCGCAAGATCGGCGGGAAGATAGATCTGCTCAACATAATCGTTAACATAATCGTGAGGATAAAGATATCCCTTAAAATCGGGACTTCTCAGATGCTCGGGAACGACTGTGCCAAGTCCAGCAAGCATATCCTCCTGCGCCGCGTGATATGCCATGTACGATGTGTTGGATTTAGGCGCGGTGGCAAGGATCGTAACGATATTTGCGAGAGGAATTGCCGCCTCGGGCAGACCGATAGCCTTCGCGCTTTCGGTGCAGGAATATGCGAGAGCCGCCGCCATAGGATAAGCGCAACCGATATCCTCATTTGCTATAACGAGAATTCTTCTGCAAGCCGAAAGAATATCGCCTGAGGCGAGAATTTTTGCAAGATAGAACAGTGCCGCATCGGGATCCGAGCCTCTGATGGATTTTTGCAGGCAGGAGAGAAGGTCGTAGTGAACGTCTCCATCCCTGTCAAAATGTCCGACGACAGAGGGAAGCAGAGCTTTTATCGCATCTTCCTCGATTGAACTGCCCGATATGTAAAAGGCGTTTTCAAGAATACCGATGCTCATTCTAACGTCACCGCCGGCGGCGCGAGCAATGCCCAAAAGAACCGCATCGTCGGCAGTCTTGTTATCACCGAAATCCTCGTTTAGTATTGAAAGCGCTCGTCTCAGCGTTGGGATGCAATCATTTGTTGTCACGCTCTTGAATTCGAAAACGGATGATCTTGAAAGCAATGCCTTATAAACATAATAATAGGGATTTTCTGTTGTAGAAGCTATAAGAGTGATCTTTCCGTTTTCGGTGAATTCAAGCAGAGACTGCTGTTGTTTTTTATTGAAGCTTTGTATCTCGTCAAGATAGAGAAGGGTACCGTTCTCGGAAAAAATATTATCCGTGTTGGAGATCACGTCCTTGATATCCGAGGTTGATGCGGTGGTCGCATTCAGCTTAAAAAGCTGCATACCAGAGACCTCGGCGATGATATTAGCAACGGTTGTTTTACCAACACCTGGAGGACCGAAAAATATCATATTCGGTATTCTTCCGTTCTCTGTAAGGCGGCGAAGGATACCGCTCTTACCAACAAGATGCTCCTGGCCTGCGATCTCGTCAAAGCAGGTCGGACGCATTCTGTCTGCCAATGGTTTAACTGCCATAAGTGTTTATTTATCAGAGGATCAGGAGATAGTTGAAAGGGAATTTTCAAGCCTGTCCTCAATGACCTCCTTAAGTAATTTATGATGGGGATGAGAGAGTGCGGGATCAATATCAACGATAGCTTTTGCCGCGCCAAATGCCGCAAAAGCAAGCTCGGAGCTTTCCGTGAGCGAGGCGAATTTAAATTCAAAACCGCCACTCTGCCTCATATTTTCTCCAGAAACTGATGAAAAGAAATCTCCCGGGCCTCTCAGGGCAAGGTCGCTTTCGGCGATTTTATATCCGTCGTAGGTCGTGCGCATTACCTCAAGGCGCGACCTTGATTTTTCATTTCCTGCATCGGAAACGAGAACGCAATAGGATTTTCTCTTTCCTCTTCCGACTCGCCCCCTTAGCTGATGAAGCTGGGAGAGTCCGAATCGTTCCGCGTTTTCAACGATCATAAGCGAAGCATTTGGAACGTTAACTCCTACCTCAATCACCGTGGTCGATACCAGGACGTCGACCTCGCCGCCGGCAAACCTCGCCATTATCTCGTCCTTTTCCTTCGCTTTCATTTTTCCGTGAAGCGTCTCAATTTTTATATCTGGTAAGGCTGACCTTAGCTCCTCGGTGTAATCAACTGCGGATTTGAGATTTAGCGCCCTTGAAGGGAGCATAAGACCTATCCTTTCGGGAACGTATTGTTCATCCCCCTCCGATTCGCTTTCGATAGAAGGACAAACGACGTAGCATTGCCCGCCAAGCTTCACTTGCTTTCTGATAAAGTCGTTGAGCCGTTGCCTGTATTCCTCGCCGACAACGAATGTGTCAACCTTCTGCCTGCCCTTTGGCATCTCGGTTATACGGGAAATGTCAAGATCTCCGTAAAGCGTAAGCGCCAATGTTCTCGGAATGGGAGTCGCGCTCATAACAAGCAGATGGGCAGAGCTTGCCTTTTCCTTAAGCACGGCTCTTTGCCTTACACCGAATCTATGCTGCTCATCGGTTATTATCAAGCCGAGCTCCTTGAAATCAAGCTTATCCGAAAGAAGGGCGTGAGTGCCGATTAGAAGCTTACATTCTCCGCTTGCCACGCGGGATTGGATCCGTTTTCTGTCCTTTATACCCGTTGAACCGAGAAGCAGCTCCGACTCTATTCCAACAGAGCCGAGAAGGGATGAAAGATCGGCAAAATGTTGACGGGCAAGTATTTCTGTTGGTACCATCAAGGCGGACTGATAGCCTGATCTTGCGGCGATATATATTGCCATTGCTGCAACGATGGTTTTTCCGCATCCAACATCTCCTACAACTATCCTGGCCATAGGGGATATCTTACCGTCTTTGCCGATGACCGTGTCACGATAAATGTCGTTTACAGCCTGCTTTTGCGATTCGGTAAGCTCATATGGCAAGATATTTGTTATCGGCTCAAGAGAGCAGTGGGTAAAGCGAACGCCCTCGCCTCTTTCTCTGCCTTTTGCAGATAAAGAAACACCGATTCCGAAAAGCAGCATTTCTTCAAAAGCCATTCGCTCAAGGGATTTTGCAAGGGCTGAATCGCTCTCCGGGAAATGAATGTTTTTTATAGCGTAAGTCAAAGTAGGGAGAGAGCGTTCAAGTCGAAGCGGCTCGGGTATGGGATCGCGAAGCTCTGTTGAGATCTCGTTAAGCGCGGTGCGCGTGAGCTTATCAAGAGCCTTGGATGAGATGCCCGAGGTAAGGGGATAAACAGGAACGAAATCGGGAAGCGGAACCCCCTCAATATACGGCTCGTATTTCGGACTAATGAGCTGCGGGCGACCCTTATTTACCTGCATTTTGCCGTAAAAACGGAAGGTGGAGCCAACGTGGAACACATCCTTAACGAATGGGCTGTTAAAGAAAACCACGTCGACTGCTCCCGTATCGTCAAAAGCTCTGAATTTAGAGATCGTGTTTCCGCTTTTCACTCTTGCGGAGTGTACCTCCGTGGAGACTGTAAGAAGATACGAAGCAGAAAAATCGCAGGAGTAATCCGCGAGCATTCTGATGTTTCCGCGCTTTTCATAAGCTCTTGGAAAATGATAAACGAGATCGCGGAGAGTGTGTATACCAAGCTTTGAAAGCTTGCTTTCCGTGACCTTTCCGACTCCGGGGAGTGTGCTTATCGGATCGTTTGCTCGCATCGTTCGGTCTCCTTTCAAGGTGTAATACATATATTCTACACCATTTCGGCGAATTTTTCAATATAAAAGTGCGAAATTGCAAAATATAAATTTAAATATTAAATATTTTTAAAATTTAATAAAATTAACTTTACATTAAAGAAGATGTGTGTTATAATGTAATGTAACGAAATATGCACTTATGATCCCAGAGGTAATATAATGAATTTCGGACTAAGAGAAGGACTTAATAAAAGTAAGGTTTTACTCCTTGTTTCTTTAATATCGGTTCTCGGCGGTGCTACTGCCACTCTCGTTGGAGAGGTGCTTTTACCGGTCTGTGCATCTGCACTTGCGGTTGTCTTTCTTTTTGATGACGGCAGGTACAAGCTGTATTTCAGCGTTAGCTGTGCATTGCTAATCGGTATCAACGTTGCTGTCAATTTTATATTTGGCGCTTTCTTAACAGCAATTGCGGTTGAAATTATAGGAGCCGCACTTATAGTTGCTCTTTGTTATAAGCTCTATACCTCAAAAGCCTTTTCTGCCGCGCTTCTCACCGTATTGCTTGTGCTTTTTGTTGCGATTGGGCTCTATCTTTACGGTGCGGCGGCTGTTTCTGATTTTGCTTTCGATAAGGTTCTGCATTTTTATAAGCTCTATATCGGCGAGGTAAAGGCTGATTTTGTCAATAGCTTCGTTTCGATGACCTCGGGATTAAGCGGAGTTTCAGAGCTTTACGGAATGGATATCTCTGAAGAAAGCCTCGGGGTACTGTTTGATTCTATTATCAACAGCATTTTCTCCGTAATATTGGTTTTGTGCTTTGCTCTTTCGGGCTTCACCTTCAAGCTTTTCACTGTTTTTATGAAAAAGCTTTCCAACGATGTGCTGGGTATCTCGGGATGGAGATTCAGAACCAGCAACGTATACGCATATTTCTATATCGTCATAACCTTCCTTAACGTTATGACGGCGCAAGATACGGGAGTATTAGGAGTTGCGGTTTACAGTGCAACCTTCCTGTTTATGTTCGTTTATGCTTATCTCGGAGCTTATGTCGTTGTTGACCTTCTTTCAAGGAGGATGAGACGCGGTATATGCTGGCTTATAGTTATTGCGGCTATCTTTATGCTTTCGACGTTTGCTCTTGAGCTTTTATCTTATTTCGGCGTGTTCGCAACCATAAGATACAACCGAAGAAGGCAGGGGCAGTAAATCCCTTTTGCTTCAACGGTCATTACTAATTAGAAATTCAAAAGGAGGTAGATCCGATGAATGAAGAAAGAGATTTTAGTGCGGAGATGAATTCTTCCCACGTATCCAGGTTTGATCTGGTTTTGTATTCCGCGTTGGGTTGCCTTAATATTGCTATCGTTGCTATAATCTGTGAATTCTTTACGGTGAGTGCGGCTCTCGTGTCCGTTATCGGCGTTGCCGCTTATCTTATTGAGATCACACTTATCAGCTTGAGAAGAAGACGTACTGAAAAATCTGCGCCCGACGTTAACGTTCACAGATTTCTTGAAGAATCGGGCAGTGCTGTCTTTAAGGGATCGCAAACTCCCGTTTTGGTATTTAACCGTCACGGTAAGATACTTTGGTACAACGATTCGGCAAGAGAGGTGCTTGGCGGCGTTGATAACCGTATCGGCGGAGAGATAGATGAAATTCTCGGTGCCGATTTTTCGGAAAAAGAAGCGGAGATAAGGATCGAGCTTGACGGTAAGGCTTATTCCGTTGAGGGCTTCACACTTTCCGAAAGGGGCGACGGCTTGTATCTTTGCCTTCTCAACGATGAAACGGAGCTTTCGGCTCTTGAAAAGAAATATCGCGACGAGCGTGTTGCAGTTGCTTATATTGCCATAGATAATGTTGAAGACGTGCTTCAGTACGTTCACGATAAGTTTGCATCCGCGGTCTCTTATATAGACGATCTTCTGAAAAGCTGGGCGGCGTCTATGAACGGTATTATAAAGTCCTATGAAAATGATAAGTATATTATGCTTTTCGATTCCTCGTATCTTGATAAGTGCATAGAGGAAAGATTTGCTATACTTGATAGGATCAGGGATGCAAGAGTCGGCGACGGCATTTCCGTTACCGTTTCGATCGGTGTTTCAAGAAGCAGATCCTCTCTTTCGGAGCGCGAGCTTGATGCAAGAGATGCAATGGATCTTGCGCTTCAGAGAGGCGGAGACCAGGCAGTTTACAAGTCCGAGGACTCTATTGAGTATTATGGCGGTAGAACCAAATCGGTTTATAAGCGCTCAAACGTAAGGTCGAGGACCTTTGTGAGTAAGCTTTCCGCTCTTATGTCCCGTTCTGATAACGTTATTATTATGGGTCATAGATACGGAGACTTTGATTCCATCGGCGCGGCGGTCGGAGTTGCCAGGCTTGCTATGCTTTCGGGCGTTAAGGTCAATATTGCCGTTGACCCGAGAGATAAAAATATAGCCCCCTGCGTTGAAATGATGCAGAAGACCCAGGTGTTCTCGCAGGTATTCGTTGACTACGCCGAGGGACTTGATCTTATCGGCCCCGATACGCTTGTTATCCTTGTTGACCATAATTCGCTCGGCAGGGCACAGTTTGCGGATATTGCAACAAAGGCTAATACCGTTGCGGTGATCGACCATCACAGACAGGTCGACGCTATGGCACCTACGGTCAGAATTTCCTACGTTGAGCCCTCCGCATCTTCAACCTGTGAGATGGTAACGGAGATGCTTGAATCTGCCGTCAGCTCGCAAAACATACTCAAAGAGGAGGCAGACCTTCTTCTTTCGGGTATTCTGCTTGACACGAAGCAGTTTACAAGAAACACAGGAACCCGTACATTCGGCGCGGCTCAATATCTTCGCGGCGCGGGAGCAAACCCAACGGACGTATATAATCTCTTTAAAACGTCACCCGAGGATCTTTCAAAGGAAGCAAGATTCCATACCTCTATCGTGATGTATAAGGGAAATATTGCTATTGCAAGCTGCGACGGTGAGACGGATGAATCCTACCGTATAATCGCTTCAAAGGCGGCTGATAAGATGCTGACGCTTAAGGGCGTTGACGCCGCGTTTACTCTTGTCAGAATAGGTGATCAGATCCATATTTCCGGAAGATCGTCGGGCGAGATAAACGTTCAGCTCATTCTTGAAAAGCTTCACGGCGGCGGTCATTTCGACGTTGCGGGAGCACAGGTGCGCTCGGATTCGATTTTCAGCGTGCTTGATACACTTAAAGAGAGCATCGATTCGTATTTTGCATCGTGATCGTGCACAAACAAGAAAATTACATCAGGAGATATAAAAATGAAGGTTGTATTACTTTGTGACGTTAAAGGACAGGGAAAGAAGGATCAGATCGTTGAGGTCTCGGACGGATACGCCCGCAATTTCCTTTTCCCTCAAAAGAAGGCTATTGCCGCGGATGCTAAGGCAACAAGCGAGCTTAAGTCCAAGGAGGAAGCTAAGCAGTATAAAATAAGCGAGGACAGAAAAGCGGCTCAGGCACTTGCTGATAGGATCAAGGACGTTAAGCTTGATATCGTTATGGGCCACGGCGCGGACGGCAGGCTTTACGGCTCTGTTACCGCAAAGGACATCGCCGAGGAGCTTAAAAAGCTTCTTTCCGTCGATATTGATAAGCGCAAGATACAGATGAAGGATAATATCAAGGCTTACGGCTCATATTCTGTTGAGATCAAGATCCTTGGTGATATATCCGCTAAATTTATTGTAAACGTTCACGATTAATCACCCCAATTATGCGCTCGGCGCAAAAGATAGGAAGGATAGTTGAATGGAAGTGAATAATCTTGTGAGGCAGGCTCCTGTTGCAATTGATGCGGAGCAAGCCGTGCTTGGCTCAATTATTGTTAATCCCGATTGCTTCGATAAGGTCAGCGGTCTTATCGGTCCCGAGGATTTTTACGTTGAGGAGCATAAGCACATTTATTCCACTCTGCTTAAAATGTACGGACAGAGCAAAACCATTGATATCGTCACCCTTGTAAACGGCCTTGTGGAGCAGGGCTACCGTGACGAGGCAAGCGGAATTCAGTATATTTCGCTTATGGTCGATTCTGTTCCCGCGGTTGCTAACGTAAAGGATTATGCAAAGATCGTTAAGGATAAGTCTCTTTTAAGGAAGCTTATCGGAGTTTGCGAGGAGATCTCGGAGGACGCGTATAACGAGTCGAATGACGTTAAAAATATTCTTGATAGCGCAGAGCAGAAGATCTTTGATCTGACCCACAATTCGGATTCCAAGGAATTCAGGCATATCAGGGACGTTTTGCATCTTGTTTATAAGGATCTTGAGCAGAAGCAGGAAAACAAGGGCGCTGTCGACGGCGTTAAAACAGGCTTTTCGGGCGTTGACCACAGGCTCGTGCAGATGGGTAAGGGAGACCTTGTTATCGTTGGTGCCCGCCCGGGTATGGGTAAGACCTCTTTTGCTTTGAATATTGCAACCAACGTTGCAAAAAGCTCGGGTAAGGCTGTTGCTATATTCTCGCTTGAGATGTCGGCGGAGCAGCTTGTTACACGTATTATTTCAAGTGAGGCTATGGTCGATTCTCATAGCCTGAGAACTGGAAGGATCGAGGATGCGGATTGGTCTAACATTGCGGAGGTAGCAAGCTCTCTTTCTGGCTGTGATATTTATATTGACGATACCTCTGCTATTACCACCACCGATATGAAGGCGAAGCTTCGCAGACTTCAAAATCTCGGGCTCGTCGTTATAGACTATATCGGTCTTATGCAGACCACGGCAAACACCGATAACCGTGCACAGCAGGTTGGCGAAATTTCAAGAAATCTTAAGATTATGGCGAAGGATTTTGGAATTCCCATCGTTTGCTGCGCTCAGCTTAACCGTGGAACGGAGTCAAGACCCGGCGCAGGTAAGCGACCCACGCTTGCCGATCTTCGTGATTCGGGATCTATCGAGCAGGATGCGGATATCGTGCTCTTCCTTTACAGGGATGAATATTATAAGGATATAAGCGGAAATCACGGCGATGACGAGGGCGGCGCTGACAGCGCGAATACCGCCGAGGTCATTATTGCAAAGAACCGCCACGGCTCTGTCGGTAACATTAAGATGGGCTGGATCGGTCAGTTCACAAAGTTCAGAACTCTGGAAGAAGATCTTGAAAATGTCTGATTTTAAAAGCCCCCTCTTTGTTTCTCAAAACGGACGGGCGGTATATGATAGGATAGTTGAGTCCGTTTCAAGATATGGAATGGATAAGCTTCTTTCGGGCGGTGTGCTTATTGGCTTGTCGGGCGGCGCTGATTCTGTGTTTCTTTTGCATTTCCTTTGCGAGTATCTCGGGAAGGATAAGCTCCTTTGCGTTCATATAAATCATATGATCAGGGGCGATGAAGCCGATTCCGATGAGGAATTTTCGCGTAGCCTTTGCAAGGAGATGGACGTTGAATTTTTGTCGTTCAAAATTGATGTTCCGAAACTTTCAGCTTCCACCGATTGCGGTATCGAGGAATGTGCAAGGAACATCAGATACTCAAAATTCAAAGAGATAATTGAAGGCAGACGGGATATTACTTCTATTGCGGTTGCGCATAATTCCACGGATAATGCCGAAACCGTTATATTAAATATGCTTCGCGGCGCCGGCACGAGAGGTGCTTCGGGCATCCCTCCTGTGAGAGATAATATTTGCAGACCGTTGATCGGTATTTCGAAGGCTGAGATAGTTGAGCTGCTTGAGCTTGCTAAAGTCAAATTCGTTACCGATAGCACCAATTTATCAACCGAATACCGGAGAAATTACGTTCGTCTTGAGATATTGCCAAGCCTTAAAAGGCTCTCGCCCGACCCCGATGCTATGATAGGAAGATTATCCGAAAACCTTCGCTCGGACGATGATTTTATCACAGGAGAGGCGGAAAGATTTCTTCGGGAAAACGAACCGACAGCATCTGCGCTTCGTCAGCTTCATAATGCGGTATTTATTCGTGTGTTAGCTCTTATGGTTGGAAGACTCGGATCTATATCAAGCTCCTGTGCCAAGGATATCAGGGCGTTGCTTCCATCCGATAATTTCAGCTATTCTCTGGGCGGGGATATGAGGTTCGTTTGCGAGCTTGGATTATGCCGCGTCGTTAGAGGAAATTCTACGGATATTGAGTATTCTATCTCTTTAAACGGAGAAATAACTCATATACCCGAGATCAATTCCGTTGTTATCGAGAGAATCACTTCTATTGATAATTCTTCTTTAAATGTTTACAAAAAATCAATACAAGCTAATTTGCGTTCTGCTATAATTAGTGGTGAGCTTGTTGTCCGCCCAAAAAGAGACGGTGACACAGTCTACTACGGCGGAATAACGCATAAGCTTAAAAAGCTTTTTAACGATCGTAAGATCCCGCCTTCTTTAAGGACCCGAATTCCCGTCGTTTGTGACGATAGGGGCGTTGTATGGGTCCCGGGGTTCGGCGTAAGAGATGATTCTCCCTCGGATCCCCACGATCATTATATTGCCATTTGCTCGCAAACGGATGAGCCGCACGATTCCTTTATCACAGGGAGAGATTTCAAATAATAATTTCCTTATTGCGTGGCAAAATAAACAGTGTTATATTAAGAAAGGTATGGAAGATACTTAATGAAAATCAATTTTAAGAGCCTTATATCTCTTATATTGGTCGTTGGTGCTATTCTTCTCATCGTTTCTCTTTTTAATAATAATTCAAGGGAAGAGGATAAGGTCGTTTACAGTGACGTAATTGAGTTGCTTGATAACGATCTTGTAACGTCCTTCGAATATGAAGACGGAACGATAAGCTTAAAGCACGTTGTACCCGAAAGAGATGAAAACGGAAGTATTAAGCTTGATACAAACAATAAGCCCATAATTAAGCTTAACGATGACGGCAAGGAAATGACTGCCGAAAAATCATATAAGCTCAGCTATGGGATACAGCTTGAGGAAATTCTTTCGATCGCTCGGGAGAAATCTCAGACCGACGGCACGAGACTAAAGAATTATGATATAGTGCCCCCGCAGGAAACACC
Organism: Clostridia bacterium; assembly: GCA_017410065.1. Taxonomy (GTDB): domain Bacteria; phylum Bacillota; class Clostridia; order Oscillospirales; family CAG-272; genus UBA1740. The sequence continues at coordinate 158,078 of JAFQRL010000011.1, read as the reverse complement.
CTGGTATCTCCAGTACCTTCCTTATATAATCACAGCGCTTATTGTGATCGTGCTCATAGTTATCGTAATGCGCAGCGCAAATGCAGGTGGCGGAAGAATGAATTCATTCTCCAAGTCCAAGGCAAAGGTTGCGGCAAACGAGAAAAATCAGGTTAAGTTCTCCGACGTTGCGGGAGCCGATGAAGAAAAGGCGGAGCTTGAGGAGGTAGTTGAATTTCTTAAGGATCCTTCAAAGTTCGTTAAGCTTGGTGCAAGGATCCCGAGAGGTGTGCTCCTTGTTGGCCCTCCCGGCACAGGTAAGACCTTGCTTGCAAAGGCGGTTGCGGGAGAGGCGGGAGTTCCGTTCTTCTCAATTTCGGGATCTGATTTTGTTGAGATGTACGTCGGTGTGGGTGCTTCAAGAGTGCGCGATCTTTTCGATAACGCAAGAAAGACACCCGCAAGTATAATTTTCATCGACGAGATAGACGCAGTAGGCCGTCACAGAGGCGCAGGTCTTGGTGGTGGTCACGACGAAAGAGAGCAGACCTTAAACCAGCTTCTAGTTGAGATGGACGGCTTTGGCACAAGCTCGGGTGTTATCGTTATGGCGGCAACCAACCGCCCCGATATCCTTGATCCTGCGCTTCTTCGTCCGGGTCGTTTCGATAGACAGGTAACGGTAAATTATCCCGATATGAAGGGCAGAGAAGAAATTCTTAAGGTCCATTGCAGAAATAAGCCCCTTGAGGAGGGCGTTGATCTCCACAAGATCGCGCAGACCACTATCGGTTACACAGGTGCAGAGCTTGCTAACCTTATGAATGAAGCGGCACTTCTTGCTGCGAAGAAAAATAAGGCTCTTATCGGTATGGAGGAAATTGAAGAATCCTATATGAAGCTTCTTCTCGGTCCTCAAAAGAAAACCAAGATGAGAACCGAAAAGGATAATAAGCTTTGTGCTTACCACGAGGCAGGCCATGCGGTCGCGGCGTTCTATTGCGAGCACGCAGATCCCGTTAAGCATATCACCATCATCCCCGCAGGATCGGCAGGCGGTGTTACCGTCAGCGTTCCCACCGAGGATAGAATGGGTATGTCCAAGAATGAAATGCTTGATATGATCGTCAGGGCACTTGGCGGTAGAGTCGCGGAGCAGATCGTGCTTGACGATATTTCAACAGGTGCATCAAGCGATATTCGCCAGGCTACCTCAATTGCAAAGCAAATGGTTACTCGCTACGGTATGAGCGATAAGCTCGGCACAGTTCTTTACGGCTCCGAGCATTCTGCAGACGAGGTATTTCTCGGCAGGGACTTCTCTTCGGGCAAGGATTACTCAGAGCAGACAGCCGCAACAATTGACGAGGAGATAAGAAGGATCATCGGTGATTCTTATTCTCGCTGCGAGGCTATTCTTTCCGAGCATATCGATAAGCTCCACTTTGTTGCGCAGTTCCTTCTTAAGAATGAATCTATGGATGACGAGCAGTTCAGAGCGGCTATGGAGATGAATAATCCCACTATGGAATCCATTGAGGAAATTGCAACTCAGAGAAAGCAGAGAAGCGAAGAAGAAAATAAGAACGCGCAGAAGAAAAATGCACTCGATGAGGAGGAAGAACGAATTCGCCGCGAAAAGCTTTCCGAGAAAATGGCGAAGGGCGAGCCCCTGACCGACGAGGTGCTGAGAGAGATATTCTCAAAGCATACCGCAGGCGAAAACGATGATTCCGATGATGAAGATAATTAATGTTATCTGAAATTTAATACAAACTAAAATGCGCTACGATGGTTTTCGACTGTATGTAGCGCATTTTTTATAATAATTATTTACATTTTAATTATATTATTAAGAAAAAAAGCTCCGAGCAAGCTGCATTAAACAGTTCGCTCGGAGCATTTTGTTTTATTAGATTGTATGAATGCCGTTCTTTGCGTCTGCGTTGGAGTCAAGATTGTATTTTTGCTGCTTTCTCCAATCAAAGAACTTGATAGCAACCTGCTCGAAGAGTGCGAGAGAAAGAAGATCCTCGTCCTGTTCCTTATAAGGAGCAACTCTCTGGCGAAGTGAATCGATCTCGGGAGCAATCTTATCTGCGGGTCTGTAATCTATGATCTCATCATCTCCTATGATCTTCTTCTTGAAGTCATCAGTGATGGGAGCGGGGCATTTGCCGTACTCACCGCGAACGAGACCCTTGAATTCCTTAGTAACCCTTGCATATCTTCCTTCATTTGCGAAGAGAACGTTGTTTACAGCCTGGGTACCAACGATCTGCGAGGTGGGAGTTACGAGGGGAGGGAAGCCTGCATCGGCACGAACGTTTGCAACCTCCTCAAGAACCTCATCAAGCTTATCGGATTTGCCCGCCATCTTAAGCTGAGAGATAAGATTTGAGAGCATACCGCCGGGAACCTGATAACGAAGTGCGTTAACGTCAACCTTGAGAACCTTGGGATCGATAAGACCCGATGCAAGGTAATTCTCGCGGATCTTTGTGAAGTGCTTAGCAACAACGTCGAGCTTTGCAAGATCAAGGCCTGTGTCGTAGGGAGTGCCCTGAAGTGTAGCTACCATAGATTCTGTGGGAGCGTGAGATGTACCCATTGCAAGAGGCGAAATAGCCGTGTCAACAATATCAACACCTGCCTCGATAGCCTTAAGGAGAGTCATCGAGCCAAGACCTGCGGTGTAGTGGCAGTGAAGGTTCACGGGGATGGAAACGGTGGACTTGATAGCCTTTACAAGCTGATATGCTTCGTAGGGCTTAAGAAGTCCCGACATATCCTTGATGCAAATAGAGTTTGCACCCATCTCCTCAAGCTGCTTTGCGTAGTTTGCAAAGCCCTCGTTAGTGTGGAAGGGAGAGGTGGTGTAAGAGATAGCAGCCTGAACGTGACCGCCCTCCTTAATAGTTGCCTTGATAGCCGTTTCAAGGTTTCTTGCATCGTTAAGTGCGTCGAAGATACGAATGATATCGATACCGTTTGCAATAGACTTCTGAACGAAATACTCAACTACGTCGTCTGCATAGTGGCGATAGCCAAGAATATTCTGACCGCGGAAGAGCATCTGAAGCTTTGTGTTCTTAACGTTATCTCTTATAGTACGAAGACGAGCCCAGGGATCCTCGTGAAGGAATCTGAGGCAGGAATCGAAGGTAGCGCCGCCCCAAGCTTCAAGGGAATAATAGCCAACCTTGTCCATATCCTTGAGAATCGGGATCATCTCTTCGGTAGTCATACGGGTTGCCGCAAGCGACTGATGCGCATCACGCAACACGGTTTCTGTAATTAAAACTTTTGACATTTGTGTTTATCCTTTCTGATTGGATTCTCGGTTAGCCGAGGAAGCTGAGGAATACGCCCGCCGCAACAGCAGAGCCGATAACGCCTGCAACGTTGGGACCCATAGCGTGCATAAGAAGGAAGTTTGTGGGATCGTATTTACGTCCAACGTCCTGCGCAACTCTAGCCGCCATAGGAACTGCGGAAACTCCCGCAGAACCGATAAGAGGGTTGATCTTGCCGCCTGTGAGCTTGCACATAAGCTTACCTGTGAGAAGACCGCCAACGGTAGAAATGCAGAATGCCGCAAGACCAAGACCGATTATGTAGAGGGTCTCAAGCTTAAGGAAGTTGCCTGCGTTGGCAGTCGCACCGACGGAAACACCAAGGCAGATGGTAACGATGTTGATGAGCTCGTTCTGCGCTGTCTTGGAAAGTCTGTCTGCTACACCCGAAACGTTAAAGAGGTTACCAAGCATAAGGAAACCAACAAGGGGAGCCGCATCGGGGATAATAAGACATACAATTGCCGTTACGACAATGGGGAAGATAACCTTCTCGATTCTTGAAACAGGGCGAAGGTTTGTCATCTTGATCTTTCTTTCCTTCTCGGTGGTGAGAAGCTTCATAAATGGAGGCTGAATGATCGGAATTAGCGCCATATAAGAATATGCGGCGATCGCGATTGCTCCGAGAAGCTCGGGAGCAAGCTCCTTTGTGACGAGGATAGCCGTGGGGCCGTCCGCGCCGCCGATGATACCGATAGCACCTGCCTGCATAGGAGTGAAGCCGAGGAACAGGGCGAAGAAGAATGCGGCAAATACGCCGAACTGAGCGCCCGCACCCATAAGAAGGGATTTGGGATTTGCGATAAGGGGAGAGAAGTCGGTCATAGCACCGACGCCGAGGAATATCAGCGAGGGATAGACGCCGAGCTTAACGCCAAGATAGAGTATATCGAGTAGCCCCCCGTGGTTTATGACCTCTTTGATCATAGTGGACATTTTGATGTGAACAAAATCATTGAATGCTACACTATTATTTGATTCATAAGCTTTAAAGAATTCTTCCAGATCAAATTTTGCGGCAGGTACGAAATGAGCAAAGTTGTTTTCAAACAGAGTAGTTATTCTGCTTATAATAGCTTCGGAGCTTTCAAAAGCGCCGGTTGCTTCGTAAGCCTGTACCAATCCGTCTACGTCGATATGAATTGAATTTACATTATATGTTATGTAATCTTCAAAGTTGATTAAATATGTAGTACCATTATGAGTGATTTCATCAACAAATGAGAAAAACGCCTCAAATTGAGATTGGAGTACACCGGTTAATTGAGAATCATCAACATTAAAGTAGTGTTCATCGAAGAAATATTCCAGGTGAATAAGGTTTGCACCGGGAAGGTTGGCAAGCAGCATACCGAATGCAATGGGCATCAGAAGAAGGGGCTCAAATTTCTTAACGATCGCAAGATAGAAGAGCGCGCCGATGATGCAATACATAATCAGATACTGCCACCAAGGTGTGGATGCATCCTCAGAGAACATATTGGCAATGCCGGTTGTTCCGAGGAAGCCCTTGATTGCATTTAAAATCTGGTCCATTAAACAGTACCCGTTCCTTTGTAGAATCAGTTAAGAGTTATAATAACGTCGTTTGCGGCAACAGATGCGCCCTTCTGAACGTTAATGGACGCAACAACACCGTCGCATGGAGCAGGGATATCGTTCTCCATCTTCATTGCTTCAAGAACGCAAACGGTGTCGCCCTTCTTAACGGACTGACCCTGAGAAACCTTGATATCAAGAATGGTACCGGGCATAGGAGCGGTAACGGAATTTGCTCCTTGTGCGGAGGGAGCCGCCTTGGGAGCTGCGGGAGCAGGAGCTGCAACAGGTGCGGGAGCTGCTACGGGAGCGGAGAATACGGGAGCTGCGGGAGCGACAGGTGCTGCGCCGCCAACCTCCTCAACAACGACCTCGTAGGTCGTTCCATTAACGGTTATATTGTACTTTTTCATTTTACTATCACCTTTCTGTTATTTTCTTTTAAAGGAAACTACTCTGAATTTCATATCCGAGTTTTCACTTTCTGCCATTGCAATGGCTGCGGCAATAACCGCAACGATCTCGGAATCATCGTTCTTTTTAGGAACTACTACGGGCGCGACGGGAGCTTCTACCTTTGCATTCTTGTTTTCCTTGGCTTTACCAACGTTGGCAAAAACGTACTTGAAGATTGTGAGACAAAGCCAAAGCAGTGAAAGGACTGAAAAAATTGTGATCATACCGATGAGAAGCATAGTGCCACCAAAAAGGAAGGCATCGCCCAATTGCGAAATATCAAAGTTCGCGTAATCTACGATCTTTTGAGCCTTATCAATACCAAACATACGAGACCTCCAAAATTAAAGAGGAAGAACCTTACGGTTGGCAACCGCAGAAGCACAGCCCTTAGCCGAAAGCATAAGGAGTGCAGAGCAGATGCGTGCTCTTAATTCGTTAGTATTGATTATATCGTCGATCTCGCCGCTGGAAGCCGCCGCAACGGGAGAGGAAACGTTTTCCTTCCATTCGGCAATAAGCTCCTCGCGGGTCTTTTCCTCTGTGATGTACTTATCCCAAGCGAATGCAACGCCGCTATCAGCGGGAAGCGCACCGATCTCGCTATCGTCGAGGGCGTAAACTATATCGGCACCGAGAGACTTGGAGCCGAGAAGAACGAACGCCGCACCGATCGCGTGACCGAGAATAACAGTTACCTTGGGGCAGGTGGAATTAGCGTATGCAAACGCGAGCTTTGAAAGCTCGGGAGCAAAGAGATCCTCGTTTGCGGAGTCAATAGCAAGTCCGAGAGAATCAACGAGAGTTACCACGGGAACAGAGAAGCTGTCGCAAAGATTTACGAACTTCGAGATCTTTCTTGCCGCCGCGGTATTGATCCTACCCTCATTCTTTGCATAGGAGGTTGCAACGATGCCGCACTTAACACCGCCTATTGTGGTGAAAACGGTTGTGACCTCGGGAGCAAAATCGCGGGAAAGCTCGTAGAACATACCTGCATCACAGATAACAGAGACAGCCGAAAGAGCATCTCCGCCAAAATCAATGCTACCAAGCTTTCTGTTGAGGTTGTCAGTGCAGATATCCGAGCACTGTACTCCAACGGAGGAGTTGGAGGGGAGGAAGGAAATAAGGCTTCTGACATAGCCTGCGCACTGCTCAACAGCACCGCTGAAGGCTACCACAGGATCCTGCGCTCCATCCTTACCTGTGAGGGCAGGGGAAGAAACGTAAAGCTCTGCCGAGGATGCCTTGATAACAATGTCAAACATAGATGCAATAGCCGCAGACGTGCCGATGCACTTTCCTGCAACGAATGCGATCTGGGGAATAACTCCCGAAGCACGGCTAACAGCGGACATTATCCTGCCGTATGCCGCAAGAGCACCCGTTCCCTCAAAAATATCGGTTCCCGATGAATTGAAGATACCGATAACAGGGGCACCGTTGCTTTGAGCGAGCTTGTAGAGGTCACAGATCTTCTTTGCGTGACGCTCGTCGATAGCACCGCCCATTCTGGATGCGTCTTCCGCGAAAGCAAAGACGAGCTTACCGTCTATTGCTCCGTATCCGCAGATAACACCCTCAAGCTCACTCGCTCTTTCCGTTGTGATGAATTCGGATACGCCGCGCTTTGTAAAGGCGGAGGTTTCAACGAAGGTTCCCTCGTCGAAAAGCATACCCAGCTGAACTCTCACATCGGATCCTTCGCTTGCAATAAGTGCCTCGCGAAGCTCTGCGGCTGTGGGCAGACCGCAGAAATTAGGTTTTGTGTATTTGTCCAAAACGAATTCCCGATTTGCTGAACAGCAAATCTCTCCTTCCTAAATATTATCTGATTTAACGGGGAATTTTGACCTATATATAGTAAATAGCCCAATTTTCACCACTTATACTATACCATCAAATTAAGAATTAGTCAAGTCCTTTTTTCGGAAATATAATAATTTTATTATTATTTTTACCTTTTCTTAATTAAAAAAGACCGTCCGTATGTTTTGGACGGTCTCTGTATATATATCTACGCCTTGAAGCCTTCGATCATTGAAAGCCGTTTGCTTGCGTATTTATAAGCCGCTTCAAAGTTGGCAAGCTGCTTTGAGCAATACTCCATATCCGTATAAACACCGAACATTGCGTAGCAGTTATAGGTTTCCGGGTTCTTTTCGTCGATGATTTCTTCAAGAAGACGGAGTGCCTCGTGGTACTTTCTGTTTTTTATAAGCTCCTTAGCCCTTATGTGCTTTGAGAATGTAGGATTTCTATATTGGAATGAGCTGTCGGAAAGTATGTATCTGTAAAATTCATATTCATAATCGGGATCTATACCGCTCTCAAAGGCTTTGATATCAAATTCAAGCAGGGGAGACTGAATGTTTTGAGCTAGTGCACGGTACATTAATATCAAATGCTCTATGGTTGCAGTTTCGTATACGGTCTGCTTGCAGTATTCCTCTGCTGCGGTAATATGCTCCTTGGCAGTTATCAAGGCACCGCTTAAAACCGACTTGCGAGCAAGGGCAAAATGACTTTGTGCAAGTATGAAAGCAAGCTCGTTATCAAGAGAAGACAGAGCTTCCGCAAGCTTAATAACATCCCTATACCTTTTTTCCTTATAAGCCGCTGTTATTGATTTCATTGCTTGCTTTTTCTCATAGAAGAACAGGTCGTCGTCATCCGAAACAAGATATGAGGTCGGTATAGAAAGACGGCTTGCGATATATTCAAGCGTTGAAAGCGAGGGAGACGCCTTTCCGCATTCGATGGCGCTCAGCATATTGCGGGTCAAATGGTCTCGGCAGAGCTCCTGTTGAGTCATTTTCTTACCGCGCCTTGCGTTTTTTATCTTTTCACCAAGAGTCATAGTTGCTCCTTTACTTTTTCGTGCCTTTGCTATTTGATATGAATACGTCTGAAAGCGGGTTGTTTTCCATAGCCTCCTCGAGATTCCTGTTCACAACGTGAGTATAGATTTGAGTTGTGTTCAGCTGCTCGTGCCCGAGTATATCCTTGAGCACCCTTATATCGACCTTTCCGCTCTGATACATAAGAGTAGCGGCGGTGTGCCGAAGCTTATGGACGGACATTCCTTTAGATTTGAGACCGGTTCTATCAAGATACTTATAAACCACCCATTGCACGGTTTTGGGGGAGATGCGTGTCTCAAGTCTGCTTAGTAAAAAAGCATTAGAGGAGGTCCTGACATACTTTGGATCGAGCCTTATGCGCAGGTATGCTTCCACAGCGGCTCTTGCGGCTTCATTGAGGTAAATTATTCTTTCTTTGTTGCCCTTACCAAGGACCTTGACAGATCGCAGCTCGGGGTCGAAGCTTTGCAGATTAAGACCAACAAGCTCGGATAAACGCATACCCGTGTTGAGAAATAAAGCAATTATGGTATAGTCGCGTTGCCTTGTTTTTGATTCCTTGTCCTCTGTTACCGAATTCAAAAGCCGTACAGCCTCTTCAAGGGTCAGATACTTTGGAACAGTCACGTTTTTCTTCGGCGCATCAATATCGGAGGTCGGGTTTGAATCTATAAGATGCCGCTTTCCGTATGCATAATGAAAGAAGGATTTAAGCGAGCTGAGCTTTCTCATTCTCGTTGTTGGAGTGTTTTTTCTTTCCATTCCGAGATAGTAGAGAAAATCCAGAATATTCTGCGAGGTTACTTTGTTTGCCTCCTCCAGCGTTACGTCGGAGATCGAAACTGATTCAAACTCCTTCTCATCCCAATCCTCACCGAGCTCTCGCATTTTTAAAAATCTGAAGAAGGTACGAAGGTCGAGCAGATATTCGCACACAGTCTTCTCGCTGTTGCCCTTTATCGTTGCGGTGTATCCTGCGTAGTCCTTCAAAAATTGGGGCAGAGCCTTAAAGTCCGCGCTCTTCAAGGTCATTTGTGCCATAGCCGCTCTCCTTTCATCTTTTTATTATATTATACAAAATTTTTGCACCCTATAAAGTGGACAAACTGTAAACATTTTAAATTTTCTCTTGTTTTTTCATAAAAATATGATATCATTATAATAGAAAAAGGGAAGGAGTGCTTATGAAGCTCTTAAAGGAAAATTCGTATGAGATCGTGCGCCTGTTCATTAATCAGGTAGGTATAACGATCTTTTCATTGGTTTTATATACAGGTCTTGATTTTGGAATGGGCAAGGATTCCTCCCACACCGTCAGGATCTGGCTGTCTGTTTTTGCAACCGTTTTCTACCTAATATTATTATATAATGCAGGTTGGGAGTACGGCTCAAAGGATAAGATAAAGATAGATGCCGGTAAAATGGGCGCTGTAAGAGGCAAGGGCGTGATTATGGCTGTTGTCGCAAATTCGCTTAATTTCCTCTTTGCGATCATCGGCGTGGTATCGATGGCGATCTATTTTGCCACCGAAGCTGCCTGGCTTTATACGGTATTCTCGGTCGCAAATCTTTTCCTCAGATTCTTCTGCGCTATGTATCTCGGTATAATTCAGGGAATATTCTCCTATCTTCCCGCAAATTCAAATATGGATTATTTCTTTGAGACCGTCGGCTTTGGCGTTATGCCGCTTCTGGCAATTGCCGCAACTCAAATCGGTTATCTCTTCGGCTCAAAGGATATCAGAATCGTTAATTTGTTCAAATCAAAGCCTCAAGGTCCAACGATGGGCGGCAGAGATTGATTTAGGTAATATTTTTAAAAGGATCTCCATATAGTTAGATGACTTATGGAGGTTCTTTTTATGTTTAAAAGACTTATTAATCTTAAAATGATTTGTCCGATGCTGGTTGTTATTATAACGGTCTGCGCTTTGATCTTTTGCGGAGGCACGGTAATTGATAGGTGGGGCGACGAGCTTTATATCGGTGCGACCTCGCCGAACGTTAAGGAAAAAATCGTAATCATAGATGCAGGGCACGGCGGCGAGGATTGCGGAGCTATCGGAAAAAACGGAGTGTATGAGAAGGATCTGAATCTTGAAATAGCGAATCTTATCGGCGAGGAGCTATCAGAAAGAGGAGTTACCGTTGTTTTCACAAGAACGGAGGATAAGCTCCTTTATAAGCCCGAGGAAGATATAAAGGGGATAAGGAAGATATCCGACTTGAAAAACAGATGCGAGATCGCAAACAGGTATGACGGTGCTCTGTTTATAAGCATACATATGAATTCCTTCGGTGAAGAAAAATATTCGGGGCTTCAGGTCTATGCATCGGATAATAATATATCAAGCAGAAGGATCGCGGAAAGCATACAGAATACGGTGAAAAGCACACTTCAGCCAACTAACAATCGAAAGGTTAAGGGCGGGAAGGGAATATACGTTCTTGAAAACATCAACAACCCCGCAGTCCTCGTTGAGTGCGGATTCTTAACAAATGAAGAGGAATGTAATAAACTTTCTGAAAAAGAATATCAAAAACAGTTGAGTTTTGCGATAGTTTGTGGTATTATAGATTATATAGGAAAATAAATTTCGGAAAATAAAATCAAAGGAATCAGATTATGAAGGGACCAAAAACCGTCTTTGTTTGCAGTGAATGCGGATATAATACTCCAAAGTGGCTCGGTAAATGCCCCGAGTGCGCAAGCTGGAATACTCTCGAAGAAAAGATTGTTGCTGAAAAACCGAAAAACCAAGGAATAAATTCGGGCAGAAACACTTTTGTTCAGAATAAAGCAGAGAAAATATCCGAGCTTGTTATGCCCTCGTATATGCGCACCTGCACAGGTATGGGTGAGCTGGACAGAGTTCTTGGCGGAGGACTTGTTGATAGCTCGGTCGTTCTCTTATCGGGCGAGCCGGGTATAGGAAAGTCGACGCTCCTTTTGCAGATTTGCTCCGAGCTTGGCCGCAGTCGCACGGTGCTTTACGTTTCGGGCGAGGAATCAAAGGGTCAGCTTAAGCTGCGTGCTGAAAGACTTGGGATAAAGGGCGATACTATATATCTTCTCACCGAGACCGACGTTGACTCGGTTCTTTCGGAATGTGAGAGAATAAAACCCGACGTTATTATTATTGACTCTGTTCAAACGCTGTCTTCAATGAGATTCACCTCAGCTCCGGGAAGTATCACGCAGGTCAGAGAAAGTGCTATGGTATTCATAAATTACGCCAAGACCTTCGGTTCAGCTGTGTTCCTCGTTGGGCACGTAAATAAAGAAGGCGGTATTTCGGGACCTAAGATCCTGGAGCATATGGTTGATGCGGTACTTTCGTTTGAAGGCGAACGCACCAATTCATATAGGATCATAAGAGCTATTAAAAACAGATTCGGCTCAACAAACGAGATCGGTGTTTTTGAAATGGGAGACGAGGGACTCGTTGAGATCCCAAATCCAAGCGAGGTCGTTATGGCGGAACGCCCGAAGAACACCAGCGGATCTTGCGCAGGCTGCGTGATCCAGGGAACCAGACCGATCATATCGGAAATTCAGTCGCTTGTCACAAAGAGCGTTTATGCAACGGGAAAGCGCACCTCAGACGGCTTCGATTATAACAGAATGTGCCTGCTCATTGCGGTGCTGGAAAAACGTATGGGATTGCGCTTCTATGAAAACGACGTATATCTTAACGTTGCAGGTGGAATTCAGTTGAATGAACCGAGCGCAGATCTTTCTATCGCGATGTCTTTAATAAGCGGAATTACCGACAGAGTTATTCCCGATGATCTTATAGCATTCGGTGAGCTTGGCCTTGCAGGCGAGGTGCGCGCCGTATCTCATATAGATTACAGAGTTAAGGAAGCAGTTCGTCTCGGCTTCACTAAGATCATTCTTCCAAAGAAAAATCTTAATTCATCTCTCAAGGTGCCACAAGGCGTGGAGCTGGTCGGCGTTAGTAATATCTACCAGGTGCTCACGCATATGGTTGGAAAGCATTCAGATGACTAAAATCGGCTGAAATATCAAAACAAAACATAAAACACGGCTAAATTTGTGAGAAGTGCACAAAGTTTTGCCGTGTTTTTCTACATATTGAAAGCAAAATGTTGAAGAAAAAATATTGAAAAAATTTAGTATTTAGTGTATAATTTATTTATAATGTTTTTGCGAATCCACGCATAGCAGTAATTTTTTTCACACAAGGAGAATTCCCAAAATGGAACAGGTTTACACCAAAAGCATTCGTAACGTTGCCCTCCTCGGACACAGTGGGGGCGGAAAGACGTCTCTCGCTGAGTCGATGTTATATATATCCAGGCTCACCGACCGTCTCGGAAACGTAGCAGACGGAAACACAGTTTGCGACTACGATCCCGAAGAGGTCAAGAGAGGTTATTCAATCTCGTCTGCTATGGCACCCCTTCTTTGGAACGGTGCGAAGATCAATATTCTTGACACTCCCGGCTTCTTCGATTTCGAGGGTGAAGCAAGACAGTGCGTCAGAGCAGCAGATGCTGCTATCATTGTTGTTGACGGTAAGGCGGGAATAGAGGTTGGAACCGAGCTTGCTTGGAAGATGGCTTCCGAGGCAGGTATTCCCAAGGCGTTCTTTATCAACCGCTTTGATGACGGTGAGGCTCGTTTTTATAAGGTATTCGGAGCGATCAGAGAAAAGTACGGAGTTAACGTATGTCCTATCCAGATCCCGATCATAGACGGCGATACGGTTATCGGCTTTGCTAACCTTGTTGAAATGTGCGTATACACCTTCGAGAAGGCAACGGGCGAGTATGTCAGAAGCTCTATTCCCGAAAAGTTTGCTGATGTTTGCAACGAATATCACGCAATGCTTCTTGAAGCTATCGCGCAGACAAGCGATGAGCTTATGGATAAGTTCTTCAACGAGGAGCCCATCTCCCGCGAAGAAGCACTTGAAGCTATTCACCAGGGAATCATTACGGGTGATATCGTTCCCGTGTTCTGCGGTGCGGCGCTCAAAAATTGGGGTATCAAGACCTTCCTTGATACCATTGCAGAGTCCTTCCCGCGCCCCACAGCCCGCAAAACCGAAAAGGTTATCGGCAATGACGGCGCCCTTGAGGATATTGCTATTGATCCTGCATCAGCTGATACTTCTATCTTCGTATTCAAGACCGTTGCCGATCCATTCGTCGGTAAGATGTCCTTCTTCAAGGTTATGAACGGTTCTCTCAAGAAGGATGCAGTTCTTCGCAACACAACAACAGGCTCCACCGAAAAGCTTAATAAGATATTCTTCTTAAGAGGTAAGAAGCAGGTCGACGTTGATGAGCTCGCTTGCGGAGATATCGGCGTTGTTGCAAAGCTTGGCGCAACCAACACAAACGACACCCTCACAACATCCTCCGCAAATATTAAATATGCACCCGTTGCATATCCCAAGCCCTATTTCACAATGGCAGTTAAGCCTGTTGCAAAGGGGGACGAGGACCGTATTTCCACAGGTATTGCAAGGCTTCTTGAAGAAGACCTCACCCTTGAATATGTAAACAACTCTGAAACAAAGCAGCTCACACTTTCAGGTCTTGGTGATATTCATCTTGATATCGTTGTTTCCAAGCTTAAGAACAGATTCGGCGCGAACGTTGAGCTTATCAAGCCCAAGATCGCGTACCGCGAGACCATCAAGAAGAAGGTTGACGTTGAAGGTAAGCATAAGAAGCAGTCCGGTGGATCGGGTCAGTACGGTCACGTTAAGATCACATTCTCTCCCGGTGAAGAGGAAGGTCTAACCTTCACGGAGACCGTTTTCGGCGGCGCAGTTCCGAAGAACTTCTTCCCCGCAGTAGAGCAGGGAATCAAGGATGCAATGCAGAAGGGCGTTCTCGCGGGCTATCCCGTTGTCCGTCTTGCGGCTAATCTTTACGATGGCTCCTATCACGACGTTGACTCTAACGAGATCTCCTTCAAGCTTGCCGCTAATATTGCTTACCGTGACGGTCTTCCTCAGGCAAACCCTGTTATACTTGAGCCTGTTGGCGAGCTTAAGGTTTACGTTCCCGATAATTACGTTGGTGACGTTATGGGCGATCTTAACAAGCGTCGCGGCAGAGTAATGGGTATCGATCCCGCCGAGGATGGCACTCAGGTGGTTCTTGCGGAAGTTCCTTTCTCTGAGATGACAGACTACGTTATCTCGCTTCGTGCGGCTACTCAGGGTCGCGGAAGATTTGATTTCGACTTCATCAGATATGATGAGGTTCCCGCATCTATCACCGAAAAGATCGTTCAGGAAGCAAAGAAAGAGCAAAACTGATAATTATAAGAGTCTCTCCGCTGTGCGGAGGGGCTCTTTTCAGTCAAATATATTTTAAATATATAAAAATCCTTGACTTTACATAAAATATATGCTAAAATAATAGTGTATTTGTAGAGGTAGGTCTGCTTTTCCTCGTTCGATCGAAAATTTAATCTTGATCGGTTAGGTTTGTTGGGCTTAGCTTTCTAATTAAAATTGGTATTTAAACGCCTCGGCGTTATGCGAAAGGATAAAAAAATGCGTAAAACATTGCTGGTATTCAACCGATTTCTCTCTTTATTTTTAGCTTTTCTATTCGGATTCTTTAGCTTTGCGGGAATACTTGTTGGAGCAGGATTTATAGCTTACAACAACCTCTCGGTTGATTTTCTTAATAAATTCGGAGCGAATATCAGTACAGAGGAGTATTTCGATCCAAATGCCGAGGTGCCCGTTGATTCTCTCACGATCAAGCAGATGATCGCCGAGGTCGAGCATCTTTCCTCTCTTGGTGAGGAGGTCACCTTCGATATGCTTGCGGAAAGGTACGGCTTAAAGATGAGCGACGAGGTCGCTTCCTTTATTCCCGAGGATCTCCGCACTCTTCCGTTCACCGAGATCTTCGCGGAGGACGGTCTCTATAAAATGCTTGAATGTGTTGAGGTCAGCTACGTTCTGAAGTACGTTCCCGAGGACGTTATCAGCGATCCTCTTATACATAAGCTTAAATCGCGCACTCTTGCAGACGTTGTTGATATGGATATGGGCTATCTCTTTGATGGCATTGAGGTCGGCTATATTCTCGGCGTTAATTATGAAAAAAATGCAGACGGTGAGTACGTTATGGTACCTGCCGATCCCAATAAGATGACGATTATGGAGATCCTTGCTCCAATTGATCTCGGAGACGTTCTTGCAGATGCCCAGGCGGGTAAGCTGAACGTACTTGAGGTGATTGATGAAAATCTCGCGGACGTAACCATTGCGCATCTTGTTAACGCATTTGAATCGGTTGAGCTTCCCGAGGCTCTCGGAGGCAAGACCCTTGGCGAGCTTATATCGGTTGATGAGAACGGCTCGTTCTATATTGATATTGCAGGCGTAACTAAAGGAATTGATATTGGAGGACTTTTAGGATATTATTACGATGAGGCAGATGGAAAATGGTACGTAGACGACGGCAAGAGCGGCGACGAGCGTACCGAAGCGGATGCGATATTCGCTCCCATTTGCGGAATTACCATAGATGAGCTTCTTGAGCCCGAGGAAGGGAAGACTGTTATAGACGTTGTCGTTGATGCTTTTGCAGACTCCAACACACGTCTTGGTGATCTTCTTGGCTATTATTACGACGAGGCTGACGGTAAGTGGTACGTTGATAACGGCAAGAGTGGCGACGAGCGTACCGAGGCGGATGCGATATTCGCTCCGATCTGCGGTATAGGTATCGGCGATATTCTTACTCCCGAAGAGGGCGAGACGGTTGTTGACGTTGTAGTTGAGGCGTTTGCCGATTCCAACACGACTATCGGCACTCTTATGGGCTACGTTTACGACGAAACCGATGGCAATTGGTACGTAGACGACGGCAAGAGCGGCGCGGAGCGCACAGAGGCGGATGCAATATTCGCTCCCTTCTGCGGAATTGAGGTCGCAGAGCTTATCCGTCCCGAGGAGGGATCGGATATATTCGACGTGGTTATCGGCGCGCTTGACGATGCGGGTACTACCGTTGGTACTCTTATGGGCTATGCTTACGACGAGACCGATGGCAAGTGGTACGTGGACGACGGCAAGACCGGTGATGAGCGCACATTGGCTGATGCAATATTTGCTCCCCTTTGCGGAATAAAGGTAAGCTCTCTTATAGAGCCCGAGGGCGATAAAACAATTATAGATACAGTCGTTGATGCTTATGCAGATTCCGACACCACCCTTGGCTCGCTTATCGGCTACGTTTACGATGAGACCGATGGCAAGTGGTACGTGGACGACGGCAAGAGCGGAGACGAGCGCACAGCGGCGGATGCAATATTTGCTCCCTTCTGCGATGTTAAGATCGCAGAGCTTCTTCGTCCCGAGGAGGGAAGCACAGCCTTTGACGTAATTCTCGGCGCACTTAAGGATTCAGGCACAACGCTCGGCTCTCTTATGGGCTATGTTTATGATGAAACAGACGGCAAGTGGTACGTTGATGACGGTAAGAGCGGTTCAGAGCGCACCGAGGCAGATGCCATCTTTGCACCGATCTGCGGAATCACAGTTGGCAGTCTTCTCGATCCCGAGGAGGGTAAAACGGCTATTGATACCGTTGTTGACGCCTTTGCGGATGCTCAAACGAAGCTCGGTACTCTTATGGGCTACGTTTATGACGAAACCGACAGAAAGTGGTACGTGGACGACGGCAAGACGGGTGCAGAGCGCACCGAGGCAGGAGCACTTCTTGATCCCGTTTGCGGTGTATCCGTAACCGATCTCATTCGTCCCGAGGAAGGCTCCACAGCTGTTGACGTTATTCTTGATGCATTCACCGATTCAAATACTAAGATCGGTGAGATTATGGGCTATGTTTACGATGAGGCCGACGGCAAATGGTACGTAGATGACGGCAAGAGTGGTGATGAGCGCACCGAGGCTGATGCTATCTTTGCACCTCTTTGCGGCGTTACTATCGGCTCGCTTCTTGAACCCGGTGAGGGCAAGACGGCCGTTGATACGCTTCTTGATGCCTTTGCAGAGTCAGAAACAAAGCTCGGCTCTCTTATGGGCTATGTTTACGACGAGACCGACGGACATTGGTACGTGGATGACGGCAAGTCGGGTAGTGAAAGAACTCCTGCGGATGCTTTGTTTGAGCCGCTTTGCGACGTACTTCTCGGCGATCTTCTGAAGCCTGAGGATGGCTCCACAGCTGTTGACGTTATCAAGAAAGCCTTTGCAGACTCTGGCTCCAAGCTTGGCAATATAATGGGCTACGTTTACGACGAGACCGACGGTCATTGGTACGTTGACGACGGCAAAACAGGCGACGAGCGCACAAAGGCTGATGCGATCTTCGAGCCAATTTGTGACGTTGCTATTTCCGATCTTCTTGATCCCGAGGAGGGTAAGACCGCGGCTGATATCGTTATGGATTCCTTCTCCGATTCGGGCATCAGGCTTGGCGACGTAATGGGCTACTACTACGATGAGACAGATTCCAAGTGGTATCTCGATAATGGCGCAACAGGTACTGAGCGCACCGAGGCCGATGCGTTCTTTGCTCCTATCTGCAACGCTAAGCTCTCCGATCTTCTTGATCCCGCACCCGGCACATCTGCCTCGGATATAATTATGGATCAGTATCAGATCGCGGGTACGAAGCTTGGCAGTATGATGGGCTACGTTTATGATGAGAGCGACGGTAAGTGGTACCGCGATGACGGAAAGATCGGAGATGAGAGGACCCCTGCCGACGCACTCTTTGCGCCTCTTTGCAGTATTGCTCTCTATGAGCTCATTGATCATCCCGAAAACAAGCCTGCCGATCAGGTTCTTATAGATAAATTCAAGGAATCGGACACAAGATTCGGTGATCTTATGGGTTACACAAAGATAAATAACCCCGATTACACCGAGGGCAGTGATGCGAATGAATTCCTTTGGTCAGATAAGAATGGCAACGATATAATTGGCGTTGGCGCGACTATCGCCGAGTTTAAGCTCAGCGACGTGCTTGACGGCAACCTTGATACAGATGAGATCATAGATTCATTGACGCTTGGCGAAGTATTCGGCCTTAAGCTTGGCGAAAGCCTTCCCGTGTATATCGGCTCCTCGAACGTTGATATCAGCGATAAGGTCTCGATAAAGATCTGGCTTGACGAAGATGAAAATAGAGCTAATTCTGTTATTGCCGCTTTGGCAGACGTTAAGATCTCCGAGCTTATGAATAAAGTAACCTTGCTTAAGGTTGCAAGTATTCTTGATCTTGTTGAGTACGACGACGATCCCACCGATTCTGTTGGTGCAAAATATTATTCCTGGGATATCGTTCAGAGAGACGGTAACGACGTTATCGAGCTGACTCTTGACGATAGCGTCACATCCGAATTTGCGGGTATCAACTTTGATTCTCTATTGAACGGCGAGCTTGAAGAAAAGCTCAAGACCATCCAGGTCGGTAAGCTTCTCGGATTTACTCAGAATACCGATGGCGATTGGGTGAATTCGAAGGGCGCTGTTGTTGGTGGTGTTCTCGGCATTGTTGCCGATGCAACAACATCAACTCTTGAAGATACCATAAACGAAACAAAGATCGGCTCTGTTGCAGGTTACGTCCTCGTTGACGGTACCTGGTATGAGGAATATATTGATGAAACCAACAATATTCCCGCAGACGGAATAATTGCAGCACTTGCTGATATTACCGTTAAGGATCTCTCAAACGAGGATACTCTTCGTACCAAGATCGAAGGAATAAAGATATACAGCGTTCTCGGTTATAGATACGATGAAGCAACCGACACCTATTATGAAAAGGTCGACGGCGTTGAAACACCTGTTACAGGCCTTATGGCTGTAATAGCGGGAGCGACTGTTGGTACGATCGATTCTGTTATCGATGAAACAAAGGTAGGAGACGTTGCAGGATTCGATTACGTGAACGGAAAGTGGTATGATAGCTATACCGATGAAAGCAACAACGTTCCTGCAAAAGGAATTCTCGGAGCACTTGCTGATCTGACTGTAAAGCAGCTTTCAAGCGAGGAAAAGATCCTTGAGAAGATTCAGGACGTACATATCTACGTTGTTCTCGGTTATAGGTACGATGAAGCCACCGATACCTATTACGAAAAGGTTTCAGGATACGAGAAGAAAGTTAGTGGCATTATGTCTGCTATTGCAGGAGCTACCGTCGGCAACGTTGACAGCGTTATTAATGACACAAAGGTCGGTTCCATTGCGGGATACGTTCTTCACGACGGTAAGTGGTACGTAAGCTACACCGATGAGAATAATAACACTCCCGCCAGCGGAATTCTCGGCTCTCTTGCCGATCTCTCCGTTAAGGAGTTTTCGAACGAGACGGTTCTTCGCGATAAGGTACGGACTATTAAGATCTCCGAGGTCCTTAATTACAGATATGACGAGGCGACCGATACTTATTATGATCTTGTAGGAATTAAAGAAGTGCCTGTCAGCGGAATTATGGCGATTATCGCGGGCGCAACCGTTGGTAACGTTGATTCTGTAATTGATAACACCACGGTCGGTGATATCGCAGGCTACGTTGAGGTTGACGGCAAGTGGTACGTAAGCTACACCAGCGAAACTGTAAATACACCCGTCAGCGGCATTCTCGGTTCTCTTGCAGGTCTTTCCGTTAAGGAGCTTTCTGATGAGACTCTTCTTCGTGAAAAGGTTCAGGGAATAAAGATCTACGACGTTCTCGGTTATGAATATGATTCTGCAACAGATACCTACTACGAGTATATAAGCGGAGTCAAGACTCCTGTTGATGGCATTATGGCTGTTATCGCAGGCGCGTCTGTCGGCAACGTTGATTCTGTAATTGACGACACAACGGTTGGAGATATCGCAGGCTACGTTGAGGTTGACGGCAAGTGGTACGTAAGCTACACCAGCGAGGCTGTAAATACACCTGTCAGCGGCATTCTCGGCTCTCTTGCAGCTCTTTCCGTTAAGGAGCTTTCTGATGAGACTCTTCTTCGTGAAAAGGTTCAGGGAATAAAGATCTACGACGTTCTCGGTTATGAATATGATTCTGCAACAGATACCTACTATGAGTATATTGGCGGAGTCAAGACTCCTGTTGATGGCATTATGGCTGTTATCGCTGGCGCGTCTGTCGGCAACGTTGATTCTGTAATTGACGACACAACAGTTGGAGATATCGCAGGCTACGTTGAGGTTGACGGCAAGTGGTACGTAAGCTACACCAGCGAGGCTGTAAATACACCCGTCAGCGGCATTCTCGGCTCTCTTGCAGGTCTTTCCGTTAAGGATCTTTCTAACGAAGCACTTCTTCGCGGAAAGGTTCAGGAAATAAAGATATACGACGTTCTCGGTTATGAATATGATTCTGCAACAAATACCTACTATGAGTATATTGGCGGAGTGAAGACTCCTGTAAGCGGTATTATGGCTGTTATAGCGGGCGCATCTGTCGGTAACGTTGACAGC
The DNA here is from genome assembly GCA_017410065.1 of Clostridia bacterium. GTDB lineage: Bacteria > Bacillota > Clostridia > Oscillospirales > CAG-272 > UBA1740. Next base: position 137,408 of record JAFQRL010000011.1, on the reverse strand, counting down.
GTTATAAATGATACCAAGATAGCTGATATCGCGGGATATACCTATAAGGACGGTAAGTGGTTCACTGATCCCGATTGCATCAATGAAGCTCACGGTGTGCTTGTTTCCTTCGCAGATTTGACTGTCGGTCATCTCACGGATGAAGCAGAGCTTTCAAGCCGTATCCAGGGTATAACGATTGCCGATGTATTTAGTTATCAGCAGGATACTGTTACAGGCTATTGGTATTATACAAATGCCGACGGCACAAGAGGCTCAAGAGTCACGGGTGTGATGGCGGCAATTGCAGGATCTAAGATCTCCGATATATCCACCACGATCAATTCTAAGAAGATGGGCGACCTTCTTGGCTACACATACTCTAACAGACTTGATTCAAACGGTGATCCTATTACAGGTGAGTATTGGTGGTACGATGCTGAAGGTAAAGCCGTTCATCCTCTTATGAATAAGGTTTCGGGCGAGAAGTTCTCGGAGCTTAATGATCTCACTGATAATCTCACCATCGGTGATATTGTACTTGAAGAAGATAGACAATCAGGTTATCTCTCTCTCATTGCGTCGGATACTAAGCTATCTGAGCTTCCCGAAGCACTTGACGGCATCTTTGATACCGTTACGATCGGTCAGCTTTGCGACGCAGGCGTAATTAAGCTTAAAGAAGGTGCAACACTTAGCGATACGTTCAAAACAAAGACCATCAATCAGCTTGTTAATTATATTTCAACCGGCTCCTTTGATTGATCTTTCAGCACCTTAATATCATCAAAAAGCATTTGGGGTGATGCGCATTTGCGCATCACCCCTTTTTATAGTATTTTAGAGAGTTTACGGGGAATATGTAATCAATTATTTACATATTCCATAAAAAAGAACGGAAGGCAAGCCTTCCGTTCTTCGCGTTTATGATTAATAATATAATTCGAAAACGAATTAATAACCAACCTTTTCCCAGCACTCGAAGGGAGCTGCAAGCTCCTCGGAGATGTAAACCTGTGTCTTCTTTGTCTGAAGCATAGTTGAGGGAAGGTAAGGAGTGATAGGACCGTGTGTGCAAAGACGGCTGGTCATTCTCTGCCAAGAGGAGAAGGTGCCGCAGGTTGCAAGTGCGTGAACCTCAATTCTTTCCTTAGCACGCATAACGTCAAGGGGACCGATGGTTGCAGCGCAAGGAGGAACGTTTGCGATGTCACCCGACTGACCGAACGTACCGTTGAGGGAGTTCTGCATAATTGTCATAGGATGAAGCTTAACGATCTGTGCGGGCTGATTGAGCCATTCTTCGATGTCGCCGGAGCCGATGAACTCGGGAATGGGATCAACGAATGCCATATGGCCTGCCCATCCGGGAGAGGTGGATGCGATATCAGCACCTGTGCCCTCGGTGATGTCGTCGATGATCTTGGAGTAATCCTTGATGTTTGCGTTGGTGGGGAAGTGAACGTTCTCCATAGGCATACGAAGCTTCTCGTCGATCTGATAGTAGAGATACTTGATCATAGAGTGAGCAAAGCCTGCCTCGTAGGTGATAGGAGCAATGTTGCCGTCCTGATCAGCCCACTCGTCCTCTGCAACAAGGTGAACCTTAGAGCAGTCAACCTTGAAGTAGTTAATAAGCTGTGCAAGAGGAATGTAGGTGTCGGGCTCGGGGTTGCCGAGAATCATAGTAAAGGACTTACCAGCCTCGGAAGCAGCCTTAAGACGAGTGAAGAGAGTGGAGATGAGAACGGGATGGGGGTTCATCATAACCTTTACTTCAAACTCGGGGTGCCACCAAGCCTCTCTCTTTTCAAGATCCTTGCCGCTGAGGCTACGAACGTATTCGCAAACCTTTTTGTCCTTAAAGGGAACAAAATCAGCAGGCTGAAAATCAAACTTGGTTGCGGGATCAGTAATGAAATTCATTTCTTTTTTCTCCTTTATTTAAATTATATTTTAGTGTTATTTGATCTTTTCGCCGTTGAGATAAACGTTCTTCACATTGAACTCGGCATCAACTGTTATAAGGTTTGCAACGTTGCCCTTCGCAATAGAACCTTTATCCTTAAGCCCAAGCAATTTAGCGGGGTTGGTTGAAGCATACTTGAATGCCTGGCAAAGAGACGCGCCTGTGTGGATCATAATATTGTGGCAAGGACCGTCGAGGATCATTTTACTACCAGCGATCTCGCCCATAAAATCGAAGTTGATATCGGTTGCGCCCTCGTAAAGATCACCGTCGGGAATAGGGCCGTGCTCAACGAATGCATCTGCGATAAGAATTATTTTATCGTCGCCCTTGATCTTCTTGATGAGTCTCAGCATATAGGGGGAAACGTGAATACCAACCTTGTCGCAGATAAGCTCGGTATACATTTCATCGTGATAGAGTGCCATCTCGTCAACACAGGCTGAACGACATTCTGGATATTTTTCGATTCTTCCCGTAGCATTCATATGATGAGTCGCGAGCTTCATACCGTAGGGGATGAGTGCTTCGATCTGCTCGGGCTCGGCTTCGCTATGTGCAACCGAGAAGATGGCATCAGGATTCTTTTCCTTAACGTATTTAACGAATTCAAGAATGTTTTCTCTCTCGGGAGCAACACACCAAACTCTTGCAACATCGTATGCTTCGTCAACAATGGGAGCAAACATCTCTTTAGCAACAACATCCTTCCAAGGGTTGTTTTCTCTGTTGCAACCGAACTTGGGATTGAGATAGGGGGCTTCCATATAAAGGCCGATAATGTTGTTTGCTTTGCCCGATCTCATTGCATCCTTAATAAGCTTGATCTGCTTGACAAGCTCGTCGCGAGGTGCGCTGAAGTAAAGAGCAGGCATAACGTCTGTGACGCCGTGCATAAGCAAGGTGTTTGATGCCTTGTAGGGATCCTCTGTGAAGACGGTATCTCCGTCTGCGTGGGTATGTATGTCTATAAGACCGGGGCCTGTGTATCCGCCCTTTGCGTCATAGATCTCCATTCCGTCGGTGCATATTTTTTTGCCGAAGTCAACAATAACTCCGTCCTCTATAACGATCGTGCAATCGGGGATCATATAGTCAGGTAAAATCGCAGTTGTGTTTATAATCGCTTTTTTCATATCGTATCCTTTCGAGTGTGGGCTCAAAGCTTAATATAACAATATTATATCTTATTTTTGTAAGAGTTGTGTATAGGATAGTGTATATTTTGTATAGAATAATATATTTTTGTACCTTAAAATCAGGTTTGATAAATTTTAACGCCAAGCTCCTCCAAAGCGGAAAGCACATCGCGCTTGTCGGTCTTGTTTGTGATCAGTACGTCCATTTTCTTTGCGTCGGTAATTCTTGCAAAGACCTCGCGTCCGATCTTTGAACCGTCGGCAACTACTATCACGGACACCGCAGAGTTGATCATTTTACGAGCAAGGGAAGCTTCATTTGAATAATAAAGGGTGAGACCCGAATCTGCGCTGACACCGTCGACCGAAAGTATGCACTTTGTTGCGTGATAGTTTTCAAGCTGCTTCTCTGCATCACTGCCGTGAGTAAATTGGTATTTCGGATCAACGTCACCGCCAAGCAGAATAACGTTAAATGAAGAATGAGATGCGGCTTCGGTGGCATTCTGGATAGAATTAGTTACTATACTGACGTTCTTTTTGCCCTTGATAGCACGAAGAACATAGGTCAGGGTAGTGCCCGCGTTCATAAAGACAGTATCGTTATCCTCAATAAATTCTGCGGCAAGCTCGGCAAGATGCTTTTTCGCGGTGGAATTGGTTTTGTATCTTTCGCCAAGATCCATATTGACGTAAAGCTTGTTGAGCGCGATTGCACCTCCGTGCACCCTTTTTAAATGCCCCTCGGCTTCAAGTGCCTCAAGATCTTTTCTTATAGATACTTCTGAAACCTTATATTCGCGGCTGAGATCGGCAACGCGGACCTTTCCTGTTTCGTGGACCTCTGCCATTATTTTTTCGCGTCTTTGTTCGGTCGTAAGCATTTATATTTTCTCCTTTAAATTTATAGTGCCGCTTTCGATAAAATGCTTTTGATCAATGCGGAGAAATAACAAAACGAAAGCAACGCACAACATTATTATAACATAAAGAAACACAAAACGCAAGTAGGATAATTGCATTTTTTGTTGAGCGGCAATAATTTATGGGTTAATTACGGCAGATTATCTTGTTTGGTAGCTTGCGGAAATATAAGTGCGATAAAAATTTAACAAAAAACCTCCTAAATTTATTTTAATATATATTGACAAAAGGGATTAAATGTGATATCATAAAGTGAAGACAAAAGCAACCTAAACGAAAGCAAATCGAAACGAAAGCACGGCTTTTCGTTAGGGGCTTTCGGTTGGTTTTGTTTTTCGAAATCTTATCTAGGAGAGAAAAAATGTTAAAGAATTACAAAATTCGCGCTCCTTATTTTGAGATCGGTCCTAAATGCTTTATGTGGGGTGAGCGTATGCTCAAGCTCGCACAGGCGGTGGATAAGATCGCAATGAAGTATGATCTTGACGTCATCATTACTCCTCAGTATGCTGATATCAGGCTTCTTGCTGAAAACACAGAGCGCATTCACGTTTATGCTCAGCATATGGATTCGCTTGTTCCGGGCAGAGGACTTGGCTCGGTTCTTCCCGAGTCTGTAAAGGAAGCCGGCGCTGTTGGCGTTATGCTTAACCACGCAGAGAAGAAGCTCACGCTTCCCGAGATCAAGGCGACTATTGCCCGTGCCGATGAGGTTGGTCTTGCTACTATCGTTTGCGCTGATTCTGTGGACGAGATCCGCGAGGTCGCCCTTCTTGCTCCCAACCTTATCGTTGCAGAGCCCACAGAGCTTATAGGCACAGGCGTTGCATCCGATATGAAGTACGTTCGCGATACTATTGAGGCTGTTCGTGCTATCAACCCCGATATTATGGTGCTTCAGGGTGCAGGCATTTCCGGTCCCGACGACGTTGCTAACGTTATCAGAGCGGGTGCTCAGGCTACAGGTTGCACAAGCGGTGTTATGAAGGCCGCTGATCCCGAGGCTGCTGCTGAGGAGATGCTTTACACCCTTCGTAAGACCTGGGATGAGGTGCACGGCAAGTGATGAAGAATTTTGAGATGAAGGAAGATTTTATAGCTTCCGCATTTGATTCATTCAGAATTGAAAGCGAATCGATCCTTGCGACAGGTGAGGCGATCGACAGAGAAGAATTCAAAAAGGCTGTCGTTGCACTTGGAAATGCTCCGAGGATCGCTGCTGCCGGCTGCGGTCATTCGGGTATCGCTTGCAGGCACTTTGCTCACCTTATGTGCTGCATCGATCTTCCTGCGAGATTTCTTTCCCCCGCAGAGGCGGTTCACGGCGGTCTCGGATATCTACACGAGGGAGACGTTTTGGTAATCGTATCTCGCGGCGGAAAGACCGATGAGCTTATGCCCATCGTTGATGTTGCAAAAACAAAGGGCGCAACCATCATTTGCGTTACAGAGAAATTCGATTCTCCCCTTGCTCAGCTTTCGGATATCAAGCTTAAGATGGCTATCACGAAGGAGTGCGATAAGTACAACTGCCAGGGAACAACAAGCTTTGCTGTAACAAACGCAATTTTTGATGCGCTTCAGTCTGCCCTTGTTGAGTATACGGATTATCAGAATGAAACCTTTGCCTTGATACATCCGGGCGGAGCTGTTGGAAAGCGTCTTAACAACAAGTAATTCTAATCGCTTACATTTTTTGATCAAAATATTTTTATATAAAAGGAGAAAACAAAAATGGAATTTAAGGTTTTTCAAAAGGAAATTGAGCTTCAGTCCAGAGGTTGGATCCCCACCTTCCACGACGTAACAAGCGACATTCTCAACATCGTTAAGGAGTCCGGCGTAATGAACGGTACCGTATGTATCGCTTCTCACCACACCACCTGCTCTGTTATGGTTCAGGAGTGCTCTCACGATATCGATTCCTTCGATCTTGAGTATCTTCAGCACGACCTTCTCGATATTATGAGAAAGCTCATCCCCGATTTTGCAGAGGAGCATCAGTACCGTCATCCCGGTCCCATCCACTCTCAGTTTGGCAGATACGTAAACGAGCCCGGTGACTTCACCTCTATGAATACAGACGGACACCTTCGTTCCTGCTTCTTCGGCAGAAGCGAGACTATGACCATCAAGGACGGCGTTCTTGACGGCGGTGAGTTTGCTCACGTTTACTTCATCGACTGGGACCACGTTCGCGCACGTCACAGACAGCTTAACGTAACCGTTATGGGTACATCCGAGCCTGTAAACGACAGAAAGTACAACAACGGTGAGGTTGTTAATACTCTTCGCAGATACACCGACGAGGAGAAGGCTTACGACGTTCACTACGAGCTTAACTGGAAGATCGGCAGACAGAAGTAATTTACTAAATGAGAATTTTACTTGACACTGCGAACATAAACGATATCAGATATTTCAACGAATACTATCCTATCGAGGGTGTAACGACGAATCCAACGATCCTTTCCAAGGAAAAGGGAAACGTTATTGAGAATCTTTCCGAGATAAGAAGGATCATCGGCCCCGAAAAGGAGCTTCACGTTCAGGTAACCGAGACATCCTTTGATAGGATCATAAGGGAAGCTGAGGCACTTGTTTCTACTTTCGGTAAAAATACCTTTGTGAAGATCCCCGTTACTGACGTTGGCTTGAAGGTAACAAAGCACCTTTCCGAAAGAGGCTTCGGTGTAACCGTTACTGCTGTCCTCACCGCTGCCCAGGGGATGCTTGCATCAAATGCAGGCGCAAGCTACGTTGCACCTTATATCAGCCGTTCTGAAAACCTTTGTGCAGACGGTATCGGTACTGTTGCCGATATTGCAGAGATTTTCAAGGCATCGGGTAGCGCAACTCAGATCCTTGCCGCAAGCTTTAAGACGGCAAAGGAGGTCTTGGACGTTGCCGTTGCAGGCTGTCACGCCGCAACAATAGGATCAAGTATTATGAAAATGCTGATATCACATACCACGACAGACACATCTATTCAAGGCTTTGAGAGGGATTGGAGATCTGCTTACGGATCTTCAACACTTCTTGAACTTCTTGAAGGAAAATGATTCTTGCGTGCTAAACTTATTTTTAAAGGAGTATAATTAAATGGCAACAGTTGTAATAATGCCCCGTCAGGGACAAAGTGTAGAGAGCTGCATTATTACCGCTTTCAACGTTAAAGCAGGCGATACGGTTGCAAAGGGAGATGTTCTTTTCTCCTATGAGACCGATAAATCCTCCTTCGACGAGCTTGCTCCTGAGGATGGTAAGGTTCTTGCTGTTTTCAGAGAGGAGGGCGACGACGTACCCTGCCTTGAGAACGTTCTTGTTCTCGGTAAGGACGGAGAGGACGTATCCGCATTCGTTCCTAAGTCCGAGGAGGATGCGCCCGCGCCCGTGGCCGAGGTTGAAGCTCCCAAGGCGGAGGCTTCTTCGGCAGTCGAGGTTGAGGCGGCTCCCGTTGCAACAGAGGGTATCGGCTCGATCTCTCCCAGAGCGAAGCTTCTTGCGGAGAAAACCAGTGCCGATCTTCTTAAGGCGACCCCCACAGGACCTAACGGCAGAATTATTGAAAGAGACGTTCAGAAGCTCGTTGATAACGGTCTTACCGTATCAGGTGCCGCAAAGGATGCTTACACATCTGCGGTTGAAGGCAGCGGAATCAACGGCAAGGTAATGCTCGGCGATCTCAATGCTCCCGCACAGGCGGCAGAGGTTGTGGTAGCTCCTGCGGCTCCCGAATACGAGGACGTTAAGCTTCCCAATATCAGAAAGGTTATCGCAAAGTCTATGCACGCGTCCCTTTCTACTATGGCTCAGCTCACTCTCAACACCTCCTTCGATGCTACCAAGCTTCTTGAGCTTCGCGCATCTCTTAAGGCGGGAGCAGAGAAGCTCGGCCTTGCTAATATTACCCTCAACGATATGGTTCTTTATGCGGTTTCCAGAGTTCTTCTTAATCACAAGGATCTGAACGCATATTATATGGACGATTTTATGAGATACTTCAATACCGTTAATCTCGGTGTTGCGGTCGATACACCCAGAGGTCTTATGGTTCCCACCGTCTTCGGTGCAGAGAAGCTTTCTCTTAATGAGCTTTCCCGTGCTGCAAAGGCTGTTATCACCGAGGCACAGAACGGAACCATCAATCCCGATAAGCTTAAGGGCGGCTCCTTCACAGTTACCAACCTTGGTTCTCTCGGCATTGAAAGCTTCACTCCCGTCATCAATCCTCCTCAGACAGGTATTCTTGGCGTTGATACTATTACAAGACGTATCAAGGAGGTTGACGGCGAGGACGTTACCTATCCTGCTATGGGTCTTTCTCTTACCTTTGACCACAGAGCACTTGACGGTGCACCTGCGGCCAAGTTCTTGAAGGAGCTTTGCTTCGCTCTTGAGAACTTCGATCTTCTTCTCACAAAGTGATCGGAGGTATAAGAAATGTATGATCTGATAATTCTTGGTGGCGGTCCTGCAGGCTATAATGCCGCAGAGCGCGCGGGTCACGCGGGACTTAAAACTCTGGTTATCGAGGAACGCGCACTTGGCGGTGTTTGTCTTAACGAGGGCTGTATCCCCACCAAAACTCTTCTTTATTCGGCAAAGATCTTTGATTACGCAAAGCACGGCGCAGATTACGGTGTTAAATTCGGCTCCGCCGAGATCGATCACGCCTTTGTTGTAGAGCGCAAGAACAAGGTAGTAAAGCAGCTCGTTTCGGGCGTTGGTGCGAAGCTTCGCAAGGCGAAGGTCGACGTTGTTTCCGCAACCGCAACCATAAAAGAGAGAGGTGCAGACGGATTCGTTGTTGTTGCGGCTGATAAGGAATACGTTGGCCGTCAGCTTCTTATCTGCACCGGCTCCTCTCCCGCACTTCCTCCCATCGACGGTCTCGCTGATTCTCTTAAGTCGGGATTTGCTCTCACGAACAGAGAGGTTCTTGACCTTAAAGCTATTCCAAAGAACATCGTTGTCGTTGGCGGCGGTGTTATCGGACTTGAGATGGCATCCTATTTCAACTCTGTTGGCTCAAAGGTCTACGTTGTTGAGATGATGGATCATATCGCAGGTTCGGTAGACAGAGATATCTCAACTATGCTTCAGAAGGAATATGCCTCCCGTGGCGTAGAGTTCATTCTCGGAGCAAGAGTTACTTCCATTAAGGACAATGCCGTAACTTACGAAAAGGATGGAAATACCACAAAAATCGAGGCAGACTATGCTCTCGTTTCAATTGGTCGCCGCCCCAGAACCGCAGGTCTCGGCTGTGAGAACATTGGTCTTAAGCTTGAGAGAGGCGCTATCGTTACTAACGAGCTTGGCAAAACCAACGTACCCGGTGTATGGGCGGCAGGCGACGTAAACGGCAAGTCTATGCTTGCTCACACCGCATACCGTGAGGGCGAGGTTTGCATCAATAATATCCTCGGCAAAAAGGATAGGATCAATTATAATTCTATTCCCGCTGTTATCTATACTAACCCCGAGGTCGCATCCGTTGGTGAGACCGCTGAGTCGGTTAAGGAAAAGGGACTTGATGCATCTGTTGAGACCGTTACCCTCAAGTATAGCGGCAGATATATCGCAGAGAACGAGCACGGCAACGGTGTTGTTAAGATCATCACCGATAATAAGCATCACAATATTATCGGCGTTCATATGATTGGTAGCTACGCATCCGAGATCATCTACGGCGCGGCTATGATGGTTGAAACAGAAATGCGCGTAGCTGACGTTCAGAAGCTTGTGTTCCCCCATCCTACGGTTTGCGAGGTTATTCGCGAAGCAATGTTTATGGATTAATTTCAGTAAAGGAGAAATAAAATGCCTAAGAGTCAATACGTGGATCCCGGCAAAGCATTTGATGCCGGCTATATCCACTTTGAAGACATCCCTGTATGTCAGTACAATAAAACTCTCGCGGAAGAGAAGAAGATCTACACAAAGGACGACTTCCTCCGCATCTATCGCGATATGGCTATCATTCGCGAGTTTGAAACAATGCTCAATGAGGTAAAGGTCAAGAGCGAATATAACGGCGTTAAGTATAATAACCCCGGTCCCGCTCACCTTTCCATCGGCCAGGAGGCTTCTGCTGTCGGTGAGGCTTATTCTCTCGACATCAACGACTTCTCCTTCGGCTCTCACCGTAGCCACGGCGAAATTCTTGCTAAGGGACTTTCCTCTATCTACAAGCTTGACGATAAGGAAGTTTACGACATAATGAAGGAGTTCCTTGATGGCTCCGTTCTCTCTGTCGTTGAGAAGCATATGAGCGCAGGCGGCAACGTTAAGGAGATGGCGATCAACTTCCTTCTTTACGGCGCACTTGCAGAGATCTTCGCTCGTAAGACAGGCTTTAACCGCGGTCTCGGCGGATCGATGCACGCCTTCTTCATCCCCTTCGGTCTTATGCCCAATAACGCTATCGTTGGCGCAAGTGCTCCCATCGCTCTCGGTGCGGCTCTCTATAAGCGCTCCAACCATAAGCCCGGTATCATCATTTCCAACTGCGGCGACGGCGCAACAGGCAGAGGCCCCGTTCTTGAGGCACTTAACTTCGCTTCTATGGACCAGATCACAAAGCTCTGGGGTATGGACGGCAAGTTCAGCGACGGCGGTATGCCTATCCTCTTCAACGTATTCAACAACCACTACGGTATGGGCGGTCAGACCCGTGGCGAGACTATGGGCTTTGATATGGTTGCTCGCCTTGGCGCAGGCTTCAATCCCAGCCAGATGCACGCAGAGCGCGTAAACGGCTACGATCCTCTTGCAGTTATCGATGCTGTTTCCCGTAAGAAGGAGCTCCTTCTTGCAGGCAAGGGTCCCGCGCTTCTTGACGTTGTTACCTACCGTGTTTCGGGTCACTCTCCTTCCGATTCCTCAACCTACCGTACACAGGAGGAGATCGATGCTTGGAAGGCAGCAGATCCTATTCTCGCGTTTAAGAATAAGCTCGTAAAGGGCAAGATCGCAACCGAGAATGAGATCGCTAAGATGCACGAGGATATCACAAATCGTATGACCGAGGTTATGAAGCTCGCTATCAACGATGATATTTCTCCTCGTATGGATCTTAACAAGGAGCCCGATGCTATTTCCTCTATTATGTTCTCCAACCAGAAGGTTAAGAGCATGGAGCCCGAGCGTGAGGCAGAAATGCTTCTTCCCAAGGAGGAGTGCCCCAGAGTTAAGGAGATCAAGGGTAAGATCCGTACTGCCACCGATGCAAACGGTAAGCCTGTATCCAAGATGAAGATGTATAACATCTGCGACGGTCTCTTTGAGCCCATCATCGACAAGTTCTACGACGATCCCACCCTTATCGCATACGGTGAGGATAACCGTGACTGGGGTGGAGCATTCGGCGTTTATAAGAAGATGACCGAGGCTGTTCCTTATCACAGATTCTTCAACTCTCCCATTTCCGAGTCTGCTATCGTTGGCTCTGCAGTTGGCTACGCAATGTGCGGCGGCCGTGCAATCGTTGAGCTTATGTATGCCGATTTCATCGGTTGCGCAGGCGACGAGATCTTCAACCAGATGGCTAAGTGGCAGGCTATGTCGGCGGGTATCCTTAAGATGCCTATCACCCTCAGAGTTTCCGTTGGCTCCAAGTACGGTGCTCAGCACTCTCAGGACTGGACAGCGCTTTGCGCACATATCCCCGGCCTTAAGGTTGTATTCCCCGCAACTCCCACAGACGCAAAGGGTCTTATGACCTCTGCTCTTGAGGGAACCGACCCTGTTGTATTCTTTGAGTCTCAGAGAATTTACGGTATCGGCGAGGAGTTCAGAAAGGACGGCGTTCCCGAGGGTCACTTTGAGATACCCTTCGGCGAGCCCGATATCAAGAGAGCAGGTAAGGACGTAACCATCGTTACTATCGGTGCTGTTCTTTACAGAGCACTTGAGGCAGCAAAGATCCTTGAAGAAAAGTACGGTGTTTCCGCAGAGATCATCGATGCTCGTTCCATCGTGCCCTTCAACTACGAGAAGGTTATCGAGTCTGTTAAGAAGACAGGTAAGGTCCTCTTCGTTGGTGATGCTTGCGAGCGTAACTCCGTTATGAGAGATATGGCATCCAATATTGCAGAGATGTGCTTCGATTACCTTGATGGACCGCCTGTTGTCGTCGGTTCCCGTAACTGGATCACTCCCGCGTTTGAGCTTGAAAAGTCCTTCTTCCCTCAGGCTGATTGGATCATCGATGCTCTTCACGAGAAGATTATGCCTCTGCCCGGACACGTTCCCGCAAATAACTTCACTGATATCGAGAAGGTAGAAAGAGCTAAGCTCGGACTTTAATTTCTAAGATATCGGCAAACTGAATAAAAATATACATCGGGTGCTTGTCGCCCGATGTATATTGGTATATATATGAAATTTATTGAGCTTAAATCTCACGACCCCTATCTTAACCTTGCGATAGAGGAATATATTTTTAAAAATGCCGAGGAAGAGACGTTTATTCTTTGGCAGAACGAGCCTTGCATTGTTATTGGCAAAAATCAAAATCCCTTTGCGGAGATTAATATTCCGAAAGCTAGGGAGAAAAACGTAAAGATCGTAAGGAGAATAACGGGCGGTGGCGCCGTGTATCACGACCTCGGCAACGTTAATTATTCCTTTATCTCGCCCTCACACAAGGAGGGAATTGATTTTGCCTATTTCACCTCGCCGATAATCAAAGCTTTATCTTCGCTTGGTGTGTCGTGCATACTTTCGGGAAGAAACGATCTTGTTCTCAAAAACGGAAGAAAAATATCAGGCAATGCACAACATTCAAGCTTGGGAAGGGTACTCCATCACGGCACACTTCTTTTTAGCTCGGATCTTGACGTGCTTGATTCTCTCTTAAATGTTGACGCGGAAAAGCTTAAAAGTAAGGCTGTGAGATCTGTCAGATCGAGAGTGGCTAATATATCGGATAGTCTTGATTTTTCTTGTTCTCTCACCGATTTTATATTATCAATTAAACGAATGCTTACCGAGGAATACTCGGCAACCGAGGTGAGGGTACCGGATAATGCAGAAATTCAGCTTATCAGGGAGAGAAATTCCTCCGATGAGTGGATATTCAACGAAAAGGAATATCTCTCTGTATATAATATAAAGGTAAAAAATAGGTTCGATTTTGGCACAGTTGAGTGTAATATTAAACTAAAAGGTGATTATATCTCCGATATCAGAATTACGGGAGATTTCTTTGAAAAGAGACCGATAGAGGAGCTCGAAGAAAGGCTTATAGGAAAAAGCATTACATCGACTCACCTTGATAATTGTAATGTGTCCGACTATATTCTCGGTATGTCAAATTCGGATTTTTTACAGCTTTTAAAAGATCTTTAAATATAGGAATTAGAAACAAAAAAAGTCTGACGGTGTCCGTCAGACTTTTTATATTGATTTGATTAACCAAGCTTTGCGTAGTTGATCTTGATACCAGGGCCCATTGTTGTTGCAACAACACAGCTCTTGATATACTGACCCTTAGCAGCAGCGGGCTTAGCCTTGATAACTGCACCGAGGAGAGTGTTGAAGTTCTCGGTGAGCTTCTCAATACCGAAGGATGCCTTGCCGATGGGGCAGTGGATGATGTTGGTCTTATCAAGACGGTACTCGATCTTACCTGCCTTAGCCTCCTGAACAGCCTTAGCAACGTCGGGAGTAACAGTACCAGCCTTGGGGTTAGGCATAAGGCCCTTAGGACCAAGCACCTTACCAAGACGACCGATAACACCCATCATATCGGGAGATGCGATAACAACGTCGAAATCGAACCAGTTCTCGGTCTGGATCTTCTGAACCATATCCTCAGCACCAACGAAATCAGCGCCTGCTGCAAGAGCAGCCTCTGCCTTGTCGCCACGAGCGAATACAAGGGTTCTGACAGTCTTACCTGTACCGTTAGGAAGGACGATAGCGCCTCTAACCTGCTGATCTGCGTGACGGGAGTCAACGCCGAGTCTGATGTGAACCTCTACGGTCTCGTCAAACTTAGCCTTAGCGGTCTGACAAACGAGGTCAACTGCCTCGGAAACATCATAGAGCTTGGATTTATCTACAAGCTGAGCGCTTGCATTATACTTTTTACCGAACTTAGCCATTATCTTGCTACCTCCTATCACTCTTCTACGGTAACGCCCATGCTGCGAGCGGTACCTGCAACCATGCTCATAGCTGCTTCGATAGAAGCTGCGTTGAGGTCGGGCATTTTGGTCTCTGCGATCTTGCGAACCTGATCCTTGGTGAGAGAAGCAACCTTGGTCTTGTTAGGAACAGCGGATGCAGTCTCAATGCCGCAAGCCTTCTTGATAAGAACTGCTGCGGGGGGAGTCTTGGTAACGAATGTGAAGGAACGGTCTGCGTAAACGGTGATGATAACGGGAATGATAAGACCGATATCGTTCTTGGTTCTCTCGTTGAATTCCTTGGTGAAGTTAGGAATGGAAACACCGTACTGACCGAGTGCGGGACCTACAGGGGGCTGGGGAGTAGCCTTGCCGGCAGGAAGTTGCAATTTAATGTAACCTTGAATTTTCTTAGCCATGATTAATAATAACCTCCAAATGTGGTAATTAAGACGGGAGAATTGAAAAATTTTTCTCCCTCCCACGATAATGCTTCATAAAAGAAGCTAAAAGGGAATAATTATTCCGCAATGCGAACATCCTTGGTATCAACCATAATGGGAATGTCTCGCCTTTCAGTGGAAGCAAGAATAACAAGCTGCTTCTTATCTTCACTGATCTCCTGAAGCGTACCCGAGTATCCAACGAAAAGACCCGATACGACTTCAACTCTGTCACCGATCTTGAATTTGAATTCATCAGAGATGATCTCAACCTGGAACATCTCAACCTCTTCATCGGTGAGAGGTGTCGGCTCTGACCCGGGGCCAACAAAGCCCGTGACGCCTGTGATGTTTCTTACAACGTGCCAGGATTCGTCATTCATAGTCATTTTGATAAAGACGTAGCTGGGGAAGAGCTTTGTTTCAACGATCTTCTGCGCGCCTGTCTTATCAAGAACAGGATTACCTGCCTCATCAACGACCTCCTCGCTCACCGAGGGAACCTTGATGTCATAGATAAGATGACCGAGACCGCGATTTTCAACGATCTTCTCAATGCTATCCTTTACCTTATTTTCATAGCCTGTATAAGTGTGAGCAACATACCATCTGGGACCCTGGTTTTTTTCGTTGATATTACTCATTTCGCTTAGCCGATCAAACCTGCTATCGAGTTAATGAGCCAAGAAGAACCCAAATCGATAAGCATAATTACTGCGGCAACCGCAACAACCGTAGCGATTACAAGCTTAAAGGTCTTGCCAACCTCACTGCGAGGAGTCCAAGCAACCTTCTTAAGCTCTCCAACTGTGTCGGAGCAAAGCTTAGAGATCTTTTTACCTGCTCTAACAAAAAAGTTAGGCCTTTTCTTTTCTTCTGCCATATACTTATCCTCCGAAATTACTTAGTTTCTTTGTGCAAAGTGTGTTTGCGGCAGAAACGGCAGTACTTTTTCATCTCAAGTCTGTCCGGATCGTTCTTCTTGTTTTTCTTTGTGTCATAATTTCTTTGCTTACAATCTGTGCAAGCGAGTGTAATTTTGACTCTCATATTATCGGCACCTCCTAATAGAATTCGGGTTTACCCCGTTGAATACCTCCCTCAATGTCGAGGTATGCGCTTGTCCCAAAATGAGCGCACAAAAAAAGCCCTCAACAGAGGTACGACCATTATATCATATATTTTCTTTGTTGTCAAGTGTTTTGCGAAATAATTTTAAATAATTTTAAATAATATATGTAATAAATAATTATCTCGTATAATACATATTGACTTTCGGTTTTATATTGGTTATAATCTATATAGTGAAATATAACGAGGTTTGATATGGTTATTAAAATTCTTGACAGAGCCACACTTGGCGCCGATACCCCGATAGAGCTTCTTTCCGACCTTGGAGAGCTTGAGATATATGAAACTTCAACTTCCGCCGAAGCAAAAGAAAGGATCGTTGGTGCGGACGTGGTTATCATCAATAAGGTGAAGCTCACGAGAGAGATCATCTCTTGCTCTGGTAAGCTGAGGCTGATCTGCGTTTTTGCAACCGGCTTTGATAACGTGGATCTTAACGCATCAAGAGAGCGGGGAATTGCCGTCTGCAACGTACCAGGGTATTCATCCGATAGCGTTGCGCTGATCACCGCAAGCACCGTTTTAAGCCTTATCACCCATCTTTCGGTCTTTAATGAATTCGTTAAAAGCGGAGAATACACTCAATCGGGTACCCCGAATAGGCTCGTTCCTGTTTTTCACGAGCTCACGGGCAAGACCTGGGGCATTGTCGGATACGGTGGGATAGGCTCCGCCGTAGGTCGCATTGCAAAGGCTTTCGGCGTAAGGCTTATTGTTAATAAGCGCACAGACATTGACGGAGTTGAGTGCGTGGATATAGACACACTTTGCAAGGAAAGCGATATTATCACCTTGCATTGTCCTTTGAATGACAGTACAAGGCATTTAATAAACAGGGAAAGGCTTTCGCTTATGAAGTCCGGAGCTATTCTTGTAAACGAGGCAAGGGGAGACGTTGTCAACGAGACGGACGTGGTAGATGCCGTTCTTTCGGGAAAGCTTGCGGGGTACGGATGCGACGTATACAGCACCGAGCCCTTTGGAATCGATCATCCGTATAATAAGATCAAGGATCTTCCGAACGTTATTCTCACTCCTCACTGCGCCTGGGGCTCATACGAGGCAAGAGTGCGATGCTTGAATATTATTATAGAAAATATAAAGGCATACTATAACGGAGATATAAAAAACAGAGTTGATATATAAAAAATTGCGGCAGAGCAATGCGCTTGGATAGATTCGATCATCCCGCTAACTGTATTCTGCCGCAATTTATATTATTAAAATAAAGATTTAAAACAATTATTAACCGCGATCAACGGTGATTACGCAATAACATTTCGGGTCCTCTTCGGCTACCGAATCGCAGATCGATCTGACAAGGGTGGCATCCTTTTCCTTGCACTCAAACGGTACGACTACGTCAAAGATAAGATTCGTGTGTGTGTCTCCTATCACAACTCTGAAGTCGTGGATGGAAAGCTTCGTTTCGATCTTTTTCAGGGCTTTGTCAAGGAGTGTTCGTAGCTCGTTTGTTTTCTCGTCGTTCGTAACTATGGGGTCCATATGGATCGTGCAGGCAATTCCAAGGCGATCCTTTATGCTTCGCTCAACGTTATCTATTGTGTCGTGGAGCCTGAATATATCGTCCTCTCCGTCCACCTCTGCGTGGAATGATGCTATATATGTTCTCGGGCCGTAGTTATGAACCATCATATCGTGTATTCCGATTATGTCGGGATATTCGGATACGATTTTTTCTATATTATCGACGATATCCTTCACAGGTGCCTCGCCGAGAAGGGCGTTTTTTGTTTCGTTAAGAATTTTCGCGCCTGCGATGAGTATGATAACCGAAACCGCAAGTCCAACGATCGCATCGATGATAGTGTAGCCCGTAAGGCTGACCAATACATTTGAGGCGAGAACGGCGGTCGTTGATATAGTGTCGCTGAAGCTATCGGTTGATGCGGCGCGAAGAGCCTCGGAGCCTATCGCCTTTGCATTTTTGTTATTGAAAACGCCGAGCCAAAGCTTCATTAATATGGAAATTGAAAGAATTATGATCGTTAATAGAGAAAGATCGCTCGGTGAGTCGGAATTTGCGGTGAAAATTGAGCCGACAGAATCCATAAGAAGCTCAAAGCCCACAAGCATTATCAGGAATGAAACTATCATTGAGGATACGTATTCCATTCTTGCGTGACCGAAGGGGTGGTCTCTGTCGGCAGGCTTTGCAGAAAGCTTGAAGCTTATAAGAGTTACGACGGATGAGCCTGCATCCGAAAGATTGTTGAATGCGTCTGCGGTGATTGCAATGGATCCCGAAAGAATGCCCGCGAAGAGCTTTATCGATGCAAGCAGGAAATTGATTATTATTCCTACTATGCTTGACAGAGTGCCGTAAGCCTTTCTGACAATTGGATCCGATGTTTTATCGGGATTTTTTACAAACAGCTTGACTAAAAGCTTTGTCATATTGTCTCCAATTAAAAAACTATTTACTTTTTTATTTATTTGTGATATAATATCATCAAATCATATTCGGATGGTTATTATGAATTATTCAAGGATTAAGTTGAGAGAAAGAAATTATACCGCATTACTGACAGAAATAATGTTCACCGTCGCAAGCGAAAGAGCTGTTGGCACCGAGCTGATAAGGCTTGAGATCCCGTCTCCAAAGGATAAAAACGATACAAAGGCTTATCCTGCGGTTACAAGAATTCTGAAGTCTGTAAAAAAGAAGGGAATCATACAGCTCTACGTTCCAAAGGAGGAGCTTCCTGAGGCGACAACTGAGGCTGAATATATGATGAATAAATACGAGAGCATTATCTCGGATGA
Source organism: Clostridia bacterium (assembly GCA_017410065.1). Taxonomy (GTDB): domain Bacteria; phylum Bacillota; class Clostridia; order Oscillospirales; family CAG-272; genus UBA1740. The sequence goes on along the minus strand of JAFQRL010000011.1, from coordinate 118,897 downwards.
CCCTTGCTCAGAGGACGGAAGGTATATATATATTAAAATATGAAGAAAACCGAATAAGTGATATGAATATAATTAATAAAGGTTGCTGATCTATACGATAGCAACCTTTATATATTATCAGTTGTTGGTAGCTGATTCAAGGTAACGAACTACGTCTCCAACAGTCTTGAAGCTGTGAAGATCATCGTCTGCTATCTCAACATTAAATTCTTCCTCACAAAGATAAACAAGATCTGCAAGCTCAAGAGAATTAATTCCAAGGTCTGCGGAAAGCTCTGCATCCATTGTGATGTCATCTGCCTTGATGCTAAGCTTTTCTACAAGAAACTTCTTCAGATTCTCAAACATAACTATCCTCCTTTATGCATATTTTCGTTAAAAAACAAGCTTAATGCCGTACTTATAATACAATATTATATCGAATTTGTCAATAGTTTTTTCAAAAATTACAATTTGCAGAGATATTTTAGAAGAAAAAACGATGATATTTGTAAATTATCGGTTGCGTAATTATTCGCATCAAGCTTTTTTGTTTATTTTGATTGACATTCACGGGATTTTGTGATATTATATTTAAAGTAAGTTTGAATCCATTACGGAGGATATATGGAAAACGGTTGGGTATGGATCCTTGTAGCTTCGGTGGCGGCTGTTGCCTTGTTGCTGGCTACCTTCTTTATTATCAGAAAGAAAAGAAGTCTCCCAAAGCACGCAAACACAGTTGATAATATTATTGGCGAGAAGTGTGTGGTGATTGAAAAAATAGATAATTTTGCAGGTTGCGGTGAAGCAAGGGTCAACGGTCTTGTTTGGTCTGCCCGCGCCGCATTTGAAGGCGATGTTTACGAGGTCGGCGAGGTGCTTGTTATAGTTGCTGTCGAGGGAGTTAAGCTTATCTGCAAAAAACAGATATGATGATTATTTAATTATTTCTTTGCTAATGGGTGCTTTTTCTTGTTTTTTTAAAAAAATTGAAATAAAGGTATTGACAAAATAAAAATATTCTGTTATAATAATAGCCGTTGTCAAGCACGTGCCTTTAGCTCAGCTGGATAGAGCAACTGCCTTCTAAGCAGTAGGTCGGGGGTTCGAGTCCCTCAAGGCACGCCATATGATACGGTGGAATTAGCTCAGTTGGTTAGAGCGCCAGGTTGTGGCCCTGGAGGTCGTGGGTTCGAATCCCATATTTCACCCCATAACCACTCATTTTATTTTTTATAAGATGAGTGGTTTTATTACGTCCAAACAATTGAAAGGGTTATAATATGGGCGCAGTATCAGATTTTTTTAGCCGACTTTTCAGCTTTGACTTCGAAGGCCTACTGAAGGTTATATATGATAACTTTCTTAGCATTGCAATGATGGTAATGCTGATCATTGCTGGAATTTTTGTTACGATCCGTCTGAGGGCGATGCAATTCAGAAGGTTCGGATATGTGATGAAAAGCACCGCAGGAAGCCTTTTGGATAAAAGGCAGCATAAGAAGGAGTCGGGAAGTGTCAGCCCGTTCCAAGCTGTAACGACAGCCCTTGCGGGCACGATCGGTACAGGAAGCATCGCAGGCCTTGCGACAGCGCTTGTTGCAGGTGGACCCGGTGCCGTATTCTGGATGTGGATCAGTGCTTTGCTTGGAATGCTCACAAAGTATAGTGAGATCGTCCTTTCCATAAAGTATAGGGAAAGAAACGATTACGGTGCGTTGGTCGGCGGCCCGATGTATTATATCAAAAAAGGGCTTGGCCTCAAATGGCTCGCGGCTTTGTTTGCTGTATTTACTATGATTGCTTGCCTTGGCACAGGTAATGCTACTCAGTCAAATTCTATTGCCGTTGTTTTGAATTCAACTCTGAATATCCCTCTTTGGGTTACAGGCATCGTGCTCACAGTTCTTGTTGGCGCGGTTATTCTTGGCGGTGTTAAAAGAATTGCTTCGGTAAACGAAAAGCTCGTTCCGGTTATGGCTGTTTTCTTTATTCTTTCCGCAATTGTTGCTCTTTGCTTTAACATTACAAAGATACCTGCGGCATTTGCTCTTATTTTCAAAGAGGCATTTAATTTCAAGGCCGCATTCGGCGGTGCCGCCGGTTACGGTATTATGAGTGCTATGCGCTACGGCATTGGCAGAGGAGTATTTTCTAACGAGGCAGGTCTTGGCAGCGCGCCCATTGCTCACGCAGCATCGAATACAAATGATCCTGTTAAGCAGGGAATGTGGGGAATGTTTGAGGTGTTTATCACCACGATCGTTATCTGCACTCTTTCGGCGCTTGTCGTTCTGACATCCGATGTATATCTCGATTCGTTTTACGCAGGAACTAAGCCCGCTGTTGATGGTGCGGCGCTCAGCAGTGCAGCCTTCGGTGAGGCACTTCCGTACGTTGGAGAGATCGGCATAGCGATCGCGACCGTATTCTTTGCTCTATCAACGATCCTTGGATGGGCTTATTACGGAGAGGTTTGTGCAGGCTATCTCTTCAAAAAACACAGCACCTTTGCCATCTGGGCATATAGGATAATTTACGTTGGATTTGTGTTTGTCGGTACTGCGGTAAACCTTGGACTTATATGGACGGTCGCTGACATTACAAACGCATTGATGGCTGTTCCTAATCTTATTGGTGTTATAGGACTCAGCAAGGTTGTTAAAAGTGCAACCAAGGAGCATTTTCAAAATATAAAGCTCAATAAGCTTAACGAAGATGCAAAATCATAAATACGAGTTTTGCATCGAAAACCACCTTAAATGTAAATAATAGTATTAAAACAGTATAAAAATGTTGACATCCCCTTGGTGACGAACTGTGCACCAAGGGGATAATTTTATTTTATCGGCTTGATATTTATAAATTTTTGTTCGGAACAATTATCATCTGCCCGCCTTTTCGGTTCGGTCAAAAGCAAGACTTTCGCGGAAAGCTCAATTATGTCATTTGCATCGTGGGTTATTAAAATAACGAGCCTCTCTTTTGACTGCTCTTTAATAATTTCAAGTACGTTCGATCTAAGCTTATAATCGAGCTCTTTTGTAGCTTCGTCCAAAATCAAGACCGGTGCTTTCCTAAGAAACGCTCTTGCCAGAGATACTCTTTGCCTCATTCCTCCCGATAGCTGAGAGGGCAGGAGCTTTAACTCAAACTCCTTGAAGCCGAGCCTGAAAAGGAGTCCTTGAGCATCCCTGACTGCTTCCGTATTTTTTCTGCTGTAATTGGCAAGAACTACGTTGTCAATGGCAGATAGAGTAGGGAACAGTCTGTGCTCCTGGAAAGCAACGGAAACGTTTTCTATACCGCCACCGTAAATTTCACCTAAGTAGTCGTTATCCAATCCTGCGATCATTCTTGCCAGAGTTGTTTTACCGACACCGCTATCACCGATAAGGCAAACAACGCCTTTATCCGGAAAGGTGAAGCTTAAGGAATTGATCCTGATTTTTGAATCGAATATTTTAGTTACGTTTTTTAATTCGACGCCCATTTCTTGCACCTCCAAAGGATTAGCTTTGCGATAAGCTCAAGAGCTATGCTTAAGGCTATAACGATAAGTGTCCAGGCAAAAACCGTTGGGCTGTCCATATTAAACTTTGCGTCATTGATATTCTGACCTATGGAATCTCTTGTGTAAGCGATTATCTCTGCGGCGATCTCGGATTTCCAAGCCAGTCCCGTTGCGGTGACTATGCCTGGAATAAGATATCTTATGAGATTTGGAATAACCAAGACCCTGAGCCTTTTTATAAATGAAAACTCATAGCAAATACAAACCTCGGATAAAGATCTGTCTATTGAGTTGTATCCGTCAATAAGGTTCTGCCAGATGATCGGCATAACCATCATAAACGCAATAAATATGGCTAGCTCGCCGCCATCCATTTTGATCCACAGAATAATTATAAAGGATGCAACAGGAGTGGCTTTTATGACCGAAAGTATCGGAGCGAGAAAGGCTTTGACAAAGGATAGGTGGTGTGAGAGCACCGCGAGGACGCCTCCTGCGGCGATACCCGATCCAAGACCTATCAGAACTCTTATGAGAGTAGAGGAAACAGTTTTTACAAATTCGCCTGTGCGGATAATTTCTCCGAGAGCGGATAAGGTTGATGGGATGTCGGGGAATAGGAAGCTGTTATTTTCACGTACGGCAAAAATCTGCCATATAGCAAGCCATATTCCTATTCCCACGGCTATCTCCAAGGACCATTTGATCTTAGGGGATATAGTAGAATTTTTCATCAGGAAGCTTAAGACCTATAACCTCGTAGAATTTAACTAAAGCCTCCTTCATATCGGCTCCGTCAATATATGCGATGGCATCTCCGAGGTTGGTGAGTGCTTTGATAGCCGCAGGCTTTGCTGCCATAACGCCTGTTTCTACAACGTAATCAGCGGCAATTTGAAGATTTTCACTGTTTCCGATAAATTCAATAGATTCCTTATATTCAGCAAGAAAAGCAGATATAAGCTTACCGTTTTTCTTAACGAAATCGGATGAAGCAACAACGCAACCCATCGTAATTGGAGTTGCATCTTCACCCAATGCGGTGCTCCATCCATCAGCGAGATCGAGATCGACAGAATAGGAAATTGATGAGTCACCGTTCTTAGCAATTGTGAGAAGTGATGAGGTAACTATGGGCTCTGGCATAACTGCGATAGGAAGTTCGCCGCTAACTACAAGCGCGCCTACCTCGGCGGGGGTTAGGATGGTCTTACCGTTTATCTCATAAGAGACGGTTGCACCGATCCCGTTTTCCTTGAGAATATATTCAAGGATAAGTCTCGGGGTTCCGTTTTTACAGGTGTAAACCGTTTTGCCCTCAAGATCCGAAAGGGAAGTGATAGTGTTTGCGCTATCGGAAAGAAGATAGAGTGAGTTAAGGCAGTTCACAGCGAGAACGTTAATTGATCCGTCAAACTGATTATAATATGCTGCTGCTTCGTTTGTAGGAAGGCAGATCAGGTCGATCTTATTTGCAGCAAGGTCTGCCTTAGCCGTGTTGGTGTCGGTGTATTTAGTGAACTTATAGGTTGCGTTGCCCTCTACACCTCCGTTATCGTGGATGAGCTTTGCCATACCCATTCCCGTAGGACCTGCCATATAACCAATCCTTATTTCTTTAGCTTCGGCGGGGCTTTCTTCTTGCCCACAGGCAACAAGAGAAAGGGAAAGAATTGCGATGATGATGAGTGAGATTAGTCTTTTCATTTGATGAAATCCTCCAATGATTTAATATCCAAAATTTTAATTATCTTGTTTTCTGCCTCAATATATCCCTTGGAAACGAGAGAATCCAAGGCCCTGTATACAGAGGCTCTTCCGGCACCGATCGTTTCGGCACATTTTTTAAAATTAAGCTCGACGACGTTTTCTCCGAGCTTCTTTTGCTTTGATAGAAGATATGATGCAAGCTTCTTATCAACCCCGATTTTCGTTACTGTATTGATCCTTCCGTTAAGAAAAGAAACGCGCTCTGCCAAAAATCTGATTACGTTAAGCGATATCTTGCCGGAGTGCTCGATCATCGAAATGAGATCGGTGCCGTCTACGAACAGCACGCTCGTGTTTTTCCTTGCATAGACCTCTGTTGGGAAGGGCTCGTCCTTGAATACGGCGAGTATACCGAATGAATCGCCAACTCCGAGAATATTTAAGATCACCTTGCCGTCACCTCTATGACTGCGAACCTCACATTCGCCCAAGAGTATGAAGCCGATCCGTTTTTCATAAGATGTGGGCGAATATATTACTTCGCCTCTTTGGAAATCCTTGAGCTCGTATTTGACCGTTTCGGTGGCTTCATTTATTTCTTCATCGGAAAGTCCCTGCAATATAAAAAGCTCTTTTTTAAACTGCTTAATTATTGTCACCTCCTCAAAAGTGTATCATCTGATACATATTATACTATATAATTGTGTAGATGTCAATAAGGAATGAGAAAATAATTGCTTTTATAAAAAAATATTTTAAAATACTTGCACATTAAATAATTATGTGTTATAATATTTAAGTAATATTAAAAATATTGACCCATTAGAGGTGCTTGATGTTTGGTTTATTATCTGTTGGAAGTGCTGCCGATAATTTCGCATCAGAGGTAGCCGGTTTCTTTAATTTCGCTAAAGAAGCATTCATCGGATTCACTCTGATCGATGCTGTTGACATACTTTTATTAACCGTTATCTTTACATTCTGCTTCCGTTTCCTGAAGCAAAAGCAGGCGGGCTACGTCATTCTCGGTATAGTTGTTTGCCTTGCAGTTTTTATTCTCTCGATCGTCTTTGAGCTTTCGGGAATTAAATTTATACTATCGGGTGTTTTCCAAATCGGCGTATTGGCGTTCGTGATTATTTTTCACCCCGAGCTTCGTGAGCTTCTTGAAAAGGTAGGCTCGGGATCCATAAAGGGGATCAGAACTCTCGGCTCTGATGCAAAACATAAGGAAAAGCAGCATCAGATGATAAAAAACATCACGAAGGCGGTTCATATTCTTTCAATGGAAAAGACGGGCGCGCTTATCGTCTTAACGAGGACCACAAGGCTTGACGACGTTATCCATTCGGGAATATCCATAAACGCAGACGTTACGGATAATCTTCTCAGGAATCTCTTCTACAACCGTGCGCCCCTTCACGACGGTGCTGTTGTTATTGATGGGGGAAGGATCTCGGCGGCATCCTGTATTCTTCCGCTTCCGAAGAGAACTGTTGTTGATAACGATCTCGGCACACGTCACAGAGCGGCTGTTGGTCTCAGCGAGATCAGCGATGCTTTGATCATCGTAGTATCCGAGGAGACTGGTATAATATCGGTTGCAAAGGAATGCGAGCTTATCAGAGGATTTACCTCAGAGTCGCTTCGTAAGTACCTTATCAAGGAGTTCCTCAATGAGCAACGCGAGGAAGAAAACAATTGATTTTCGGAGTCAAAATATGAAAAAGAAGATTTTTGGAATTAAGATCGGCACTATACTATCGGTTTTCTTATGCTTTATATTTGCTGTTCTTTTCTGGCTTTTCGTTAAGTATTCGGAGGCGGGTGAGTCTGCCGTCCTTGGGCTTTTACCGTTTTATTTTGGTGGATAAGCCGTGAAGTGTGAGTCAGAAATTATTGTTGTTAACAACATAAAGCTGCCGATAAACGCCTCTTTTGAAGAGGCGTTTTCGGTTGCAAGAAAAAAGCTTTCGGGTCTCGTCTCTTTAAATGGAGCTGAGTTTTCAATATTCAGGCGGAGCATTGATGCAAGGCGAAAGGATAATATATTTTTTGTATATTCTGTTGCTGTGAAGATATCCGCGCGAGCTCCTTCGGAGGAGAAGCTGAAATCCCGAGGAGCTTCGTTAATCGAGCATAATACGCCCAAATTTATGTCGGGTGAGGAGCCTTTGTCGTCTCCTCCCGTTGTCGTTGGCTCTGGTCCTGCGGGATTATTTTGTGCTCTTGTGCTTTCGGAGCTTGGCTATAAGCCCGTGCTCCTTGAACGCGGTCCTTGCGTTAAGGAAAGACTTGCAGCTGTCGAAGCCTTCAAAAACCTTCAGGTCCTCGATCCAAACGCCAATATTCAATTTGGTGCCGGCGGTGCAGGTACCTTTTCCGACGGAAAGCTTGTTACAAGGGTAAATGATCCCTTGACGAGCTACGTGCTGGAGCGATTCGTTGAATTCGGTGCACCGAGTGAGATCAAATACATTGCAAAGCCCCACGTTGGAACAGATATACTTTCATCCATCGTTGACAGGATGTTAGACAGAATCTGCGAGCTTGGCGGTAAGGTGCACTATAATACCGAGTTTATCTCTCCGATCTGCGATCTGGGCAGAGTTGTCGGGGTAAAAACAAGCAAAGGCGATATTCCCGCCGGTGCGCTTATTCTCGCCATTGGGCACAGCGCGAGAGATACTCATACAAGGCTTATCAGCGAAAATATGGCGATCGAGGCTAAATCCTTCTCGGTCGGTATGAGAATTGAGCATCTTGCAAAAATGATCGATGAGTCTATGTACGGCGATTTTGCAGGCTGTGAGGCTCTCGGTCACGCCGAATACAACCTTTCACACAACACGAAGGAGCGAGGTGTTTATACCTTCTGTATGTGTCCAGGTGGCGAGGTCGTTCCCGCGGCAAGCGAGATAGGCGGAGTCGTTGTTAACGGAATGAGCTATCATTCAAGAAGCGGCAAAAATTCAAACAGTGCCGTTGTGTGCTCTGTTTTTAAAGAGGACTACGGAGGCTCACCGCTTTCCGCCATCGAATTTCAGCGCAGAATAGAGCAAGCGGCATATAAGAGCTGTTCCTCGTACAGTGCGCCGATAATAACTGTTGGTGATTTTCTTCGCGACAGGCTTTCAAGTGAGCCGAGTGACGTTCAGCCAACATATATGAACGGAAGATGCGTTCACCTTGCATCTCCTTACGATTATTTACCCTCATTCGTTTGCGATGCTATCAAGGGTGCACTTATTGATTTTGATAAAAAGATTCACGGCTTTGCGTCGCAAAGCGCAATTCTTACGGGTGCTGAAACCAGAACAAGCTCGCCTGTGAGAATGTTAAGAGATAATTCCTCACGACTTGCGATCGGATATTCTAATTTATATCCGGTAGGCGAAGGTGCAGGATATGCAGGCGGTATAACCAGTGCCGCTATCGACGGAATAAAGACGGCTATCGCCGTAATTTCAAGATATAAACCATAAAATTTATTTCCTTATTTTCGCAGGTGAAATTCAGACTGCACTTGAATTGATAATAAAATGGAAGGTGGGAGAGATCCCTCTAACGGTTAAAAATAAATGAAAAAAACTATTGACGCAAAGGAGAAGAGATGGATCATAAGATCCGCTGATGGCGATGGGTCCGAGACGGCGATTTCCAAAATTGCCGAAGCACTCGGGATAAATCCTATCGTTGCAAAGCTTCTTTATAATCGCGGATACACCGATCCCGAATCCGCAAAGACATTCATCTATATGGAAAGCGAAATGCTTTCCGACCCCTTCAAGATGAAGGACATCGAGAAGGGAATAGCGCGCGTGAGACGTGCGGTTGAGAGCGGTGAACGAATTACCGTTTACGGTGACTACGACGTAGATGGTGTGACTGCCGTTTGCACTCTTTATCTTTATCTTAAGTCTCTCGGCGCAAATGTTGACTATTATATCCCCAACAGGATCGGTGAAGGCTACGGTGTATCTGTCACGGCTATCGATCAGATAGTGAAAACAGGTGCTTCGCTTATAATCACCGTCGATACAGGCATCACGGCAATTGATGAAGTTAATTATGCAAAAGATCTCGGTATTGATTTCGTTATAACAGATCACCACGAATGTCGCTCGGAGCTTCCCGAGGCGGAGGCTGTGATAAACCCTCACAGACCCGATTGCGAGTATCCCTTTAAGGAGCTTGCAGGCGTTGGCGTTGTATTTAAGTTCGTTTGCGCATACGAGGAGAAGGTCTGCGGAAGCTCAAGGCGAGATGCCGCAATGAAGATCTTCTCGGAATACGCAGATCTTGTTGCCATTGGTACCATAGCCGACGTTATGCCTATAAGAGAGGAAAACAGGATAATAGTCAGATACGGTCTTTTGGGTATTGAAAACAACAAAAGGCTTGGTCTTTGTGCTCTTATGGATGCTGCTTCAAACCGTCAGGATGGTCAGAGATCCTCAAGAGCCAAGCACAGGGCTAAGATAACCTCGGGCTATATCGGTTACACAATAGCTCCCAGGATCAATGCCGCGGGAAGAATAAAAAATGCATCGATCGCGGTTGAGCTTTTCCTCTCGGAGGATAGAGCAAAGGCGGCTGAGATAGCGGAAATTCTTTGCAAAACAAATAAAGAACGCCAGAACGAAGAAAATAAAATAATGCAAGAGGCATCCGAGAAGATAGTTGGGTATGATATTGAAAAGAACCCCGTTATCGTTCTTGATGCCGATAATTGGCATCACGGCGTTATCGGAATAGTTTCATCAAGAATTACCGAAAAATACTCACGTCCTTCTATACTTGTTTCGTTTGAAGGAAATGAAGGTGAGCCGTCGGCGGAGGACGTTGGTAAAGGCTCGGGAAGAAGTATCAAGGGAATGAATCTCGTCGATGCGCTTTGCTATTGCGAGGCTCATCTTGTAAAATTCGGCGGTCACGAGCTCGCGGCAGGTCTTTCGGTAAAGCGCGGTGAGCTTGATACCTTCCGTAGGAAGATAAATGAATTTGCTCTTGCAAATCTCACCGAGGAGGATATGATACCTATCGTTGAGGCGGATTGCAGTATTAAGCTTGAGGACGTTAATCTCTCCCTTGCCAAGGCTTTCCAAATGCTTGAGCCATACGGTGTCAGCAACCCTGTGCCCGTATTCGTTATGCAGGATATAACAGTTAGTGAAATATCCGGTATCAGCGACGGTAAGCACACGAAAATGGTACTGTCAAGCGGCAAATACAGCCACTCTGCGATGTATTTTTCCAACTCTCCGTCTTCTCTCGGCATTTACCCCGGCGACAAGGTCGACGTTCTCTTTAATATTGACATCAACGAATGGATGGGCAGGGAGAGCGTTCAGCTCATTGTCAGAGACATAAGACCTTCTAAAAGTATGAAGGAGCGTTATGCCAGCAACAGAGAGCGTTTTGAGCAAATAAAAGCGGGCGCACCTTTTTCTGCGACCGAGAACATTATGCCGACAAGAGAGGATTTTATCGCTGTTTATAACGTTATGAGAAGCTCTCTCAGAGCCGGAGTCAATGTTCTTACTCACAGAGACATTACCTCAAAATTCAACTCTCTTCCCGAGCCGAAGAGAATAGGTTATATCAAACTCAAAATAATCATTATGGTGCTTAAAGAGCTGAATCTCGTTTCTCTTGATGAGATATCGGATGAGGTTTATAAATTTGATATTCACTACACCACGGGCAAGACCGATCTTGAAAAATCGACCTGGCTAAGAAGATTCAGGTCGCAGATGGCAAGAAGTGAATAAGTAAACAGACTGCGTTTTTGGGGCGGTTTTTACTTTGCCAAGTCAAAATCAGCTCTATATAAAAGGGACAAATATGTATAGTGAAATGACCTCGCTTCTCCAAACTATGGTGGAGAGCGAAAAGAAATACGATATCGAAAAGATCACGGAGGCATATAATTATGCGGAAAGCCTCCACGAGGGGCAGTTCCGCCAAAGCGGAGAGCCTTATATAAGTCACCCCGTCGCGGTTGCGAGAATAGTTATGGAGCTCGGTCTTGATTCCGACTCTATATGCGCAGCCCTCCTTCACGATACTGTTGAGGATTGCAGGGATAAGACTAACCTTGGCGTTCTTGCCAAAATGTTCGGTGAGGACGTTTCAATGCTCGTTGACGGGCTCACAAAGATCATCCAGGTACAGGTCGCGGATAAGGAAGAGGCTCACATAGAGAACATACGCAAGATGCTCCTGGCGATGAATAAGGATATAAGAGTCATATTCATCAAGCTTTGCGACAGGCTCCACAATATGAGAACTCTCGGTGCTAAGAAGGAGGATCGCCAACGAGCGATCGCTCTGGAAACGATGTATATCTATGCACCTCTTGCTCACAGACTCGGTATTCAGAGGATAAAACAGGAGCTTGAAAATCTCAGCCTATTTTATCTTGACCCCGTTGGTTATGAGGAGGTCCACGAGGAAATAGAGAAAAAGTACGGCTTAAGTCGCGGCTTTATAGAAGAAGCAAAAAATACTATCAGAGAAAAGCTTGCCGAAAATGATATTTCCTTTTCTCTTGAGGGCAGAGTAAAATCGGTATACAGCCTATACCGTAAGATGTATACGCTCAATAAATCCTTTGACGAGATCTACGATTTTTATGCCGTGAGAATAATCGTTGAAACCGAGCTTGAATGTTATACGTCGCTTGGCCTTGTGCACGAGATGTTCAAATCAATTCCAGGTAGATTCAAGGATTATATTTCAACTCCAAAGCCTAACCTTTACCGTTCGCTTCACACGACTGTTATCGGTCATAGCGGCATCCCCTTTGAGGTGCAGATAAGGACAAGACAGATGCATGAGGAGGCTGAATACGGTATTGCGGCGCATTGGAAATATAAAACCGGAACGACCGCCGGAGCAAATATTGACGAACGCTTGCGCTGGATATCCCAGCTTCTTGAATCGGATGAAAATACGAGAGATCCCGATGAATTTATCCATTCCTTCAAGACGGATATATTCCACGACGAGACCTTCGTATTCACACCGAAGGGCGACGTTATATCTCTCCCTCAGGGCTCAACGGTAATCGACTTCGCCTATGCCATACACTCGGCCGTTGGCAATAAGATGATCGGCGCGAAGGTGAACGGGGTTATAGTTCCTATCGATAAGATCCCGCAGAACGGCGATATTATAGAGATCATCACCTCGGGCTCCTCCAAGGGACCCAGCCGAGACTGGCTTAAGATAGTTAAGACAGGTCAGGCCAGAAGCAAGATCCGCCAATGGTTCAAGAAGGAAAGAAGACCCGAGAATATTGCCGTGGGTCGTGCAGAGGTCGAGCGTGAGATCAAGAAAATGGGATACTCCTGCACCGACGATGAGCTTGAACAGATCATAGCAGTCATTGCAAAGAGGATCGGCATCAACAATTCGGACGATTTCTATAACACTCTCGGCTTTGGCGGTGTTTCGCTTTCAAGATTCATTCCTAAGATGAAGGATGAGCTTGAAAGGATCAACAAGGACAAGATGCCTCAGACCGCCGAGGATGAGCTTGCAAAGGTAAAGATAGCATCGCCTAAAAAGATCAGAAATTCGGGCGGCGTTATTATCGACGGAGAGCGTGGCTGCCAGATCAAATTTGCCAGATGCTGTAATCCTCTCCCCGGTGATAAGATAGTCGGCTTTATAACTCGCGGCTACGGCGTCTCTGTTCACAAAAGTGATTGTATAAATGTTCATCAGTCTCGCCACGATGAGGAAAATCTCGCCCGTTGGGTGAGAGCAGAATGGGAAAGGGTTGAGTCGACCCAGGATTCGGGCACATACGAGGCAGGTCTTCAGATCGTTTGCGAGGACGGCATCGGAGTGCTTGCTTCAATCACCGCGGCTCTTGCTGATATGAAGGTTTCTATATCGCAGATCAACACGCAGGCAGGCAAGGGCGGCGAGGCAATAATAAATATCGTCATCGGTTGCAGAAGCGTATCTCATTACGATTCCATCGTTTCAAGGCTTCGCTCAATTCAGAAGATCGTGTCCGTTAAGCGCGGCTTCACCCACTAAGGAGTAAGTATGATAGCTGTATTGCAAAGAGTAAAAAGGGCAAGGGTAATAGCCGACGGCAAGCTTTCGGGTGAGATCGGTGAGGGCCTTTATATTCTGCTCGGAGTTGAAAAAGGTGATGACGAAGCTTGCTCGGTCGCCTTGGCTGAGAAGATCTCAAAGCTTCGCATTTTTGAGGACGAAAGCGGTAAGATGAATCTTTCCTGCAAGGATATATCAGGCGATGCACTTGTTGTATCAAACTTTACCCTTAACGCGAATTACGCTCACGGTAATCGTCCCGATTATCTCAATTCCGCTCCTACAGCAGAGGCAAACCGCCTTTACGAGCATTTTCTTTGTGAAATGAAGAAAAGGATAGCTGTCGTTGAAGCAGGAGTATTCGGTGCGGAAATGCAAACCGATATGCTCACCGACGGCCCCGTGACTATCGTTATGTCCTCTGACGTTCTGCTAAAGAAGGGAAAATAAAATATGATCCTTCGATTAAACGGTGATATAAACAGATACTACGTTGAAACCCTTTGCCTTGTGTTTTTCCCCGGCTCTACGTTCGGAGAAGGAGAAACGCCGTCCGAAGGTATCCCCGAGGTTGAGGTCAGCGTATATAACGATACGGAAGAAACCGTAACGGCTTACGTTTCTATCAAGCTTAACGACAGACTCTGTGAGGCGACCGAAACTGTGTCTCTTGATGAGGAGATAACCATTGCAGACCACAAGTCAATAGCTATCGGTCGTGCAATGTTTACGGTTGGAAAGGAAATGCTCGGGCATATTCCTCCTTGGGGCATATTAACAGGAGTTCGTCCCGCTAAGGTCGCCGCTGGTCTTCTCATTGGCGGCAAGGGAATGATCAGATCAAAGAGAATTCTTCGCGACGAATACTTTTTAAATCCTCAAAAGGCGGCACTTGCTGTCTCTGTTGCGTCCACAGAGATCAAAATTGCAAAAAGGATGCCGGAAAAAACCTGCTCGCTATATATTTCGATACCGTTCTGCCCGTCCAGATGCTCCTATTGCAGCTTTGTTTCTTATACAACTCCTCGTCTTCTATCGATGATAGACGAATATCTTGAGGCTATGCTGATCGATCTTGACGATACGATCGAAACCGCAAAGAGTCTCGGAATGGATATCACGACCGTCTACATCGGTGGCGGAACTCCCACCACTCTTGATGAAGAGCAGCTTGAAAGATTGCTTTCTTATATTTCGGATAGGATCGATGTTTCATCACTTCTGGAATTCACCTTGGAGGCGGGCAGACCTGATACTATCACCGAGGAAAAGCTCGAAATTGCAAAAAAGCACGGTGTTACGAGAGTCAGCGTCAACCCTCAAACCTTAAACGACGATATTCTCCGTGAGATCGGAAGAAGGCATACCGCCGATGATTTTTACCGTGCATACGAGCTTGCAAAAAACAGCGGTATAAGAGATATAAACGTCGATCTTATTGCGGGACTTCCGGGAGATGATTTTGATAACTTTTCCGATACTCTCGATAAGATCATAGATCTCGATCCATCGAATATTACCGTACATACCTTCTACGTAAAGAAAGCCGCTGATGCGGTTAAGAACAACAAGGACGTGTATTCCATCTCGGGAGGAGACGTTGCAAAAAGCGTTTCATATTCGCAAATAAAAACAAAATTCGCAGGATACCGACCTTATTATATGTATAGGCAGAAGAATACTGTCGGAAATCTTGAAAACGTCGGCTTTTCAAAGGAAGGGCACGAAAGTATATATAACATATATATGATGGAGGAGATACAAACGGTCTTTGCTGTTGGCGCCGGTGCCGTAACAAAGCTGGTTCGCTCGGATAAGCCCTTCGGTCGGGATCGGAGGATAAAACGTATTTTCAGACCCAAATATCCTTATGAATACTTAAGAGAGTTTAAGGATAACACCACGGCTTCGGCAAAGAGAAGAGAAGAGATCCTTTCGTTTTTCTCCGACGATAATACTCTGTAATTATTAATAAATGAAGAGATTTGCTAATATATTTTAGTGAATCTCTTTTTTATTCGGAGGAAAAATTGAAAGCAGAAGAAATAACTGTAAATGAAGGTCGTGAGCAAAGAAGCGGCCCTGGCTTGAACGGTGCGCTGTCCTTGACCCTTTCGGCAATAATATTAAAGGTCCTCGGCTTGATTTATAAGATCCCTCTTTCGGCATTGCTGGGAGACGAGGGGATGGGATATTTTAACTCGGCATATACGATATTCTCACTGTTTTACTTATTATGCACAGCAGGCGTCCCAAAGGCTATCACGATGCTGACGGCAGAGTCAATTGCCAAGGGCTCGGTAAAGCTTGAAAGAAAGATTGTCAGCGTATCGATTATTGCATTTTTATTTATAAGCACCTTATCGACAATAGCTTTGACACTGTTTTCGGGGCAGCTTGCAGAATTCATAGGCAGTGCAAATTCAAGGGCAACAATAATTGCGATCGCACCATCGATTATTCCTGTTGCTCTATCCGGGGTAATCAGAGGAAGGCTCACGGCGAGACTCAAGCTTGGTGCTGTTGCGGTTTCACAGATTTTGGACGGAGTTGGAAAGCTTGCATTCGGACTGATACTTGCAATTTATGCAAGTAAGCTGGGGTTCTCGGCACCTATAATATCTGCCTTCACCATCCTTGGTGTATCGATAGGAGCACTGTTCAGCTTGTTATTCCTTTGCATCGCCTCAAAAACGTTAAAACGAGATGATAAAGAAGAGCAGAATATAATTATTCCAAATAATCGGAATATTATGAAGCGCGTATTATCTATATCGTTTCCAATAACGCTCGCCTCTTGCGTAATGAGTCTCGGGGGCCTTATAGACCTTTCTATGACGATGAGACAGCTTGTTGCAATCGGATATACCGAGGAGCAAGCAACGGCATATTATGGAAATTATACCACCCTCGCTGTACCTATGTATAATCTTGCGATATCTTTGATATCGCCGATCTCGATTGCACTGCTTCCCGTTATCGCAGGGCATTATATAAAAGGAGAATATTCCAAATTTAACACCTGTATTCGTACCGCTATATCTTCGTCCGCATTTATTTGTGCACCCCTTGTCATCGGAATATTTGCTTATTCGGAGGAAATACTAAAATTATTATTCAGAGGATCTAATATTTCGATCGGTGCACCGCTTCTTTGTCTTCTGATTCCGTCCGCATCCATAATGTCTTTGCTTTTGATAGTAAATTCTGTGCTGGAGGCGAAGGGTCGATATTCTGTTCCCTTGATCTCTATGCTTGTTGGCTCTGTTTTCAAAATTATTTTTGGATATTATTTTATATCCAATGAAAGCTTTGGTATAGCAGGTGCCCCTATCGGTACGTTAATTTCTTATGTTATTTCGCTTTCGATATCTCTCATCGCACTTGGAAGAGATAAAAATATTAATATGCCTATTTTCTCTTGCAGCATTATTCCTTATTTAAATGCATTTATTTCCATTATTTCCTCTCGTGGAATACTGCACAGCTGTCTCAAAGACGTAAATGAAAGCATATCTTTAATTATTTGTATCGGAATATCTGCGGTGATCTATTTCATTATGTCATTCATAAGCGGTGTATTTTCAAGGCTTAAGAAGGGGTATATGTCAAAGTATACAAAAAAGTACGAAAGAATTCATTAAAAAAGACGAAATTATTTTTTATTATTTCAAAAAACGTTAACAACTTATTGAATTAAATTTCAATAATTGTTATAATAAAGTGTATAAATTTTTTAGAAAGGATGTATAAATATGAACAAGACAGATCTCGTAAATGTTGTTGCTGCTGAGGCAGGCGTTGACAAAAAGGTTGCTGACGCTGTTGTAGCCGCAACTCTTGATGCTATCGCAAATGCACTTAAGGAGGGCGATAAGGTTCAGCTTATCGGTTTCGGTACCTTCGAGGTTAAGGAAGTTGCCGCAAGAGAAGGTCACAATCCTGCAACAGGCGAAGCTATCAAGATCGATGCTTGCAAGAAGCCCGCATTCTCCGCATCTAAGGTTCTTAAAAATCTCGTTAACGGCTAATATCAATGCGACTTGACAAATACCTTAAGGTCTCACGGCTGATAAAGCGACGTACTGTTGCAAACGATGCTTGCGATTCCGAAAGGATCTCGGTTAACGGAAAGGCCGCCAAGGCTTCGTACAACGTTAAGCTCGGCGATCTTATAACAGTCGCCTTCGGTTCTAAATCGGTTACTGTTCGCGTTCTTGATATAAAAGAGACCACGAAAAAAAGCGAATCGGTCGGTATGTATGAAATAGTATCGGAAACCGAAGTATAAAATTTAAGCTCACCTCATATCCTTTATCAGGTATGGGGTGAGTTTTTTTATTTTTCGGAGGTTTTATGGATCCTATAAACAAGAATGATCAGAGATTGACTGTAATCGGAAAAAATGCTCTTAAGTTAAACGGCGTATTATCTGTGCTCGGCTTTGATGAAAGCTTTGTCTCTCTTGACACCACACTTGGAAGAATAGTTATTGAGGGCGCGAATATGCGCATTGAAAGTCTTTCAAAGGATAGCGCTGAAATATATGTGGTTGGGGATATCTCGGGGGTATATTACACCGAAGCGAAGGAAAAGGGAAGACGGCTCGGCAGAATATTCAAATGACATATTTTTCATTCAATGAGATTATATTCTCCATTCTTTGTGCAATAATATACGGTGTGGGGATAGGATCATTATTTCAAGTTGCAAGGTTGATACCGCAAGGTTTATATGCTCTTGCGAAATTGCCCTATTTATCAATTATTTATAGCGGTAAGATCGGTAAAATCACAACTTATAAAAGTGCAGAAGGCAAAGGGAATAAATGGACCCTCGGCGTATCTGTCTTTTTAAAGACGGTAATTTTTTCAATAGGGCTTGTCCTACTGTCTTATATGGCTTTGGACGGCGAGGTAAGGGTGTTCGTTATACTGTTTTCCTTGCTCGGCTTCTTGCTGTCTTATACGGTCGGCTTTTTGCTTAATAAGCTGATAAAACTACTTTCTTTTATCTATAAATATGTCGTTATTTTTATGAGAGTGATTTTTTATCCGTTACATTTTATTTTATATCGTATATATTCAACTTCATTTAAGCTGTTTCTATCAATAGAATTACATATACCAAGGGTAAACGGCGGGCGCGGAGGTGATAAAAATGAATGAGAGAGATTACCCAACGTATCTTTTTCATCAAGGAACAAATTATAGGTCGTATGAGCTCCTTGGTTGTAATTTAAATAAGATCGATAACTATTATATAATAACCTTTTGTGTATGGGCGCCAAATGCAGATACGGTATATCTTGTGTGCGATATTTTCGGATGGGACAAACCCCAACCGATGTATAGAGACAAGGATCTTTGGAGACTGGAATTTAAGGATACCGAATGTCACGAGGGGGCATTATATAAATATATAATCGAGAAGGATGGCAACCGTATATATAAAGGAGACCCTTACGCCTTTTATTCAAAGGGAAAGGATGACGGAGCATCTATTATTTATAACAGACATTCTTTTTTATGGAGTGATGAAAATTGGCTAAAATCCAGATCTCGGCTCGCCGAAGCAAGAAACACAGAATTATCGACACCGATAAATATTTATGAAATGCATCTCGGATCCTTTATGAGGAATAATGGAAAAGTGCTGACATATAGACAGCTTGCGGAGCTTTTACCAACTTATCTCAAGGCCTTGTCCTTTACACACGTTGAATTTTTGCCGATTGCGGAGCATCCCTTTGACGGCTCGTGGGGGTACCAAATATGCGCTTATTATGCTCCGAGCTCTACCTTTGGATCACCAAACGACTTCAAGCACCTGATAAACGAGCTTCATAAGGCAGGGATAGGAGTTATAGTCGATTGGGTTCCTGCGCACTTTCCCAAGGATGAGTGGGGCTTATACGAGTTCGATGGCTCGCCCTTATACGAGTATCAAGGAGCGGACAGGCAAGAATCAAAGCTTTGGGGCACAAGATTTTTTGATCTCGGACGTGGCGAGGTAAGATCTTTTTTGATATCAAATGCAATGTACCTTTTCAAGGAATTGCATATTGACGGAATAAGGGTGGATGCAGTAGCCTCGATGATATATCTTGACTACGACAGAGACGGCGGAGAGTGGATACCTAATATTCACGGCACGAATATAAATCTTGAGGCGACCTCATTTCTTACTGCATTGAATTCTGCCATACACAGCGAGCTTCCCGATGCTTTGATGATCGCAGAGGAATCGGGAACACTTGGAAAAATAACGCATCCTGTATGTGAGGGCGGACTTGGCTTTGATCTTAAGTGGAATATGGGTTGGGCAAACGATTTCTTTGATTATCTTTCGGTCGACCCGATCAAAAGGCATCTGAAGCACAAGGCATTGAATTTCCCGATTATGTACGGCTTTAGCGAACGATATATATTGCCTATTTCTCACGACGAGGTCGTTCACGGTAAAAAAAGCTTTGCCGATAAGTCGCAGGGAACGATAGATGAGAAGCTCGCAGATTCCAGGGCAGGTCTGCTTTTTCAATTGACCTTTCCCGGGAAAAAGCTTTCGTTTATGGGCTATGAATTCGCTCAGATCAGAGAATGGGATCACTCCTCGGAGCTTGAATGGTTTATGCTTGATTTTCCAAAGCACTTCGATCATCGCGAATTTGTTCGCGCACTCAATTTGTTTTATTTAGAAAGAGCAGAATTATGGGAGCTCGACCACGATCCTCGGGGCTTTGAATGGATCTATTGCGACGAGGCTGATAAAAACACGATAGCTTATAAAAGATATTCATTGGATGGGGAATATCTTTCGGTGTTTATAAATTTTTCGGGCTCGGAGCAGGAGCTTGAGTTGCCAAATGAGTTGAATGGGGCGAGAAAATTATTCGACACGGGGAATATTTATTCTGATATTTTTTACAAAGGCAAAGAAGGCAAAGAATTTATAAAGCTGCCTCCAAGAGCGGGCGTTGTTCTTGAGGAGGGAGATTCATTAATAAAATTTAAAACATAGGAGACAGAGAGTGAACTGCAAAAAAGAAATAATAGCTATGCTGCTTGCGGGCGGTCAGGGCTCAAGATTATATGAGCTCACTGAAAAGATAGCGAAGCCTGCCGTTTCATTCGGAGGTAAATATAAGATAATCGATTTTCCTCTTTCTAACTGCTGTAATTCGGGGATCGATACCGTAGGTGTGTTAACGCAATATGAGCCGAAGCTTCTGAATGAGTACGTTTGTAACGGCGCGCCCTGGGATCTTGACAGAAAACGGGGAGGCTTATATATTTTACCGCCTTATCAGGGCAGAGGAGGGTCGGAGTGGTATAGGGGAACCGCAAACGCTATTTATCAAAATATAGATTTTATAAAAAGCTTTTCTCCGAAATATGTTCTTATACTTTCAGGCGACCATATCTACCGTATGGATTACAGAAAAATGCTGGAATCACATAAAAGATCGTCGGCTGCCTGCACGGTTGCAACTATCACCGTGCCAATGAGCGATGCTCAAAGATTTGGAATATGCAATATAAATGAGCTTGGCGAGATATACGAATTTGAAGAAAAGCCGAAGAATCCAAAAAGCGATCAGGCTTCGATGGGAATTTATATATTCAATACAGATATATTAATTGAATATCTGGAGACGGATGATGATGACGAGCATTCCTCAAACGACTTCGGAAAGAATATAATACCGAATCTTCTGAATAACGGAGAAAAATTGAATTCATATAGATTTGAGGGCTATTGGAAGGACGTTGGAACGATATCTTCGCTTTGGGAGGCAAATATGGATCTGCTTTCGGATGATCCTCCTCTTGACCTCTCAAGCTCCGAGCTTCGAATATACTCAAATAACAATTCAATGCCGCCTCAATATCACGGCGAGGGGTCAAGGGTCTCTAATTCTTTGATCTCGGAGGGGTCGGTAATAAACGGTCTTGTTGATCATTCGGTGCTATCCTGCGGTGTTATCGTTGAAAAGGGTGCGGAAATATACGACTCTGTGATTATGGAAAACGTAAGGATCGGACAGGGAGCCAAGATATATTCTTCAATAATTGATTCGGACAGTGTGATTATGGAAAATGCCGTGATAGGTGTCAAGGGAGAAGCCTGTAATGAAATAACCGTTATAGGCAGCGGCAAAACAGTAAACCAATAAAAGGAGACGGTATGGCAAACGCATCGGGAATTATATTTTCAAGTCTGAATAAAAACACACTCTCACGGCTTACGGCAAACAGAACGGTTGCGGCAATACCGTTTGCTTGCAGATACAGATTGATCGACTTTTGTCTATCTAATCTTGTTAATTCGGGAATATACGACATAAGCATTGTTGCGAATTATAATTACAGATCCTTATACGAGCATATAGGCAGCGGTAAGGACTGGGATCTTGCAAGACGGTCGGGCGGTGTTAATCTGATCTCTCCGTATCAGACTATAAACGATCCATCTTCTGCTAAAATGTTTTCAACAAGACTTGAAGCACTTCGGTCTATAAGCGAATTTTTGCGTGAAATGAAAAACGATCACGTTGTTCTTATGGATTCAGACACCGTTTTAAACGTTGACCTTGGAGCAATAATCGATGAGCATAAGGCGAGCGGAGCTGTAATAACCGTTGTTACAAAGGAAACAGACGAGAGCTTCAGTTCAAAAAATCCTCGAATGATGATAAAGACCTCGGACGGTTATATCTCGGATATAGCTATGAGCGATAAGTTTGATTCAGACCACCGCGAGCTTTCGCTGGGTATATTTATACTTGATAAGTTAACTCTTTTGAGAATCGTTGAGGATGCGACGGCTCATAATAACGTCAGCCTGACGGAATTTCTTATGAGAAGCTGTAAAAGCAACAGATACGCAACCTACAAATACAATGGATATTGTGCAGTTATCTCAAGCTTTCTCGATTATTATAAATATTCTATTGAGCTTGCAACGTCGAGGGCGGCAAGGGAAGCGCTTTTTGAAATCAAGGACCGACCTATATTGACCAAGGTCCATAATTCATCCCCAAAGCTATTTAAGGGAGAGGCTAATATTGTCCGCTCAATACTAGCCGACGAAAGCTCGATTGAGGGGAGCGTCATTAATTCTGTGATATTCAGAGGGGTAAAAATCGGAAGAGGCTCTGTTGTTCGAAATTCGGTGCTTTTTCACGGTACCTACGTTGGTGAGTCTTGCTCGCTGGATTCAATAGTAACAGATAAAAATGTATTTATCGGCGACAGAACAAAGCTTTCGGGTTGCCATAGCTTACCGTTTTATATAGAAAAGGGGCGTAGAGTATAGAAATGAACGTATTATATGTCAGCGCGGAGGTCGCTCCGTTTTCGGCAAGCGGCGGTCTCGGAGACGTTTCGGGTGCACTTCCAAAGGCGCTTACAAGTCGAGGTGCTTGCGTATCCGTTATATCACCTCTATATGGTACTGTTAAGAATGAATATCAAACCCAAATGACTAAAATTACCGAACTTCGATTTAATTTGAGTTGGAGAAATGTTGGCGCAAATGTTTACGGCATTAAAATAAACGGTGTTAACTATTACTTTATAGAAAATAATAATTATTTTAACAGAGGAAGACTGTACGGTGAATTTGATGACGGTGAGCGTTTTGCGTTTTTCTCTATGGCTGTGCTGGAATTTATTCGATCACATTCTATAAGCGTTGATATACTCCACGCAAATGATTGGCACTCTGCATTAACCGTTATCTACCTGAAAACAATATATAATCAGGATAAAAAGCTCGGCAGAATACAAACCGTCTTTACTATTCATAACATAGAATATCAAGGAGTCTTTGATCCCAATATACTTTCCGACGTTTTCGGCTTGTCTGAATTTCACAGGAATATAACAGAATACGACGGAGCAATAAACCTGATGAAGGGGGCGTTGGTTTCGGCGGATATGACAACCACGGTAAGCGAGGGCTATGCCGAGGAGCTTAAATACGAATTCTATTCTCACGGACTATCCCCGATTATTAATTCCTTGAAAATCGGACCTGTTGGAATTCCAAACGGCATGGACACAGAAGAATATTCTCCAATGAACGGCAGGGATATCTATTATTCGTACGATAGATCAAATGTTGATGCGGGTAAACTAAAGAATAAAGAGTATTTATACGATCAGCTTAATATTAAAGCAGATACATCCGTCCCTCTCGCGGTTATGGTAACAAGACTCGCTTCGGCAAAGGGGATAGATCTTGTGCTTCATATATTGGAGGAGCTATTATGTCAACAGATCACAATAATTATACTTGGCAGCGGCAACGCGGAATACGAGAGAAAGCTATCGGAGCTTTCAAGTGCGCACGAAAATCTTGTAGTTAAAATAGGCTTCGACAGAAAGCTCTCAAAAAAGCTGTATGCCGCATCAGATATGTTTATTATGCCTTCGAGATCGGAGCCCTGCGGTTTGGCGCAAATGATAGCTTGCTCTTACGGATCTCTGCCGATCGTTCGCTCTGTTGGCGGACTAAAGGATACTATTATTCCGTATGGTGAGATCGGAGCAAACGGCTTCAGGTTTGATAATTATAATGCTCACGAGCTCCTCTATACAATAAAAGCAGCAATTGACGTGTTTAAAAACAAGAAAGAGTTAAAAAAATTAAGGCAGAATGCTATGTCATCCGATTTCACTTGGGATAGGTCGGCTGAAAAATATATTAAGCTGTACGAGAATCTTATCAAATAAGAGGAAAGTAAAATATGAAAAACGATAAAAAAGAAAACTATTTTCTCGGTAAGCGAGAGCAGATCACGAGGGCCGAGCTTCGTGCACTACTCGAAGCAAAGCTTTTAACTCGCGGGATAGTTTCACCGAGCGCCGCTTCGCCAAGAGTGATATATGAGGTGTCGGTGGGTGTGATCAAGGATATTATGCTTCGCCAAAGATCTGAATTCAAAAAACGCATAAGGGCACAGGGCGGAAAGCGGATTTGTTATTTTTGTATGGAGTTTCTTGTTGGAAGATCTCTTGAAAACGTTACAAAAAATTTAGGAATATTTGATGATTATTCGTCGATTTTGAAGGACTTCGGCACGTCCTTTGATGAAATATATTCCTGCGAGGTAGACCCCGGACTCGGCAACGGCGGACTTGGAAGGCTTGCCGCTTGCTTTATGGACTCTCTTACTTCTCTTGATTATGCCGCAAACGGCTATTCGCTTTTATACGAAAACGGACTATTTAAGCAAAGAATCGTTGACGGCGAGCAGGTCGAGCTTATAGACGATTGGTTGCCATCGGGCGGCGTGTGGCTGGTAGCACATCCGGAGCAAAGCGTTGATATAAGATTTGGCGGACGAATAGAAGAAAGCTTTGAGACGGGTTCCTTGAAAATCTCTCATCACGATTACGATGAGGTCCGCGCCGTTCCATACGATCTTATGATAGCGGGAACGGAGACTAATGCAATAAACACTATAAGACTCTGGCGCGCGAGAAGTATAACAAGAGGTACGGAGGATCTGTCAAGTCAGTCGAGCTACCTCAAAGGGTTAAATGAAAGCCTTGAGGCAGAGTCTATAACAAAGCAGCTCTATCCGCCTGATAATCACGATGAAGGAAAGCTTTTAAGGCTGACACAGCAATATTTTCTTGTTTCTGCATCATTGCAGAGCATAATAAACGATTATTACAGAGAGTGCGGAAGTCTACAAGGATTTACGGAAAAAATCGCTATTCATATAAATGATACACACCCCGCATTGTGCGTACCCGAGCTTATGCGAATCCTTATGGATGTCTATTCCTACACCTGGGAGGATGCCTGGGAATTCGTTATAAAATGTATTTCTTATACAAATCACACAGTATTGCCCGAGGCTCTTGAATGCTGGAGAGTGGATCTTTTCAGCTTAAAGCTTCCAAGGATATATTCTATAATTAACGAGATCAACAGGCGCTTTACAGAGGACCTTTGGAATATGTATCCCGGTGATTGGGACAGGATCTCAAGAATGTCTATCGTTGCCTATAATCAAGTGAGAATGGCAAATCTTTCGATAGTCGGCTCTCATTCGGTCAACGGAGTTTCAAAGCTTCACAGTGATATCTTAAAAAAGAGTGTATTCAACGATTTTTATAAGCTTACCCCTTGGAAATTTACCAACGTAACAAACGGAGTTGCCCACAGAAGATGGCTCTGCAATGCCAATCCAAGACTCACCGCACTTGCACATGAGCTTTGTAAAAAGGATATATCGAAGGAGCCCGAGGCGTTAAAGCTTCTCTTGGATTATAAGGACGATCAAGGTATTATTGAAGAAATTCTGAAAATCAAGCAAGAAAATAAATTGAGCTTTGCCGAGCTTGTTTTCAAAAAAAGCAATATAATAATAGACCCCAAGGCTATTTTTGACGTGCAGATAAAAAGGATGCACGAATATAAAAGACAGTTACTCAACGTTCTAAAGATCATTTCAATATATAACGACATTCTTGACGGAAAGAATGTTGATCCCGAGGTATTTATTTTCGGATGCAAGGCCGCCCCCGGATATGTAATGGCAAAAAGGCTGATAAAGCTTATATGCTGCCTTTCAAAGGAACTGCAAGCCGATAAAAGAGCGCGGGATATAATTAAGGTCTTGTTTATGGAGGATTACAACGTTTCGCTCGCCGAAAAGCTTATCCCCGCGGCTGATATTTCGGAACAGATATCTCTGGCGGGAAAAGAGGCGAGCGGCACAGGTTGTATGAAGCTTATGATGAACGGTGCTTTAACACTCGGAACACTTGACGGTGCAAACGTTGAGATATTGGATGCGGTAGGTCGTGATAACATTTATATCTTTGGAATGAACTCGAACGAGGTCGAGCAAATGTGGCGCTCGGGGTATAATTCAAGAAAGTATTATCTTGGTTCGGAAAGGCTTCGTTCTGCGGTTGATAGACTTTATAAGCCCATTGGCGGCGAGGATTTTTCTCATATAGGAGACTATCTATTAATGAGCAACCACGGTGTTGCGGATCCGTTTATGTGCCTTGGCGATTTCGATTCTTATTTCAGCGTTCACGGTCAATTAACCGAGGATTATAAGGACAGAGGGAGGTTTGGCAGAGCATCGCTTATAAATACCGCGAGCTCGGGTATCTTCTCATCCGACAGAAGTATTAACGAATACGCAAGCAGGGTATGGAATGCGGCACCGATAAACACAAAGAAGCAGTGAGGTCAATGTTTTGAAGTATAAGCTCAAATTATCATTTGGGATAAATTATATTTGCAAGCTTTCGTTTGTTCATAAAAACAAAAATTCATCCTCGTCGGCGTTTAACGTTGACGAGGATATAGTCATTCAACTGGAAATACCGAGATGTGCGGCTATCACAAAAGTTAAGTTCAATATAAGAAAAGATGGAGCCGACGAAGTGATCTGTGAGAGCGTTGGAGCTTGGCTTGGACTTAATTCTTGCTTTGATATATTTGAGTTCAAGCTGGAAAGCGGCAGACTGCCGAGAGGCTTATACTTTGCTGAAATACATTGTTCAAATTATTTAACAGAATGGACTTCATCATTCGAAGACGGCAATATAATATTAAATAACGGGGGTGATCACAAAAAATATATTCAAATTACTGTAACAGATTCAAAGTTTCTATTGCCAAAATCAAATTTTGGTGGTATAATATATCATATATTCGTGGATAGGTTTAGAAGAACTCGCGATTTTATCCCGCCCGAGGGCGGAATACACCTCAAGGGTGAATGGGATACTATTCCCGAAATACCCGAATACCCGGGTGCACCTATAAAAAACAACACGTTCTACGGCGGCACTCTTGGCGGTATTGAGGAAAAGCTTGATTATCTCTCAGCTTTAGGAGTTGATAAGATATATCTCAGCCCGATTATGGCGTCTCCATCAAATCATAGATATGATATCTCGGATTATATGACGGTGGAGCCCTCTGTCGGAGGCGAGGGTGCTCTTGTCAGCCTTATCCGCGAGGCAAAGACCTGCGGAATAGGAATAATCATAGACGGTGTATTTAATCACACAGGCTCCGATAGTATTTATTTTAATAAATATTCTCGTTTTGACTCGCTTGGTGCTTATCAGTCAAAGCAATCGACTTATTTTGATTGGTATACCTTTTATGATTTTCCGTGTAAATATGAGTGCTGGTGGGGTATTGATATTCTGCCGCGTATTGATCCCGAGGTAAAATCCTGCAAGGAGTATTTTCTCGGAGCTGATGGGGTTATTTCAAAATATTCAAGACTCGGGATAGTGGGAATGAGGCTTGACGTAGTTGATGAGCTTCCATCCGAATTCGTTGAAGGAATAAAGAAGGTCCTCCACGATAACGGCGCGCCGCTTTTATACGGAGAGGTTTGGGAGGATGCATCAAACAAGATAGCCTATGGCAAAAGAAGGAGCTATTATCTTGGTGCGGAGCTTGACGGAGTTATGAATTATCCCTTAAGAGATGGGATTATTGAATATATCCGCGATAAAAAGGTCGATAAGCTGTCTTACGCCCTTCGCGAGGTGTATATTAATGCTCCAAAGCAGGTGGCAGATATGCAGATGAATCTTCTCGGCTCCCACGACACAGAAAGAATACTGACCGCGCTGGGGGATAATAAAGGCGACTCATATTCTTCGTTTATCGATCATATTGCGGAGATGCGGCTCATTGCCGCATACACTCTTATAACCGCGCTCCCGGGTACCCCTTGCATATACTACGGAGACGAGGTGGGAATGGAAGGTCGTTCCGATCCCTTTAACCGTATGCCATATCCTTGGGGCAGGGAAAACAATAGACTGCTGACTCATTATCGGAGAGCGGGTGCCGTCAGGCGATCATCAGATGCATTTGCCATCGGAAGATTTGATATAATAGAGCTATCTTCGGGTCTTCTCGTTTTTAAAAGGCAGCTTGATGATGAGATCTACGTCGCAATTTTCAATAATTCCTCTGATGATATTAAGGTATATTTTTCGCGAGAGGTCACGTCTTGCCTTGATGACGAAGTAATTCTCAATAAAAGGCTCTCGCCTCTTAAGGCTGAAATTTTCAAAACTCAAAAGAACAACAAAGTAAAGATAATAAAGGAATAAAAAATGGTTATTACACTTATCGGTATGCCCGCATCGGGCAAAACCAGTATGGGAAAGATGCTTTCTCAAAAGCTTCATATGAAAATGATAGACGGCGACCGCCTTATCGAAGCCATTCACGGAAAAAAGCTTCACGAAATTATTTCCGAGGTTGGAAACGAGGGCTTCAAGAAGATCGAGGAGGAGGCTTTGCTTTCCATCGATGAGGATAATGTGATAGTCTCCCCCGGCGGAAGTGCCGTATACTACGAAAGCTATATGAAAAAATCGAAGGAGCGCGGTCCTGTAATTTATCTTTACGCAAGCCCCGAGACCCTTCTCATAAGACTCGGAGATTTTTCGAAGAGAGGGATAGTTCTACCCGATGGCTTCACCATCAAGGATCTATATAACGAAAGAGCACCCTTGTTCGAAAAATATGCTGATATAACTATAAACTGTGACGGTCAGGCTTATTCAAAATACAGATATCAGACCGTCTCCGCCGTTAAGAAGTACATAAGCAAAATGAATAAAGAATTAAATTCTGCCGATAAATAAATATTGAAAATTAAAAATCCGAGAGAACATATCGAAAATTTTCTTGTTCTCTCGGATAAATTTTTAGATAGAAGAAGACGGAACGCTCTTCACTTCATCACAAATATTGCGGATGCTCTTATAGAATAGATCGAGCTCCTTTACGGTCGTGAAGCAGGAAAGAGACGCACGTATTGTTCCTCGATTTAAAGTCCCAAGCTTTTTATGTGCACTCGGGGCACAATGAAGTCCGCTTCTCACGCAAATGCTTTTTTCATCAAGCATTGATGCGATAAGCGACGAGCTTCTTCCTTTAAGGTTAAAGCTGACAATTCCGCCGCCCGACGGATAAAGCTCCGCTTCGTTAATAGATGATATCCTGTCTATCAGCCTATTTGTCATACCGTGTATCTGCTCCGATATTTCTTCCACCGTTCTTTTTTTAACGTACTCAACACCTCCGCGAAGAGATGCTATTGAGGGTGCGCCGAGAGTGCCTGCCTCATACCCCTCGGGAAGCAAGCTCGGCATACGAGGATCGATGCTATCAGACCCGCTTCCGCCCTCAATAAAGCTTTTTCTTCTTTTGAGATCTCTGAAAATTGCAAAGCCTACGCCCTGTATTCCGAATAATCCTTTATGACCGGGGGCGCAAAGCACGTCACAAGGAGTTCTCTTTAAGTTTATCTCACCGTGGCCCGCCAGCTGTGATGCATCAAGAATTAAGGTAAGCTTATATTTCTCGGCGACCCGCGAAAGAATATCGGCAGGGATGATCCTTCCCGTAACGTTTGATTGCAGGGTAGATATAATGCAGGTCGTCTCGGGTCTTATTCGGGAAGAAATATTAGCTTCTATATCACCATCGGTAGAAAAGGTATCATATATTAAAGAGCCGCGCTCGCGTTGTATCTCCAACGGTCGTATCACAGCATTATGCTCAATATCTGAAATAAGAACGTGTGCACCTTCTTCAACGTAGGATTTGATCGCCATATTCAGGGCGTGAGTAGCATTATAGGTAAATACAACACCCTCCGGCGAATCGGCGTGAAAAAGGTCTGCAATTGCTTCTCTTGTGTTGTATATGGTATCAGCCGCAGCTTGGGCAAGCTTATGCGAGCTTCTTCCCGCATTTCCCGAGGCAAATTTTATCGCGTGCCATAGTGCAGAATACGTTGATTTTGGCTTCGGAAAGCTGGTTGCGGCATTATCTAAATAAATCATTTTATTTGCCTCACGGAGTATTTAATTCCATAGGTACGAAGCCTGGCAACTGCTCCCATAAGATCCCGCTCGTCTATCTCAACGCCGTGAGTGCACCCACTGTCTGTTCCGTCAAGCTTTATTATTTTAACCGTGTATCCTGATTTTCTCAATATACCTCGCGCACGTATCGCCGCGCTTGGAGTTGAGAGTGCTATTGCTATCTTATTCAATGTCCGCTCCTCGTTTTTGCAAAAGCTCGCCTTTTTACGGTGTAATCAAATTACGACGCTTGAGGCATATCTCTTGCGGATTTCTTTTTACGGTTTTTGGCGTTACAGCAAAAACATTATATATAACGCCATATTCAGTATATGCGTTTTATTTTACCTTGCCAAATTTCGATGAAAAGTAAAAATATATAAATTATATTTAAAAAAATATGGACTTTTTCCTTAATTTGTGTTATACTTAATTATTATAAAGAAAAGAGGCGGTTAAATGATAGAGGTCATAACGCCAAGCTCGCCGTACGGTTTCGCGGCGAACACATATATACTTCGCTCTGGAAATGAGACGTGCGTGATCGATCCTACGGTTCCGTATGACCCCACTCTCGTCGGTGGAAGGCTTAAATACATCATTTTGACTCACTGTCATTTTGATCATATATTAGAGCTTGACTCCTGGGCTGAGAATACTTCCGCAGAAGTAATAATATCAGCCGAGGATGCGGAAGGGCTTTCTGATCCTTCCATCAACTGCTATCTTTTATTTTCAGGGCTGAACAAGGGCTACCGCGGAAGATACAAAGCCGTTTACGATGGCGATAAGTTATCACTTGGTGAGCATACCCTATCTGTTGTCCATCTACCGGGGCATACACCCGGATGCATTGCGTTGGTCGGCGAAGGTCTTGCTTTCGTTGGAGACACCGTTTTTGCGGGAGGCGGCTTTGGCAGATGCGATCTGCCTCGTGGTAATTACAGAGCATTGCGCGATTCTATTATGAAAGTCCTATCGTTTCCCGATGATACTGTATTATATTGCGGTCACGGAGAGAGCACAACCGTTAAGGAATATAAAAAACATTCAATCATAAAATAGATCAAAGTAAAAAAGGATATTAAAATGGAAGAGATCAAAAACAATTTTATCCACGACATAATCGACGCGGATCTTGCTGAAAATCCCGAGCTTAAGATCCACACAAGATTTCCGCCCGAGCCTAACGGATATCTTCATATCGGATCTGCCAAGGCTATTTGGATAAACGCTTCAACCGCCAAAAAGTACGGAGGTCTTTTTAACCTTCGCTACGACGATACCAACCCCGCAAAGGAGGACAACGAGTACGTCGAGAGCATTTATGAAGATCTGAAGTGGCTCGGCTGTGAGCCAAGCGGCGGTATATATTACGGCTCGGATTATTTTGATAAGTGCTATGAATTTGCAATTAAGCTTATCAAGGAAGGCAAAGCTTACGTATGCGACCTTAATGCCGAAGAGATGCGTGCATACAGAGGCACTCTCACGGAGCCCGGAAAAAATAGCCCATACAGAGATAGGTCTGTTGAAGAAAACCTTGAGCTCTTTGAGCGGATGAAAAACGGTGAGTTTGAGGACGGTGCAAAGACCTTGCGTGCAAAGATCGATATGGCATCCTCAAATATTAATATGAGAGACCCCGCTATATATAGGATCGTTCACACCGAGCATCACAGGCAGGGTAATAAATGGTGCATTTATCCTCTTTACGACTATGCTCATCCTATTCAGGATGCGCTTGAAGGAATAACTCACTCCCTTTGTTCTATCGAATTTGAAAACCACAGACCTCTTTACGAGTGGGTGATAGATAACATCGGCTTTGAGCTGAAGCCGAAGCAGAGGGAATTCGCAAGACTTAACGTAACTCACACGGTTATGTCTAAAAGATATCTCAGGAATCTTGTTGAAACAGGTCTTGTAGATGGTTGGGACGACCCCAGAATGCCAACCCTTTGCGGCCTCAGAAGGCGCGGATATACCCCCTCCGCTATCTTTGATTTTGTTGCGCGTGCAGGCGTTGCTAAGGCTTATAGCGTTGTTGATTACGAGCTTCTTGAGCATTGCATCAGGGAGGAGCTTAACGCCACCGCTCAGCGCAGAATTGCGATCCTTAAGCCAATAAAGGTCGTTGTTACTAACTACCCAGAGGATAAGGTCGAGTATTTTGAGGTTTCAAACAACCCAAGCGACCCCGAAGCAGGCACAAGAAAGGTTCCTTTCACAAGAGAGCTTTATATCGATGCGGACGACTTCGCCGAGGTTCCTCCGCCCAAGTTCTTCAGAATGAAGCCCGAGGGTGAGGTTCGCCTTATGGGTGCGTACATCGTTAAATGCAACGAGATCGTCAAGAACGAAGACGGAAGCATCAAGGAGATCCGTTGCACGGCTGACCTTGAAACAAGGAACAATATGCCTATTGACGGAAGAAAGGTGAAGGGAACTATTCACTGGCTTTCATCCAAGTTCGCAAAGGATACCTCGGTTATGCTTTACGACTTCCTCTTTGATATAGAGAACGTTGCGGATATTCCCGAGGGAAAGACCTTCGATGATTATCTTAACAAGAACAGTGCAACAAGGATCGACGGCGTTAAGATCGAAGAGTCCCTTGAAAATGCAGAAGCAGGCGAGCGCTTCCAGTTCGTTCGTTGCGGATATTTCGTTAAGGATACAAAGCACGAGAACACCTTCAACCGCATAGTCGGTCTTAAGGATAGCTTCCCAAAGGCGGCTAAATAATGGACGTGAAGTCCGCTTTAGACAAGGCCTTATTCTATCTTTCTGTTCCAAAATGCGTTTGCTGCGGTGCTCGGCTCGATTATACCGATAACGTTTTCTGCTCGGAGTGCCTTATTGAATTCAGAGGGAATCTGACAAGAAATTGCTCGGGCTGCTTTAAGCCGCTTTCGGAATGCAGCTGCACCACCGAATTTCTTAAATCAAAGGGTGTATCAAAGGTCATAAAGCTTTTCAGATATATCCAGAGAGAAGAAAGCTACGCCGCAAACAGTCTCATTTACAGTCTGAAAAGGGAGAATAGAAGGGATGTACGAAGGCTTGCATCAGCTATGCTTTCCTCATCATTGCGCTTGCTGGTCGATAACCTTGATAATTGTGTTTTCACAAACGTTCCTCGCAGAAGAAGAGCCGTGATACTGCGCGGCTTTGACCACGCCGCTCAGCTTTCGCGCACCATTGCAAGGGAGCTCGGTTGTGAATACAAGGCTCTGTTTTCTTCGAAGGCGAAGAAGGCTCAAAAGGAACTGAGAGGAATTCAAAGACATAAAAATGCGGTTTTCGCTATTAAAAGCAAGGCAGATCTTAAAGGTAAAACCTTGATAATCGTTGACGACGTTATCACGACGGGCTCCTCCATCGGCGCCGCATCTGAGCTTGGTAAGTCTCTTGGAGCAAAAAGGATCATAGCCTGCGCAATCGGCATCGCTTATAAGGATGAATACGGTCCAAAGGACTATTCTGTTGTCAGATGGTGATCTATATTTTCCACTAAATAAAAAATACGTGCAAACCAATTAAGGTAAGCACGTATTTTTTCAGCTTCTTCTGCAGGATTTTTTATATTGAGATGGAGTCATTCCGGTGTATTTTTTAAACACTGTGGAGAAGTAATGGGAATTTGAGAACATAAGCATTTCGGAAATTTCAAAGAAATTATACTTTGAGGTTCTGATCAGCTTTTTGGCCTCATTGATCTTCATCTTGGTGAAATAATCAATGACCGAATAACCGCAGGTCTTAACAAAGCATCTGGATATGTAGGTTTTTCCAAATGAAAGTTCTCTTGAAAGCTCGTCCATAGTGAATTTACCGTAGAGCTTTTTTTCCATAAAGTTAATGATCTTGAGAACAAATTCGTCTTCGATAATATCCTTTGGAACAAACATCTTTCTGTTAGAAAGATAATATTGATTTTCGCGGACGATCTCAATGAGCATAAGCTCAAGGCGAAGAAGAATGGATTGCTGGCCTGCCCATAAGCCATCCTCGGGCTTAAGCTTGAGCTTACGCATCTTAGGGTTGTTGAAGGGAAGATCAAAGGTGTTTGTTGCTTCGTGGATAATAGCAACGATATGCTGCTTTGTGGGCATTGATGCTGTTATTTTTCTATTTTCAAAATATTGCATTGCAACGGAGCCCGAGCAAAATGAAATAATAAATATATTGGGGGCGATTCCTTTGATAAGCTGAAGCATATGTGTTTCGTATGGCTTGTGAAAATAAATTTCGCCCTGCTTCAGTCGTATTGTTTTTTCGTTCGCGACGATGTTACATTCGCCACGGTCAACGAAGACCATCTCCCACGCCTCGTGGGTCTCGGGATGATCTATAAAGGAATCGTCAAACTCAAAATAATGTATAGAACCTATCGAGGTAATATCGATAGATTTTTCCATCTCATATTTTTTCTTGGCATTATATTCACAAACGTTCATATTGCCACCGCCTTATGTTGTATTTTAAACTAATTATACACTATATTTTATCCGATTTCAAGTGATTAGAAGAAAAAGTTTAAAATACTATACAAAAGTGCAATTTTTTAGTAAATTATCAGCTTCATTAAAATTCAATTGCATTTGTGCCATATCAAAAGAATATTCGGAAAACAAAAAAGCACCCACATTCGCAGGTGCTAATCTGGCGCGCCCTGGAGGATTCGAACCTTCGACCTACCGGTTCGTAGCCGGGCACTCTATCCACTGAGCTAAGGGCGCATTTGGAGCGAGTGATGGGAATCGAACCCACGCGACCAGCTTGGAAGGCTGGAATTCTACCATTGAACTACACTCGCATATTCAATCAAGCTTTTATATAATAGCATAAATATTTATATTTGTCAAGGCTTTTTCTCAAAAATCCGAAAGTTTTTTGAAAGTTTTTTAAATTTTCAAGTCGACCTATATGGATACTTGACACAATTTTAAAAATCGTTTATAATTAAAAGGTAATAAAAAAGTTGGGGGAGCGTATGAGCTTAAATTTCATACCCGATCATAGATTCAGTACCTTTGATTGCGTTACTGTTGATTTTCTTTTGAACGAGGGAATTCGCGGCTTAATTCTTGATATTGATAACACCTTGGAGCCCTATGAGCACGACTTACCCGGAGTGCACGTTATCGCTTGGCTTGATGAGCTGTGCAAAAACGGAATATCAGCCGCGTTTGTTTCCAATAATAATAAGGAAAGAGTTGACCTGTTTAACGAAAGTCTTGGTTTGCCTGCATATTATAAATCGGGAAAGCCCTTCAAAAAGAATCTTCTTTTAGCTATGAAGGCTATGGGGACAGATAAAACAAATACGGCTCTTATGGGCGATCAGGTGTTCACAGACGTTTGGGGGGCGCACAACGCCGGTATTAAGGCTATACTGGTCCCTCCCATTAAGGATAAACGAGATCTATTCACGAGATTTAAACGCTTGCTTGAGAAGCCGTTTCTTCGAAAATACGAGAAAAGAAAAAGGAAATTAAATAAATGAGTGCAAAATTCGGTCCGGGAGGAAACAGCGATTCTTTTCGTGCGCTGGGATATAGATCGACACTTGATGCCCCTGAGTTCGTTAAACGAATGGGAATAGATGCCTATGAATACGAAGCAGGCAACGGCCTTGCGGCATCGGGAGAGATGCTTTTGGAAATTGGCAAAAGAGCCAAGGCGGCAGGAGTTGCAATGTCCTATCACACTCCGTATTTTATATCGCTTTCGGGCGTTGTTGAAGAAACAAGACTTAAGTCTATTGAATACATAAGACAAAGCATTGAAGCAGCAAGGCTTCTCGGGGCAAATATTATAGTTGTCCATTCGGGATCCTGCGCTAAAATTTCAAGAGATGAGGCAATGAGGCTTGCAGAGGATACTCTTGCGAGAACGCTTTCGGAGGTTGACACCCACGGCATCAAGATAGGTCTTGAAGCGATGGGAAAGAAAAATCAGCTTGGTACTCTTGATGAGGTTATCGAGCTATGCAGATTAAGCGAAGAGCTTGCACCCGTTATTGATTTCGGTCATCTTAATGCAAGAGATTGCGGAAATGTTTTTGCTTCTGCCGACGATTATCTTCTCGTTTTTGATAAAATTGAACGTTTGCTTTCTCCCGAGGCTGCAAACAGTCTTCATTGTCATTTCTCAAAGATCGAGTGGACGGAAAAGGGGGAACGCCGCCATCTTACCTTCGATGACACGACCTTCGGACCCGCTTACGAGCCCTTCGCCCTCGCACTTGCCAAATGCGGTTATTCGCCGACTGTCATCTGCGAATCAGCGGGTACACAGGCGGAGGATGCCCGTCTTATGAAAGAAAAATATTGGGAGTATTTAAATGACCAAGCTAAATAAATTAAGGGAAAAGCTCGCCGCGGCTGATTTAGAAGCTATATTGATATATGATGAGCTTTCAATGCGCTATTTCACCGAGCTTCACATATCCGACGGTGCTTTATTGATAACAGCTCGCTCTGCTCATATTCTCACCGATTTTAGGTATGAGGAGGCGGCAGAGAAGTGTGCACCCCAAAATTTTAAAATAACGATCACCAAAGAACGAACAAAATACATTTCCGATATATTATCGAATGAAAAAATATCAATAATAGGCTTTGAGGGGGACGCGCTCACCTTTGCCGATTACAAGGATCTTTCGGATAAGCTTGATAATATTGAGTTCGTTGACGTTGGCGATTTGATTCACGAGCTGAGATCGATCAAATCTCCCTCGGAAATTGAAGCTATAAAATGCTCACAGGAGATAACAGATCTTGCATTTGCGGAGCTTCTTAAAAGGATCAAAACGGATATGACGGAAATTGAGGTCGCAGCCGAGCTTGATTATCTAATGCGTCGATTCGGCTCGGAGGGAGCAGCATTCGAAACCATCGCGGTATCGGGTGATGCTTCGTCTCTTCCTCACGGTGTTCCGAGATCCTGCAAATTGAAAAGAGGATTTTTAACTCTGGATTTTGGCTCAAAATTCAACGGCTACTGCTCAGATATGACAAGAACACTTATTATAGGTAAAGCCGATAAAGAGCTGAAGGATCTTTATAATAAAGTGCTTGAAGCTCAATCTTCTGCGCTGGAATTCATTACGGCGGGAGTTGATTGCTCGGATGCGGATAAGGTCGCCCGTGATATCATTGATTCGGATCCACGATATAAGGATACATTCGGGCATAGTCTCGGTCATTCGGTCGGTCTGTTTATTCACGAAAGTCCTTCGCTTTCAAAGCGATGTAAGGGAAGGCTTCTGGAATGCGGCAACGTGATAACGGTCGAGCCAGGTATTTATATCAAAGGAAAATACGGCTGCAGAATAGAAGATATGGTCTTGATAAGGGAGGGTGACGTTTATAATTTCACCAAATCGAAGAAGGATCTGATCGAAATTTACTGATAATAATGCGGTTTTGGCAAATATTTATTTGATTATTTTAAAAAAATTTCATAAACCTATTGCAAAATGTCAAAAAATATAGTAAAATATTCTAGTAAACAATGAGAGCCCGTACGCAGCTGCGTAATTTTGGTTGTGGCGGACCGCTGGCGCTCCAAAGTAATTAAATTCGCCAAGAAAAGGAAACATACTATGTTAACAGCAGGTGATTTCAAAAACGGCGTTACCTTCGAGATGGACGGCAAGGTATACCAGGTAATCGAATTCCAGCACGTTAAGCCCGGTAAAGGCGCGGCTTTCGTAAGAACCAAGTATAAGGACGTTGTAACGGGTGCTATTCGTGAGGCTTCCTTCAACCCCACAGCAAAGTTTGAGAACGCAGTTATCGAGCGTAAGGACCTTGAGTACCTTTACACCGATGGCGAGCTCTACTACTTTATGGATCCCGAATCCTACGAGCAGATCCCCCTTAACGCGGATAAGCTTGGCGATAACTTCAAGTTCGTTAAGGAAAATACCGTTTGCCGTATTTCTTCCTGGAAGGGCAGTGTATTCTCTGTTGAGCCTCCCACATTCGTTGAGCTCGCAGTAACCGAGACCGAGCCCGGCGTTCGTGGCGACACAGCTACCAACGTTACCAAGGAAGCAGTTCTTGAGACAGGTGCGGTTGTTAAGGTTCCGATCTTCATCAACGAGGGCGACCTTCTCAGAATCGACACCAGAACCGGCGAGTATCTCGAGAGAGCATAAGTAATTAAATATCAGAATGCTCTCCGCTCGGGGAGCATTTTGAGTATAAAGCAAAATTCACATCATATAATTTATAAAGGAGAGGTATAAAATGGGTATTACTGAAAATGCAGCATATCTTAAGGGCCTTTTTGAGGGCTACGAGATTGACACAGAGAAAAAGGAAGGCAAGATCATCGGCAAGATGCTTGACCTTATAGCTGATATGGCAGATAAGATCGCCGCTCTCGAAGCAGATAACAAGGAGCTTCACGAATACGTTGAGGAGCTTGACCACGACCTCGGCGAGGTTGAGGAAGAGGTCTACTTCTACGACGAGGACGAGGACTACGAGGACGATGATGAGGAGGACTATGAGGACGAGGACGACAGCGAATACTACGAGCTTGAGTGCCCCTCCTGCGGCGAGGTGGTTTGCTTCGACGATTCTCTTGATCCCGATGAGCTCGTTTGCCCCGCTTGCGGCGAAAAGATCGGCGAGATCGAGATCTGCGATGGCGAATGCGATTCCTGCGACGAGGATTGCGAGTCCAAAAAGTAAAGTTTCCTTCTAGAAAAGCCAAAAACTGCGTGTAAACGAGGTGGTGTCTCTAACAGAGCATCACGCCAATACACGCAGTTTTTTGTTTTTAAATTTTATTTAAATTATCGTTTCTGTATTTAAAAGGCGTTGTTGCGGTAAGGGCTTTGAATTTTTTTATAAAATAGCTGGAATCGGTGAATCCGGACTCCATTGCGACCGCGGTTATTGATTTATCGGTGGTAAGTAAAAGTCTTTTTGCTTCACTTATGCGTTTGTTGAACAGTAGCGTGCAGAAATTTGTTTTAAGCTCTCTTGCCAAAAGAGTTGCCATATAGCTATAACTTATATTTATTTTTCTTGCGACCTGCTCGGCGGTTATGTCATTTTTATATTCATCTGAAATTATATTTAAAATCATTTGGGTACATTCGCTCATACGCACGCCTTCCTTTAAAACTCCTTCCGACTCCCACACGGCAAGCATTTCGCAAAAGATCTGTTCAACGACCGTCAGCTTCTTTAACCTATCGGATATAGTTTCTGCGTCCTCAAGCTTGTATAACTGCGAAAACATACCCTTTAACCTGATATTATTTTTAAAAATAAATTGTGCGGAAAAATCCTGAGCGCGGAAGGGTAATCTTGTGATATCGTTATCATCACTTAATCGGTGTATAAGCTCCTCCTCAAGTCCTATCACTATTCTTGAAGCCGCATCGTCGGCGCATTTGCAGCAATGGATATGCCCGGGAGGTAAAAACACTGCGTCGTTTTCCGTGATAGTGCACCATTTATCTTGAACAAATATATTAGCCTCGCCTTCTCGCATATATATGATCTCGGCGCAACTGTGATAATGCATCTCCGTGTTGGAGGGACCGCTTTGAATATCAATGCATGCGGGTCCCGAGCTTTGATCGACGGATTTCGGTAGATATAGCTTATTCATAAAGTCCTCTTTTGTTTTATGTAGATTTGTTATATTTTTTGATATACAAATTATATTTTTTTCGAAACAAATAAAGTATAATAATGCTATAAGGAAAAGGGAGGTGAGTATGTGGAATACTTGCTTTTATCTGCCGCCACTATGACAAGCGCTGCTAAATCGCTATTTATAAAAGCCATAGGAAACGAAGCACGGAACAGATCCTCGGTTTATATACTTAATTCTCTCATTTTCACCGTGTCTGCCGCCGTCGTTGCTTTATACGCCTTGATAAGCCGCTTCGATTTCAGTCTATCTCCCGAAACAGCACTGCTTTCTCTGGCGTTCGCCGCGTGCGTTGTCTTTTCTCAAACGACCGAATCCTTTGCAATGAAGTACGGTTCAGCATCAATGACGATACTAATATATTCGCTTGGATTGATATTGCCTATTGCATACGGTTACATTTTACTTGGCGAGAACATATCGTTGTGGCAGCTTTTAGGAATGATGCTCGTGTTAGTTGCATTATACTTCATAGTTGATCCGCGGCTTTCGGGTAAAATAAATATTCTATGGCTGGTTTTATCCTTGCTTGCAGCTGTGGGGTCAGGCTTTACCGCAATAATTCAAAAGGCTCAGCAAACCTCGGCTTCAAAAAATGAAATAATACCGTTTTTAATACTTGCGTTTATCTTTGCTTCTTTACTATCCTTTTTGCTCACATTTACAGAGCGTTGCGGAATAAGGAGCGCAAGAGGTGTTATAAAAAAATGGAGATTCATTCTTTTCAACGGCGTTATAGTTGGTGCATTGAATATTATTAATTTGATATTAGCGGGCAGACTTGCCGCCGTAGTTCAATTTCCAATATATAATATAGGTTCAATGATATTAACAGGTCTTGGCGGATTTATAATCTTTAAAGAAAAATTATCGAAATTTCAGTTTATCGGCTTTGGCATAGGTTGCGTTGCAATACTTATGATAGGTTTATTCTAAACACAGAAAAGAGGAACAAAAAAATGAAATTGCCATGGAAAACAAAGGGTATAGTGCTCACAGCACCACTGCGCGAGGAGGTTGATAACACGGTTAAATTTATCGACGAGTATCTTGCTCCAAACGGTTGCAACCTTATCTGTTTACAGATAAGATATAGATATCAGTTCAAGCGTCATCCCGAATGCATGGGATATGACCCGTTATCCTACGAGGATATCAAAAAGCTTGTTCGCGTTTGCAAAAAGAACGGAATTAGACTCCTGCCCAAAATGAATCTTCACGGCCATCAATCAGGCCTTCCCAATACTCCCACAGACGGTATCCTTCACGGTCATCACGAGAAGATACCCGACATCAGAGACGGACTCCTGAGGGCATATCCCGAGCTGGATGAGCAGGCAAACGAGCCGGGGGCGTATTATTCCAGAAGCATTTGCCTCACAAATCCGCTTGTTAAGATCATTTTGTTTGATCTGATCGATGAGCTCCTTGAGGTTTTTGAGGCTGACGGAATGCATATCGGCTGCGATGAGGTG
Source organism: Clostridia bacterium (assembly GCA_017410065.1). Lineage (GTDB taxonomy): Bacteria > Bacillota > Clostridia > Oscillospirales > CAG-272 > UBA1740. The sequence goes on along the minus strand of JAFQRL010000011.1, from coordinate 77,561 downwards.
TTGAACATAGGACTTTGCCCCGAGTGCCGTAAATATTCCAATGCAAAGCTCTTCGGAGATTGGGTTACGGCAGTGCACGACCATCTCGCAAGCCGCGGAGCTCAAATGCTTATGTGGGGCGATAGATTCCTTAATTCTAAGGAAACGGGATATCAGGAATATGAGTCAAGCGCAAACGGTACAGATCCTGCGATAGACGTTGTGCCCAAGGACATTCTCGTCTGCGACTGGCATTATGAGGAGCAGACAAATTATCCCTCGCTTGAAGTATACAAAAGCAAGGGCTTTAAAATGCTTATCAGCCCGTGGCGCATAAGAAAGCATACAGACAACTTTATAAATTACGCGTTGGCTCACGATGAGGGACAGCTTGAGGGTATTCTTCTCACAACCTGGTGCGGCTCGGGAGATCTTGCAAGGCATATGCTCTATGGAGAAAGCGGGAAATGGGAGCATACCGAAGAAATTGCAAGAATGGTAAGATATATATTTGAGGATTGATTTGTTATATTTATTATAGCAAAGCTTACACTCAAAGTCAATATTAAATCATAGTGACAGAGGTTAACGTATGGTGGGTATATTACCGACACCCAAAAAGTATCAATTAGAAGTAGGGTGCTTTGAGTTAAAGGACAGCTTAAAGGTTTTTGCAAACGGAAAGTGTGCTTCTCGACTTGAATTTGCGGCTAAGGAGCTTCTCTCGAAGGTGAAGTTAACGTTTATTAACGACATTGCGTCGGCGGATATTATTCTGGCAGAGGACAATAAGCTTTTTAGAGCGGAGGAATATACCGTAACGGTTGAGCCGCATATTATAAGATGTTATTTTTCTGATTTTCTTGGCGGAAGAAACGCTTTGTCAACGCTTAGTCAGATAATTGGTGCAAACAAAAAATCAAGACTTTTGCCGTGCTGTGTGGTAAACGATTATCCCGATGCTGTGTTCAGATCCTTTATGCACGATACCGGAAGAAAGTATATTCCTATGGCTGAGCTCAAGGCTCATATTTTGCTAATGGCAAAATGCAAGATGAACGTTTTGCATTTTCACTTATCCGAAGCTGTTGGCTTTAGCATGGCGCTTTCTGATTTTCCCGAGCTCAAGGGTGTATCATCCGAACAGTACGCAGAAATGGAGATCAAAGAGCTCGTTGATTACGCGGAGGCACTTGGGGTTGACGTTGTACCCGAGATAGACGTCCCGGGGCATTCGAACGTTTTTACTTCCTCTCACAATGAGATCGCCTGCGAGCTCTACGGCTCGGAGCAAACGCAGGGGTGGACTATGTGTGTCGGCTCAGACGACACATATTCATTCCTTTTACGACTGATAAAGTCTGTTTCAAGACTTTTTAAAAGTAAGTATTTTCATCTCGGGACAGATGAGATTTCTATGACGGACGAAAAAAGGTTGCCGCACCCTGTTGCCGATTGGCTTAAATGCAAAAGATGTAGGGCTTTAATGGAAAGGTGTGGATATGTAAGCGAGGTCGATCTGTTCTATCATTTTCTGAAAAAAGCATATGAAATAATCAGTTCCATCGGAAAGAAGCTTATAATCTGGAACGATTGGATAGACATATCCAAATCTCCTGATCTGCCGAGAGATATACTGATCGAATTCTGGAGAGTTGCCGCGCCCACGCGCGGACCTCATATCGGTTGCTCGATGCAAAGGTTTCTGGATGAGGGCTTCAACGTTATAAACGCAAGCTATCCTGATACGTATATTGATCTTTACGTCAATTATGATAGACTTTGCGATTGGAATTTCAGGAGAATTCCCGCAAGTGATCAAAACACAGAAGGAAAAATTATAGGCGGTGACGTTTGCGCTTGGGACGTTCACTCGCATTTTAAGCATTCCGTTCCTGTTGCGATAGCGCTGTTTTCCGAGAAGCTATGGAATGAAGAGGGAAGTCTTGATAAAAAATTCCTACAAGCTGCATCCACCCTACTTTTAGGCTCTGACAGTATAAATATATTTGATTATTTTAAAGATGTAATTTGCCTCGACGATAGCTCAAGCCCGTTTCTAGATAGCATAGGCAGAGCCGCCCTCAGGGAAGCACTCGGCGAAACAGAGCAGCTTGACAATGCGGAGAGACATTTGGTCTATGCGTATCTATCCTATTTAATTTAAATAGGAGAAAAATTCTCAAAAAACTTCATTTTTTTGCCATAAAGGTATTGACTTTTAACAATTTCGGTGTTATAATAGTATGACGCATATTGATGGGCTCCCAAAGAGTGGTTTATCCGCCGCCTATAATAGCGATTTTACACGAAAGTGAGGTGCTTTTTAATGTTCGCAATTTTCGTAACAGGTGGAAAGCAGTACAAGGTTTCCGAGGGTGACGTTATCTTCGTAGAGAAGCTTGGCGTTGCTGAAGGCGAAAAGGTTACGTTCGACAAGGTTCTTTGTGTTAACGGCGAGTCTCTCTCTGTTGGCGCTCCTTACGTTGACGGTGCTTCTGTTGTTGCAAGTGTTCTTAAGAACGGCAAGTCCAAGAAGATCGACGTAATCAGGTATAAGGCTAAGAAGAACGAAAAGAAGAAGATCGGTCATCGCCAGGATTATACCAAGATCCAGATCGAAAAGATCGAGGGTTAATTTCAGAAATGACAACAGTTACTTTTTATAAGTCAGGCGGCTTTTATTACGGCTTTGAGGAGCAGGGTCACACAGGTTTTGCAGATGCAGGGGATGACATTCTTTGCTCGGCACTCTCCGCAATGACAATGCTTATCATTAATTCCATCGAGGTATCCTACGCCGCAAGCGTTGATTATACGATCGATGAGAAGACCTCGGACATAAAGCTTATTGCTAAGTCTGCCCTTCCTAAATATGAGAAGGATGAAAAAAAGCAATTCGCCATTTCAGGACTTATACAGGCATATTTCCTTCAACTTATGGATCTGCTCGAGGAGTATTACGATTACCTTGACGTCAGAGAAATTGAAAAAGAAATATAGCCTATCGGCGAAAGCCACGAAATAAAATGGAGGTACACGAAAATGTTAAAGATCAGCTTACAATTCTTCGCTCACAAAAAGGGCGTAGGTTCTACTAAAAACGGTCGTGATTCCGAATCCAAGCGTCTTGGCGTTAAGAAGGCTGATGGCCAGGCAGTTATTGCAGGCAACATCCTTGTTAGACAGCGCGGCACTAAGATTCATCCCGGCACTAACGTTGGTATCGGCTCTGACGATACTCTTTTCGCTCTTGTTGACGGTACCGTTAAGTTCGAGCACGTTACCGGTGGCAAGAAAAAGGTTAGCGTTTACACTGCTGACTAATATGTTCAAAAAAGAGTGGCTCGTCTGCTCTTTTTTGTTTTAATTAGAGATAATTGTTTATCAGAAAGAGGATTTGTTATGTCTATTTTAGTAACAGGCGGAACAGGCTATATCGGTTCACATACAGTAGTTGAGCTGCTCAAAGAGGGCAGAGACGTGGTTATCGTCGATAATCTTTCAAACAGCAAGCTCTGCGTTCTGGATAGAATAGAGAAGATCACGGGAAAACGCCCCGAATTCATCAAGTGCGATCTTTTAGATAAGGAGCTTCTTGATAAGGTGTTCTGCGATCATCCCGAGATCGATTCGGTTATTCATTTTGCAGGACTTAAGGCTGTTGGCGAATCCTGCTCGCTTCCTCTCCGTTATTATCATAATAACCTGACAGGCACCTTTAATCTTCTTGACTGTATGCTTAAGCACGGTGTGAAGAGAATAGTTTTCAGCTCATCCGCAACCGTATACGGCACTCCTAAGACCGTTCCGATAAGAGAAGATTTTCCTCTATCAACCACCAATCCGTACGGAGAAACAAAGCTGATGATAGAGCGTATCCTCAAGGATGTGTGCACTGCTAATCCCGATTTTTCCGTATGCGTGCTTCGCTACTTCAACCCCATTGGCGCCCACGAATCGGGTCTTATCGGCGAGGATCCTCGCGGTATACCCAACAATCTGCTTCCTTATATTTCTAAGGTTGCGGCAGGCAGGCTTGCCGAGCTCAGCGTATTTGGCGACGATTACCCCACCAAGGACGGAACAGGTGTTAGAGATTATATCCACGTTGTCGATCTCTCTCTTGCTCACCTTAAGGCACTCGATTTCACGAGCGGCAAGCAGGGAATTGAGTATTTCAACGTTGGAACAGGAAACGGCTACTCTGTTCTTGAGATGGTCAAAGCATTTGGTGACGTTTGGGGTTCTCCCGTGAAATATAAGATCGCTCCACGCCGCCCCGGCGATATAGCAGAATGCTATGCCGATCCTGCCAAGGCATTCGAAGAACTCGGCTGGAAGGCAGAGCGCGATCTCGTTAAAATGTGCGAGGATGCTGCTCGTTGGCAGAAGATGAATCCCGACGGATATCCCGACTAACAGTCTGCTAAATGATTTAAGATAAATCTATTAAAGAGGCAAGAGCATCTCCTGCCTCTTTTCTATGGAGATAAAAATGAAGCTATCTGAAAAAAAGCTGTTTTTACTTGATATGGATGGAACGCTCTACCTTGATGACGATCTCTTCGACGGCACGATCGATTTTCTTAACAGAGTCAAGGAAATGGGAGCAAGATATATATTCGTAACAAACAATTCCTCGAAGGGCGCCGATGCCTATGTGAAGAAGCTTAACCGCCTTGGTATACCTGCGAAGGAGGAAGATTTCTATACCTCAACAGATGCAACAATTCTTTATATTAAGAACAAATTTCGGGGCAGAAAGTTCTATTGTATTGGAACAAAATCATTTGTAGATCAACTGCGTCGAAGCGATATAGACGTTTGCACAGAGCTTTGCGACGGTATCGGCGGCATTATTATGGGTAACGATAACGAGCTCACTTTCAAGAAGCTGGAGGATGCTTGTATTCTTTTAAAGGATGAGAGCATTGAGTATATTGCAACAAATCCGGACTGGGTCTGCCCCACCGCATTTGGCTACGTGCCCGACTGCGGATCCTTCGCCGAGATGCTTTGGAGAGCTACCGGCAGAAGACCGCACTTCATCGGAAAACCGCGTCCCGATATGCTTCTGCTTTCTATGGAAAGATTCGGTTGCACGAAAGAGGAGACCGTTATGATCGGAGATAGAGTCTACACCGATATTGCATCGGGCTATAATGCAAGCGTTGATACCGTCTTCGTTCTATCCGGCGAAGGAACGCTTGCCGATGCAAAAAGCTCCGACACACCGCCAACCTATATAATGAAGAATATAAGAGAAGTATACGATAATATAAAATAAGGAACGGATAAATGATCACAGTTAATAACGTTGCGTTTCAATTTGGGGGTCAGCTTCTTTTTAAGGACGTTGATCTTAAATTCACTCCGGGTAACTGCTACGGCATAATCGGAGCAAACGGCGCGGGTAAATCAACCTTTTTGAGAATTCTCTGCGGAGAGCTTGAGCCCACTCGCGGAGAGGTCTATATTCCCGACACAGTGCGTATGTCAGTTCTCAAGCAGGATCACTTTGCTTATGAAGAATTCACCGTGCTTGATACAGTCATAATGGGCAACAAGCGTCTTTATGACATTATGAAGGAAAAGGACGCGATCTACGCAAAAGAGGATTTCACGGACGAGGATGGACTTCGAGCATCCGAGCTTGAGGGAGAATTCGCCGAGCTGAACGGCTGGGAGGCAGAATCTGACGTTTCCAAGCTTATACAGGGACTCGGTTTAACCGACGATTACCTTTATATGTATATGTCCTCCCTTAAGGAAAGCGAAAAGGTAAAGGTCCTTCTTGCGCAAGCTCTTTTCGGTAATCCCGATATAATCCTACTTGACGAGCCCACGAACGGTCTCGATATCGATGCCGTGCTTTGGCTTGAGAGCTTCCTCCAGGATTATTTCGGTACGGTGCTTGTCGTTTCTCACGACCGTCATTTCCTTAACGACGTATGCACAAATATAGTTGATATTGATTATTCCGGCATCAAGATGTACGTTGGTAACTATGAATTCTGGTATGAATCCAGCCAGCTTATTCAGCGTATGATAAAAATGCAAAACAAGAGAAACGAGGAAAAGATCGCCGAGCTTCAAAGCTTCATTGCGCGTTTCTCTGCAAATAAATCAAAATCCCGACAGGCAACCTCAAGGCGCAAGCTTCTTGATAAGCTTACCGTTGAGGAGCTTCCTGCATCATCAAGAAGATATCCCTTCGTTGGGTTTGATATGGATAGAGAGCCCGGAAAGGAAATTCTCCACGTTGAGGGACTGACAAAATCGCTTGACGGTAACCTTTTATTCAAGGACCTTTCATTCCACGTTTTCAAAGAGGATAAGATCGCATTTGTTGGTAACGAGCTTGCTATCACCGCCTTATTCAAGATACTCAACGGGGAGGACACGCAGGATAGCGGCGACTTCAAGATCGGCGTGTCGATCACCACGTCCTATTTTCCCCACGATAACTCCGCATACTTTGACGGTCATAATGAGTCGATCCTTGACTGGATGCGCCAGTATTCAAAGGATCAGACAGAGACCTATCTCCGCGGCTTCCTTGGTAAAATGCTGTTTTCCAACGAGTCAGTTTTTAAGCCTGTAAACGTTCTTTCGGGCGGAGAAAAGGTTAGATGTATGCTTTCAAGAATGATGATGTTCGGTTCCAATATGCTTATAATAGATCAGCCAACCGACCATCTCGACCTTGAATCGATCACCGCGGTAAACAACGGAATGCAGTCCTTCAAGGGAAATATTCTTTTCTCATCACATGACTACGAAATACTCAACACCGTTGCAAATCGAATTATCGAGATCCTCCCCGACGGCTCCTTTGTTGACTATAAAGGAACCTACGAGGAATATCTTGACCATAAGAGAGAAAAGGGAATCCAATAAAAATGATTAAGAAAAGCCCCTGCAATTTGAATTGCAGGGGTTATTTTATAAGGTCATAGGACCGAAGAGCACCGTCATAAGAGCCAAAAGAAGGGGGATAGTAATAACACAAAGTGTATGGGATATCAATGCCATCGCGGCTCCTGTTTCGGCGTTTTCGCCGTTTGCCTTTGGAAAAACGATAGTATTAAGTCCGATTGGCGTTGCGACGGCGAAGAAAACGAGATAAAGTGCCGTGTTATCGAAGGGAAGTATCGAGAGTGCGCTCAAAAGAAGCTTTATCAAGAAAAGTATACCAATGATCAAAGCGGGAATAATAACAAGCCTTAATGCAGTTATAAAATAGACCTTCTTATTTTTCAGCATTTTCAGAAGATCATACCCCGCAACGGTACAGCCCGCGAGTATCATAACAACGGGACCCATACAGTTTTTAAGAGAATTGAGGGTATCTACCATAACAGACGGAAGATGCTCTCCAAGCCCCGTGAGTCCAACGATCATTCCGAGAACGATTGCAACCGTTGGCGGATTTAAAACGCTGAGAAGGGGATTTTTTCCTTTTTTCTTTGGAGACATTATATTCGCTCCCCACGTATAGATTGAAAGGCTGATGGGGAATGTAAATATTTTATAAAAGGTAAGGGTCAGATCTCCGAATATGGAAAGAACCAATGGATCTCCCATATATCCGCTGTTACCGTAGGTCAGCGCATATCTGTATACTCCTCGTTCGGGGTCTCCTTTCTTAACGAACAAACCGATCAGAAGAAAGGATATAAGGATAGCCAAAGCAAGGCCTGTGAGCGCAAAAGCGAGATTGACCGCATTTTTTGCAATAACGCTCGGCGTGCAGTATTTTGCCATCGTAACAAAGCAAAGAGCAGGGTATAGCACCCAGATATTAAGCTTGGAGAGGACCGCCGAGGATTGCTCGGGAAGAATATTCAGCTTTGTTAGAATAAAGCCTATTGCCATACAAATAAATAAAATGGCGATAGGGTGAAGGGTGGCAAGAAATGTCGTAATCATTACAGCCTCTGAAAATCAAAATTTTAATTAATTTGATTAAAAAAACAGACGTGCCAAGCGGTTAAGCTCGGCACGTCGCAGTTGTTTATTAGATAGAACCTACGATGTAGGGAGCCATATCAGCTCTTTCCTGAGCAAGTCTCTCTGCCTCAGCAGCTTCCTCAGCCTCGCGAGCAGCCTTTTCAGCAGCACGAGCTTCCTCGGCAGCAGCCTTCTCGGCAGCATCGGTGATTGCTCTGATAGAAAGAGCAAGCTTTCTGTTATCGTTATCGATCTCGGTGATCATTACGTCAACAACGTCGCCAACCTTGAGAACGTCAGCGGGGGAGTTGATTCTCTGAGAAGAAATTCTGGAGATGTGGATAAGACCGTCAACGTCCTCAGCAACCTCAGCGAATGCGCCGAAGGGCATAAGAGAAACGATCTTAGCGGATACGATCTCACCCTCGCTGTGCTCCTGGGTGAACTTATACCAAGCGTCCATATCCTGGGTCTTGTAACCAAGAGAAATTCTGTTCTTCTCTGCATCAAGCTCCTTGATGTAAACGTCAAGCTGCTGACCAACAGAAACTACCTGAGAGGGATGCTTGATCCTCTTCCAGGAAAGCTCGGAGTTGTGAACCATACCGTCAACGCCGCCGATATCAACGAACGCGCCGTAGTTTGTAAGGTTCTTAACAGTACCAACGTAGTGCTGACCAACCTCAAGGCCTGCCCAGATAGCAGCCTCCTTAGCCTTTCTTTCCTCGTTAAGGATAGCCTTAATAGAACCGAGAGCCTTCTTTCTCTGAGGATCGAACTCGAGAAGCTTGATCTTCTGTGTGGTACCAACGAGAACGGATAGATCACCGTCCTTAGCAACGCCGCTCTGAGAAGCGGGAACGAATACTGTGTTGCCCGAAACAGAAACGAGAACGCCTCCCTTGATAGCGGAAACTACCTTACCCTCAAGAGTCTCCTTAGCCTCGAATGCATCTCTGAGAACTACCCAGCTGTTATCAGCATCAACTCTCTTCTTCGATACGGTTGCAACGCCCTTTGTGTCCTCAACTCTGATAACGAAGACCTCAACCTCGTCACCGATCTTGAACATCTCGGAAAGCTTTGCGTTAGGATCGTCAGTGATCTGCTCTTTTGCGAGCACGCCGGTGAATTTTACGCCAAGATCAAGCTTGATCTCGTTTTCGCCGATCGTGTAGACGGTTCCGGTAACTGTATCTCCTGTATGTAAAGTTTTGAGTGAGCCTTCCAGCATTTCAATAAAGTTTTCCATTGTTTTAAAAACCTCCAATATTATAACGTCAGGCGTGGAAGCACCTGCGCTTATTCCTATATTATTTACCCCTGAGGGGATATCACCAAGCTCCAAAACGGATTCTATCAGTTTTGTTTTGGGGCAAACGGCAGAGCAAAGATCAAAAAGCTTATGAGTGTTGGAGCTTTCCTTGCCGCCGATAACGACCATCATATCAGATCGCTTGGCAAGAGAAACCGCTTCTTTCTGCCTTTTTTCAGTAACACTACATATTGTATCAAAAATTTTTGTATTTGTATATAGTTTTTTGTAAACTTTTTTAATTTTTTCAAATTCATACAAATTTTGCGTCGTCTGAGAGCACAAAATAGGTATTTTGCCGAGTAAATTGAGGTTCTCGGCTTCGTGAACAGATGTCACTACGGCAGATTTGCACCTAGCACGGCTGACTATACCTTTAACCTCGGGGTGATTGGGGTCGCCGAAAATGATAAAAAAGTCGTTTTCGGAGTCACATTCCATTGCGATCTGCTGGATCTTCTTAACGTAAGGACAGGTGAGATCAACAAATTCAAAATCGGGATTTTTACTTTTTATTCGAAGTAGCTCGTTTTCCTCATCAAGAGTTATACCGTGTGTTCTGACTGCCAGGGTTATACGTTCTCCGCTATATTTTTGCAGTATTTCCTCCAGCTCTCCGAGAGCAATCGAACGAACTCCGTTTTCCTCAAGAGTTTTATTATATATCCCGTTATGGATAAGATGTCCGAGCGTAAATACGCGCTCGCCGCATTTTCTGTTTTTTATCAAGGATCGGACTTCATTGTCCGCTCGCCTGACACCAGGGCAAAAGCCTGCGTATTCGGAAAGGGTGATCTTCAAATTATTTTTTCCTCTTTTTATTCTTTTTCTTTTCCTTTGAGGGATCGTAGGGCGGAAGCGAGCTTCTGTCTCCAAGTGCAAGAATATCGTCGAATACGCGCTTTGTTACAGCCTCGTAATCATCCTTGCCGCCTGTTGTAAAGCCGAGCTGATCAAAGGGAATCGGATCTCCGTAGAAAACATCGACTCTCTTGAAAAGACGGAACTTTGCTTTTTTGGTCTGAATATAAACGGGAAGCACAGCACAGCCTGCGTGATATGCTATCATAGCGGCTCCGTTTTTGATGGGAGTTGTTGCGGGATCGACCTTGGGATATCTATGTCCCTGAGGGAAGATAGCAACGGCAGATCCGCTCTTAGCTTTATTAACCGCCGTACGGATAGCACCGACGTCGTTATTGCCTCTGTCTACCTTTACAGCGCCGAGAGCTTTGATAAGACTACCGAGGATCGGTATTGAGAAAAGCTCTTTTTTTGCAATGAAGGTGATCTGTCTCGGGGATGTAGCGGCAATGGAGATAACATCAAAAGCGGAAATATGGTTTGCGCAAATAAGTAGTCCGCCGTCCTTGGGTATTCTTTCGAGATTGTGTGGTCTCAGTCGCATAACGAATCTGAGGAAGGGAGCGAGCACGCGGTGAAGCCTCATATAGCCTGTCCTGCGTTTTTTCTCAACCTTCTTTATGATCTTTAAGACCTTCTTCACAGTTTGCTCCGCGGTGAGCTTAGAATTATCCAGAAGAATCGCATCCTCGGCCTGAACACAGGGCGCAAGGTCTCTTGTGGAATCGTTTTTATCGCGCTCCACCATTTCTGTGTAGACCCGTTCATAGGTAGTATCAACGCCCTTTGCAACAAGCTCGTTATATCTTCTTTTTGCTCTTGCCTCGGCAGAAGCCACAAGGAATATTTTGACCTCGGCATCGGGAAGAATGACGGTGCCGATATCTCTGCCGTCCATAATAACGCTGTTTTGCTTTGCCGTATCGCGTTGTGTGTTCAAAAGGAATTCACGAACGGCACCGATAGCACTAACCGCAGACGCTGCCATTGAGCACTCAGGCGTGCGAATCTCATCTCCACGGTCTATTCCGTTAAGAAGTATGATCTGCTTGCCGTCCTCAAACTTAAGCTCAAGGTTAACGCCGCAAAGTGCAGAAGAGACAGCCTCGCTGTCTGATGGAGAAACACCGTTTTCAAGCATATATAAGCCGATATTACGGTAAAGAGCTCCCGTATCTACATAAATTATTCCAAGCTCACGGGCAACCGCCTTGGCAACGCTGGATTTACCCGCGCCGCCGGGTCCGTCTATTGCAATTCTAATCATTATATTATTACCTTTCGACAATAATTTATTCGGACAAACTAAAAATGAGAATTAAAAAATCTTCAATATTCGTATTCTGCCGCAAATTTTCCTGCCAGATATCCGCTTGAGAAGGCTATCTGAAGGTTAAATCCGCCTGTGTATGCATCAAGGTCGATGATCTCTCCGGCAAAGAAAAGCCCGGCGTGTAGCTTTGATTCCATACTTTTTGGAGTCAGCTCCTTTGTGCTGACTCCGCCGGAGGTTATAATAGCTTCATCGATTGGGCGAAGGCGGGAGAGCGGAATGTCAAGGCTCTTAAGTCCAAGCAGAAGCTTTCTTCGCTCGTCCTTTGTTATCGAGTTCACCTTCTTGCGCTCGTCGAGCCCTGTATATTCGATAAACGGTGCTATCATTTTTGATGGAAGAAGCTCGCCCAGAGCATTGATCAGGTCCTTGTTTGAATTCTTCGAAAAGTCCGAAAGAAGCCTTTGGTCAAGTGTTTTTTCATCAAGTGCGGGCTTAAGATCAATAGAAAGGGTAAGGCTGCTGATATCCCTATCCTTTATATGTGCTGATGCGGAAAGTATCATAGGGCCTGTTACACCAAAGTGAGTGAACATCATTTCTCCAAAATCGGTGTAGAGAACCTTACCGCTTTTATCCTTAACCTTTATTGAAACGTTTTTCAGCGAGAGCCCCTGCATATCTCTGCATAAGCGAGAAGAACTTTCTATGGGAATAAGGCTTGGGGAGATCGCAGTAACCGTGTGACCGAGCCTTGATGCAAGCTTGTAGCCAAAGCCGTCGGAGCCTGTGAGAGGATAGGATCTGCCGCCCGTTGCTATGATAACCTTATCATAGGTGCGACAATCGCCGTCTGCCGTAACTGAAAATCCGTTTTCACCCTTTTCCACGGCGGAGACCTTCTTATAAATAATATTGACTCCGTTACAATAAGAGCGCATTGCATCAACGATATCCTTCGCCTTGTCGGAAACGGGGAAGACTCTGTTTCCGCGCTCGGTCTTAAGGCTTACCCCCAGACCTTCAAAAAAGCTCATAGTATCCTCGGGTGTGAAGGCATTGATAGCTCCGTAAAAGAATCTTGCGTTTTTTGTGATATTCGAAAGAAACTCGTCGGGCTTACAGTTGTTGGTCACATTGCATCTGCCTTTTCCTGTGATGGCGAGCTTTTTGCCAAGTCTGCCCATTCCTTCATAAAGGGTGACGGACGCGCCAAGGCTTTGAGCCGTTCCCGCAGCCATCATACCCGCCGCACCGCCGCCAACCACGGCTACTCTGATTCGATCATCGCTTTGTGTATACATCATATTCATCCCAAATTTTTTCAAGCTTATCGAATCTTGCACGTATCATATGCTCTCTGCGACGTGTTATCTCAACTACGATAGCATTCAAAATGCTAAGGGGAGCAACGAGAGAATCCATATAGGACGCCATATCCGATTGGGCGGTTATAAGATAATCTGCATATTCAGCGAGAGGCGAAACGTCGGAATCTGTGAAAACCACTACCTTTGCCGCATTACTCTTTGCAAATTTAACTGCATTGACGATCTTTGAGGAATATCTCGGAAATGAAAATGCAATAACCGTATCCTCTTTACCGACAGAAAACATCTGCTCAAAGACCTCGGCAGATGAGGTAGGATTAACGAAATGAACGTTGTCGAATATCAGAGAAAGGTTATATGTGAGCAAACGCGCAAGAGGCTCTGTGCTCCTCGCTCCTGTGATATAAATATCCTTTGCTTCAAGGATCGCATCGACCGATTTATTGAAAACGGCTCTGTCAAGCTTGTCAAGCGTATATCTGATTTTACTGATATCCGATTCAACTACGCTTTCAAGGACGTCTCCGCCACCGATGCGTTGCTTGGTCATTTCAATTCTTTGATTAGGAGTAAGCTTTATCCTCACAAGCTCCTGAACTGCTCTCTTAAACTCCGAATAGCCTTCAAATCCAAGCTCGCAGGCAAATCTTACAACGGTAGACTCGGAAACTCCAACAAACTTTCCAAGCTTTGCCGCGGTTAAGTAAGCAGCCTTATCATAGTCGTTAAGGATCGCGTTTGCTATTTTCTTCTGTCCCTTTGAGAAGGTTGGGTATATTCTTCTTATTCTTTGAGCTAGATCGATCGCCATCTGTTCTCCGTTTCCGACGTGGGTTCGTCAAAAAATCCGTAATAAATATAAATCCCATAAGAAACCAGAATATATTTTATCATAATTCTCATTTAATTTCAAGTAATGAGACAAATATTTTTATTTTTATTTATAAAAAAGATCGGATGGAAAAATATCCAACCGATCAAGTATATCTAAACTAATGCAATGCTTGAGTTTTCAGTGCATAAAATTTTTATCTTTCCATCCGAGGCTTGAACTATTTTAGCTGTGTCTCCCTCCTTTAGTTTGCCGCTGTTTATCATCTCGGCTATCTCGGTATCAAGGCGAGATGTAAGCAATCTCATAAGCGGGCGAGCTCCCATACCGTGCTCAAAAGCTTCTTTTGCAAAATAGCTCGTTATCTCATCTTCGAATTCCAATGAAATATTATAATTCAATAGTCTTGCAGCACGTTCCTTAAGTGAATTAGCACAGATGCGTCGAAGCGAATCCTCTGTAAGAGGAGAAAATTGAACTATTTCATCTATCCTATTTAAGAATTCGGGGCGAAAATTACACTTCAATAATTCTTGCTTTAAGTCAGCACCTCCGCCCAAAAAGCCTATTCCGTGAGAGTTTTGGTCAGCGCCGAGATTGGATGTCATAACGATATATGAATTTCGAAAGCTTATTCTTCTGCCCGTTGCATCTGTTAAAACGCCGTTATCGAATACTCCGAGAAAAAGGGAAAGAACATCCGGGTGTGCTTTTTCTATTTCATCAAGGAGTACGACCGAGTAAGGGTGTCTGCGCAAGCGTTCAAGAGCCGAATTGGACTCGTCATACCCTACGTAGCCGGGGGCAGAGCCTATCAGCTTCGAAACCGAGCTTTGCTCGGAAAACTCAGACATATCATAAGAGATCAGCGAATCCTCATCGGAAAACAGCTCTCTGCAAAGAGAGCGTGCCAAAAGAGTTTTTCCGACTCCGCTCTCTCCGCAAAAGAGAAATACGCCCCGCGGTCTCCGTTCATCGTAAATGCCTGCAAGGCTTCTTGTTAGTGCGTTCGCCAAGGTGGCAATCGCTCTGTCCTGGCCGATGACTGATACAGATAGTCTCTCGGCAAGCTCAGAGCCGTTTATCCTATCGTCAAGCCTTCTGAATCCATATAGCTCCTGCGCAACAAGCTCAACATCGGTTGCGTGCACGTTTACAGATTCGGGAGCATATCGTAAAATGCTACCGTGATCATTATTACTATCGATCATTGCTTGTTTTTCAGAAGATGTCATTTTATTATCAATGAAGTTCAATAAGCTATTCTGCCCTGAATTTAATTCGGTTTTATTAATATTTCTCCAATTTTGTCTCTTTGCGCAAACCATTGCGCAAGCCTCGTCCATAAGGTCTATCGCTTTGTCCGGAAGATATCTGTCCTGAACGTATCTTTTTGATAATTTTATCGAAGAGCGGAGCGCGCCGTCGTCAAGCGTCACACCGTGAAACCTCTCGTAGCTTTCCTTGATTCCGCGAAGGATCGTCAGGGCTTGCTCGTCTGTCGGCTCCTCGACTATCAGGGGCTGAAATCTTCTTTCGAGAGCCGCATCCTTTTCTATAAATTTTCTATATTCATAAAGTGTCGTTGCACCAATAACCCTGATCTCGCCTCTTGAAAGCTGAGGCTTCATAATATTCGCCGCATCTATCGCCCCCTCGGCACTGCCTGCTCCGACTATGGTGTGAAGCTCATCTATAAACAATATCACAGATTTATTTTTCGCAGCCTCGGAAAGAATACTCTTGATCCTGTCCTCAAAATCTCCTCTGTATTTTGCACCCGCGATCATTGACGGTAGGTCAATGGAAATTAGAATTTTCCCTTTAAGTGCATCGGGAACGCATCCGACAGCGATCCTCTGAGCAAGTCCCTCAACAATTGCCGTCTTACCAACTCCTGCTTCGCCAATAAGGCAGGGGTTGTTTTTTGTTTTTCTTGTCAGTATACGAATAAGCCGCTCGGTTTCATTTTCTCTGCCAATAACAGGATCGTAACCGTTCATATCTGCTTTTGCGGTCATATTTGTGCCATACTTAAGGAGATTCGGAATAGGAACGTCCGTGCATAGCGTAGCAGACACCGTTGCAGACATTTTTATAAGCGACAAAGTATTTTCTCTGATCGAAGCAACATCGGCGCCGACCGATGCGAGCAGCTTACCTGCAACAGACTCAGCTTCATCAAGAATTGCCAGTAAAATATGCTCTGTGCCTATGGCATTTGAGGAAAATCTCTTTGATATTCGATACGACTCTTCAAGTATTTTCCTGTATCTCGGTGTAGTGTCCTTGGATGTAAGGTTCGTTTTTATCCCCATACCCGTGCTTTGTTTTATCAAAGAATCAAGCCTTTCGCGACTCACGTTATATTTTTTTAATGATGCCGATGCACAAGAGGTTTGATCCTCGGCAAGCGCACACAGTATATGCTCACTTCCAATATAAGTATGTCCGTATGACTCTGCGATCTTGACCGATCTGTTTAGAGCGTTTTCCGCTTTTTCTGTGAATCTTGTTCCCATTCCCAACTCCGTTTTTTAGTAGATTATTAACTCACACAAGGGTGGTTACTCATAATTCACCGAATATTTTTTTCGCCCTTAATATACTCTCCCTCTCCGCCTTCATTCTCTTTATCAATTCGGTCGTCGAAAAGCTTGATGCCTCTATTCCCAAAACCAAACTGAGATCCGAAAGTGCCTTTTTTATCTCGTCTTGTAAAAAAACGCCTTGCCGAAGATTTGTGTGAAAACCGTAATGACGCATCAAGCAGATCAAAATTTCATTCAATTCATTATGATCCATCGTTATTGGCATATCTTGATCAAAGGCTCGATCATCACCGCCCAATTCGTTCTTACCATTCAATGAGCTGGGTAGCTCGGCATCATCAAATGAATTATGCGCCGAGATGTAATTGGCAGGCGAGCTTCCCGTATACAGATCATCATATATGCTTGCTATAGAATTCCAAAGAGGTGCATTAACGCGAACACCGTCACCCGGTATACCAAAGATACGCTTAAAAGCTCTGACCTGCTCGGCGGTTGCGGGACCGTATACACCGTCAACCGTGACTCTCGGAATTTCCGAATAAGTCTGTGCTATGTAGTTTAAATACTCCTGAAGGGCACGCACGTCATCGCCCTCCGCTCCCTCTCCTATAACTCTACCGAAGAAGGGAAGAATTCTTCCGGGAGAGAATCGATATTCTATATTTGATATCATACTTCTGTAAACAGATTCAAGCCTATCGAAGGTCTGCCTGTTTACGACACCGGTTTCGGGTAAGCCGTACGCTCTTTGAAACGAACGCACCGAGCTCTCGGTCGTTGGACCGTATGAGCCGTCGAAGCCCGCAGAGATAACACTCGGTACGAAGAGTGCAATATAACTGAGATAATACTGTACAGTACGAACACCGTCTCCCACAGCACCTCTTGAAAGCTCTGTCGTATAATCGGTCAAAACGTCATCTATGCTCAACCCCTCGGACGTTACCTCGTAGAGCTTTTTCACCGCATTGTAAATAAATAGCACTTGATTCCAGGTCGCTCTGCCTACGATACCGTCAGGGTCAAGCCCAAATACTCTTTGAAATTCCCGTACAGCCTCCGTGGTCTGCGGTCCGAAATAACCGTCGTTCGGTCTGATTTTGGGTATTGCGGGATAATTTGAGGATATTCTGTTGAGGCGTCTCTGCAAAAGCTCGACATCAGCACCGGTGTCTCCCTCGCTCAAGGTTGGAGGCTCTGCCGTTACGGGACTGTCTCCAAACGGCGCATTCGTCACGAGCTCAATATCGTCACCGTAAAAGCGGCGTAGGATACTGAAATAATCAAGGCCTTGGTTTGCAAGCTCCACGCTGCCCCATTGTGTAAGCCCGGGGCACTGTACCTCCACACCGTCGCAAAATTGAGCAAAAAGCGGCTCAA
The DNA here is from genome assembly GCA_017410065.1 of Clostridia bacterium. Taxonomy (GTDB): domain Bacteria; phylum Bacillota; class Clostridia; order Oscillospirales; family CAG-272; genus UBA1740. The sequence goes on along the minus strand of JAFQRL010000011.1, from coordinate 60,076 downwards.
TTGCACCGACTCTACGAATATAATTATTGAAAATTTCGTCGACTATCCTTGAGATATTTCCGTATATATCTCTTTGGTAAACGAACGTTTGATCGTATGCGGGTGAATTCGTTATATCAAAATCATAGCCTCGCGTTCTGTAATAGCCTGTGTAGACTCTGTTAAGCGCAACGGAGATCTGTGCGAGAATATTTGCACGCAGAGCATCCTCAGGCCAGGTTGGATATATCTCGCTTGAGGCAACGTTTTTTATATAGTCCGGAAAGCTTAACGCAACGTTTTGCGCCGCGGAATCGGGCGCTCCCAGATGAACGACTATTTCATTTGGTATTTTAGGTGTTAGCGGCATAATCAATCCTCCAGTTCCTGATTCGGTATTTCCGCGATAAGCTCGCCCGTTGGGGCGCCGTAGCCATTACCTTCTATCGGTATCATTGATACGATCTGAATTGAGTCGGTGCGGGGAAATATCTCGACACCGTAAATTCTTTTCGGATAATAGTCCTGTGCTGTTATTTCAATGTCGTACGAAGCGAACGGGATCTCCTTTGCGTCTGGACTTGCCGAATATGCAATGGACGGCGCAGGAAGGGTTATCGTTTCGGTGTTGCCGCTTAAGTTTGTGATAAGCGAATAATTAACGTCCGAAATTTCCTCGTCCGCGCCTCTTATCCGAACGATAGCGCCACTGACGGGATATGCACCTCCCGTTTGCGCCCTGACTGTCAGTCTGCCGAAATCATTAAACATAACCTTCTCCTTTCTTTATTTTCGTATAGAATGTATATTCGTGTAATGCCTAAATTAGACATAATTCCCAATTTAAACAAAAGTGAATTTTTGCTCTTGACATACTAAAAAAAATATTATATAATATATTTGAAGTCACCCGAAACAGGTGATTTTTATTGTTTGAAATTTAATAAAATTGCGGGGGATCAAAATGAAGGACAGTTTGTACGGTGAATTAAGCGTTATCGGTATGCGCGGATGCGAGGAATTCGCAGAGCAGGTTGATTTTTATCTTAAGGAATGGAGACGCCACGATAGCGACGGCACGTTCCTCGTGAACGCATCCTGCCCGAGATTCGGAAGCGGCGAGGCAAAGGGAAGCATTCATCAGTCGCTGCGAGGAAACGACGTTTATATTATATGTGACGTTTTCAACCACGGTGTTACCTACGATATGTACGGTAAATCGGTTCCTATGAGTCCCGATGACCATTTCCAGGACCTTAAGAGGATCATAGGTGCGATCGGTGGTAAGGCTCGCCGTATAAGCGTTGTTATGCCAATGCTCTACGAAGGTAGGCAGCACAAGAGAACGGGCAGAGAATCGCTTGACTGCGCTCTTGCGCTTCAGGAGCTCGTATCAATGGGTATAACCAATATCATCACCTTTGATGCACACGATCCAAGAGTCCAGAATTCCATACCTCTTCACGGATTTGAGGATGTCCGTTCCGCATATCAGATGATAAAGGCTATGCTTCGCAAGTATCCCGATATTGAGATCGACCCCGATAAAACTATGATCATTTCTCCCGACGAGGGCGGTATGGGCAAATGTATGTACTATTCCTCGGTTATGGGTATCGATCTCGGTATGTTCTATAAGAGACGCGATTATTCCATCGTTGTAAACGGAAAGAACCCCATCGTCGCTCACGAGTATCTCGGCAGAGAGGTTGACGGTAAGGACGTTATTATCGTTGACGATATGATATCCTCGGGCGATTCGGTTATTGACGTTGCAAGGCAGCTTAAGTCAAAGGGAGCAAAGAGAATATTCACCTTCGCCACCTTCGGTCTTTTCTGCAACGGACTTGAAAATATGGACAAGGCATACGAGGAGGGCATTATCAGCCAGATCTTCACCACTAACCTTGTTTACAGAACTCCCGAGCTTCTTGCAAGAGACTGGTACACCGAGGTAAATATGTGCAAGTACGTTGCATATATTATTGATACTCTCAACCACGATATGACTATCAGCCATCTTCTCGATCAATCCAAGAAGATACATAATATACTTGATAAGTTTGCCGAGAGCAAGGGCTCAAAAAAGAAGAAATAATCTAAAACTTAAGGAGGTCTGCCCGTGAGAATAACTCAGGAATCGGATTACGCATTGAGAATAGTCACCGCTATGGCGGTCCGCGACGGAGTTACGGATGCGGGCAGCATCTCCACAGAGACATCTGTGAGCCAGCGATTTGCGCTGAAAATTTTGCATAAGCTGGTCAAGGGCGGTATTATCAGCTCCTTCAAGGGAGCGAAGGGCGGTTACAAGCTTGCAAGGGATGCAAGCGAGATCACCCTCAGGCAGGTTATTGAGCTTATAGACGGACCGATCGCCATTGCAAGATGCGTTGATGACGGTGAAAGCTGCTCACTCAACTGCGATAAGGCCGCTTGCATATATCATCATATATTCGATAATATTAGTCTTGAGCTTGCAAAAAAGCTTGAGCAGATCAGGATCAGCGACGTGCTGTCCAAAATTCATAGCAAGGAGGAGATCTGATGCTTAAGATATCCAAGATTTCATTCCCCGGGCTTGGAATAGGAGAATTCGAGGTAAACAGCGTTGCCTTCGAGCTTCCTTGGTTCGGCGGAGAAACGATTGAAATTGCCTGGTACGCGGTTCTTATAACCATTGGTATGATATGCGCTGTTGCATATACGATTTTCAGATCAAGGCAGATAGGAATCACCGCCGAGGATGTTGTTGATTTCGCTCTGTTCGTTATTCCTATCGGTGTTATCGGTGCAAGGCTATATTACGTCTTCTCAAAGATCGAAAATTATTCGTCGTTCTATGACGTTATAAACATAAGAGACGGCGGTCTTGCCATATACGGCGGTATTATCGCAGGCGGACTTACAGTCCTTGCGATATGCTATATCAAGAAGATCAACTTCCTCGCTTTTGCAGACTGCGTTGCGCCCGGTGTCCTTGTGGCGCAGGGAATTGGCAGATGGGGCAACTTCACCAACGGCGAAGCCTTTGGCTATGCTACCGATTGGTTCTGCCGTATGGGTCTTCAGAATGATCACACAGGCGGCGTGCTTCAGTACGTTCATCCCACTTTCCTCTATGAATCCCTCTGGAATATAGCAGGCTTCGTTCTTGCCGCATTGCTCACCAAGAAGAAAAAGCACGACGGTCAGATATTCCTTCTTATATTCGGTTGGTACGGCTTCGGAAGAATGTTTATTGAGGGGCTTAGGACCGACAGTCTTTATATCGGAGAAACGGGCATAAGAGTTTCTCAGCTTCTCGGTGGCATAATTTTCGTTATATCCCTTTGCGGTCTTATATATATGCAATTTACAAAAAGAACAAAGCCGCTTTATCATAAGACCACAAAGCTCCCGTCTCATTCGGGCGGAGAGACCTTTGAATCCAAGAAAAAAGCAGAGATCAAGAAGATCGACGGTGTTGACGAAAATTATAAATCAAACCGCGATAATAAAAGCAAAAAGAATAAAAAAGGTAAATAAATTATGGCAGAATTAATCAGCGGCAAAGTCGTATCTGAAAAGGTACGCCTCCAAATAGCGGAAGACGTCAAGAGCTTTGCAAAGGAAACGGGCAAGGTCCCGGGTCTTGCGGTCATACTCGTCGGAAACGATCCCGCATCCTCCGTATACGTCAGAAATAAGCACAAGGCTTGCCTTCAGGTAGGTATCACCTCTTATCAGATAGAGCTCCCCGAGAGCACGACCGAGGAGGAGCTTCTTGAAAGAATAGATGCTCTCAACGCAGATGAGAAGGTTAACGGAATTTTGGTTCAGCTTCCTCTGCCAAAGCATATTTTGGAAGACAAGATCATTAACCGCATTTCCCCAAAAAAGGACGTGGATGCATTCCATCCCGAAAACGTTGGAAGAATAGTTATCGGCGGCTACGATTTCCTTCCTTGCACACCTGCGGGAATTGTCGAGCTCCTTGATCATTACAAGGTCGATATTTCGGGAAAGAGCTGTGCTGTTGTTGGAAGAAGCAATATCGTCGGTAAGCCTATGGCGCTTCTTTTAACCGAGAGAAACGGAACAGTCACGCTTTGCCACTCCAGAACAAAGGATCTTGCAAGCATAACCTCATCGGCAGATATTCTCGTGGTTGCCATCGGTAAGCCCGAGTTTCTCACGGCAAATATGGTCAAAGAGGGCGCGGTAGTTATTGACGTTGGCATCAACAGACTTGCAGACGGCAGGCTTGTTGGCGACGTTAAATTTGACGAGGTCGAGCCCAAGGTGTCCAAGATCACGCCTGTCCCGGGAGGCGTTGGCCCAATGACTATCACAATGCTTCTGAAGAATACTCTTACAGCAGCCAAAAAGCAGCTTTGATCCGCCGGCTCGGAGCTTGCAGGTAAATATTTCAAAAAAATTATTTAAAACACCTTGACAAACAGGTGAAAATGATTTATAATAATTTAGTAAAAATTTGAGATTTGATCTCTTTGCAAAGCGAAGGGAGGGATAATAAGATGGCAGAAATCAGAGTTAAAGAAAACGAGACTCTCGACAACGCACTTCGTCGTTTCAAGAGACAGTGCGTTAAGTCCGGCATTATGACCGAGCTTCGTAAGAGAGAGCACTATGAGAAGCCCAGCGTTAAGCGCAAGAAGAAGGCTGAGGCAGCAAGAAAGCGTAAGTTCAAGTAATTTATGCATCAAAAAGGGTTATCAGGTCAGTTTGGCTTGATAACCCTTTTTACTTTTCATAAATAATTCCTATCATTATTTAATTTCTTCGGGTAATACTATAAAAAGAAGTATTTATAATAAAAAGGAATATATATGAATAAGCTTGTAAAATTTACTGCCGCGCTTTTTTGCGCACTGTTTATACTTGAAATACTGACAGGTACGGCTAAAGGTGCCACCGTCAGATCCTGGTTTATTAAACGCAACGGCGTATGTGCGCCAACGTTTCCTTCCGATGCAGATGCATTATCCGAGCTCGGATGCTATTATATCGATAAGGCTGCATCCAAAAACGGCGAAAAGAAGCTTTATCTCACCTTCGATGCCGGATATGAAAACGGTAATATCGAAAGAATTCTTGACGTTTTGCGCGATAAAGACGTTCCCGCCGCATTCTTCGTTCTTAAAAATCTTGCGATAAAAAAACCGGATCTCCTTAAAAGAATGTCAGACGAAGGTCATCTTATCTGTAATCACACGGCGAATCACAAGAATCTCACAAAAGCAACACCGGAGGAGATCCGTGCGGAGCTTTCGGAGCTTGAGGAGATATGCTCAAGCCGTGCAGGCATATCAGTTTCAAAATATTTCCGTTTTCCCGAGGGAAAATATAGCGAGGAGAGCATAAGATGTATTCAAAACCTAGGGTATAAAACGGTGTTCTGGAGCTTCGCTTATGAGGACTGGGATAATAATAATCAGCCGAACAGAGAATATGCTATTAACAAAATAATGAAAAACACGCACGATGGCGCGATCATTCTTCTTCACCCAACGTCAAAAACTAATGCAGATATTATATCCGAGCTGATTGATCTTTGGCGTGATATGGGATATAAATTTTACTCCTTGGATGAGCTTTAATCCGTTCTGTGTATAAAGATGATGTCAGATCATTGATATGATGCGACAAAATAAAAGATTATTCTCGCTATATGTTGCACGGGAGTTGACAACGAAGTGCCTTTTCCATCCATTTTTTAAAGAAATATTGTAACACTTCAATTGACAAAAATTGATATTTCAAATAAAGTCTTTGACAATTACTTTTAGTAAAAACACTCCCTCGCCTTATATCGACATTAAGTGATAAGAAATACGTCACCTGCTATGTGATCAACATTAAAAAAATCCTGTAACTCAATGAGCAACAGGCAAAAAGCTTGGGCTACCGCACAAATTTGCGGTAGCCCAAATTCATATTATTCTATATTGTTTCTTTTCTTTATTTCTGCGAGGCGCTCGCGCTCGGTTACGTCATCGTGCATAACGACCTCCTCATCCTCGTGGGACTCAACAAGCTCGGGATGCTCTGCATAATAAGGATCTATCATAACAGTCTTTATCTTGAAATAAGCCGCGTAGACCTTCATATAAGCCATTGAAGAAAGCATTACGGCAAGGGGAGCGGCAATACCGAAGGGAACGAGAAGACCTCCAAGGCTGAAGAAGAATACGATCTCAAGAAGGACGAAGAGTATGCTTCCGAGAAGTGCGAGAATGTTTCTCTTAAATCCGAGAAGCGCGAATATGAGTGAATTCTTCAGTATCTTGAATACCGACAGCTTGAACGTGACCATCTGAACGTAAATATAGCATCTCATAAAGAAATAGAGCACTGTGAGGACTATATTTGCCCAGAACATCATAGAGGTGAGGAAGCTGCCACTCGAGACAACGGTAGTGTAAATATTGAAGATAAGAATGCCGTTGATGATACCGTCGATAACACCGAAGGGAAGCGCCTGCTTCCAATTTCTCTTTATAGCATACCAGAAATCGTGCCAAATAAATACAGGCTCGCCTTTAGCTATATTTCTGAGAATATATGCCGTTCCAACGTTAACGCAACCGAAGGTGAGAAGAACCAGAGCACCTATGCCGTAGAAGACGTATGAGAGAGTAGAATTAACGAGCATCTGATCCTGAAGTCCGTTAAGGGCATAAAGAGACATTGAGAAGGGGGTCGTCGGCTCGATCATATATATACCGCCAAGGTTGAAGAACGAATCGCTTATAGGCGCGTATGCCGAAAGCTTCGTGAGACCTGAAAGCACCGCAATAAGGAAAAGGGCTGGAAAATTACCGAGCACCATATATATATTGCAGTATACCATTTTTCCAAAGTTGTTTTTATAGGTTATAAAGAATCTTTTTAATCCCGATTCACTGAGCTTTTCCTTTTTGCTTATACCGCGACCCTCGCGCTGAAGGTCGAAAAGCCTGAATCTTTTCTTTTTATTATCGTTTTTCAAGGTATAAACCTCCATTTCTTACTATATGATAACATATATTTTAAATAAAAACAAGGAATTTTTAAAAAGTTCAGCAAAAATTTATAATTTTTATTGAATTTCACCGAATTCATAAGATAAGAGCTTCTTCAATATAATTTAAAAAAAGCATTTATGTGGAGGTAATATGAAAAAATTTTTATGTTGTTTACTTTTAATAGCACTTGTTGCGTGTGCGGCTCTCTCAAGTGTTTCGGCAAGCGACAGCGGAGAGGATGCCAACATCTCCGAGCTTCCGACGATTGATGCATCCGCACTTGATATCAAGGCTGAAAGCGCATTACTTATGGAGGCAAGCACAGGGACTGTGCTGTATGCAAAGAACGAAAATAAAAAAGCACCGCCCGCATCGGTAACAAAAATAATGACGCTTCTTCTCGTTTGTGAAGCATTGGAAAGCGAAGCTGTAAGCCTTGACACGGTAACCACTGTCAGCTCAAATGCAGCTTCAATGGGAGGCAGTCAGGTTTTCCTAGAGGAGGGAGAGCGAATGACTGTTGAGGAGCTGCTCAAATGCACGGTAATTGCAAGCGCGAACGACGCAGCAGTTGCTCTGGCAGAGCTGGTATCGGGGAGTGAGGATGCGTTTGTCGCACGAATGAACGAGCGGGCGAGAGAGCTCGGGCTTGAAAATACGAGCTTTGAAAACACAACGGGGCTCGACGACACAACCGTTAATCATTATACCTCCGCATACGATATAGCTAAAATGTCCCGAGAGCTGATAAAGCACGAAATAATCCTAAAATACAGCTCGCTCTGGCAAGACACCATAAGAGACGGAGAGTTTACACTAACCAACACAAACAGACTTGTCCGCTACTATGAGGGCTGTAACGGCTTGAAAACAGGCTCTACGGATAAGGCGGGCTATTGCATCAGCGCAACGGCAAAGCGCGGAAATATGCAGCTTATAGCGGTCGTTATGGGAGCTGAAACAAGAGACTTGCGAAACGCCGCCGCAAGAGCAATGCTGGATGCAGGCTTTTCAGGTTATTCTCTTTGCGAATTTCCATCGGAATACCTGGAAGAGGTTCCGGTAATAGGTGGAAGGGTCAGCACTGCACCGATCTATTCGGGTGGCTTTTCCGTTTTGGTTGAAAGCACAAAAAAAGGAAAAATTGAAGAAAAATTTTCTATTCCCGAAGCGCTCACCGCACCGCTGGCAAAGGGCGCGAAGGTTGGCAAGATCACTTATATTCTTGACGGAGAGGTCATTGGGGAATGCGACATAACAGTCGACCGCGATGTGCCTTCTATAAAATATTCCGAGCTGATAATATGTATATTGAAGCGCGTTATTTCGGGAAAGTAAATATTTAGCAAAAATTGCGATATATTTAGCTAAATATATCTTGAAATTAAAATTATATTGTGCTAAAATATTATAGACAAAAATTAAAGGAGAATAAAAATGAGTATTAAGCTTAAAGACGAATTTCTCAGATCATTTATAGGAGCTGATGAAGAAAAATATATGAAGCCCTTTGCGAAGTGCGCATTCGAGCTTTTCAAAAGCGGAGAAGGTCAGGGAAGCGATTTCCAGGGCTGGGCAGATCTACCCGTAAATTACGATAAGGATGAGTTCGCCCGTATCAAGGCTGCGGCGGAAAAGATAAAAAAGAGCTGTGATATACTCGTCGTTATAGGAATCGGAGGTTCATATCTCGGCGCGCGTGCCGCAATTGAGTTTGTTAAGAGCCCTTTATACAACGAGCTTAAAAAGGACACTCCCGATATATATTTCGCAGGCAACAATATTTCCACCACCGCTCTCACAGAGCTTCTCTCTATATGCGAAGGAAAGGATATTTGCCTTAACGTTATATCAAAGTCGGGTACGACAACCGAGCCTGCAATAGCCTTCAGAGTATTCAAGGCACTTCTCACCGAAAAGTACGGCAAGGATGGGGCGCGTGAAAGAATATTCGTAACAACTGATAAAGCTCGTGGAACCCTTAAAAAGTTCTCTGACGACGAGGGCTTTGAGACCTTCGTTGTGCCCGATGACGTTGGTGGCAGATATTCCGTTTTAACAGCAGTCGGCTTACTCCCGATCGCTTGCGCGGGAATCGATATCGATGCTCTTATGGAGGGTGCGGCAATGGCAAGAGAGGAGTATTCCTCATCGGATCCCGAAGAAAACCCCGCGCTCCGTTATGCAGTGCTCAGAAACATCCTTAAGCGCAAGGGAAAGACCGCCGAGATACTCGTTGGCTATGAGCCATATATGCTTATGTTCAACGAATGGTGGAAGCAGCTTTACGGAGAAAGCTCTGGCAAGGACGGCAAGGGACTTTTCCCCGCGTCAGTCATCTTCTCAACCGATCTTCATTCTCTCGGTCAATACATTCAGGACGGGCAGAGAACTCTGTTTGAAACGGTTATCAGCGTGCAGGATTCGGGTGCGGAATATATCATTCCAAACGACCCCGCAAACGTTGACGGACTCAACTTCCTTTCCGGCAAAACCCTTGATTATGTAAACAAAACTGCTATATGTGCAACACTTTTGGCTCACAATGACGGAGGAGTGCCCAACATTCTTCTTGAGGTTTCGGATAGAAAAGAGCGGTCTCTTGGATATCTCATTTACTTCTTTGAGCTTGCTTGTGCTATGAGCGGATATCTACTTGGAGTCAATCCGTTCGACCAGCCCGGCGTTGAGGCGTATAAGAAAAATATGTTTGCGCTTCTCGGTAAGCCTGGCTATGAAGATATGAGAGAGGCTCTTGAATCCAGAATATCTCATAAATAAAGCTAATTTTTATTGTGTATTTTTTACAAATCGAACTATTGCGCGGAAAATTTGACAAAAAACTATTGCATTTTTTCGCGTAATAGTGTAAGATATAGATACAGAGATAATTCGATCTCAAAATATAGGAGGAAAAACATTATGATCAAAATGTATATTGGCGGAAAAGGCTCCGGCAAAACCAAAACTCTCATCGAGCTTGTAAACAACGCTGCTGCGTCTTCCAAGGGTAACGTAGTTTGCATTGAGAAGGGCGACAAGCTCAAGCTCGACATTACATATAAGGCAAGGCTTATCGATACCGATTATTATGCAGTAACAGATGCTGAAGCTCTTTGCGGCTTCATCGCAGGTATCCTTGCGTCCAATTCGGATATCACCGACATCTTCGTTGACTCTGCTCTTAAGATCTGCGGCAACGACGTTGCGGCATTCGAGGCTATTCTCCCCAAGCTTGATAAGATCACCAAGGATATTAACCTTGTTATGACAAACTCTATCGCTGTTGAGGATTGCCCCGATAGCATCAAGGCATACGTTTAATCTGTTATTTAAGCCGCGGCATATTCTTCTGCCGCGGCTTTTTAGATAAATGCTTTTTGGCGACTAACAAAAGATAATTAAGTTAATATTATAATAAAAAGGAGAATTAATATGAACGCAAAGGTCCACGAGCTTCTTAATCAGCAAATTAATAAGGAATTTTATTCTGCATATCTTTATCTTGATTTTTCTAATTATTTCGAAGATGTCGGTCTTGACGGCTTTGCAAATTGGTATAAGATCCAGGCGCAGGAAGAAAGGGATCACGCAATGCTCTTTTATCAGTACCTTCAGAACGAAAATCAGAAGGTAACGCTTGAGGCTATCGCAAAGCCCGATAAGGTCTTTTCCTGCCATATGGACGTTCTCAAGGCAGGACTTGAGCACGAGGAATACGTTACCTCGCTTATAAACGATATTTATGCCGCAGCATACGACGTTCGCGATTTCCGTACTATGCAATTCCTTGATTGGTTCGTAAAGGAGCAGGGCGAGGAAGAGACCAACGCAAACGATATGATCACAAAGATGGAGCTTTTCGGCTCCGATCCGAAGAGCCTCTATATGCTTAACCAGGAGCTTGCGGCAAGAGTATACACCGCGCCCTCTCTCGTTCTCTGATATCAAGCTAACCCCAAACCCAAATAGGTAAACCCCTAAACAAGCAGAGAGGACAAATCTAATGTCCTCTCTTCTGTTGGTGAAGTTTTCGCTACCGCGAAAGTGAAGTTGCACCGCGAACCCCCAAAGCTCATACTTCGCTTCGGGGAACCCCGTTTCAGTGAAGTTTGTGCTATGCACAAGTGAAGTTAAGTTTGCCAATCACTTCGCCGTCAGGCGAAACTTCACTCACGAAGCGAACTTCACTATCAGAGATAACTTCACTTGCCCGAAGGGCAAACTTAGTTATTCGTGTTCTCCGTTATGGATAACACGCATAATCTGCGGAGCTTTATAAAACGATACGGAGGATCTTCTGATCCTCCGTATCTTCTTGGTGCCGGTAGTCGGGGTCGAACCGACACGGTATTGCTACCTTCGGATTTTGAGTCCGACGCGTCTGCCAATTCCACCATACCGGCATAGTGGCTTTGCAGTGTATCAAGCATTATCCTTGACCTGCTACGTTATTATAGCACAGAACGAAGGAAAAATCAATATATTTCGAAAAAAAAGTCTTTCCTCTTGTAATTTTATTTAAAATATAGTATAATTATATAGTGAGAATAAAATCGCACATTAATAAGGATGGGAGGCTGAGGCAAATGGGACTTTATGATAATTTGAATAATGCTAATATCGAAAATCTGTCTTCTTTATGCTCGGAGCAATCTATCCTTGAAGAAAGGCGACTTTTAGAGCTTCGCGAACTTTGCGGCTCCTTTTTATCCGAGCTTGATATATCTCCCGAGGAATGTGATATTTACGAGCTGCTTTCCTTGATCTCGGAGCGAGAGCTTTTATTCTACGACTCCCCTCACGGTGAGGCTCTTGCCGAAAACCGCTCGGCACTTGAAAGCTTTTCAAAGCAGATGAGTTCTCTTGATAAGGCAATGCTTTGCCGAATGCTTATAAACTGCCTTGAAGATATCGGCAGAAGGGTCGGCGAGGCGGATTTCTTTGGAGACGAGCCTCCCGAGGAAACCTTCGTTTACGTTAAGAATTCGCTTGCAGACGAGGCTTATGAAATATTTTCAGCGGAGCTAGCCGACCCAAGAGTATATTACTGTAATAGCTTCAAGGAGGCGGCAGAGCTTGTCGCGTCGGGGCGGGCAGGCTATTGCTTGTTACCCCTTGAGGAGCGGGGAGGCAGACTTCGCACTGTTGATCAGCTTATCTTCTCGGGTGACTTGAAAATATCGGGCGTTTCCCCTGTTTTTGGCTTCGACGGTCTTGCGGATATGAAATATGCAATGATATCCGGATATCTTACGCCGCCCACATATGCGCAGGGAGACGATAGATATCTTGAGATCAGAGTTCCTCAGGACTCAGACTTATCCATCGGAGAGCTGATATTTTCCGCCGAGAGCTTCGGTCATTCGATATACAGGATCGCCACTGTATCCCTGAATACAGACGATGGTGAGCGAGGCTTCTATTCCGTTGTAATACGCGGCGGCGCGGCAGATTTCACCCACCTTTTAACCTATCTCACACTCTTTTCCGAGGAATTTATTCCCGTAGGAATTTATAAAAATCTTGAATAAGGTGATAATATGAAAAAGCATATTGATTATAAAACAAAGGGCACCTGCTCCAGAATGATCTCGGTTGACATCGAGGACGGAGTTATCGTTGACTGTTCTTTTGCAGGCGGCTGTGCAGGAAACACGCAAGGAGTCGCGGCACTTGTTAAGGGAATGAAGGTCGAGGATGCGATAAGCAGAATGAAGGGCATAAAGTGCGGCTTTAAGGGTACCTCCTGTCCCGATCAGCTCGCCCGTGCACTTGAATGTGCGGAAGAAGAAAATTAGTATACATACCGTTAAAGAGTAGCTCTGCTCATTTTTGAGCCGGTTACTACTTGCAGCAAAAGGAGTAATTAATGAACTATATCAAGGAATACGAAAGATGGCTCGCATCTCCCGCCCTCACAAGCGAGGAAAGAGCCGAGCTTTCGGATATCAGGGATGATGAAGAAAAACAGGCTTTGGCATTTTCTTCTCTTATGAGCTTTGGCACTGCCGGTCTCAGATCAACGATGAGTCTTGGTCCGGGATGTATGAACCGCTTTACCGTTATGCACACGACCCGTGGAATAGCACAGCTCGTTCTTTCGGAGGCGGCAAAGGATCCGTCGGTCGTTATTGCATACGATTCAAGAAACAATTCAAAGGAATTCGCCACCTCTTCAGCGAGAGTTCTTGCGGGCGCAGGTATAAAAACCTATATTTTTGATAGCTTAAGACCGACACCCGAGCTTTCCTTTGCCTTGAGAGCCCTTGGATGCACGGCGGGTATAAATATCACGGCATCCCATAATCCCAAGGAATATAACGGCTATAAGGCTTATTGGTCAGACGGAGCGCAGATCGGTCCCGAGCAAGCCGAGATCGTCGTTCGAGAGCGCGAGAAATTCGACGTTCTCGATATATCAGCCTTGGCTGATTACGATTCGGCGCGCGAGGAAGGCCTCATCGTTGAGCTTTCCGATGATTTTGACGAGCTTTACATTTCAGCCGTTCTTAAAACGGCAATAAATCCCGAAGCGGTAAAAAGTGTTGCCGATGAGCTTAAGGTGGTCTATACGCCCCTCCACGGCGCGGGCTATAAGCTTGTTCCCGAGGTGTTCGGGAGAATAGGGCTTAAGCATCTTTACTGTGTCTCGGAGCAAATGATACCAAACGGCGATTTTCCAACAGTCAAAAAACCTAATCCCGAATATAAAGATGTATTTGAGCTTGGAATCGGCATAGCCGATAAGGTCGGCTCCGATCTGATAATTGCAACCGATCCCGATTCAGACAGAGTCGGGGTTATGGCAAGAAGCAAGGAAAATGGCTTTGTTACGATCTCGGGAAATCAAATGGGCGCGCTTCTTCTGGATTATGCAATAAATGCAAAGAGAGCAAAAAATGAAATAGACGGCAACAGCTATTGTGTTAAGAGTCTTGTTTCCACGGATATGGCAAACAGGATAGCCGAATACAACGGCATAAAGCTTCACGAGGTGCTCACAGGCTTTAAATTTATCGGCGAGGTCATTAAAAATTACGAGGCTTCGGGAAATGCAAACGGCTTCCTTCTCGGCTTTGAGGAAAGCTACGGCTATCTTCTTGGAACTTACGCAAGAGACAAGGATGCAGTTGAAGCATCTATGCTTATATTGGAAATGACGGCTTATTACAAGAAGCGCGGAATGACTCTTTGCGATGCACTTGATTCTCTTTACGAAAAATACGGCTACTACACCGAAAGAACCATAGATATTTATATGGAGGGTCTTGACGGAATAGAGAAGAGAAGACGCGTGATGCAGGCACTTCGCACGACTCCTCCCATCTCCTTCGGCGGTGCGAGAGTAACGAGAATAGGTGATTATCTTGAAGGGGTAGTTACCGAGCTTGGCAGCGGAGACACGTCTCCCACCGATCAGCCAAGATCCGACGTGCTTTATTACACCCTTGATAACGGAGATAAGATCATTGTCCGTCCGTCGGGTACCGAACCGAAAATCAAGATCTACGTTCTTGCCCACGGCGACGACCAAAGCTCGCTTCTTGAAAAGGTTGAGGCATATTCAGAAGATTCAAAAAGAATAACTGAGGTTTAAAAACCTAAAGGAATTAAAAAAGTGACAGATAAACAAAGGCAGATCAGAAATTTCTCGATCATAGCTCATATTGACCACGGAAAATCCACCCTTGCAGACAGGCTTCTTGAAAAGACGCAAGCGGTGGCTTCCCGTGATATGGACGAGCAGATACTTGACAATATGGACCTGGAGCGCGAGCGCGGTATAACGATCAAGGCTCGCGCCGTCCGTCTTGCATACAGATCAAAGAGCGGCGAGGAATATATCTATAATTTAATTGATACCCCTGGTCACGTTGACTTTGGCTATGAGGTGTCAAGATCACTCACCGCCTGCGAGGGTGCTTTGCTCGTTGTTGATGCAACACAGGGCGTTGAGGCACAGACCCTTGCAAATGCTTATTTGGCAATAGATAACGACCTTGAAATACTTCCTGTTATCAATAAGATAGACCTTGCGTCTGCCGATATTGACGGTGCAAGAAGGGAGATCGAGGATATTATCGGTATCCCCGCGGAGGACTGTCCCGCAGTTTCCGCGAAAAACGGAATAAATATTGAGGATATCCTTGAGAAGATAATCACCGATATTCCCGCACCCTCGGGCGACCCCACGGCACCTCTTAAGGCTCTTATTTTCGATGCCCACTACGATCCTTATCTCGGTGTCGTCGTATACATAAGAGTTATGGATGGCTCGGTTAAAGCAGGAGATAAGATCAGGCTGATGGCGCAGGGAACCGAGTTTGAGATAGTTGAGGTGGGCACTATGGAGCCCTTCGGTCTCAAGAAGACTGAAAGTCTTGAGGCGGGAGAGGTCGGATATATCACCGCATCTATAAAGACCGTGAGCGACACGAAGATCGGTGATACCATCACTCACTCCGAAAACCCCGCAAAGGAAGCTCTCCCCGGCTTCCGCGAGGTGCATCCTATGGTTTATTCGGGTATATATCCTGCGGACGGCGCAAGATATCAGGATCTGCGTGAGGCTCTCGAAAAGCTTCAGCTCAACGACGCCTCCCTTGTTTTTGAGCCCGAAACGTCTATTGCGCTCGGCTTCGGCTTCCGCTGTGGATTCCTCGGTCTTTTGCATATGGAGATAATTGAGGAGAGACTAGAGAGAGAATTTAATCTCGATCTTATCACAACGGCTCCCTCGGTTATCTATAAGGTTGAGCTTCGCTCGGGCGAGACTATTCTTATTGATAATCCTTCAAAGTTCCCATCTCCCGATGAGATAAGCACAGCTTACGAGCCCATAATGAAGGCAAATATTATCACTCCTACCGATTATATCGGAGGTATTATGGAGCTTTGCCAGGACAGGCGAGGTGTCTTCATAGATATGAAGTATATCGACACAGACAGAGCAGAGATCCATTATGAAATGCCTCTCAACGAGATAATTTACGATTTCTTCGATGCGCTCAAAAGCCGCACCAAGGGCTATGCATCGCTTGATTACGAGCTCAAGGGTTATAAGCAGTCAAAGCTCGTTAAGCTTGACTTTATGCTGAACGGAGAGGTCGTGGATGCGCTTTCATTTATCGTTTTTGAGGACAGAGCATACGGCAGAGCCAGAAAGATAGCCGAGAAGCTTAAGGAAAATATTCCGCGCCAGCTCTTTGAAATTCCCATACAGGCAACCATCGGCTCCAAGATAATAGCAAGAGAGACCGTTAAGGCAATGCGCAAGGACGTTCTTGCAAAGTGCTACGGTGGAGATATTACCCGAAAGAAGAAGCTGCTTGAAAAGCAGAAGGAGGGTAAAAAGAAGATGCGTAAGCTCGGTAGTGTTGAAGTCACTCCCGAAGCGTTTATGGCTGTTCTCAGGCTTGACGATGAAAGCTAACCCCATAGGACTTTACGTTCATCTGCCTTTTTGCAAAAGGAAATGCAACTACTGTGATTTCTGCTCTTACACAGATATCTCATCCGAGGTACGCCGCAAATATATAGAGAGGCTTAAAGCCGAAATATATGAATATTCAAAAAAGGGGATTTCGGCAGACACAGTATTTTTCGGTGGCGGAACACCGAGTCTGCTAACGCCATCCGAGATCGGCGAGATCCTCTCTGCACTTCGTGATAGCTTTGATATATCGCCTTGCGCAGAGTTTACCCTGGAGGCAAATCCGGGCACAGTTACCGAGGAGTCTCTTCGCGGATATTTCGAAGCAGGAATAAACCGTTTAAGCTTCGGTTTACAGTCGATTCACGAAAATGAGCTGAAAATATTAGGCAGAATACATTCTTTTGAAGATTTTCTATCCTCCTATGAAGCGGCAAGAAGGGTCGGCTGCAACAATATAAGCATTGATCTGATGTACGGCTTACCCGAGCAGACCGTCTCAAGCTTTGAGGAGACGTTAAGGGCTGTTATAAGCCTTGCCCCCGAGCATATATCCGTTTACGGTCTTATCCTTGAGGAGGGCACTCCGCTCTTTGCAAAGCAAAAGGAGCTCGCCCTTCCGAGCGAGGACGATGAATGTGATATGTATGAGCTTGCGGCAAAGCTTCTTTGCGACGTTGGATATTCGCATTATGAAATTTCTAATTATGCAAGGTGCAGTTTTGAGTGCAAGCATAATCTGAAATATTGGCGCGCTGAGGAATATCTCGGTTTCGGTGTTGCCGCTCATTCATATTTTGAAGGTGCCAGGATCTATAACCCCGATTCTATCGAAGCATATTTATCAGGGGAGGAGCACCTGGTTTCGGAGCTACCGAGCCGTGAGGAATACGCTTTTGAATATGCAATGCTGAGGCTTCGGCTTAAGGAAGGACTATCGCTCGGTGAATACGAGGAGCTTTTCGGCGCGCCCTTCAGGTATGGGCGTGAAGCCAAGCTTTGTGAGCTTTCCAAGCTTGGTCTTATCAAGATGGATAAGGATAGGCTATCGTTGACAGATCAAGGCTTCTACGTCAGCAATTCGATCCTTTCGGAGCTTCTTTAAGAAAATCGATCTAAAATATAACTTTGCCATATAACTTTAGCAAAGTATCTTGACAAGACACCTTTTGATAGTATAAAATATAATAAAAAGCATAGAATAAGATTGGAGAATAAAAATGGCAGATAACGAAAAGAATTTCGAAGAAATTGAAGAATCCCCGATCCTCACTCTCTCAGATGAGGAGACAGGCGAGGAAAAGGATTTCATTCTTCTTGCAAGCGCAAGCTTTGAGGGCAGATACTATTACGCAATAGTTCCCGCCGACGATCCCGACACAGATGAGTACATCATTCTTGATGTTGAGGAGGATGGAGAGGATCTTATCCTCAGCCCCATTGAGGACGACGACCTCTTTGATAGAGTTGAAGACTATTTCAACGACACCTTCTTTAACGATATGGATTACGACGCATAATTCGTTTTGCTTCAAATCATCGATTCAAGCCGCAACAGGCTTTGGACGATATTCGTCAAATTATTTTGATTCTTTCCTGCGTGGTGCGTGATATTGTGATATTTGAACCTACACACAATGCTAGGGAGTCCGGACTTTTGCTTTTGGGATGCAGGCCTCCCGCCGAGGGCGTTATGCTTTTGCGACCCCCTCCAAGCGGACGTTGGAAGCGCGAAGATGCAAAGAGGACACCCACCTGGAAAAACCGGGTTAAACTTTTACTTTACACGGCCATGCGGGTCTTCAGAAAAGCTCGCACCCTAACCGTATACGTTCGTATTGGTAGGGGTGCGAGCTTTATTTTCGTTTTTTAGCTTGATGATGCTTTTCATTTTCATTTTTTCACGTCAACAGGCACACTTTCATATAATAATGTCCGTCCTTTTTTCATATACTTAATTGTCTTTGCAAACGATATCTTAAGGCATTGAGGTACATAATGAAAAAAGAAAGACAGGGACTAACAACAGCAGAGGTCAGAAGATCCAAGGAGCTATACGGCGATAACTCTTTGTTGAAACGGAAAAGCAAGGGCTTTATCGGCAAATTTTTTGAAAATTTATCCGATCCGATAGTCAGAGTTCTGCTTATCGCCCTTATATTTCAGATACTTTTAACACTTGGAAATTGCAATTATTTTGAAATATTCGGTATCCTTTCGGCAATTCTTATCTCCACAACGGTCTCAACAGTTTCTGAATACAGAAGCGAGCGAGCTTTTGAGCGGCTGGAATCGGAAAACCGAGGATCACTCGTGAACGTCCAAAGGGACGGAGTGCTGAAAAAAATATTACCGAGCGAGCTTGTTGTGGGGGATATAGTTTACGTTAGCGCAGGCGAGCGAATTCACGCAGACGGAACTGTTATTGAAGGACGTATCTCGGTTGATCAATCAGCCCTTAACGGAGAGAGCAGGGAGGTCGAAAAGCGAGTCGGCTCGGCTGACGGATGGGATCTTGACTCCGAATGCAGACTATTCAGAGGCAGTCTCGTTACCGAGGGCGCCTGCGTTATGCTCGTTGGCAGAGTGGGAGTGAGCACCTATTACGGCAAGATATCGGAGGACGTCCAGGCGGAGCCGAGAACAAGCCCACTTAAGCTGAGGCTTCGACGGCTTGCGAAGCAGGTCAGCCGTATAGGCTACGTTATTGCGGCGATAGTCGGTGCGGCTTACATATTCAGAACACTTATCATTGATAATTCCTTTGACGGCGATAAAATCATATCGGCGATAAGGGATTATAAATATCTTTTTTCGGTTCTTCTGAGTGCGCTTACCTATATGATAACCGTTATTGTCGTAGCCGCTCCCGAGGGACTGCCGATGATGATCACCGTGGTCCTTTCAGCAAATATGAAAAAAATGCTCTCGGATCAGATACACGTAAAAAAGCTCGTCGGCATAGACACAGCAGGCTCGCTGAATATTCTTTTTACTGATAAAACAGGAACTCTCACCGAGGGAAAGCTGCTCTGCGACAGAATAATTACCGCAGACGGATGCTTCAGGGGGATCTCAACCCTTGAAAGAAGCGGTAGTATATACAGTGCCCTCGTCAAATGCGCTAAATACAACACCGAGGTCTCGTCTGTCGGCGGCGAGCTTACCGGCGGAAATTCAACCGATAGGGCAATATATTCATTCTTTGAAGCCTCCGAGCTCCCCGAGTGCACCGTTGTTGAAAGAGAACCCTTTTCAAGCGAGAGGAAATATTCATCTGTTACGCTCGGCACGGGTGAGAAGATCATAAAGGGCGCCGCCGAATACATTCTGGATAAGGTGAGCTTTATTTTAAAGGCTGACGGTGGCTATGAGCAGATAGATAAGCAGGCGATGCTTTCTGAATTCAAGCATTCAGCAAAGAACGGAGAACGTATGCTCGCGGTTGCGATAAATAACGGAGAGCACGAGCAGGCTGCCCTTGTCGGGCTGATCGTCTTAAAGGATAAGATAAGGCGCGGAGTAAAAAAAGCCGTACAGGAGGTGCAAAGGGCGGGTATACAGGTCGTTATGATCACGGGAGATAGTAAGGAGACTGCCGTTTCAATTGCAAAGGAATGCGGAATTATGAGTCCCACCCTCGGTCATATCGCGTTATCAGCCGATGATCTTCACAGAATAGGCGACTATGAGCTTAAGGAGCTCTTGCCAAGGATAAGAGTTATCGCGAGGGCTTTGCCAAGCGATAAAACGCGGCTTGTTCGCATCTCCCAGGAGCTCGGACTCGTTGTCGGGATGACAGGCGACGGCATAAACGACGCACCCTCCTTGAAGCTTGCCGACGTAGGCTTTGCGATGGGCTCGGGAGCGGAGATAGCAAAGACCGCCTCCGATATAGTAATACTGGATAACAGCTTCTCCGCGATCGATAAAACTGTCCTATACGGCAGAACAATATTCAAATCCATAAGGAAGTTTATATCCTTTCAGCTTATTATGAATCTTGCCGCCTGCGGAATATCGTTGCTTGGGCAGTTTATCGGACTTGATACTCCTATAACGATAATCCAGATGCTATGGGTCAATATTATTATGGATACCCTTGGCGGTCTTGCGTTTGCAGGAGAGCCGCCGCTTGATTATTATATGAAGGAGCTGCCGATAAAAAGAGACGAGCCGATCCTTTCGCGAAGTATGCTTGGTAGGATATTTATTCTAGGGGCGTTCACTCTTGGGCTTTGCACATTATTTCTTACATCTCCGATCTTTAAGGAGCTATACGGATACAACGCCGACCCGACCAAATTTTATACGGCATTTTACGCCCTCTTTATTTTTTCGGGCATCTTTATTTGCTTTGCGAC
The DNA here is from genome assembly GCA_017410065.1 of Clostridia bacterium. Classification (GTDB taxonomy): domain Bacteria; phylum Bacillota; class Clostridia; order Oscillospirales; family CAG-272; genus UBA1740. Next base: position 39,287 of record JAFQRL010000011.1, on the reverse strand, counting down.
GCGATGTGATCGGGTGTGGCTTTTATCAAACATCGGCAAAAACCGCCCCTTCGCTCTTATTATGCTTTGCATCTCCATAATACAGATATTTATGATCTATTTTGGAGGTGAGCTTTTCAGATGTACGCCGCTTTCGGCGAAGGAGCTTCTTTTTGCGGTCTCGCTTGCATTCAGTATTATTCCATTTGATATAGCAAGACGGATAATTAATAAATTCAAATAGTCGTCGCCTGTCGTAACTTGCGACGTAAACCTTCAAAAACCACTTGACATATCCTGCGCTTTGTGTTAAAATTAAAATACAAGTGCAGGTATAGTCTAGTGGTAGAACTCCAGCTTCCCAAGCTGGCCGTGCGGGTTCGATTCCCGTTACCTGCTCCATAGGGAGCTTATTTCAAGCACCTCTCGCAAAAAACGGCTCTCAAAGAGCCGTTTTTTGCTCTTATAATCTATCAGAGGAGGTTCAAAGACGTGAAAAAACTCTTAATGCATCTACTACCGATAACAGTCATTGTTATGTGCTCGTTGCTTCTTACGTCCTGCTTTGGCGGCGGTGGAATAGGTTACTCTGCAGAGCAAGACTATAATAATGACATATCGGAGATTCAGCCCGAAAGCATAACGTCAGAGGATTTTGTTTGCGAGGAGGGAAAGACCTATTACACTTCAAGCGACTATTCGCTGATGGTCAGCGTAAACGGTGAGTTTCTTGAGTTGAAATATTTTACCGTTGACGGCACAAAACGCATATTCGATAACGTTTATTTTTATGAGGATGACTATTTTTACGTTATCACCTCGGATTATAAGTATATATACGCCGCCCTTGCCGACAGCTCGGATATTCAATATGCCGAGGAGGAGCGTCAGCTTGGCGAGGAGGTTCAAATAAACGTTACAAAGAGCGGTATATATACCGTCTCATTCGATGCGAAGACCAAAAAATTCGATCTTGAATATAAAGCGGAAATAACCGAGCCCAAATACTACACTATCAAAACCTGCTCTGTATATAGCATCGATAAGGGTTGGTCGGAAATGACGAAAAACCAAGATAACACAGATGAATTCTGCATCAAAAACTATCCGATATCCGCAGGCAGCAGCATCAGCTTTTACAATAATTTGCATACAAGCAATTATAACGTTACGCTTCATAGCTCTATTGATGGCAAGCTTGCTTCTGCGAGAAAAGCCTTGGTTAGCGTGAATGTTGGTGGAATTTATAACGTTTATATTAATTCGAAGACCTACGAGGTGCGCCTTGAGCTCACAAATCCCGAAACCGCCACTTACAGCTGCGTCTATTACGATGGAAAGAATTTTCTTCCTCTTGCGCCGACAGACGGTAACACCCCTTATATTTTTACTTGCTTAGTAAATATCGAGTATAAATATGATTATATCCCCGATTTCTACACGGATAATTATAATACTTATTCGCTTGAGGTTGAAGCATCTGAGCTTGTGATAAGGGGCGAGGACGATGCCTTTTTCAAAGAGACGGGTGACTTTGTGCTTACGATAGATCTTAAGGAATTTAAAATAACCGTTGCACGACTCCCTGAATGATCCGCTCTGATAATTGGGAAGCCCTGATTTTCATTGGGCTTCCCTTATTTTTTAAAAAATAAAAATTACCTATTGACAAACCAGCAAAAAGATGATAGAATATATAAGCGATTGTTCGCTGGTGTGGCTCAGTTGGTAGAGCAGTTGATTCGTAATCAACAGGTCACCGGTTCGAGTCCGGTCACCAGCTCCAAATTTAAGAGAGAATTTGTTTCTCTCTTTTTTATTTAAAAAATTACGCGTTTTATCTTACTGCGGCAATACAAAAGGAAAGGAGCGGCTATGGATCTTTGTAATCTTTCTGTTATCAAAAGTGTGATGGCAGAGGCGGGAATAACCTTCCGCAAGGAATTCGGACAAAACTTCCTAACGAACAGGATGATCCCCGAGGATATTGCGGATATGTGCGCCGACACCCCGGATAGAATGATCCTTGAGATCGGCCCCGGTATAGGATGCCTGACCCAGGAGCTTGCCGCAAGATATAAGAAGGTCGTTGCCGTTGAGATAGACCGCGGCCTCATACCCATCCTCTCAAAAACCCTCGCCGAATACGATAATATCACCGTTATCAACGAGGATATAATGAAGATCGACCTTGCAGCGCTTATAAAAGAATATTCCGAAGGAATGCCCGTGTCTGTCTGCGCAAATCTTCCGTATTACATAACGACGCCCATTCTTATGCGGCTTCTTGAATCGGGGGTTAAATTCTCAACGATCACGGTTATGGTGCAAAATGAGGTTGCCGCAAGGCTTGCCGCCGCACCGGGGAAATCCGACTACGGCGCGATCACGGCATCGCTCGGCTACTACGGAACCGTAAGAAAGCTATTCAAGGTTTCCAGAGGCTGCTTTGTGCCTGCTCCAAAGGTGGATAGCGCGGTCGTTCGCATCGATCTATTTGACGAGCCCAAATATAAGGTGAAGGACGAGGAGCTTTTCAAGTCGCTGATAAGAGCTGCCTTTGAAATGAGAAGAAAGACCCTGCAAAATGCTATAAGCTCCTGCCTCGGTCGGTTCTCCAAGGAGGAGATATCCGCTGCAATTAAAGCCATCGGCCACGACGAGCTGGTTCGCGGAGAGAGGCTTTCAACCGAGGATTTTGTTAATCTTTCGAATATTCTTTCGAATAAATAAATATAAAAAAACCACTATGATCAAAAGCGGATTTTCCGCCGGACCTCATAGTGGTTTTTTCTTAAAAATCTAATTTCTGCTTGAAATTATATAGCGAATATTATCAAATCCAATCAAGTGATCGGCTCACTGCCTTGCGCCACACCTCAAGCCTTTTGCCTCGCTCCGACTCGTCCATATTTGGAGTGAAGGTACACTCGGTGCTTCTGTTTTCGCGTATTTCATCGGTAGATGAATAAACGCCCGTTGCAAGCCCTGCAAGATATGCGGCACCGAGAGCTGTGGTCTCAATACACATCGGACGCTCGACCGATATACCGAGGATATCCGCCTGGAAGCCGAGGAGAAGATCGTTGGCGGATGCACCTCCGTCAACCGCCAAGGTTGCCACCTTAACACCCGCGGTCTCCTCCATAAGTGCAACAACGTCTGAAACCTGATATGCCATAGATTCAAGAGTTGCTCTGATTATATGATTTTTCGTCGTTGCTCTCGTTATACCGATTATAACGCCTCTTGCGTAAGGATCCCACCAGGGAGCTCCAAGGCCCTGAAAGGCGGGAACAACGAGCACACCGCCCGAATCCTTAACCTTTGATGCGTAATACTCACTGTCCTTTGCGGATTCGATAAGTCGAAGACCGTCCCTCAACCATTGTATCGCGGCACCGCAAACGAATATCGACCCCTCAAGGGCATAAGTCACCTTGCCGTCAAGACCCCAGGCAATTGTGGTTAAAAGACCGTTTTCGGATCTATACGGAACCTCGCCCGTATTCATCAAAAGAAAACCGCCTGTGCCATAGGTATTTTTCAGCTCTCCCTCGGAGAAGCAGCATTGACCGAACAGGGCCGCCTGCTGATCTCCCGCAACACCGCCGATCGGCACTGACGCACCGAGTATTTTGGGGTCGGTCTCGCCGAAAATACACGAGGATGGCTTAACCTCGGGAAGCATTGAGCGGGGAATGTCGAAGAGGCGAAGAAGCTCATCATCCCATTCAAGCGTTTTAATATTGAATAGCATCGTTCTTGATGCATTTGAATAATCGGTTGCGTGAATTCTGCCGCCTGTGAGATTCCATATAAGCCAGCTATCAACAGTACCGAGACAAAGCTCGCCGCGCTCGGCGCGCTCTCTTGCACCCGAAACGTTATCCAGGATCCATTTAGCCTTTGAAGCCGAGAAATAAGGATCGGGAAGAAGACCTGTTTTCTCTTTGATCATCTCGGAGTAGCCGTGCTCGGTGAGGGAGGAGCAAAAATCTGCCGTTCTTCTGCATTGCCAGACTATGGCGTTATACACAGGCTCGCCTGTGTTTCTATCCCACACTATAAGAGTTTCTCGCTGATTTGTGATACCGATTCCGGAGACCTCGTCCCAGCTTGCACCGATTTTAAGAAGGGCCTCGGTTGCAACGGAGATCTGCGTTGACCATATAACAAGAGGATCGTGCTCGACCCATCCGTCCTTTGGGAATATCTGAGCAAATTCTCGCTGAACCATACTTGCGATATTTCCGTTCTTTTCAAAAAGTATAGCTCTGGAGCTTGTGGTGCCCTGATCAAGAGCCATAATATATTTCTTCATTGTAAGTTCCGCCTTTTTGGGGATTTTATCATTAGTAATATTATCATTAAGATCTATTTTAATTATACCACAAGGAGCACCGCTTTGTCAATAAAGCCAATAGATGATTTGGGGAGAGCAGCAAGGCAAATTAAGACAAACGAGCATCAGTGCTTCGATCTATATTCGGTTGGCGTTCTTCCCGTGATCTGCTTGAAGCACCTTGAAAAATGATACGGACTTGAAAAGCCGCACAGCTCTGCCGCATCTCCAACAGAGCATAAGCCCTCCGAGAGAAGCTCCTTCGCCTTATCAATGCGCAAGGATAAAATATATTGCTTCGGCGAGATGCGAAGAGTCTTCTTGAAAATTCTCCTGAAATAGACCTCGCTCACACGGCATACCTTTGCAAGCACGTCGTTTGAAAGCTCGGGGTCCTGAATGTTTTTATGGATATATTCAAGTGCGGGATTCAGCACCGAGGGGCGACCTTGCCCCTCCTTTCTTAGCCTTGCCATCATAGAATAAAACGCCGCAAAAAGCTCGGGGGTGGAATCTCCAACAGAAAACAGCCTCTCGATCTGCGCAAATTCATCAAGATAGATCTCGGGGGATGAAAGAGGTATTTCGATAAATTCATCCGTAAGCGGATAAAGGGTCTCAAAATTAATAATAGGGAAGTCGCCGCCCTCTTCGTTTCGAAGCTCGTAATTTGCTCCTTTTGGAAGTATCACGGCTGTGTACCTATCGGAAACCGTCTTTTTTCCGCGACATTCATAAACGATTCTGCCGTCTCCCGAGCAAAAGCTTATGCCGTAGCTTTTCCTGTCCTTTATTTCAAGATAACGACCTCGCTTTGTGGGAATAACGTAAGCACCCTTGATCTCTGTCAAAATAAGTTTTTCAAGCATTATGCATCACCTCAATAAACATTGTACCGTTTATCGCAAATAATGTCAAGCATTATTCTAAAAATAGTATCGGAAATGTTAAATTAATAATCATTTTTATCATTGAAAACTATTTCGTTTGGTTGTATAATCAAAATAAAAAGACTATTGAGGTGCTTATTATGAAATATGATTTTTGCGGCAAGGTGATCCTTGCCAGCGGTGCCGCATCCGGTATGGGACTTCTTGCCTGTAAGAGAGTCGTTGAGTACGGCGGCTCTGCCGTTATGTGCGACATCAGTGAGGAGGCTCTTGCTTCTGCTGTGGCAGAGGTAAACTCAATAAGAGACGGTGCGGCTATCGGCGTAAAATGCGACGTGCGAAGCTACGAGGATATTTGCCACGCTCGTGACGAAGCCGTTCGTGTCTTTGGAAGAATAGATATTCTTGCTCCCTTTGCAGGAGGTGCGGAGCTCAGAATGTTGAAGGTTGAGGAAAAGGATTTTTGCAAGGTGCCTATCGAGGTTTACGATTGGGGTATCGACGTTAATCTTAAAAGCCAGCTTTATTTCGACCACGCAGTTCTGCCTGTTATGATCGAGCAGAAGTCGGGTACTATCGTTCACATCGGCTCGGTAACAGGCGAGGAGGGCTCTTGGACCGTCGTTGCTTATTCAACAGCAAAGAGCGGAGTTATGAACGGTCTGACGAAGTCGATCGCGCTATACGCCGCGCCTTACGGCATAACCTGCAACTGCATCGCCCCGGGTCCCGTGCTCACTCGCCCCGGTATGGCAAATATGAAAACACCTCTCGGCAGAGCGGCAGAACCCGATGAAATAGTTGATTTTCTTCTTTATCTTGCTTCTCCCGAGGGCTCATTCTTCACAGGACAAAGCATTTTGATTGATGGCGGACGAAGCATTATGCATAACAGAAGCAACGGTCAGGGAAGATAAGGAGGTAGAAAATGAAGCTTTTTGAACAAAAGAAGCCGCCGCTTGTTGCTATGGTATTTTCAGACACGGTGGACGGAAATATTTTTCAGATAATCAATTCCATATACGACGGTGCCGAGGCTATCGGCATACAGCTTGATCACGTTAAAAACGAATATAAGACCCGCGAGGAGCTTAAACGCCTCGTAGACGCCTGCAACGGTCTTCCCATTTACGTTACCGCTTATAAGGGCGGAGAAAACGCAGAGCTCACCTACGATCAATGCGCCGATCAGCTTCTTCTTATGCAGGAGCTTGGTTGTGAGCTGCTTGACGTGCCAGGTGATTTCTTTGGCAAGGGTGAGAACGGTATGTCGTTTGATGAGGATATCGTTCGCCGTCAGAAGGAACTTATTGAGCTTATACATTCTCGCGGCGGCTACGTGCTTATGTCCTGCCATCACTCGGTCGAGCTCTCTGCTGATGAGATCATATCTCACGCGAAGGCTCAGGTCGAGCGCGGAGCTGACGTTATAAAGATCGTTGCAAAGTGTGAGAGCAGGGAAAAGATGATCGAGCATATATCGGTTATCAACACTCTGAAAAAGGAGCTTGGAAAGCCCTTCCTTTATCTTACCTCAGGTCCCAGAGAATTTGCAGGCTTACTGAGACAGATCGGTCCCACATTCGGTGTTTGTATGTATCTTTGCGTCGCGGAGCACTCCAAGGGCTCAACTCCGCTTCAGCCCAAGCTTTCCGCTATAAAGGCGGTTCGTGATAATATGATTTTTTGAGGTATAGAAAATGAAAGCAATACTTGTTAATGACGATAAAAGCCTCTCCTGGAGCGAGGTGGCAGACCCGATACTTAAGGATGACGAGGTGCTTATAAAGATATCCTGTGCGGCTATCAACCGTGCAGACCTTATGCAGAGAGAGGGAGACTATCCGCCCCCTCCCGGTGCTCCCGAATGGATGGGACTTGAGGTAAGCGGATACGTTGAAAAAATGGGTAAGGAAGCCGAAAAATGCTCCTCCTTCAAGCTCGGCGACCCTGTGTGTGCCCTTCTCGGCGGTGGCGGTTACGCAGAATACGTATCGGTTAGATACGATATGCTTATGCCTGTGCCCGAGGGGTGCTCAATGGTCGAGGCGGCAGCTATGCCCGAGGCATTTGCAACGGCGTATTTAAATCTCTTTATTGAGGGTGGCATAAAGGAAGGAAACACGCTCCTTATGCACGCGGGTGCAAGCGGACTCGCAAGCGTTATCATACCTATGGCTAAAGCCTTCGGGGTGAGGGTCATTACCTCTGTTCGGACCTCGGAGATGGCGAATGCAATCGAGCATCTTAAGGCAGACGTTGTGGTTAAAACCGACGAGGAGGATATCGCAGAGGTGCTGAAGGGCGAGCTTGAAGCAGGTCATCCCGTTGACGTTGCCATCGACTGCCTCGGCGGTGAAATGATGGGCAGATGCCTGCCTTATCTTTCAAGAGGCGCAAGATGGATAATGATCGCCGCTCTCGCAGGCACAAAAACAGAGATAGACCTTAAGAACATCTACGTTCGTAACGTAAGAATAATCGGTAGCACCCTTCGTTCAAGAACTCCCGAAATGAAGGCGCATATTCTTTCAAGCCTTGTTTCCGAGGTTTGGGGTAAGGTTTCCGAGGGTAAGATAAGACCCACGATCTACAAGGTACTTCCTATCACCGAGGCGGATGCGGGCCATCAGCTTCTTTATAGCGGAGTCAGCGCAGGCAAGGTGGTTCTCACCGTTAATTAAATCAAAATTACATAAAACAAAAGCAGACTCAACTCGATGTAGTATCGGGGAAAGTCTGCTTTCTGCTTTAATTTATATACCGTATTTTGTATTTTGGCTTATATTCTGTTTACGCCCGTTTTCCTTGCGGCATCCATAACAGCCTGTGCAACAACGGCGGCAACCTTCTTATCAAGAGCCGAGGGAATGATATTTTCCTCGTTAAGCTCATCCTCGGAAATATAATTTGCAAGTGCTAATGAGGTAGCGACCTTCATTTCCTCATTGATCATCGTGGCTCTGCAGTCAAGCGCACCCCTGAATATACCGGGGAACGCAAGCACGTTGTTGATCTGATTGGGAAAATCGGATCTGCCTGTGCCAACTATTCGCGCGCCTGCCGCGAGGGCAAGATCGGGCATAATCTCGGGAGTGGGGTTTGCCATAGGGAATACTATCGCATCCTTCGCCATAGATGCAACCATTTCGCCGCTGACAACGCCCGGGGCTGAAACTCCGATAAATACGTCCGCGCCCTTCATAGCAACAGAGAGATCTCCGTGAATACATTCAGCGTTTGTGAGCTCTGCAATACTCTTGTGAGCATCGGAAAGAGTAGTGTCGTCTCTTGCGATGATACCGAAGCGATCGACCATAGTCAGATTGCGAACACCCATATTAAGAAGATGTCTGCCGATGGCGCAGCCTGCGGAGCCCGCTCCGTTTATAACTACGCGAACTGTGCCGATGTCCTTTTTAACTATCTTAAGAGCATTGATAAGTGCGGCGGCAACAACTATTGCGGTACCGTGCTGATCGTCGTGAAATACGGGAATATCACATATTTCCTTAAGTCTTCTTTCAATTTCAAAGCACCTCGGCGCGGAAATATCCTCAAGATTTATTCCGCCAAAGCTACCCGAAATAAGATAGATCGTACGAACGATCTCATCAACGTCCTTCGATCTAACGCATATTGGGAAGGCGTCAACGTCTGCAAAGCTTTTGAAGAGAGCGCATTTTCCTTCCATAACAGGCATACCAGCCTCGGGACCAATATCGCCAAGACCGAGAACCGCCGTGCCGTCCGTGATGACCGCAACGAGGTTATTTCTTCTCGTAAGCTCAAAGGACTTCGTGTAGTCCTTCTGTATTTCAAGGCAGGGCTCGGCAACACCCGGGGTGTATGCAAGTGAGAGATCCTCTCTCGTTTCTATCGTCGCTCTTGATACGACCTCTATCTTGCCGTTCCATTCATAATGTTTTTTAAGTGATTTTTCTCTGATGTTCATAGTATACTCCTAAATTAAACCATATCCTCTGGGTGAAATATCTCATCGAATTTTTCCTCGTCAAGCAAGCCAAGCCTTATGCACGCCTCCTTGAGAGTTATATTTTCCTTATGCGCAAGCTTTGCGCATTTTGCGGCGTTATCGTAGCCTATGTAGGGGTTAAGGGCGGTAACGAGCATAAGCGAATTCTGAAGATTCTCCTTCATCTTTATGCGGTTTGCCTTTATACCCGAGGCGCATCTTTCGGTAAATGAACTTATAGCATCCGAAAGAAGCCGTGCGGACTGAAGAAAGTTATATGCGCAAACAGGCATATAAACATTCAATTCAAAATTGCCCTGTGATGCCGCAAAGGAAACGGCAACGTCGTTTGCCATGACCTGTACAGCAACCATTGTTAACGCCTCGCACTGCGTTGGATTCACCTTTCCCGGCATAATAGACGAGCCTGGCTCGTTTTCGGGAATAAAGACCTCACCGAGACCAAGCCTTGGACCCGAAGCAAGCCATCTTACGTCGTTTGCAATCTTCATAAGGTCTGCCGCAAGCGCCTTCATAGCACCGTGAGCAAAGGCAAGCTCGTCCTTTGAGGTGAGGGCGTGAAATTTATTGCTATCGGCTACGAAGGGGTGTCCGGTCAGATCGGCAAGCCTTTTCGCAACTAGACTATCAAAGCCCTTCGGTGCATTTAGACCCGTTCCCACAGCCGTGCCTCCGATGGCAAGGGTGAGAAGCTTTTCGGATGATGAAAGAAGCATATCTCTGCATCTTTCAAGGGACGCTCTCCAGCCCGAGATCTCCTGGGCAAAGGTGATGGGTGTTGCATCCTGAAGATGGGTCCTTCCGCACTTGACCGCATCGCGGTTCTCCTCCTCAAGCTTAAGGAAGGTCTCAATAAGCCCTGCGAGAGCCGGCAGAAGCTTCTCATTTATGCTTATGTATGCGGCAATATGCATAGCGGTGGGGAAGGTGTCGTTTGATGACTGGGACATATTAACGTCATCATTGGGGTGGAGCAAAGGAGCTCCCGCCTTAAGGTTAGCGTAATTCGCTATTACCTCATTAACGTTCATATTGCTTTGAGTACCCGAGCCCGTTTGGAAAACGACCAGAGGAAAATGCTCGAGAAGCTCGCCCGATACGATTTTCTCGCAAGCCTCGCGGATAAGCGCAAGCTTCTGCTCGGTCATTTTTTCGGGCTTAAGCTCTGAATTTGCCTCCGCAGCAGCAAGCTTCAGAAGTCCGAATGCGCGTATTATCTCCTCGGGCATCTGCTCCTTGCCCGAGCCGATGGGGAAATTCATTCTGCTTCGCTCTGTCTGCGCGCCCCAAAGCTTATCCGAGGGCACCTTGATCTCGCCCATCGAATCCTTTTCTATTCTATATGGCATAAATGATCTCCAAGTTAAAATTTATATTAATAATTATATATCATTTACGGCGATTTTTCAAGCATTATATCAAATTCTTTTTGAAAAACAAAATATATCTATCTCTTTTGTTTCAGCTTTCCGCGGTATTTTTCAATAAAAGCCTCTTTTTATAAATACAAAAAGGACTGCCGAGTGAGCAACCTGAATTTAACAGATAAACCGTCAGCAGTCCATTTTGTGTTTACTTGATTTCAACAGTAACGCGCTTTCCGCAGGTGTTAGCCGCAGCCTTCATAAGCTGACGGATAGCCTTTGCGATCTTTCCGTGGCGACCGATAACCATACCCGTGTCGTCCTCGGCAACTGTGAGGACAAGCTCGATATCATCGCCGTCCACAGTTTCGGTAACGTTTACCTGATCGGGCTCGTCAACAATAGCACGCGCTATGTTCGTAAGCATTGTTTTAAAGTCCATTTTGGCTACCTAGCTTCCAAAATTACTTAATGATCTCGCTCTTCTTAAGAAGGGCTCTAACAGTATCGGTGGGCTGTGCGCCGTTAGCGATCCACTTGGTTGCCTTTTCTGCGTCGATCTTCACGTCAGCGGGATCGGTGAGGGGGTTGTAGTAACCGATCTCCTCAATGAACTTACCGTCGCGGGGAGATCTCTCGTCTGCAACAACAACGCGGTAGAAGGGAGCCTTCTTTGCGCCGATTCTCTTAAGTCTGATTTTTACTGCCATTTTCTTTTCCTCCAAAAAGTGATTGTTTTTTTATTTTTAATTTAAAATTAAAACCGATTAAAAGGGAATCTTCATTCCGAACATCTTACGCTTTCCCATACCTGAGAACTGCTTCATCAGCTTCTTCATCTGATCGAACTGCTTAAGAAGCTTGTTAACGTCCTCGACCGCCGTGCCGCTGCCTTGGGCAATTCTTTTTCTTCTTGAGCCGTTTATAAGCTCGGGCTTTAAGCGTTCCTCCATCGTCATTGAAAGGATCATAGCCTCGATCTTTGCCATCTGGTGCTCGTCTACCTGCGCATTCTTAAGCGCGCCTGCGTTTACACCCGGCATCATACCTATCAGCTGCTCCAGGTTGCCCATCTTTTTGAGCTGACGCATCTGAACGAGGAAATCCTCAAGAGAGAAGGTCTGCTCGCGCATCTTCTTCTCAAGCTCCTTAGCGTTCTTTTCGTCGTATGCCGCCTCAGCCTTCTCGATAAGCGAGAGAATATCGCCCATTCCAAGGATTCTTGAAGCCATTCTGTCGGGGTGGAAGAGCTCGATGGCATCCATCTTCTCGCCTGTGCCGATAAACTTAATGGGCTTGCCTGTGATATACTTGACAGAAAGAGCCGCGCCGCCTCGTGTGTCTCCGTCCATTTTGGTGAGCACAACGCCCGTGATATCAAGAAGCTCGTTGAAGGATTTTGCAACGTTTACCGCATCCTGACCCGTCATTGCATCAACGGTGAGGAGTATCTCCGAAGGAGAGGTTGCCGCTTTTATCTTAACAAGCTCCTCCATAAGAGCCTCGTCAATATGAAGACGACCCGCAGTGTCTATGATGACCATATCGTGGCCGTTTTTCCTTGCGTGCTCGATACCTGCCTTTGCGATCTCAACAGGAGATATCTTTGTACCGAGAGAAAATACGGGGATCTTTACCGACTCACCGACGATCTTAAGCTGATCAACGGCGGCAGGCCTGTATACGTCGCAGGCAACGAGCAGGGGATTCTTGCTCTTTTGCTTATACATATTGGCTATCTTGCCTGCGTGAGTCGTTTTACCCGCACCCTGAAGTCCAACCATCATAACGACTGTTGGGGGCTTGGGATTAATATTGATCTTGGGAGTCTCACCGCCCATAAGCTTGATGAGCTCCTCATTTACTATTTTAACTATTTGCTGGGCGGGAAGCAGGCTTTCAAGCACAGCCGTTCCGACGGCACGCTCGGTGACGGACTTAACAAAATCCTTCACGACCTTGAAATTAACGTCTGCCTCCAGAAGCGCGAGCTTTACCTCACGCATCCCCTCCTTGACCTCAGCCTCGGTGAGCTTACCCTTATTTCTGAACTTCTTGAAAGCATTTGCAAGCTTTTCAGTAAGGCCCTGGAACATATCAGCTTCCTTTCGTTATTAATTCTGCTATCTCGGAAAGCTCCTCCGCCTCGCGAGTTTCACCGCGACCGTAGAGCTCGTGAGCCACCGCGCCGATCCTATCCGCCGCTTGAGATAACCTCTCATAGCGACCGACAAGCCCAAGCTTTGAATCGTAGAATTCAAGCAGCTCCTCGCCCTTTTTAACAAGATGGCGGATCCCTTGCCTTGAAATTCCAACGTCCGAGGCAACCTCGGAGAGCGAAAGATCGTCGTTATAATACGCCTTCATAACACTTACGGTGTGATCGTCGAGCAGATCGCCGTAGAAATCAAGCAAATATGCAATTCTCATATTCTTTGCAAACATAAGAGCACCTTCCGTTAAGTGTAAAGCAAATTACTTTACAAGTATAGCAGATTATTTCTTACTTGTCAAGTGGTTTAGACGAAATTAACGCATTTTAACGCATTTTTTCGCATTTTTTTATTATTTGGTGGCAAATAGGTTATTTAGATTTAAAATTTTGATACAGATGTTTCTTGTTTAAGCGATCACCGATGCTCTCACTCCGAAAGAATGGAGACGATATTCGCGTTCTTTATTTCAATTTTAGTTTCACCCGTGGAGACGTTTTTATAATATACAACACTACCGCCGAGGATCACCTCGTCTCCAAGCTTCGGCTTATTCGTGATCGTGTTATAGAGTCCGCCGCTTTGAGAGCGTATGCCGTAGATATAAAGCCTGTTGCCGTCCTCGTCCTCGATAGTCGTGTTTCCGTAGGTCTCGTAAGGCTCCTCAACAATTCTGCCTTTCACGTAATATTTTTCGGAGGACTCAACGTTAAAGCCGAGAGACTCGGCAACTTTATTGACCTCGGGAATAGTGCTGAGTGAATAATTTCCCCATCCGCCCTCGGTGATATATTCGGCAAGCAGGTCGCGGGCAAAGATATTTGCTCCGAGACTTTCCACAACAGTCGCGCCGTTTGGAGCGTAATCGGAGGAATACCGATCAATTACGATATAATAGGTCTCCGAGGGGTCTATGGAATTCTTTATCTTATCACCGTATTCACTGTATGAAATAAAGTAGTTGGAATTCGAGGAATTAATAAACTGGCTGAGCAGTTTCGATCCGCTGACAGAGCAGAGAACAACCTCGTTATCAAAGGGAAGGAGGCTCATAAGGTCGCCATACTTTACGTTACCCGAAGCAAGGTCGTAGGGGGATCTAACCGAAAGATAACCGCCGCCAAGCACAATATCATATTCATCAGCCCACATCTTAAGGCCTGCCTCAATATAAAGGTCTGCGACCTTCTGGCGGATCTCGTCTCCGCTTCTGAAAGCTGAATTATAGCCAAGCTCCTTTCCGGCGATCGCTATCTGCTCGGAGTATTTCCCGAGAAGATCGTCAACTATCGGGTCATCTTCAAGATGAGAATAATTGTGATTCGTAACTATTTCCGCTTTGTTTACGTTGAAGCTGTCAGTAACGTAGTTGAGGGATATCTCAACGTGAGAGATACCGTTATCGTCTCCGCCGTTCTGAAGGTGATAAACGCCCTTTGCATCAACGTGCACATAGCTTTGGTGGGTGTGTCCCTCGAACACAAGATCAACGTATCCGTCCGAAAGCACTGTGTCGTAGTATGCAGACATTGCCGAGGAGGACGGATGCTGAACAGAGCTTGAGGATCTGCCGTAGCCGTCGTGAAGCGAGTAAACTATAAAATCGGCTCCCGCCTCGCGAAGCCTTTGCGCCTCTGCTCGCACCAGCATCGTCAGCTCTCTGCCAACCAGAAAATCAACGTCTTCAACAAAGCTTGAGGAAACGGATGATTCGCAGTCACCGATAGCACCAATAATGCCTATTTTTGCATCCCCCCGCTCAACCAGCACCGATGCCTGTACATAGTCGGCGCGGGTGTTTGTCTCGTTATCGTAGATATTTATCGCAAGCATCGGAAATTCGGCTATTGCAGCATTGTTCTTTATGTATTCGTCGCCCCAATCGAATTCGTGATTGCCGAGAGTCATCGAAGCGAAATCAAGATCGTTCATCCAATCGGTTATTATCGCACCGCGTGTCAGATTCGATTCGGATGAGCCCTGCCACATATCACCCGAGGAGAGAAGCACAAGGTTATCGTCGGTCTTGTATGCGCTTTTAAGGTAGGTTGTCAGCTCGTCTACACCGACAAAATCCTCCGTATCGCTGAATTTGCCGTGAAGATCGTTTATCGCATAAAAATCTATAACAACGATAAGCGTTGTGCCGCAGTCGTCACAGCTGCCGTCGTCATTTTCATCAACGTGCTCGGCGCACTCCTTGTCTTCACCGCCGCCTGCGATATCGGATCCGCCCTCGTTGCCCGCGCCACTATCGGGACTCACGCACGCAGAGAGCATCAACGCAAGTGTGAGAAGCAAGCACAAAACAATCCTTCTAATTCCGTATTTCATATAATTTCTCCTTCCGATTTCGGAAATACTCTAAAGTCAAATTAAACAGGACAATGATATTATATCATATAACATCAAGCTTTTCAATATTAAAATCATATTATAAGTTGACTTGGGCAAAATAACAGAAAGGAGGATAAAACAATGAAAAACGAAGTGATAAAATATGCAAAAGAGATCGAGGCAGAGCTGATCGGGTTTCGGCATAAAATACATTCGTTTGCCGAGGTCGGCTTCGATCTTCCAAAAACGACAAAGCTTGTCAGCGAAGCGATATCCGCTATGGACGGAAGCACCAAGCGCTTGGGACGGTGCGGTGTAATAGCCGAGCTGGGGCAGGGAAAATGCCCTACCGTGCTGCTGAGAGCTGATATGGACGCTTTGAAAATACGCGAGAGAACAGGACTTCCTTTTGCCGCAAAAAACGGAAATATGCACGCCTGCGGTCACGACATTCACACCTCTATGTTGCTTGGTGCATTTTATATTTTATCGAAATTACAGGATAAAATTCGCGGCAGAATTAAGTTTGTCTTTCAGCCGGCCGAGGAAACATTGGAGGGCTGTGTCGATATGATCGAGGGCGGTCTGCTGGATGAAAAGATAGATATGGCATTGGCTGTCCACGTTTTATCGGGAACCGAGCTCCCCTGCGGAACGTTTATAGTTCCCGAAGGAGGTGTATCCGCACCCTCCTCTACTTTCTTTAAAATAACTGTCAGAGGCACATCGGCGCACGGCGGTATGCACACGGATGGGCGCGACGCGCTCGCCTGCGCCGCACGCATATTACAATCTATTGAAGAGTTGCCGTGCAGAGAATTTAATCAAAAGGATCCCGTTTCAGTTACCGTTGGAACGTTTAATGGAGGTAACGCCCCTAACGTTATCGCGGATCTCTGCGAGCTTTGCGGAACGGCAAGGGCAACAAGCAGGGAGACGGGGAAAAGGCTTTTTTTGAGGATCACCGAGCTTTCCTCGGGGATAGCAAGGCTTTACGGATGTCGGGCGAAGGCAGAGATCCTCTCTTTTTGTCCGCCCCTTGTAAACGATGGGACCTGCTCCGAAAGGATCGCGAAATATGCAAGAGAGCTTTTTGGAAACGACAGGGTATTATCATCAGCGGCGGCAAGAGGTGCTTCGGGAGGCTCAGAGGATTTTGCTTTTATTGCCGAACGGGTACCGTCCTGTGCGGTTGCAATTTCGGCCGGTAGCATAGCAGAGGGGCACAGCGCGCCGCTTCATAATCCAGAGACGATCCTTTCTGACGACTCTATTCGTCACGGTGCGGCATATCTCGCGTTTTCTGCCCTAAGATATTTCGATGAGATGAGATGATTTTTTCGATTATTCTACAATTTTTGCAAAATTTTGTATTTTTTTCTGTAAAACCTATTGACAATCAACGAATAATATGGTATACTACCAAAGTAAGTTAGCGAAGCAGAATTTCCGTTCTCACCTTACCACAAGGGTGCGTAAGGTTAATATATCTCCACTTCTGTCAGAGGTGGATGTGTATGCGTACGGAGATTCTCTGTATGCATTTTTTATTTACTTGGAGGTACAAACCCATAAAACCCAACAATTCCAAGGACCTTCTGATCAACGAGGAGATCAAGGCCGCTGAGGTCAGAGTGATCGGTCCAAACAACGAGCAGGTCGGCATTATGAAGATCGACGATGCGCGCACCTATGCCTACAACAACAACGTTGATCTCGTTTTTATCGTTCCTAACGCACAGCCTCCCGTATGTCGCGCTATCGACTACGGCAAGTTCTGCTTCGAGCGCGATAAGAGAGAAAAGGAAGCAAAGAAAAAGCAGGTTATCGTGAAGGTCAAGGAGGTTCAGCTTTCTTGCCGAATCGAGCAGCACGATTTCGACACAAGAGTCAACCACGCAAAGAAGTTCCTCGCAGAGGGCAATAAGGTTAAGGCTGTGGTTCGCTTCAAGGGAAGAGAGATGTCTCATATGGAGCTTGGCCGCGAGGTCATTGCAAAATTTGAGGAGGCTTGCCGTGATGCGGGTGTTGCCGAAAAGAAGCCCGTGCTCGAGGGTAGGTTTATGTCCATAATTCTCAGCCCTGCCAAGCAGGACAAAAAATAATTAAGTTAATAATTGGGTAATCCCCACAGAAAAGGAGTATAATCATGGGAAAGATCAAGACACATAAGGCTTCCGCTAAGAGATTCTCTCTTACAGGCGGCGGAAAAGTAAAAATGTCTCACAACAATCATCGTCACAAGCTCGGTCTCAAGACCGCAAAGCGCAAGAGAAGCCTCCGCAAGGGCGCAATTCTCAGCGAGTGCTTCGCACCCACCTACAGATCCCTTATTCAGAAGTAATAGGGCAAAAAAGAATTTATTGGAGGATAATATAAAATGGCAAGAGTTAAGGGCGCTATGATGACGCGCAAGAGAAGAAACAGCATCCTCAAGGCCGCTAAGGGTTACTGGGGTGCTAAGTCCAAGCATTTCAAGATGGCTAAGCAGGCCGTTCTTAAGAGCGGTAACTATGCATACGTTGGCCGTAAGCAGAAGAAGAGAGACTTCCGTGCTCTCTGGATCACCAGAATCTCCGCTCAGGCTAAGGTTTGCGGTATGAACTACTCCACCCTTATGCACGGTCTTAAGGTTGCCGGCATCGACCTCAACCGCAAGATGCTCGCTGAGCTTGCAGTTTCCGATAAGGCTGCATTCGCTGCTATCTGCGAGAAGGCTAAGGCTGCACTTTAATAAAACTGTCCCGGTTTTCCGCACGGTGAACCGGGGCTATTTTTTCAAGATAACATAATCTTAAAATGTTAAAAGCTGTGGGAGATAGATATGAAAATATTTAGCGAGACTATCACAAGCCGAAATAATCCAAGAATAAAATGGGCGTCATCTCTCCTTTCGAAGAAGGGCAGAGCCGAGGCGCGCTCGTTTATCGCGGAGGGAGAAAAGCTCTCCCTGGAGGCTCTTGATGCAGAGCTTTCGGTGTCTGTCATTTTCGTTGCCGAGGATAAGCTTTCAGGCTGGCTTTCAAGAATTGAAAAATATACCAAGTCAGAAAAATACGCACAAACCGAAGTTATCCCTGTTTCAGAGAGTGTTTTTGAGAAAATTTCCACCGAAAAATCGCCTGAAGGGGTAATTAGCGTAATAAAATGTCTTGACTTTTTCAATAATGCTGATATAATATATAAGGAAGAGTTTTTCTTGAAGGGTGCCGAAAGAGCTCTCGTTTTATGCTCTGTGCGCGATCCCGGCAATCTCGGCGCGGTTATTCGCTCGGCAACAGCATTCGGAGTCGATCATCTGATACTTTCCTCCGACTGTGCCGAGGTATATAACCCCAAAACCGTCAGGTCGGCTATGGGCAGTCTTTTCAGAACGAGGATAACGTCGGTTAGCAGCCTTGGAGAATTCATAAAAGCGGCAAGAGCCGCGGGCAGAAGAATATATGCCGCCGAGCTCACAGAGAATGCAAAATCGCTCTCCGAGCTTGAGCTTGCCGCCGATGATATCTTTATCATTGGAAATGAAGGGCACGGCATCCCCGAGGAAATATCTTCGGCCTGCACCGCGAGCGTATATATCCCCATTTCAAAGAAAACCGAATCTCTCAACGCGGCGGTGGCTGCCGCAGTATTTATGTGGGAGCAGAGTAAATTATAATTGACCTACGGTCGGAACGGAGAAAACCTTGGACGAATTGATCTATTGGATATGGCTTTCGCTTTCCTGCACAGTTGATACAGGAACCTTTATGAAGCTTATGTCAAAATTTGATAGCGCAAAAGCTGTATACGATGCGCCCGACCACGAAATAATCTCTGCGATCGGTCCAAAGCTTTCCGATAGAAAAAGACTTGTAGACAAGGATCTCACAAAGGCCGCAGAGATACTTGATTTCTGTAAAAAATACGACGTCGGTACCCTCGCATATTCCGATGAAAGATATCCGAAATTATTAAAAACGATATCAACGCCTCCCGTCCTCCTGTATTACAGAGGGCGGCTTCCCGATTTTAATTCGGGACTTTACGTCGCGGTTGTGGGAACAAGAGATCTTTCCGAGTACGGCAGAAGAAACGCCTTCAATTTTGGATACGATCTTGCAACTGCGGGTGCAACGATCGTTTCCGGTATGGCTAAAGGAATAGACGGAGTTGCGACAGCGGGAGCAATAGCCTCGGGTCATTCAACCGTGGCGGTCCTTGGAAGCGGAATTGACGTTTGCTATCCGCCCGAGCACCTCACCCTGGCGCGCGAGATAGTCAGAAGCGGCTGTATTATGACCGAATATCCTCCCGGAGCCAGACCTTCAAAATACAGTTTCCCAAAAAGAAACAGAATAATAAGCGGTCTTTGCCCCGTAACGCTTGTCATCGAAGGCAATGAACGAAGCGGAGCACTTATCACCGCAAGATATGCAAAGGATCAGGGCCGCGATATATTCGCCCTTCCCGGCAACGTTGGCGCAGAACAAAGCGAAGCCACAAATCTTCTTTTGAAGAACGGCGCGAAGACCGCAACGTCGGCAGAGGATATCCTTACTGCATATCAGGATAAATATCCCGAAAGTATAAATTTCTTTATGCTTAACGACCGACGTCCCGTTGATATGATGTACGTTCTCAGAATGCTTGAGGTAGTTGCCAACTGTTCCTCGGACGATATCTACAATCAGCCTTGGATAGTTAAGCGAAACAGAAAATACGTACCTGTGAAGACTGTTGAAGAGGACGATGACGATAAGGACTGCAACGTCACCTTCGACGGAAGACTTAAGGTAGCCGCAAACGTTCCTCTTGATAAAAACGGAAGACCGAAGCCAAAGAGAAATTCTTGCGTTATAAATGCGGAAAAGAGCTACGGTGAAAAGGTTCTTGATGAATTTTCCGCCAGATATTTTGCGAAGATAGACGCAGAGGCGGATGCCCTTGCGAAAAAGAGGGAAGAGGCGCGTCAGGCAAGGGAAGCAAAGGTCCGCGAGATGGGCTTGAACTTTGATTTTGACAGTCTTCCGGGATATAAGAAAACGGTAATATCAGATTCGGGAGTTCCCGCTCATTTTGAAAACGGCAGAGCAGGAACCGACGATATCAATAATTACAATTTTGACACCGATACTCTTGCGCTTTACAAAAAAGTGCCGATAGGCGGGGCAATAGAGATCGAAGAGCTAATAAGCGACACTATGCCACTGAGAGTCGTGATGAAGCATCTCACAAAGCTTGAGAGCTGTAAATTCATCGTCGTGCTCCCCGGCGGCAAGGTAATACGCAAATACTGATCACGAAAGGAAGCGGCTGACCGCTTTGGAATATAATGGCAAATCTTGTTATAGTTGAGTCACCCTCGAAGGCGAATACGATCAAAGGATATCTCGGACCGAATTACAAGGTCATAGCATCTGTAGGTCATATCAGAGATCTTCCCAAGAGCACCCTCGGAATTGACGTTGAAGCGGGCTTTGAGCCTCATTACATCAATATCCGCGGCAAGGGAGATATCATCAAGGAGCTTAAGCGCGAGGCAAAAAGCGCTGGCAAGATATTTCTCGCAACAGACCCTGACCGTGAGGGAGAGGCTATCTCCTGGCACATTGCGGGCGAGCTCGGCATCCCGAAGGACAAGGAATGCAGAGTCACCTTCAACGAGATAACCAAAAGTGCCGTTAAGGAGGGCATCAAGCATCCAAGGAAGATAAACGAGGATCTTGTAAACTCCCAGCAGGCAAGAAGGATCCTTGACCGACTCGTTGGCTTCAAGCTCAGCGAGGTGCTTTGGAAAAATCTTAAGAGCGGACTTTCCGCAGGAAGAGTTCAGTCGGTCGCCACTCGCATAATAACCGAACGTGAGGAGGAGATCCGCGCCTTCGTTCCTCAGGAATATTGGACTGTTGAAGGTCAGTTCAAAACTGCAAGTGGAGACGTAATCTCGGCAAGACTTAACGGCGAGCGCACAGGAAAGATAAAGATAGAGTCAGAAGACGCCGCAAAGAAAATTACGGATAAGCTGGACTCGGGATCGTTTGTTGTCTCGGCGGTGCGCCATCAGGAAAAGTATAAATCCCCCGCGCCTCCGTTCACCACCTCCAGCCTTATTCAGGACGCATCAAAAAAGCTTGGTTTCCAGTCTCAGAAGATAATGAAGGTTGCTCAAGAGCTTTACGACGGTCTCAATCTCGGTGCAGAGCTTGGCGGTGTGCAGGGTCTTATCACCTATATGCGTACCGACTCCACAAGAGTTTCGGAGGTTGCAAAGAGCGCGGCGGCTGAATATATCGCGGATAATTTCGGCAAGGAGTACGTTCCTGCCCAAGAGAGAAGCTATAAGGCGGCAAGCGGAGCACAGGACGCTCACGAGGCTATCCGCCCCTCCGACCCGAGGCTTTCTCCCAAGCTTGTTAAGAAAATGCTCTCATCCGATCAGTATAAGCTTTATAAGCTTATATTTGATAGATTCATCGCGAGCCAGATGGCATCCGCCATCCTCGATACCGTTTCTGTTGATATTGAAAACAACGGATATATTTTCAAAACAGGCGGCTATATAATCAAATTTAAAGGATATCTTGCCGTCTACGATTCCGGAGACAAGAGCAATGATAGCGATGAGGACGAGGACGTAAGCCTCACGAAGCTTCCTTCCGTTACGGCAGGAGAAAAGCTTGTGGCAGAGAGCATCGAAAGGCTCCAGCACTTCACGGAGCCACCTCCAAGATACACAGAGGCATCCCTCGTCGAATTCTTCAAGGAGCGCGGAATAGGCAGACCTTCTACCTACGCGCCCACCATCACGATCATAACATCAAGAAATTACGTTAAGCGCGACGGCAAGTCGCTTGTTGCAACTCCTCTCGGAGAGCTTATAACGAACTTTATGCGCCGTCATTTCCCTGATATAATCGACTATGACTTCACAGCATCGATGGAAAGCGCGCTTGACTCTATTGAAAATAAAGAAAACACCACTCTTGGAGTTCTTTCAAGCTTCTACAAGAAGTTTGAAAAGGATCTTCTGGCGGCTATGGATTCGGGAAAGGAAGCGGCACTCACCGTTCCCGCGGAGGAAAGCGATATTCCTTGCGATATCTGCGGCAAAAAGATGATCTATAAAACAGGTCGCTTCGGAAAATTCCTGGCTTGTCCCGCATATCCCGCCTGCAAATGCACAAAGGCGGTAGACGGCGACGGCAAGCCTGTTGAGCAGAAGGTAGAGGCTCCGACTCTTGCAGGCTTTGCTTGCGAGGAGTGCGGCGCGGAGATGGTTATCCGCCAGGGTCGCTACGGCACCTTCTATGCCTGCTCCAATTACCCATCCTGCCGTTTCACAAAGCAGAAGGTAACGGAAACAGGTGTACCTTGCCCGATCTGCTCCTCTAAAATACTTGCAAGGCACGGCAGAGGCAAGAGTCTGTTTTACAGCTGCGAGCGTTATCCCGAGTGTGATTTCTCCACGTGGGATAGACCTCTCACCGAAAAATGCCCCGATTGCGGCGCAAATCTTTACTATCGCAAGAGCAGGAAGATGGTAGTTTGCAAGGAGAGGTCCTGCGGCTATCAGCGCGAGGAAGAGCTCGCGGAGACCGAATGATGAGTGAAGAATACGTAAAGGTCATCGGCGCGGGACTTGCGGGCTGTGAGGCGGCTTGGCAGATCGCAAAGCGCGGAGTGAAGGTACATCTCTATGAGATGAAGCCGAAAAAAATGAGCCCCGCGCATCACACGGAGGGCTTTGCAGAGCTTGTGTGCTCAAACTCTCTTCGTTCAAATCAGCTGAATAACGCCGTAGGGCTTCTCAAGGAGGAGCTCCGTGCTCTTGGCTCGCTGATCATGGAGGCGGCATACGCCACCGAGGTTCCCGCAGGCTCGGCTCTTGCTGTTAACCGTCGGCAGTTCAGCGATTATATAACAGAAAAGATAAAATCTCATCCAAATATCACGGTGTTTGAGGAGGAGATCACCGAGCTCGATGCGGATACGAGCGAAATAACCGTGGTTGCAAGCGGACCTCTCACCTCCGAGCCTCTCGCCCTTGCTATATCAAGGATCACAGGCGGAGACGAGCTTCATTTCTTCGATGCGGCGGCACCGATAGTTGATTTTTCCACCGTTAATACCGACATTGCATTTTTCGCATCAAGATACGGAAAGGGCGAGCCCACCGATTATCTCAACTGTCCTATGACAAAAGAGGAATACGATGCCTTCTATAAGGCGCTCGTTGGTGCAGAGGCGGCTCCGCTTAAGGCTTTCGATAGAGAGCTCCAGGAGGATCTGACTGTTTTTGAGGGCTGTATGCCCGTTGAGGTAATGGCATCAAGAGGCTACGACACCCTGCGCTTCGGACCTATGAAGCCTGTCGGACTTCCTGTCCCGAAAACGGGAGAGGACGCCTTTGCAACAGTCCAGCTCCGCAGAGAAAACAAGGAGGGCACGATGTATAACATCGTCGGCTTCCAGACTCATCTCACCTTTGGTGAGCAAAAGAGAGTGTTCCGTATGATACCCGGACTTGAAAACGCGGAATTCTTCCGCTACGGTGTTATGCATAGAAACACATATATAAACTCCCCGGGATTTTTGACGTCGACCTATTCTGTTAGGGCTAATAATAAACTCTATTTTGCGGGGCAGATGACGGGTGTGGAGGGCTACGTTGAGTCCGCCTCGTCAGGACTTGTTGCAGGCATCAATGCGGCTATGCAGATGCTTGGAAAAGAGCCCGTGGTATTTCCCAAGGAAACGGAGATCGGCGCGCTTGCACATTACGTAAGCGAGGGCGGAGTCAGCTCCGCATTTCAGCCGATGAATGCCAATTTCGGCATAATAGCTCCGCTTGGTTATAAAGTCAAAGGAGGAAAGAGGTTCAGAAACGAAGCGTATTCAGAGCGCGCTCTTGAAATTATACGCAGAGATTTTGCGACCATTTAAGCTAGAAATGAGAATACTTATTGATGCAATGAGCGGTGACAACGCACCTCTTGAAATACTCAAGGGTGTTGAGCTTGCCGCAGAAGAATTCAAGGATACAGAGCTTGTTCTCGTTGGAGACGAAAACGTTATATCCGATATTGCCGTTCAGAACGAGATCAATATTTCGGGTATCAGCATTATTCCCGCCGCATCGGTTATCACGATGGAGGATAGCCCTCTTTCTGTCGTCAGAGACAAGA
Organism: Clostridia bacterium; assembly: GCA_017410065.1. GTDB lineage: Bacteria > Bacillota > Clostridia > Oscillospirales > CAG-272 > UBA1740. The sequence goes on along the minus strand of JAFQRL010000011.1, from coordinate 14,995 downwards.
GAGATTCCTCAATGAGCGTTGGCTTCAAGGCTCTCTCAAAGGGCGAGGTAGATGCCTTCGTGAGCGCGGGTAACACAGGTGCGCTTGTCACAGGCGCAACGATCATCGTCAGACGTATCACGGGAATAAACAGAGCGGCTATCGCTTCGATACTTCCTCTTGCAAAGCCTGTGCTTCTTATGGACTCGGGAGCAAACCTCACGGTCTCCTCGGATAATATCTGCCAATTTGCATTTATGGGTGCAAAGTATATGGAAAAGATATACGGCATCGACCGCCCTAGAATAGGCCAGCTTAACAACGGTACCGAATACAACAAGGGAAATGCGCTTCAGACCGAATCCTATCAGATGCTCGAGGAGTGCGGACTCAATTTCGTTGGTAACGTTGAGGCGAAGGAGGTTCCCTTTGGCGTTTGCGACGTTCTCGTTACAGACGGCTTCACAGGCAATATCTTCCTGAAATCGGTTGAGGGAATGGGCAAATTCCTTATGGGAACACTTAAGGACGTGCTAACCACAAACATCATCACCAAGGTCTCAACCCTCACAATGAAGGATAAGATCAAGGAGATGAAGCAACGCTTCGACGCCTCCGAGCACGGCGGCGCGCCCCTTCTCGGCGTGCAGAAGCCTGTTATCAAGGCTCACGGCTCATCGGACGCCAAGGCTATCAAAAACGCTATAAGACAAGCTATTTTCTTCGTTGAGACGGGAATAAACAACGATATTGCAATATTTGCAGAGGACTACGACGAAAAGAAGCTTATCGCCGATGCTGAAAAGCAGCAGGCTCTCGCCGATATTTAACGCAAGGTCGAAAATATCGGGCATATATATCCGATATTCTCGGATATTGATAATAAATTCAGAAAAAGGAGGGGTGAGATAAATGTCTATCGGCAAGGACGTGCTTTTGCTTCAGGATATTATGGGATACAGATTCAAGGACGTCTCTTATCTTGAGAGGGCACTCACTCACTCCTCATATACAAACGAACAAAGAAGTCGCGGAATTAAGGCTGAATCAAACGAGAGACTTGAATTTCTCGGAGATTCTATACTCGGCGCCGTAATATCCGAGCACCTTTTCCTGAACTTCAAAAAGCACAGAGAGGGTGCGCTCACAAAAATGCGTCAAAGGCTTGTGTGTGAGCAAACTCTTGCAAAAATAGCAGAAAGGCTTGAGCTCGGAAGCTATATCATCATAGGTCACGGCGAGGAAGCCGCAGGCGGCAGAGGCAAGTCTAAAATACTTGCGGATGCTATGGAGGCTGTGATCGGCGCGATATATCTTGATTCGGTGGAAAGCGGTGAATATAAAAGCTTTATACTCGCCCTTTTTGAGGAAGAATTCAAGCTTGTTGACAACGCGCAAAACACAGATTATAAAACTATGCTTCAGCAGCTCGTTGAAAAGGACGGCGCGTCAGTTCTTGAATACAAAACGGTTGCAACCGAAGGTCCCGAGCACAAAAGGCGCTTCACGGTAGTTGCTCTGGTCAATAACAACGAGGTTGGCAGAGGTGTTGCCGCAAAGGTTCAGACGGCACAGATGCAGGCGGCGAAGGTCGCGCTCTCGCTATTTGGAGTTATAGTATGAGCCGCCACGTGAATATACCTGTTTTTATTCCTCATCTCGGTTGCCCGAATCAATGTGTTTTTTGCAACCAAAGAACAATATCGGGTGTTGAGGAATTCGATAAGAACAGTCTCACCGAATTGATCGAGCAGTCGCTTTCCACCGTGTCACAGGACGACGAGGTTGAGATCGCTTTCTTCGGAGGCTCCTTCACAGGGATAGACAGAAAGCTTATGACCGAGCTTTTGGACACAGCACACGGATATATAAAAAGCGGAAGGGTGAGCTCCATCAGATGCTCGACCCGCCCCGATTATATAGACGCAGAGGTGCTATCTATCCTTAAGTCCCGCGGAGTTAAGGTAATAGAGCTTGGACTTCAAAGCGCATCTGATAAGGTGCTCAAAGCCGCGAAGCGCGGGCACACTCGCGAATGTGAGATACGCGCCTGCAAAATGATAGTTGATGGGGGCTTTGAGCTTGTCGGACAGATGATGATAGGCTTACCGAAATCCACCGCAGACGACGAGCTTGAAACGGCGAGGCTGATCATAGCGTGCGGTGCAACGGGTGCAAGAATATATCCAACGGTGGTCTTTCGCGGCACAGAGCTTTGCGATATGGCGATCGAAGGAAGCTACGAGCCATTGCCTCTTGATGAGGCTGTTGAGCGTTCTGCCCGGGTTTTTAATCTATTTTTAAAGAATGACATTAAAATTATAAGGATCGGGCTATGCTCGTCCGAAAATCTTTCATCAGTGAGCACCTATCATTCGGGACCAAATCATCCCGCTATCGGTGAGCTGGTGCTCAATAGATTTTACTACGACGGAATATACAGGGAGGCGAAGAAGCTTTCGCTAACCCGAGATGATATACTTTACGTGACCGTTGCCAAGGGAGCATTATCCAAGGCGATAGGTCAGAAAAAAAGAAATAAAATACTTCTTACTGAGCAGCTTGGCTTGCGTGAAATCCGCTTTTTAGAGGACGGATCTCTTGGCGAGCACGACTTCAAGGTAATGAAGCATTTGGGGGAAAAGGAATGTATTTAAAGTCACTCGAGCTACACGGATTCAAATCGTTCCCGAACAGAACGGTCTTATCCTTCGAGAGAGGCGCCACGGTTATCGTCGGCCCTAACGGAAGCGGAAAATCGAATATATCCGATGCTATGCGTTGGGTTCTCGGCGAGCTTTCCAGCCGTAATATCCGAGGCACTAAAATGGAAGACGTTATCTTCGGCGGTACAGAGGACAGGCATCCTATGGGATTTGCCGAGGTTTCCGTTACATTCGATAATTCGGATCCCGAAAACAGGCTTGATTCCGAATTTGACGAGGTCATCGTCACACGACGTTATTTCAGAACAGGCGACAGCGAATATCTCATTAACCGTCAGCCCTGCAGACTTCGTGATATATACGAGCTCTTTATGAATACGGGCGTTGGCCGTGAGGGCTATTCCATTATCGGTCAGGGTAAGATCGCAGAGATCATATCCAAAAAGAGCGACGAGCGCCGCCATATCTTCGAGGAGGCGGCTGGAATATCCAAATACCGCCACAGAAAAGAGGAGTCGGAGCGCAAGCTTAAGCAGACTCAGGATAACCTTGACAGAGTTAAGGATATTCTTTTCGTTCTTGAAAGCCGTGTCGGTCCTCTTGCCAAGCAGGCGGAAAAGGCTCGTCAGGGCCTTGCAATATATGAGGAAAAGAAGCGAGCAGACGTTTCGCTTTGGCTCTACGACACAAAGAAGATCCGCGAGGATATAGAGGAGCAAGACAAGGCTTATAAGCTTTCTCAGCACGAGCTTGAGATCATAGACGATGCGCTCTCGGATCTTGAAAAGCAAAACGAAAATCTTTACCTCAAAACCCAGTCTAATAAGCTTCTCTCCGAGCAGCTGCTCGACGAGATAAGAATTGCCACCGATAAGCTTCATCAGCTCGATAACGCCTTAAGAGTTGCGGAGTCGGATTTCGCTCATTCCGCAGAGCTTATTGAGCAGTGCAGAGCAAGAATCGGCGAGATAAACGAAAGCCGCAATGCACTTCTTAACACAAGAGCCGAATACGACAGTAAGCGAGAAGGCTTTGAGTCATCGCTCAAAAAGCTTATGGATACAAGGCTTGAATATCTCTCCGAGGCAGATTCGCTCGGAAGACGTGTGGACGAAGCAAAGCGCGAGCTGGAGGAGGCTCTTGATGAGCTTACCGTTGAGGAGGGCTCCGCAAATGCGCTGAACGTAAGAATAAACGTTCTTAAGAATTCCAAGTCCACAGATGGCTCAAAGTCCCTCGATATTGAGGAGGAGATAGAAAAATACGAAAAGGAAGGCGCAGAGCTTAAGGAGGAGGCAGACCGTTGCGAAAGAAATGCGGCGGGCTATAAGACCTCTATTGCCGAAAAGGATGCCATCCTCAGCGAGACAGCCGAAAGAATAGAGGCTCTCACCGAGGAGCGCGGGCAGATCACCGAGACTTACAATTCAAATAAGCTTGAAAGAGATACTCTCGTTGAACGAGCTAATATGCTTCAGAGAATGAGCGATCATTTTGAGGGCTATGCCGAAAGCGTTAAGTTCGTTATGAGAGAATATTCGCAGGGAAGAATTCAGGGTGCGGGCAAAATATACGGCCCTCTTTCCTCGCTGTTTACGGTTGATAAGAAATATATCACGGCAATCGAAACGGCTCTCGGAGCAAGCCTTCAGAACATAGTCGTTGATAATGAAGATACCGCAAAGCGCGCCATCTATGCCTTAAAGCACAGTAACGCAGGCCGTGCGACATTCTATCCTATCTCCGCGATCAAGAGCGCAACAGAGACCGACGAGATAAGGCAGGCGAAGTCATTTGCAGGCTTTGTCGGCAGAGCGGATACTCTCGTTGAGTTTGAAGAAAAATATCGCTCCGTCATCGAATTTTTGCTTCTCAGAACTCTTGTGTTCGATAATATCGACAACGCATCCGATGCGGCAAAGAGGCTGAGATACAGAGTTAAAATAGTAACTCTTGACGGTCAGGTCATCAACGCAGGCGGTGTATTCACGGGCGGTAGCACAAAGAGAGACAGTGGTATTCTCTCAAGGCTTAACACCATAAGCGACCTTAAGGAGCAGGCAAAGAAGCTTGATGCGGAGATCGCAAGACTTGCCGAGGCTATTTCCGAAATAGATGCGGAGCTTACAGAGGCAAAGCAGAGAAACAAGGATGCCGAGCAAGAGAAGGAGCTGCTTCTCACGCTTTCGCGCTCTCAGTTTGCGGCTCTCGATAACGCCACGGCTAAATACAACGCAAACAATGATATTCTTGAGAAGCTGAGGACAGATTACAACAACCTCGTCGGTCAGCAGACAAGAGCTGACGAGGAGCTCATAAGCCTCACGGCAGAGTATAACGCAAACCTCGAAAGGATCGCCGCTCTTAAGGAATTCCGCCAGAGAAGAAGCGAGGAGATGGGCGTTATCGATGAAAAGCGAGATGAGTATCTGCAAAAGAGCAATGAAATCTCCATAAGCATCACAGCGGCGCAAAAGGATATTGAGGGTGTTGATCAGCGGATCGATACCATTAATGAGAGACTCGCCGAGCTTGACGGAGAGAGCGCATCTCAGCAGGGAAGGATCGACGAGCTCACCTCAAAGCGCGACGGTCTCGGCTCAAAGAAATCGGCAAACGAGATAGAATATGAAAATCTTGAAGCACAGCTGAAGGAGCTCCGCCAAAAGCGCTCGGAGGTCGAGGCAGGCTCGGATGAATTTGAACGCGAGCTTTCGGCTATCCGTGAGCGCACGAAGGAGAGAAACGCAAGCCGTCAGGTGACCTATGAAATGGTTATCAAGAACGGTAACAAGCTTGAGCAGCTTATAGAAAAGCAGGATAAGCTCGGCTCTCAGCTCAGTGATGATTACGACCTTACGTACGAGGATGCCGTTGCACTGCAATATCCTCCCGTAACAAGCGAAAACAGGGATGAGATCGCGGCAATTCAGTCATCCTGCCGTGCAAAGCTCCGCGCCATCGGAGATTACAACCCGGGAGCTATCGAGGAATACGCCGAGGTCAAGACGCAGTATGACGAGCTTAACACTCAATACGTAGACCTCACAAGCTCATATGACGAGCTTATCGGCATCATCTCACGCCTTGAGGAAGAAATGCGCACAAGCTTCGTTGATGCGTTCGCGGCTATCAACAAGAACTTCGGCAAGACCTTCAAGGAGCTCTTTGGCGGCGGTAGTGCTGAGCTTCAGCTAACCGATCCAGACGACGTTCTGACCTCGGGTATTGAGATCAAGGCGGCACCCCCCGGAAAGATCATCAAGAGTATGTCTCTGCTTTCGGGCGGCGAGCAGTCCTTCGTTGCAATTGCTCTGCTGTTTGCCATACTTAAGGTCAATCCCACGCCCTTCTGTATCCTGGACGAGATAGAGGCGGCGCTTGACGAGGTCAACGTATACAGATTCGGTGACTACATCAAGAATTTTGACGACAACACCCAGTTCATACTTATCACTCACCGTCGCGGTACGATGGAGATAGGTGACAGGCTCTACGGTATCACGATGCCTCAGCGCGGTATTTCGCAGGCAATTGAGCTTAACGTAGACGAGATAGAAGGAAAGCAAAAGGAGTTACTCGATGGGGTTCTTTAATCGCCTTAAGGAAGGCTTACTTAAAACCAAAAACGCTATCGTCGGAAAGATAGACAACATAATTAAAAAGTTCACCAAGGTTGACGAGGAGCTCTTCGAGGAGCTTGAGGAGCTTCTCATCTCCGCGGATATCGGCTTCACGGTCACGGAGGAGATCCTCGACGAGCTTCGCGAAACGGTGATAGACAAGAAGATAAAGGAGCCCGAGCTTGTTAAGTCAGAGCTTCTTGATATTCTCAAGAGAATGATAGGCGAGCACGAGCCTCTCAACCTTTCCACAAAGCCGTCGGTTATCCTTGTTATAGGTGTTAACGGTGTTGGAAAGACAACATCCATAGGAAAAATTGCGGCAGAATTGAAGTCGCAGAAGAAAAAGGTAGTCGTTGCGGCGGCAGATACGTTCAGAGCCGCGGCGGCAGAGCAGCTTGGCGTGTGGTGTGAGAGAGCGGGCGTCGATATCGTCAAGCAGGCGGCGGGCGCAGACCCCGCATCGGTAGTTTTCGATGCTATTAACGCAGTTAAGAGCAGAGGCGCCGACGTTCTTATAATCGACACGGCGGGAAGACTTCATAACAAAAAGAACCTTATGGATGAGCTTGCAAAGATCGATAGGGTAATTTCCCGCGAGCTTCCCGATTCCGCAAAGGAGACACTCCTTGTGCTTGATGCGACCACGGGTCAGAACGCGGTTATGCAGGCAAAGGAATTCAAGAATGCATCCAAGATCACAGGTCTTGTGCTCACAAAGCTTGACGGCACGGCAAAGGGAGGAATAGTGATCTCTATCCGCCGCGAGCTCAATATTCCCGTTAAGTTTATCGGAGTCGGCGAGCAGATCGACGATATGAAGCCCTTTGATGCGAAGGAATTCGCAGGCGCGCTATTTGAGGAGAACTGATATGTTAACAAGCAAACAAAGAGCGTACCTGAGATCTCTTTCCCAGAATCTCGACACAATATTCCAAATCGGTAAGGGAGGCATCTCCGAGGAGCTTTGCCTTCAGATAGGCAATGCGCTTGAAGCAAGAGAGCTCATCAAGGCAAGAGTGCTCGATAATAGCGGCTACACAGCAAAAGAGGCAGCAGAGGCGATCGCAGAGGAGATCGGTTGCGACGTTGTTTGTTGCGTTGGCTCAAGATTTGTGCTATACAGAGAGTCTCAAAAGAAAAAACGCATAGAGCTGATATGAGTTTCACGAAAGAACAAATCAACTTTCTGCGCGAGGCGATCGTGCCATATATGTCCGAGAAGCGATACGCACATACCCTCGGGGTTGAAGAAATGGCAAAAAGGCTCGGTTCGATATGTCTTGCGGATAAGGTATCCGAGCTCAGATGCGCGGCACTTCTTCACGACGTTGCAAAGGAGCTATCAGACGAGGAGAGCTTAATGCTGCTCGCCGAATATGCTGAAATCAGCGAGGAGGATCTTTTATCTCCCCCTGCATTTCACGCCTTTTGCGCGCCGATCGTTATCAGGCGTGATTTTCCCGAATACGCAACCGATGATATTATTTCCGCCGCCTTTAAGCACACAACGGGCGGCGAGGATATGACACTTTTCAATCTGATCATCTTTCTTTCCGATTATATTGAGGAGGGAAGAGCTTATCGGGAATGCACCGCGCTTCGGGAAAGGCTTTTCGCTGAATTAGAGAAGGCTAAAGGGGAAGAATCGGCGGCGATGATCCATCGCGCGGCTTTATCCGAGCTTCAGGCTACGGTCGCTCACCTTAAAGAAAAAGGACGATATATTAATCCACGTACTCAAAGAGCAATGGAATCATTGCTTAAAAAGGGCTACACGGCGCTTTAATAAACAACTATACGGAGTTATAAATGGAAAACATCAAAACACAGGATCTCAAGGGCTGTGGAGCAGATGCACTTGCACGTGCTGCGTGCTCGGTTCTTTTAGAGAAAAAGGCACTCAACGTTAAGCTTTTCAACGTTGAAGGAAAAACAAGCGTAACAGATTATTACGTAAACTGCACAGGCAGATCGTCAACACAGGTTGCGGCGCTTGCCGATTACGTTACCGAGCTTCTCGGAGACAGAGGCCGCGATCCGCTCAGAGTTGAGGGTAGAGCGGGGAATGCCTGGATACTTGTTGATTACGGTGACGTTATCGTTAACGTTTTCGACAGAGAGTCGAGGGATTTCTATAATTTCGACAGACACCTTCCCGAGGATAGCGAGGTTGATATCTCGGATATCATTTCTGAAATTGATAAAAAATTTGAATTAAATAAAACAGAGGATTGACAAAATGCTTTACGATTACAAACAAATTGAGGCAAAATGGCAAAAGAAGTGGGACGACGAGTGCGCCTTTGAGGCAAAACAGGATTTCACTCTACCGAAGTATTATTCGCTGGTTGAGTTCCCCTATCCCTCGGGTCAGGGCCTTCACGTTGGACATCCCCGTCCTTATACCGCTCTTGATATCGTCTCAAGAAAGAAGAGAATGCAGGGCTACAACGTTCTTTTCCCTATGGGCTGGGATGCTTTCGGTCTTCCTACCGAGAATTTCGCTATTAAAAACAAGATCCACCCAAAGGTGGTAACTGAGAGAAACGTTGCACGCTTCAAGTCTCAGCTTAAGGCTCTCGGTCTTTCCTTTGACTGGTCTCGCGAGATAAACACCACCGATCCCGACTACTATAAGTGGACCCAGTGGATCTTCATTCAGCTCTTCAAGGCAGGTCTTGCTTATAAGAAGTAGATGGCTGTTAACTTCTGCACCTCCTGTAAGGTCGTTCTTGCCAACGAGGAGGTTGTAAACGGCGTTTGCGAAAGATGCGCATCTCCTGTTATAAGAAAGGTAAAGAGCCAGTGGATGCTCAAGATCACCGAGTATGCAGATAGGCTTATAAGCGGTCTTGAGGGACTTGATTTCATCGAGAGAGTCAAGACCCAGCAGATCAACTGGATAGGCAAATCCAACGGTGCGGAGATCGACTTTGCAACGACCGCAGGCGATAAGCTCAGAGTTTATACCACAAGATGCGACACTCTCTTTGGCGCAACCTATATGGTTATTGCTCCCGAGCACGAATACATTGAAAAGTGGAAGGACATTCTCACAAACTACGGCGAGGTAGAGGCATACCGCGCGCAAGCGGCGAGAAAGTCCGACTTTGAAAGAACCGAGCTCGTTAAGGAAAAGACAGGAGTTAAGCTTGATGGCGTTTGCGCTATAAACCCCGCAAACGGCAAGGAAATTCCCATCTTCATTTCCGACTACGTTCTCGCAGGCTACGGAACAGGTGCAATTATGGCGGTTCCTGCTCACGACGAGCGCGACTGGGAGTTTGCAAAGAAGTTTGATCTTCCTATCATCGAGGTCGTTGCGGGCGGTAACGTCAGCGAGGCGGCATTTACCGACGTTGAAACAGGAAAGCTTGTTAATTCCGGCTTCCTCGACGGTCTTGAGGTTGCAGACGCAAAGGCTAAAATGATCGAGTTCCTTGAGAAGAACGGTCTTGGCACCGAGCGCACCAACTTCAAGCTTCGCGACTGGGTATTCTCCCGCCAGAGATATTGGGGCGAGCCCATTCCTCTCGTAAACTGCGAGAAGTGTGGCTGGGTCGCAATACCCGAGGATCAGCTTCCTCTCACACTCCCCGAGGTCGATTCCTACGAGCCCACCGAAAACGGCGAGTCTCCTCTCTCTCTTATGACCGATTGGGTAAATTGCAGCTGTCCCAAGTGCGGCGGTAAGGCAACGAGAGAAACCGACACAATGCCTCAGTGGGCAGGCTCCTCCTGGTACTTTATCAGATACTGCGATCCCCACAACGACAAGGCTATCGCATCCCCCGAGGCTCTTAAATATTGGATGCCTGTTGACTGGTATAACGGCGGTATGGAGCACACAACCCTTCACCTTCTTTACTCCCGCTTCTGGTCCAAGTTCCTCTACGACATCAAGGCTCTTAACTGTGACGAGCCCTATTCAAAGAGAACAAGCCACGGTATGATCCTTGGCGAGAACGGCGAGAAGATGTCCAAGTCTCGCGGTAACGTTGTTAATCCAGATGATATCATCAGAGATTACGGCGCAGACACTATGCGTCTTTACGAGATGTTTATCGGCGATTTTGAGCAGGCGGCTCCCTGGAATCCTCAGTCTATCAAGGGCTGCAAGAGATTCCTTGAGAGATTCCTCAACCTCACGGAAATGGCAAAGGGCGAGGGCACTACACCCGAGCTTGAAAAGCATATCCACAAGCTTATCAAGAAGGTAACGTCCGACGTTGACACAATGAAATTCAATACGGCTATTGCCGCTATGATGGGTACGGTAAACACCATTTATGAGGTTGGCAAGATCACAAAGGACGAGCTTAAAACGCTTGCGACTATCCTCGCTCCCTTTGCTCCTCACGTTGCAGAGGAGGTTTACGAAATGCTCGGTGGAAAGGGACTTGTTTCTCTTGCTAAATGGCCTGAATACGACGAAGCAAAGTGCGTTGACGACGTTGTTGAGATGCCTGTACAGGTAAACGGTAAGGTTCGCTCTGTGATCAATGCACCCAAGGCGGCAAGCAAGGACGATATCCTTGCCATCGTCAAAGCCGATGAGAAGGTAGCAGCCGCTATCGACGGAAAGACGGTCATCAAGGAGATCGTTGTTCCCGGTAAGATCATCAATATAGTAGTTAAATAATCTTCCTTTGCGTGCTCGCCATACGGCGGCACGAAAAGCAAATGGGTAGAAGCACCTATAGGGTGCTTCTACCCATTTTAACAATATTTTTAAAGATTTATCAGAATTTTAGTGTGGGGAGAATGTCGTCGCCCATATTCCAAATCTGATCGCTCCAGCCGAGAGTCTTGCTCTGGAAGGCAAGAGTCATAAAGTTACCTGCGGAAAGACCGTTTCCGTATTTTGAGGTCGAATTGGAATTTGACGTAAGATCGCAGTTTGAATTGTAGTAGCTCTTTGTAACAGTAATGCTCTCATACTGACCGAAGAGTGCTCCCGCCGTATTTCTATCAGAAGACGCAGTCGAGCCCTTAACGTATACGTCGCCCTGAGCGAAGCAAGCATTAACGGATGAGCCCTGGCTGATAAGACCGATAAGGTTGCCCGCCTTAACGGTGTAGCTTCCATTGCCGAGAGCCATAGTGTTTCCTGTTGCATAGCAGTTATTGACAGTACCGAGAAGGATTCCGATAAAACCGCCTGCATAGGAGCTTGAATACGAGGAATAGCCGTTGGTTTTTTGATATACCTTTCCTGTTGAATAGCAATCCTGAACGGTTGCCATATAGGTAGCATATCCCGCAAAGCCGCCCGTTATAGCCTCGTCTATTGATACGTTGTTTACCTCGCCTGTTGCATAGCACTGATCAACAACAGCCGCTTCTATTTTGCCCGCAAAGCCGCCCGCAACAGCGTGGGACTCATCACCGCAATCAAGATCGACCTTACCCGTTGCATAGCACTGTGTGATATTGCCCTTTGTGTATCCGATAAAGCCTCCCGCACACGGGTAATTATTATCGGAGGAGGTAGATATCTTTATATCAACGTTGCAGGTAGTCGAGCAAAGAGTCATAGAAGCGGTTTCGTTGTTGTAGCCCGCAAATCCGCCAACGTAAATATCGTAGCCGTTTGTTTTATGAACCGTATGGGGAGAAGACACAGAGCCGACCGACGAGCAATTTATCACGTCACCGTGGTTACATCCAACAAAGCCGCCAACGTAAAGGGAAGAGGCTGTGTCGGATGCAATTGTGTTTGAAACAGTTACGTCAACGTTGCTTGCGCATCCGCTGACAACACCGCCCTGAGCAGCATAGCCGAGAAGTCCGCCAACCTCAAGCTGAAGGGACTCAATATAAGTGCTGTTATAGTAGATCGTGCCCTCGGCGTTGCACTTTGTCACAACACCGTTTGCAAGGTTATATCCAATTACAACACCAAGGTCTACCCAGGCGTCAACGTAGCTTCCGCCGGTGAAATTGACCTTTATATCAGCCTTTGCAGAGCACTCCGTAACTGTTCCGATATTACCGCCAACGATAGCACCGAAATGGAACTGATTGACCTTTCCCGTGCCATAGAGCTTGGAATCGACCTTAACGCGGCAATCTGTAACGTTAAGCTTCTTAATAGTGCCCGAGCTATACCCGAAAAGTCCCGCATACACAACGGCGGGATCTCTGAAGATAAAGCCGCTGACGGTGTATCCGTTTCCGTTAAACGTTCCCGAGAAGTTATTATCAAGCGTTCCTATCGGGGTCCACTCGCGGTCGCCAAGATAAATATCTCCGCCAAGATTTACAGTTTTACCGGAAAAATCATTTCCTTCATTAACAAGCTTTGCAAGTCCGGCAAGCTGTTCAGGCGTTGTAATAGTGAAGCTTTTTGCTGACTCCGAATACCAGGATGTGTCTGTCACGCCGTCCCAGATGCTCTTATTGCACACCGAGCAAATTCCGCTATCTGAAACGTTATGCTTGGCGGGAATGATCTCCTCGCTATGGGCAAGCACGCAATTTTTGCAGTCGGTAACTGTGAGTCCGTCCTCGGTACAGGTCGGGGAAGTTGTTGTGGTTATGTACTCGTGGCCCTTTGCTTCAACGGTAATAGTCGTTTCGTGACCGCAAGCGCACTTTTTCTTTGTTACGCCGTTTTGGGTACAGGTGAGCACAGATATTGTCTGGGACATCGTGTAGTCGTGTCCCTTTGCATCAACGGGCTCGGTGTACGAATCAAAGCAGAATATGCAGGTGTAGGTACGAACGCCCTCCGTCTCACAACCGGGCTGTGTGGTTATCTCATCGGAATAAGAATGAACCTTGCCCGTGTAATTGTCCTTATAGCTATGACCGCAAGCGCATTTATACTCGGTGTAGCCCTCGTTATCGCAGTCGCCTTTAAAAACAGTCGCTTCATAAGAATGAGTGTGCGACGGTTTATCAGAGCCCGCATCGTCGCCGCAAGCGAACAGCACGAACGCGCAAGACAGGGCGAGGCACAACAGTAATATTGATCTGAGTTTTTTCATTGGTTGTCTCCTTTTGATCTTATTAGGTGCTCATTGAAAGAGCAAAAAATCCCAGCTCCTTTATTCTATCATATTTACAGAAACATTTCAAGCCGATTTAAAAAATTAATAATGAATTTAAAAACATTAATAATGTATTTAAAATAAATAGAGAAGGGAACTGTTTTTTTAAAATTACTTTATACGCCTTGCGGCGTTGGGTTTGAAGTTGGCATTCTCTCCGCCAAGCAAAAAGGCACCCGATTGGGTGCCTTTTACTTGGCGGAGCGGTTGGAACGTAAAACGACCAAAAGAATTAAAGCGCATTATATTTTTGCACCACAATTTGCACAGAACTTTGAGCTTGCCGTTACAGGCTCTCCGCATTGCGTGCAGAACGCGGGTTTCTTTATTTCAATTTTATTACCACACTCAAGACAGAATTTTGCATTTACGCCTAATTTGGCATTACAATTGGGACACTCAATTTCTTCAATCGGTGCCGTTGGTGTATTAACTATAGAAGCCACAGGAGTTGCAGTAACTGCTACTGGAGGAGTATCTAATGCTGACATCGCATTTTTAAAATTCTCTATTGCGCTGTCAATGTCAGGCATTATACATTCACTGATTTTTTCTTCATAACGACACAAATAATCTTCAAAAGTAAAGTGCTTTGAACTTTTTTTAGAGGAAACAAAAGCGGACATTAATTCTCGTCCGACCTCTTTGAAAGCACCGAGAACAGACTCATCGCTGTCCTCATCTCCCATATCAAGAACAGGGACACCATCAAAATAAGGTGCAAACTTGGTAACTAACATTAATTCCTCATTTTGTAGCGCAAGACCACTTGCGTTTTTGGATAAAGCTGTAAAGAAATCTCTTGATAAATACAGATATTTCAAGTTGATGTTTGCTTTGTCTTTGGTTTTTCTTAAATCGCCTTTCTCTTTGAAAGACATTCTTATGCCCTTTGAGGCGGAGATTTCACTGATAAGTGTCTTAGTATCATTCTGCAAATCAGCTACTAATTTGCATATTCTAATAATATTATTTTTTATGTAAGTGCAATATTTGCTGGTTTGCTCATCGTTTTGCTTCTTTGTGAGTTCGTCCTCTACTTTCTCAACTACTTTTGAGCCAGCCATCTTACCAATCATACCAAATAAGCCCATTGTTCGTTCTCCCATAATGAATATTGAATATTAAAAAGGTGCGTAGCCGAAACCACGCACCGAAAAACGCAGTTTCGCTCATTGTTGCTACACAATTTCACATCTAAACGGATATGACAAGCAAAGCCTACGTTTTTACCAACGTAAAGCCGTTTAGAATAATAAAATTGTGTAGCACGATTATTATAACACGTTTTAGCAGATATTTCAAGTATAATTAGCAAATTAAACAACGAAAAATTAAACAACGAAAATCAGAATTTTGGCACCGTGGCGTGTGCTTGTCTTGATACAAGTCGGCTCTCTCCGCCAAGCAAAAAGGCACCCGATTGGGTGCAGAGAATGGGATATTCGCTATGCGAAGATACCCTCTCCCTTCGCCTGAAAAGCGAGCTTTTCGATCTTCGGTCGGGGTATGCGAACCCATACGCCTTGCGGCGTTGGGTTTGAAGTTGGCATTCTCTCCGCCAAGCAAAAAGGCACCCGATTGGGTGCAGAGAATGGGGTATTCGCTATGCGAAGATACCCTCTCCCTTCGCCTGAAAAGCGAGCTTTTCGATCTTCGGTCGGGGTAT
>JAFQRL010000010.1 GCA_017410065.1 Clostridia bacterium | reverse complement strand
GCGGCGGTTGCCGAGCTTAAGTCCAAGGTCAATACGATGAACGCCGATATAGCAGATCTTAAAACCAAGCTTGATTCGGTGGATAATTCAAATCTGGCACAGGGTGCGGAGATCGCCGCCCTTGGTACGGCAATTGACGAGGCGAATGAGGCAATTGATGCTCTTGAAAATAACGCCGCCCTTAAGAGCGAGGTAAATGCTCTTAAGAATACGACCGATGCGGCAGTTGCCGAGCTTAAGTCCAAGGTCGCAGAGCTCACCGCAAAGATCACCGAGCTTGAATCAAATATCGGCGCAAACACCGATTTGGCTTATATAAACAAAGCGGACATTGCCGCACTTGGTACTGCTATCGATGAAGCGAATGAGGCTATTGATGCGCTTGAAAATAACGCCGCGCTTAAGAGTGAAGTAAGTGCTCTTAAGAACACAACCGATGCGGCGGTTGCGGAGTTGAGGCAGAAGATAGCCGATCTCACGGAGGAAATATCAAGACTTGATGGCGAGGTGGTATATAACAGGAGCCAACTTGCGGATCTTGGCACGGCTATAACAACGGCAAATGAAGCGATTGAGGCTCTCGAAAACAACGGAGCTCTTAAAAGCGACGTTAATGCCTTGAGGAATACTACCGATGCGGCGGTTGCGGAGTTGAGGCAGAAGATAGCCGATCTCACCGAGGAAATATCAAGACTTGACGGCGACGTTGTATATAATAAGAGCCAACTTGCGGCTCTTGGCACGGCAATTAACGTGGCAAACGAGGCAATTGATGCTCTGGAAAATAACGCCGCGCTTAAGAGCGAAGTAAGTGCTCTTAAAAACACGACCGATGCGGCAGTTGCGGAGTTGAAGCAGAAGATAGCAGATCTCACCGAGGAGATATCAAGACTTGATGGAGAAGTCCTTTCTGACAGGAGCCAGCTCATAGCCCTCGGCACAGCAATTAACGTGGCAAACGATGCTATCGAAGCACTTGAAAATAACAGTGCACTTAAAAGCGACGTTAACTCTTTGAGGAATACTACCGATGCGGCGGTTGCGGAGTTGAGGCAGAAGATCGCAGATCTTGCCGAGGAAATCTCCAGACTTGACGGCGACGTTTTATATAATAATAGCCAACTTGCGGCTCTCGGAACAGCAATTGACGAAGCAAACGAAGCAATTGAGGCTCTTGAAAGTAACGCCGCGCTTAAGAGCGAAGTAAGTGCCCTTAAAAACACAACCGATGCGGCGGTTGCGGAGTTGAGGCAGAAGATAGCCGATCTCACGTGGGAAATATCGAGACTTGAAGGAGAAGTCCTTTCTGACAGAAGCCGGCTTACGGCTCTTGGTGCGGCAATTAACGAGGCAAACGAAGCGATTGAGGCTCTCGAAAACAACGGAGCTCTTAAAAGTGACGTTGCTGCTTTGAGGAATACTACCGATGCGGCAGACGCCGCGCTCAGAACGGAGATAAATAATCTCAAAACCAAGCTGGATGAGGTGGTGAAGTCCACAGGCATAAATTCTGCGGATATTACCGAGCTTGATGCGGTTATTAAAGAGGCGAATGATGCGATAGCGGCTCTTGAAAATAACAGCGCAAGCGCAGATCAGCTCGTAGAGCTGAAGGATAGCACGGAGCTTGCCGTTGCAAAGCTTGGGGAGTCGGTTGCGGCTTTGGGCGCGCAGCTTGATTCAACCGAGGCGGCGATGGACAGAGAGCTTGATGCTCTCCGAGCAGAGCTTAAAAAGTCCAAGACGGAAGCAAGAATTATTGCCGCGGTCTTGCTTTGCGCAGTTGCCGCGCTTGCAATAATGATGTTTGTAAAGAAAAAAGGTGCGCCCATTACCGCACCAAGCACTCCTTGCAATGAGCCGACAGAAAAGGCAGGGGCAACAGATGCTTGCAATGCCATAGATCCCGTGAAGCCCGAGACCTCGACGGCGGAGAATTGCACGGCGGAGGAAAACGGCGGCGAAAAGCAATAAGCCGACCGAAGACCTTGCAAAAAACGAACAAACTATAAAAACGCCACAAAAGGAAGAGGCTTTTCAGAAATACGGTGTATCTCAAAAGAGGTGCGCCGTATTTTTTGTTTATAAGGTTTGCAATATTTTTAATATCAAATAAAAAATTTGCAAAATATTTAATTGAAATTACTATAAATATATGTTAAAATATAAAACGAAGAGCTATGGGTTTGGCAAGAGGCGGTCTGTTTTAGCAGAACGGAGCAGCTTGCGGTATCAAAAAGGAGAGTTTATGATGGAGCTTAAGGGAAAGGTCATTGTTTTTGATGGCGACAGCATCTGCCACGGCGGCAGAACGGACGTCAACGGCGACAATGCAGGCTGGGCGGCGAGAGTCGGCAATGCTTTCGGTATGGAATGGTATAACTATTCTCGCGGCGGCGCGACTATCACGGGCGATATGTATCAGGAGAGCACAGGCTTGGCTCGCCATTGGATATGCCGCTATATTGATGAAATACACGAAAAGCATCCAACTCTTGATTATCTCATTTTGGAGGGCGGCACAAACGACTCCGACCTTATCGGCATCGGCTCGAAAAAGCTTGGCACGATGGATCCTGCCGATTATAGCGGCAATTACGATGACACCACCTTCATCGGCGGTCTTGAGTCTCTTTTCTATAAGGCTATCAACTATTATCCCACGGCAAAGATCGGATTTATAATTGCGCAAAAGATGGGACTCCCCGAGGTTGGCTACGGTCCCGAATTCTGCCGCAGATATTATTTCCTTAAGGCTATTGAGGTCTGCAAAAAATGGGGAATACCCTATATTGATCTTTGGGAGAGGTCTCCCCTTAACCCGAAGCTTAAATGCTATTACGACCCCGAGCTCACAATCGAAGAAAATATTGCCGAGGGCAAGGCATACAAGGACGGACAGCATTTGACGGATGTGGGGTATGATATTGTGAGTGGGGGTATTGCCTCCTTCATCCTTTCACTTTGATTTTCCCGCCGTCTTCGGGCGAGATCGACTTCGTCTATCGCCGAATTTCCCGTCTTGCTGTATGTATATACAGCGGCGCAGAAAATTACGGCGATTCTCGCTCCGAATACGGACAGGGAAAATGTTTTTCGGTGATTTTTCGGTGCTTTGGAAAATCCCTCGAAAAAGGAAAGTAGGATATTGAAAAGCAAAAATCCCTCGAAAAATGGCGATTTTAAAAAAATAAAAAAGAGAAGTTGGAAGGCGGCGCGGAAAAATAAAAAATCCCTCGGGTGAGGGATTTTTGGAGGGTTTTTCAAATTGATCAGAGCAGGGCGGTGACGATGTTAACAATTCCGCTGACTGCCATAAAGCCGTAGACCAATCTTTTGAGGAGAGTCGGGTTGATCTTGCTTCTTGTGAGCTTGCCTGCAAGCGAGCCGAGGAGCATAGCGACGAGGGCGGCTGCGAGGGCGAGCCACACTGTGGCGGTGAAGAAGCCTGCGGTGGCTTTGGTGACGACCGATATCGCGCCCGAGATCACGAAGTATGCGGAGATGGTTGCCATATAACGGTCGGGCTCGCGCTCGGATTGCATATAGTATACGACCACGGGCGGGCCTCCGATAGCGAACATACCGCCGAGGATACCCGATAGGACACCTGCGATAAGACCTGCGTACCAGGTTGGCTTGATGCGTATTTTATCGGTGAAGAAAAAGAAATAGATGCTGAGAAGAAAGAGCACCGCGCCGAGAAGAACAGTTAGCACCACCGAGCTTTGGGAGCTGATAAACGCCACGGCAAAATAGGTGGAGACAAGGCACCCGAGAGTTGGGAAGATCAGATTTTTCAGATCCACTCTACGGAGCACGAACGCCACCGCAACAAGCGAGGTCAGCATACTGAGCACCGTGGACAGGACGTTTGCTTCGGTGTAGCTTAAGATGCTCGGCAAAAATATCATTGCGAAGATGCCAAAGCCGAAGCCTGTGACACTTTGTATGTAGCTTGCAAAGAGCGTAACGGTCGCGGCAAGCAGTATTGTTAAAGCTTGGGTATCCATTATAGATTCCTTCAGTAAAAAACATTATAAAAATGATCGGTAATATTCAACTCTAATATTATACCGCAGAAATGCGGCAGAGTCAAGGGAAGAATATCTTAAATAATTTACTTAAATTATAGGTGAAAAAATGGTAACGAAAATTATTAATGCAAAGATCGTTTTGCCTGATGAGATCGTTTGCGGATCGCTTCTTATCCGCGACGGCGTGATCGCTTCTGTTTGCGGCGGCGCGTGCGACGCGGAGTGCGACGAGCTGATAGATGCAGAGGGCGGATATCTTCTTGCGGGGTTTGTGGACATTCATTGCCACGGCGGCGGAGGCTACGATTTTATGGATGCCTCGGCAGAGGATATGCGAAAAATTGAGAGGCTTCACCTCTCTCACGGCACGACCACCCTTGTGGCAACCACGATGACGGACACCTGGGAGCACATTGAGGAGGCACTGGATAGGATAGGCGAGAGGCTTTCGGATCCGCTCACGATCGTGGGCGCTCATCTTGAGGGACCTTGGTTCTCGCCCAGCCAATGCGGCGCGCAGAGCGTGGAAACGATGTCTCGCCCCTCGCCTGAAAAGCTTACCGAGCTTGTGGAAAAATATCCCTTTATCAAGCGATTCAGCCTGGCTCCCGACGTGGACGACGGCTTCGCAACGGGCAAGCGCGGAGCTCTGCTTGGCAAGGTTATGGCGATAGGTCACACCGATGCGGACTTTGATCAGACGGTTGCGGCGGCAGACAACGGATACACCCTCGTTACCCACGTTTATTCGGGTATGAAGGGCGTTGTTCGCGTGAATGCATACCGCGTTGCGGGTGCTGTTGAGGGCTCGCTTTACGACGACAGACTCACCACCGAGGTGATCGCGGACGGCAAGCATCTGCCGAAAGGTCTTCTTAAGCTTATATATAAATGTAAGGGAGCAGACAGGATGTGCCTTGTGACCGACGCAATGCGCGGCGCGGGCTTGCCTGACGGCTCGGTTGCCATCCTCGGCAGAGAGGACGGCGGCAACGTTGCTATCATTGAGGACGGAGTTGCAAAGCTGCCCGACAGAACCTCCTTTGCGGGAAGCGTTTGCACCACGGATAGACTGTTCAGAACTATGGTTAACATAGCGGGGCTTCCTATCACCGAGGTATCGAAAATGATCTCGGCGACGCCCGCTCGCACGATGGGCTTTGAGGACAGAGGCAGAATTGCCGAGGGGCTCCGCGCAGACCTTGTTATTATGAATGATAAGTATGAAATAAAAAATATTATTTTAAAAGGAGAAAAACAATGAAAGTAAAAGTTTTCGAAACAGCACAGGAGGTTGGCGCAGCAGCCGCAAAGCAGGCAGCCGCAAAGCTCAACGCAACCATCGCGGAGAAGGGAAGCGCAAGACTTCTTCTCTCCACAGGCGCATCTCAGTTCACCTTCTTTGAGAATTTTGTGAAGGAGGACGTTGATTGGTCCAAGGTTGAGATGTTCCATCTCGACGAGTACGTTGGTATTTCCGACGAGCACCCCGCAAGCTTCAATAAGTATCTTCGCGAGCGCTTCATCAACATCGTTAACCCCGGCAAGTACAACCTTATAAGCGGCAAAGATGATCCCGAGGCGACCATCGCAAGAATTTCCGCACTTCTCTGCGAGAGAAAGGTAGATCTCGGTCTTATAGGTATCGGCGAGAACGGTCACATCGCATTCAACGATCCGCCCGCAGATTTCGACGATGCAAGATGCTATAAGGTAGTTAACCTTTCCGACACCTGTATTCAGCAGCAGCTCCACGAGGGTTGGTTTGAGAATGAGGATGCAGCCTTCAAGCAGGCTATCTCTATGACCTGCCAGAAGATTATGGACTGCGAGACCATCATCAGCGTTGTTCCCTACAAGGTAAAGGCTCAGGCTATCCACGATACTCTTACTATGGAAAAGACCAACCTCGTTCCCGCAACTCTTATGAAGGAGCACGCAGACGTTACCGTTTACGTTGATAAGGATTCCGCATCTCTCACCGATGCACAGACTCTCGCAAAGTTCGCGTAAATCCTGATATATGTAAATTGTTATTTACATAGCACCCTATTTAAGACCTGAAATAAAATAGAACGGCGGAATATTCCGCCGTTCGGGGTCTTAATGGATCAGCTCTTTTTCTTCTCTCTTTCCTCGGCTCTCGCACCCCTCTTTTTTTGCGTGGTGCGGCGCAGATTTGAGGTAGGGGAGACACCCGTCATCTTCTTGTAATTATTGAAGAATGAGGTGTAGTTATCGTATCCGAGAATTGAAGCCACCTCCGTGGCAGACCTACCCTCGCGCAAAAGCTCCGTTGCCGCCTTTGACTTTTTCAGGGCAACGTAATTATTCACCGTCATATTCATAGTTTGGGCGAATTTATGGCAGAGAGTGGATTTGCTGACGTAAAGCTGCTCCGCAAGAGTATCAAGGCGGATAGGCTCTTTTATGTGCTCATCTATATATTCGGTGGCGGCGGCGATGGTCTTATCGCGGAAATCGGGCTTGATAAAGTTATCCTTGTTTTCCTCTATCATCTTATCTATATTAACGATAAATCGAATAAGCTTCGACATTATGAGAAGCCTTTTGTAGTTATCGTCCTCATAGCTTAAAATATCAAAGAGGAGCCTGTCAAGGCTATATTCCTTAACGTGGCTTGCGGGGATTATGTGAAAACGGTTTCTGCCGTCGTAGGAGAATGCGCGGAGGTTTACGTTTAATTCTCTCATCATTCCCTCGATAACGGTCATATCAAAGAGAAGGACTATTCTTTCGTAGGGCTGATCTCCCGCTATCTTGAGTGTGTGTATCTCTCCGGGGGCAACGAAGATCATATCTCCTGCGCTTACGTTGTATGTCTCGCCCTCGATGATATATGAAACACTTCCCGAAAGAAGGAGAAGCACCTCGTGCTGGCGATGAGTGCCCGGGGCGTGGTAATAGTCGTTTCCCGCACGCTCGGAGAAGGTGTGATGATAGAAGATATCGTCTCCGATAACGTTATAGCTTTTAATTACGGTGTTGGTTGATTTTTTCATTCTTCACCTCGCGGCGCGATCCTGCGCCAAAATTATTCTGTATTAATAATATCACAATTTTTTGAATATTTCAACTGCTTTTTTAAAAATATTGCATAGCCATTTTGGCAGAACGGAGAAACAATGAAAAGATTTGCAATAGTCGGCGCGAGCCATAGATGCCTCTCGATGTTTGTGAGGGGACTTTCCGGAATGGTTGGAAAAACTCTTGAGTTTGTTTCCATATACGATCCCAACCGCACAAGATGCGAGGTCTTTAAAAAGGAGATCGGCGAGGGTCTTAAGATATATTCGGACTTTGATGAAATGATGAAGTGCGAGAAGCCCGACGGCATTATAGTTGCCACCACCGATAACACTCACGCAGATTACGTCATCCGTTCGCTTGACTTTGGATGCGAGGTGTTCTGCGAGAAGCCTCTCACCAATACCTACGAAAGCTGCCTTGCTATCAGAGAGGCAGAAAAGAGAAGCGGAAAGAGAGTGCACGTCACCTTCAATTGCCGCTTTATGCCTTACTTTGCCAAGCTCAAGGAGATACTCAACTCGGGCGTTATCGGCAAGGTACACTCAATTAACTATGAATATACCCTCAATCGCTGGCACGGCGGAGATTATCTCAAGCGCTGGCACGGCTTGATGGAGGTTTCACAGGGTATGCTGCTTCACAAGAGCACGCATCACTTTGATATAGTAAACTGGCTCCTTGGCGACGAGCCTGTGAGAGTCAGCGCAATGGGCACAAGGTCCTTCTACGGCAACCCCGAAAGATGCCTTGGCTACCGTTGCTCCACCTGCGAGCACACAGCGGAGTGCGAAAGCTTCAAGTCCCAGTCCGCACCGATGGATAAGGCACTCTACTTTGATGCGGAGCACGAGGACGGCTACATCCGCGACCGTTGCGCTCACAGACCCGAAACGGATATCTACGACAATATGTCGGTATCGATTATGTATAAGGGCGGCGCCCTCGTTACCTACACCCTCAACCTCTTCTCTATGCGCGAGGGCTACAAGATGACCCTCGTTGGCGAAAAGGGTATGCTTCTTTGCCAGCATTACGGCAAGGATCTTGAGGGCGGCGACGACTACGAGATCGACCTTCTCACCGAGGAAAACAAGATCCAGAGGATCATCTTCCCCAAGGCGGAGGGTACTCACGGCGGCGGAGATATCAGGCTCAGGGAAATGCTCTTCGGAGAGGGCGAGCACGAGGATCCCCTCGGGCAGTCGGCGGATAGCTTCGCAGGCGTTGTTTCCGCAATGATCGGTATCGGCGCAAACGAGAGCATTAAAACAGGCGCAAGCTACGACCTCGCAAAGGCGATAGATACGCTAAGATAACTATTAAAATAAAATGAAAATGAAAAGTATAATTATCGGCGCAGACATCGTGCCAACAGCCCCAAACGCCCATCTTTTTGAGGCGGCGGACACGACCGCACTTCTCGGCGAGGAGCTTCGTGATATCCTCGCTTCTGCCGATTACAGAATATTCAATCTTGAGGTACCTCTTTCGGATATAAGAGAGCCCATACTTAAAACAGGTCCTAACCTTTCGGCATCCGCCGCTTGCGTGGCGGGCTATAAGGCTATGGGCATCGACCTTCTTTGCCTTGCGAATAACCACACTCTCGATCAGGGCAAGGCGGCATTTGCCGACACTGTCCGCGTGCTTGACGAGGCGGGAATTGCCCACGTTGGCGGCGGTCTCACCGAGGAGGAGGTACGCGCGCCTCACGTCTTTGAGCTTGGCGGAGTGAAATTCGGCGTTATCAATTTCTGCGAGCACGAGTTCTCCTGGTTTGCGGATTACGGCATCGGAGCAAACGGCTTCGATCCCCTGTATAGCCTTGACGAGGTCTCCGCGCTTAAAGAGCAGTGCGATTACGTTATTGCCCTCTACCACGGCGGCAGAGAGCATTACAGATATCCAAGCCCCGAGCTTCGCAGAATTTGCAGAAGAATTGCCGAAAAGGGCGCGGACCTCGTTATTTGCCAGCACACCCATTGCGTTGGAGCAGGTGAGAGCTGGGCGGGTGCGGAGATAATCTACGGACAGGGTAATATGATCTTCACGAAGGAAGGCGTTGCCGACTGTTGGGACACGAGCTTTATCGTTAAGCTTACGGTTGAGGACGGCAAGGTAAGAGCCGAATATATTCCCATCGAGCGCACTGAGCTTGGCACAAAACTTTCATCCGACCCCTCTATCCTCGGCGGATTTGAGGAGAGAAGCCGCGAGATCACAGAGGAGGGCTTTGTTGAGAATAAATATCTTGAGCTCGTTGAAAGCCTTGGCGAGACGGTAAGAAATCACCTCTCATACTTTGCGGATGCTCACATCCCCTTCACGAAGCACGGCGCGGGAGCAAGAAATCTTATTAACTGCGCACCTCACAGAGAGCTTCTCGTTACCTATCTCACCGAAATTCACGGCTTGAAATAAACTTGAAATAAAGGAGTTATAAAATGATAAAGGATCTAAAATTTGTTACCCCCGAATCAGAGGGCTTGAGTTCCGAGAGCATACTTGAATTTATAGATTTTTTCAAGGAGCTCAGAATAAATCTTCATTCGTTTATTATCGTTAAGGGCGGCAATATTCTTGCCGAGGGCTATTATAAGCCCTTTGATAAGGACACCAAAAAGAGAATATACTCCTGCTCAAAGACAATAACCTCCTATGCTGTCGGCAAGGCTTGCGGAGAGGGACTTGTGGACCTTAAGGCTCCTATCGTCTCTTATTTTCCCGAGATAACCGACCCTCATCCCGTGATGGCGACTGTTACCGTGGAGGACGTGCTTATGATGTGCGTTCCTCTTGCGAACAGCCCGTATTGCAGATTTGCCTCGCCCGACGGACCCGAGGTCACGGAGAACGACGACTGGACGAAGCTTTTCTTTGAGGGCAGAGCGGTGACGGATAAGCCCGCGGGTAGACTTTTCAGATATAATTCTCTCGGCTCGTCTGTGCTTTGCGATATGATAAAGCGAGTAACGGGAAAGGACTTTCTTGATTATCTTCGCCCCGAGCTTGATAAGATCGGCGTATCGGAGGACATAGACTGCATAAGAAGCCCCGCGGGCTTCCAATGGGGAGCAAGCGGTATTCTCGCCACAACGAGAGATTTCGCTAAAATGGGCGAGCTTCTTCTTCATAAGGGCGAGTATATGGGCGAGCAGCTTCTGCCCCGCGATTATATGGAAAGGGCGACCTCCCGCCTTCGCGCCACAATACACGGCGAGGACGAGAAAACGGGAAGCCACGGCTACGGCTATCAGATATGGATGGAGCCCTACGGCTACGGTATGCACGGTATGCGCGGTCAGTTGGTGCATTGCTTCCCCGATAAGGACTTTATGGTGGTTATGACCTCAAACGAGCCCGACTCTTTCGTGGAGTATTACTACGCCGCATCAAGGCTCTATAAGGCAATAGCGGATAAGCCCTTGCCCGAGAATAATGCGGCATACGGCGAGCTTTGCCAAGCCCTCATAGACCTTAAGATAGACCGCTCCTTTGGCGCGGCTCACTCCGAGTGGGAAAAGAAAATTTCGGGCAAGACCTATATAATGAACGAAAATTCTATGGGGCTTGAGAGGATCAAGGTCGATATAGGAGAGGGAGAGGGCATCTTCAGCTTCACCGTGAGGGGCGAGGAAAAGAAGCTTCGCTTCGGTCTCGGTGAATACGCCGACACCACCTTCCCCGATAAGACATTCTACGGTAAGCAGTCCAATGTGAGAAGCGGCAGAGAATTCCGCACTCTCGTGACAGGCTCCTGGACCGCCGAGGACACATTATTTATTATCGCGGACATAAGCGACGACACCCCGGGCTCTCTTGGAATAAGCCTTGAATTCTTTGGCGATAGCCTTGCCGCAGAGCTTCGCGGAACAGGCGAGGGAATACTGGGCAGGTATAACGTCACCTGCTCGGGAAAATATGCAGATTAAAACGTGTTCAATTTGGGTTAGTATTGGCTAAACTGCAAAAATAAGCAATTTTGCAAATAACTATTTGCATTTTACTTGAAATTGAATAAAAAATCACCTATGCTCGGCAGAAATTTCTGCTTTCGCACAGGTGGTTTTTTATTTATAGGGGAGTGGTTTTTGATATGAGCACGTGCTGCGATATCTGCGAGTGCCTCTTCGGGTGAGCACGTGATGGGTGCTCCCCTGCAATATTTGGGCTATCAGCTATCTGCAATATCTCCAGCGAGGGATCTATCCAGAACGGATATCGGAGAGAGACCGATGCTATCCGCGAGCCAGAGCTTCATATAAGCCGCAATGGGGGAGAGGTTCTTCACGGGGGTGATGCCCAGCTCCTCAAAAATGCTCATACTTTCGTAGCTCACGCCCTCCTCGATTCCCGTGGCAAACACGGTGATGCCCTTTTCCTTGGCGGAAAGGAAGAATTCTCTTGCCGCCTCCGACTTTGTGTTTACCGTGCCCGAATGATAGGTGTTAAGAATAACGTATTTTATTCCCGAGGGGAGCTTGGGGTAGACCATTCCGGGGTAGGGAGAGATAACGAGGGTCGCCTCGTTGGTTTCCGAAAGCGAAACACAGCCGAAGGGCTCGACATCGTCTGCTCTTTCGGAATATGCTGCGTTTTTATGATAGCCGAAGCTTTCGTCAAAGCTTGCGTAGATCTGCCCGAATATGCTATAGGAAGCATCCGAATAAGCCTTCGGACCTATAAGGCGAGTTCCCCTGTGAACGTTCACGGAGCCGCCCTTGTTGGAATATACAGAGAATACTCCCGAGCCCGCCTTCTCCTCAATAAAGCGGATAGCTCCGCGAAGATTTATGAGGGCGTTTGAGCTCTCGTCCTCGATGGGCGCATTTGAAGAAACGAGGCAGATGGGAGGGGTGGAGGAGCCGAGGCAATAGCCGAGGGCTGATGCGGAATACTGGAGAGTGTCTGTGCCGTGGGTAACGACGATGCCGTCGTAGCCTCCCGAAAGGCTCTCCGCAACACAGCGGACCAGGGCTGAAATATTCAAGCCCGTGTTGTTTTCGCTGAGCTCGTTATAGGGCTCCTTGGTGTCGTATTCGAAATCTATGCCGTAGCGAGATTTATATGCCGATATGATTTTATAGGGCTTACAGGGGTCTGCCGAGCGGACTCCGCCCGACTCGGTGGTGCCGATGGTGCCGCCTGTAAACACGAAAAGAATTTTCATTGATCTTTCTCCTTATTAAGCCGAGGGAGCTTAATCGTTAATTATGATATCGAAAACGCAGGTGGTCTTGAAGCGGTTCTTCAAGGGGCAGGTGCGGCATATCAGCGAAACGTTTGCGCCGAGAAGCGTTTCGATAACACCCTCGCAATAGCCCTTAACGAATTCGCATATACGGCATTTATTCTTCATATCAACGATAAAACATTCGTTGATCGTGAGGGTGCCGTGGAAGTCGCCTGTTTCCTCGTTTACGTCAACGTCAATATCAAACTTACCCCAACCCACGTCCGAATCGAATTCGCACCACTTATGGAGCTTTTCGCTGTAAAGCGAAAGGCTGTCTGCCGCAAGATCCCATCTTGAATTGAGTCTCTGTGCGAAGGACTGACCTGCGGAGTAGCCCGACTTATGGAACACAAGCCCTGCGTGCTCCTCATCGGAAAGGTCTGTGACCTCCTTATAGATAGAGCTCATAAGGCTGATAAAGGTGTCTGTGCGGAAGCTGACGTTTCTTTGCTGATCCTCGGGGTTTATCATAATTCCCCTGTGGGGTATGTAATCAAATTCCTTCTTTGTGTTGTCTGCTCTCGCGGGGCGGAGCTCCTCTCTTTTGGGCTCGGGCTTATCAACGTAGCCGATCTCGGAGGCGATGGTGTCAAGTAGCTTTGAGAAATGGTCTCTCGGCGAGCCGACGTGCGCCATAATTCTCTGCTTTCTGCCGAGATAATAGCGGTATTCGCTGCTGAGCTCGAAATCCTCAATAAAGAAGGGAACGAAGAATTTCTTCTCCCCAACGATAATATCAAGCTCGTTGAGAACGTGCTCGGAGGTGAGGATCGCCTTTCCCGCCACCAAAATGACCGCGCGACATTCGCGGATAGCCGCCGTGAGGCGCGCGCCGTAGGAAATACCGCCGTCTATATCGCGGGGCGCAATAAAGCACTCGATACCCTTTCCTTCAAGATAATCAACTATCTCAAAAGCCGTGCTTTTATCGTCTCCCGAATAGCTTATAAATACGTCCTTTTTCATATTTTTCCCTCTTTATATATAAAATATTAAGGTAGTGCCGGGTGTTGCAAAAATATTACGGATATAATTATACCATATATGGCGGAAATTGTCAATAAATGCGGAAATTGTATGAAAGACTTATGCGCGGATCGTCGCGAAGACCGATAGCAGACCGTTCAACAGACCGATTTGTTCTCATCTGCCGAGATCATCTTTAAGCCATACCGAGCAGAAGCCTTACCACAATCTTCTCTTCTTCTTTAATATCTCGCCGTCAAAGGTGATATAGCTTTTAAAATCTTCAAAACCTGCGGTTATGCGGTGGCCGTCCACGGTGGCGCAAAGTCTGTGATCAAATTCCATCAAAGCCACGTACTCGTCGTATATCTTGCCGTTTATCACAAGCTCGTTAGTGCGCTTTACTCTGCGATAGGTTATGTCGTATTTGGGTATACTTACCTCAAGAAGGACTCTGTGCTTTATATCCTTGTCTGCAAGCCTTAAGGCGGGTGTGCCCTCGGTGCTCTCCTCGTCCTCACCGTCAACGAATGCGTATTCGATATCCTCGTCGGCAAGATCTCCGTCCTCGTCAAGGAGATCGGGAAGATCCGATGCTTCGGGCTCGGGAGGCAGGGACTTCAGCTTGTAGTGGGCGTGTATTCCAAAGGACAAAACTATTATCACTAAAACGTGGAAAACTACATCCGCGGTTATCTCAAAGCTTATCCCGTAAACGTAAAACAGCGAGAGCAGATCAATGCTGAAAAAGGCGAGCGCGAATATCAGCCAGCCGACCCGCCCGTTTCGTGACATAAAGCAAGCCAGAAGATAAAGCAGGGCGATCACTATCGCCACAGAGACCATTATGTAAAAGAAGGAGTCGTTAAGAAAGACTATATCCTTAAGCTCTCCAACGTAAACCTCCTCGCCAAACCGTCCGCAAAGGAGCATACCCAGCATCGTCAGATAATAGGGCAGGAAGGCGGAAAAGGGGAAATATCTATCGGAGCCCGAAAGAACGAGTCCGAAATTAACTGCCGTCAGCACGACTACGAGCAAAAGGTTTTCTCTTGCGTGCTTATACCGCTTCTCGTAGGTCTCGCGATCAACAGCGTCGCGCTTCTTAAAAAGATTTTTCATAGATGACTCCTTATCAGGTGATATCATATTCACACCGCATTTCTGATTTTATTATATCACACTTCGGGGCGGATTTCAATATAAAAATAGCTTTTCGCCTTGGCGAAAAGCTACCTTTTCTTTTTGGCACGAGTTGACAAAAAAGATGCCAAATTATTTTGTGTACTCTATTTGATATTCCACCAATTTCATTGTATTGTTCTCGGCGTTGTATAGAACGTTGATAAACACATACGTTCCGCTTGAACTCGGCAATTTGTTGAATTCTCCCGTGTCCTTGTTGTAGATAATATAGTAGTCGCTGGTTTGAATATCGCAGAAATACGAGGTGATACCAACCATATCATTGGGAATATCGGATATCCACTTTGCGTCATTTGAAATATTTTTCTCAAATTGCCCCACAGCGGTATCGTCAAAGTAAATATCGCTCGTTGAATAAATATATCCGCGAGGAACAGATTGCGTTCCTTTTGTCCAATCCTGCGTGTTGATACGCGAATGCGTCGGAATATCAATATTCAACATTTGCTCCGTATTGACAATCGGCTCGTCGCTATGTGAATAAATATCAGAAAAAATGAAGGTAAACGATCCGTAAATGCAGAGTAGTGCCGCCATAATAATGCCCACGATTACGTTCTTTTTATACTTGTATCCTTTTTTCTTTAAGTAGAAGCCGAACACAATAGAGGCAATTGGAACAGGAAGGAACAAAAAGAATATCCACATATTCTCCGTCATT
>JAFQRL010000009.1 GCA_017410065.1 Clostridia bacterium | reverse complement strand
TTATAGACGAAGCAATAGCTCCCACCTGCACCGAAACAGGCTTGACAGAAGGCAAGCATTGCTCTGCTTGCAAAACTGTGCTCGTACCCCAAACCGAGGTCGGCGCACTCGGGCACTCGCCTGTTATAGACGAAGCAATAGCTCCCACCTGCACCGAAACAGGCTTGACAGAAGGCAAGCATTGCTCTGCTTGCAAAACTGTGCTCGTACCCCAAACCGAGGTCGGCGCACTCGGGCACTCGCCTGTTATAGATAATGCAAAAGCTCCAACCGACACCGAGGACGGACTTACCGAAGGTAAGCATTGCTCGGTTTGTAAAGAAATTCTTGTGGCACAAGAGATAATTCCCGCATTTCTTCAGGGCACAGATATCAAGTCCTTGAAAATGACGTTGAACGGCACGAGCCTCACTCTTGTTCTGCCCTATGCCACCACGACCTTCGCCTTCTACAGCGATATAACCGTTGCGGCAAGTGCCGATTACATAGTGGCAAGAGATATTTCCTGCGAGGATGAAATAAAGTCCAAGACCGCCACTCTTAACGTTGGTAACAACACCTTCTATATCCTTGTTACAAACGGCAAGAATATGGAGCTATACACCGTAACTATCCGCCGCAGACCGATGTATACCGTCTCCTTTAATGCTGACGGAGGAACAGACGTTGCCGAGCAGACCGTGGAAGAAGGAAATACCGCTACAACCCCGAGCGCACCCACCAAAGCGGGCTATACCTTTGCGGGTTGGGATTATGATTTTGCAAGCCCCATTACCTCAAACACTCTGATCAATGCCAAATGGCAAGCAAACACAAACACGGGCTACGCAGTCGAATACTACCTTGAAAAGATAGGCGGCGGCTACGACCTTATAGACACCGTATATCTCACAGGCACGACGGACACCACCGCCAACGCGGAGCAAAAGAACTTTGAGCACTTCACCTTTAATAAGGACGCAAGCCAAGTAAGCGGAATTATTAACGGCGGCGGCACACTTGTGTTGAAACTTTATTACACAAGAGATAGCTATACCGTAGGCGCACAGGTAGACAACTCTATCGGAGGTGGCATCAATAGTCTCGGCGGCACCTATCCCTATGGCACGGAGATCACCCTCACCGCCACCGTCAACCCAGGCTACACCTTCCTTGGTTGGTTTGAGGGAGAGGCATTTTTGACAGATGAGGCTACCCTTAAAGTAACGGTAGACCGCAACGCAACCTACACCGCAAAATGGCAAGCAAACACAAACACGGGCTACGCAGTCGAATACTACCTTGAAAAGATAGGCGGCGGATACGACCTTATAGATACCGTATATCTCACAGGCACGACGGACACCACCGCCAACGCGGAGCAAAAGAACTTTGAGCACTTCACCTTTAATAAGGACGCAAGCCAAGTAAGCGGAATTATTAACGGCGGCGGCACGCTTGTGCTGAAGCTTTATTACACAAGAGATAGCTATACCGTAGGCGCACAGGTCGACAACTCAATCGGCGGTGGCATCGATAGCCTCGGCGGCACCTATCCCTATGGCACGGAGATCACCCTCACCGCCACCGTCAACCCCGGCTACACCTTCCTTGGTTGGTTTGAGGGAGAGGAGCTTCTTTCCACCGATACCGAATATTCGTTTAAGGTGACGAAGGAGCTGACCCTGACCGCCGCGGTATGTGTCAGCCCCGAAATGGAGATATTTGAGTTTACGTCCACCCCCACCTCCTGCATAATAACAGGCATCAAGGTTATTGGAGTAACCGATATCGTTGTCCCCGACTATGTCACCGAGATCAGCAAGGGCGCATTCTCGGGTTGCGCGGCTCTTGAGAGTATAACACTTCCCTTCGTTGGAAAAGACGAGTGGGCAACAGGCAACGATGCTCTGTTCGGTTATATATTCGGAACATATCGGTATTCGGGCGGCACCGCAACAAATCATTATTCATCGGGCTCTAATACGACCTATTATATTCCATCGTCACTCAAGCACGTAAGGATTACGGGAGCTTCTATCAGAGATAATGCGTTTGGTAACTGCATTGATATAACCAATGTTTATATCGGAGGCGGTGTCACCATTATCCGCTATTCCGCCTTCGACGGTTGCATAAATCTCAAAAGCGTAGTTATTGATCACGGCGTGACCGAGATCTACGGAAATGCGTTTAAAAATTGCTCCCGACTCAAGGAAGTCAATATACCCGACAGTGTAACAAAGATCGGCTCGGGCATATTCTCGGGTTGCTCGTCTCTTGAAAGGCTAACGCTTCCCTTTGTGGGCGAAAGAAAGAACGTGACCGTTGCCTCCCCATCGACCCTGTTCGGTTATATATTCGGAACGGCAGAGTATTCGGGCGGCGTTTCAACAAGGCAGTATTACGACTCCCTCTCTTATTCAACCTACCAGATCCCCGCCTCGCTCAAATACGTAACCGTAACAGGCGGCAATATTCTCTACGGCACGTTTGCAAGCTGCACAAATCTCACCTCCGTTGAGCTTGGAGAGAGTGTTGCAGAGATCGGAAGGAGTGCGTTTTCGGGTTGCACGAGCCTCGCTTGCGTTAATATTCCCGATGGCATCACCGTCATAGAGCGATTTACTTTCAGCGAGTGCCAAAACCTTTTGGAAATAACTCTGCCCGATAGTGTCACGTCCATTGAAGAATATGCATTCGATAGTTGCAAAAGCCTCGCCCGCATTAACATTCCCCACCGTGTTACACATCTCGGCACAAGCGCGTTCTGGAGATGCGTCTCCCTCTCCGAGGTCACTATTCCCGAGAGTGTCACAGCCATCGGCATTAATGCGTTCTGCGGTTGCAATAGCCTCACTAGCATTGTAATTCCCGATAGCGTGACCGAAATTGGAAACCACGCATTCTTTGGTTGCACCAATCTCAAAAGCATCAATATACCAAACGGTGTCACGGTCATAGCGGAAAATACGTTTGGCAGCTGCACCTCCCTCACAGACATTACGATCGGCAGCGGTATAAAAACCGTCCGCGAGAAAGCCTTTGCGGATTGCGTGGGCCTTACCCGCGTGCACGTCACGGATATAGCAAAATGGTGCGAACTATCCTTCTACGATTACAAAGCAAATCCGTTATACTTCGCGCGGGAGCTTTATCTGAACGGCGAGCTCGTAACAGAGCTTACCCTTCCCTCGGGCATCACAAGTATAAGCAGATATTCGTTCTATGGTTGCGCGAGCCTCACCAAGATCACTATTCCCGATAGTGTCGAGAGCATCGGTGCTTCCGCATTCGCACGTTGCGAGGGTCTCACCAATGTCACTATCCCCGATAGTGTCGGGAGCATCGGCTCCTCCGCCTTCTTGGGTTGCACAGCTCTCGCAGAGGTTACTATCGGAGGCGGCATCGAAAGCATAGGCTCTTACACCTTCTCGGGTTGCACATCTCTCACCGAGATCACCGTCGGCAGAAGCGTCACAAGCATAGACTCTTATGCCTTCTCGGGTTGCACGGCTCTCGCAATTATCAATTACCGCGGCACAGAGTCGGAATGGGATGCAATAACCAAAGCTACCAATTGGAACGCCGATTGCGGCGCATACACCGTAATATACAATTATACCGAAGAATAACGGTAAAATATCAAAGAAAACACAAAAAAACACCGAGCAAAGCCCACGGAAAATCGGGGCAGACCTCGGTGTTTTTTATTGCTAAATGGGTGTGGTAGCGGCGCGATCTTCGCCGCCGCTCCGCGAGCGCGGTGCAAGAGAGCTCGGCTGACATCAGCCTTCCGCGCATACGACGCAAATCAGGTTCGGCAAAAATCAGCTCTTTTGCGGGTATGGCACGGAAAGAGTGTGCTTGCCCGAGGCAAGAGAGTAGGCTTCTCCGAGAAGCGAGACCTCCGCACTTGTGCCGCAGGGTACGGAGATATCGAGGATCAGCTCGCCGTCTTGCTTTTTCCAGCTTACTGCTACTGCGCCGTAGGCTGTCTCAAGCTTTGCGCTCACAAAGTCGAGCCCGTCGGGAATATAAGGTGAAACGGAAAAGCTTTTATAGCCGGGCGAGAGCGGCTCTATTCCCGCAAGCGACCGATAGAGCCAGGCGTGTATGCTTCCAACGAGGAACACGTGGTTCATAGAGCAATGATAAATGCCATTCTTGTTGTAAATGCCGTCGCACAAAAGGTGCTCAAACGCCGTGGTCGCGCCGTAATTTTTTATCCAACCGCCAAAGCTGCCGTCGCAGTCCGCCTCGGCAAGCTCAAGAACCTTGTCGTTATATCCGTATTTTGCAAGAGTCGGAATAATAGTGCGCACGCCAAGGGTGCCTGCCATCATAGCTTTCGTTGCGCTTATCTTTTCCGCAAGCCGCTTTGCCAGAGCCTGCCGCTCGCCCTCCTCGGCGATCTCAAAATAAAGGGCGTGAGATATATCGGCTGTCAGGTCGTCCGAATAAGATCCGTTCTTATAAAACTCCTCGTTTATAGCTATTTTCAGCCTTGCCAAGCGACCTCCGTAGTCGGCAGGCACACCGAGTATTTCGGAGATCCTTTGTGCGATATCAAGTATTCGGTAATAATAAAGTGCCGAAAGATAATCCTTATTCATATTCTTCGGTGCCGTGTGGTCCCCGAATATGGTGGCATTAAGGGGAATTCCTCGCGCGTCCGTCAGCCCCTCAATATATCCGATCATTCTTTCGATCATTTCATAATTATCCCGAAGGATCTTATCGTCGCCCCAGCGGAGATAGGAAAGATAGGGTATTTCCGCCGCCGCGGTCATCCACACTATGTCGCACCCTGTGCGAGCAGATCGGTTTGAGGTGGGCGAGGCGTAAGGAACGCGACCGTTTTCGGTCTGCTCCGCGCGAATGGAGGCAAACCAACTTTCATAAAAGGCTTGCAAATTCCACTCTAAAAGCTCGCCGTCAGCCGCCGAGAGAGCATCACCGAGCCAGCCAAGGCGTTCTCTGTGAGGGCAGTCGGTGGGAATGGAAATAAGATTACATCTTTCGGTGCGACGGCAAAGCCTGTAAAGCTCGTTGATCCCTTCGGACGAGCACACAAACTCACTCTCGGACTCCACGCTTGACACCACCGAGTTTGCGCTAACGTCCTCGGGCGAGAGATCCTTGATACCGCTGATCTCCGCATAGCGGAAGCCGTGGAGAGAAAACCTGGGCGTGTAATATTCAACCGTGGGCTCCGAGTGAGCGTTCGTAAGATAGAGGTCGGTCTGCCCGTCGGTTTCGCCGTGAGGCTGATTTATATGCGAGTCGGGGTCAAGCTCGCCGTCTGCCGTCAGCGATTCGGCGTGCCTTATTTTAACCCATATACCGCGCCTGTATTTGGGAACCTTGATGGCAAGATTAAGATTTCCGTGAAGGTTTTCTCCAAAATCCGCAATATAGCGGCATTCTCCGCATTTTCTTAAGGACACGGGAGATAGGACCTTATTAACGTATGTTATCACCTTTTGCTCGCAAAGCGAGCCCACAACGTCGGTCTTTATAGATTTTTGCCAAAGCGAGTCGTCGTAGCCCGCCGAAAGCCAGCCGTGGAATTCATAAGGCGCAAGATATTTTTCGCATTTACCGCCGTGCTCCTCCATACCGTCTATCCACAGCGAAAGCGGACCCTTGCCAATTGATCTTGAATCTGAAAAATCCACCTCGGAGACGGTGCCGTCGGCATACTCAATGCGAAGATAAGCCGAGTACGCCATAGCAACGGTAACGGCGCCGAGCACGTTTCGCCCCTCACAAAGCTCTTCCGTCACGTCAAAGGTTCTGTACGCCGCAGGCCAGCCCTCGGAAGTGATCTGCCCGGGGTTCAGCCTCTCGTCCGTAACGGCTACGCCGTTAAGATATGCAAGGTATTGATTATTTGCATCCGTAAGAGTGGAAAGAGGACCCGAGATGGAGGCGTAAACGCCTGTGGTCGAGGCGGTGTAAAGAAACGCGGACTCCACCCGAGCACCTGGCTTTACCTCAAATTCCATTCTCGCGTGTATCGGCTCGGGATGATATGGGTCGCCGTTCACGCCCTTGCAGGTAATGAAGCCCGCGCGCCAATCCTCAAGCGAGAAAAAGCCCGTTGAAAAGTGCTCCTCCTCCGAGGTCTCCCACCGTCCGAAGGAATTCAGAACGGATACCCGCCAGGAATATTTTGAAAGAGGCGAAAGATCGCACTCGGGATACACGGTGCACCTGTCGCAGGCGACCTCTCCCGAGCTCCAAAAAACGGTGCCGCCTTGAAGTATTTCCACTATGTACGCGGCTTGAGCGTCGCCGCGCTCGTCGCTTGAATATTGCCAGGATAATCTCGGGCGTCTTTCCCCGATACCTATCGGCGAGGGTCGGGACCTCCGCGAGCGCAGATCGGTCTTTAAATTGGTTATCATTTGCTTCTACCTCTCACAAATAACAAAGCTTTCTCAACCGGCTTTACAAAAACAGCTAACAAATCAGTTAAACAAAACGGCTAACTAATCAGTTAAACAAAACGGCTGACAAATCAGTTGAACAAAACGGCTAACATAACAGTTAAATTGATAAAAACAGTTTTATCCGCTCCCATTATATCACAGCTCCCGCCGAAAATCAATAAATATGTCATAGCTCTCGCCGAAAATGTGTCGTAGCCACCACCGAAAATCCGAAAAAATAAAGAAGCCCCACTCCCCAATTTTCGGAAAGCAAGACTTCCTTGACTGTATCTAAAGAATATTTAGTTTTGTATTTGTGAGGCTCTACCTGTTTGTTTGGTCACAGCTGTCTTATTCCCACTAGCTCCTAACTTTCTTAACTTAAACAATTTCGTTTAGATAATTTAGCTAAGATTATTTTAGTTATTCGTATTATCCATAACCCATTGGCTATCAGATTTTTTGTTGCCATAATAATACCACAGAGCTTTAGGTAATGATAAGATTTTTGCAATCATAATAACACCCGATCTCTAATATAACCACTTTGCAGTTTTCTAAATGTTGATGACTTTATTAAGTACAAATCACCACGGCTACGTGTCATAGCAACATACAATTTGTTTAATGTAGAAACAGGAATTTTTTTAATTGAAAACTTATCTTCAGCAAGCGTGTCAAAATCTTTTGTTAAAATTACGCAAGCGCAATCCACGGTATCCCCTTTTGCATATGACCAATTTAAGGCCGGAAACGAATATTTTGCAGCCTCACTATAAACCAGTTTGGTAATCTGATCATTGTTTAAGATGTCGTTAGCAATATTATCAGCCCATATTACTTGTCCTTCATGGTCGCCGGTTGACGTGATACCTATCTCTAACTTGCCGCTTACATAATTGCATACATCTGCAGAACATCGCCTGGATTTTGATAAAGTCGTTGTATCCACCTCAAACCCAGCTTTCTTCACACATTCAACAAAATCGGCATATGAGATATCGCCTTTTGGAGTTTTGAATGGTTTCCCTATGTTGTTTCGGGCAGAAACAGAGTGCTGATAATAATCACCAACAAGCAATATATCATTTAAATGCTTTGCAAGTTTTATAATTAGCTCATAGTCATATTCTCTGAAATCTTGAAACTCATCAATCAAAACAGAATCATAGAACATATTTAATCGTGCCGCAGCTCGCTTGATGAGAGAATCTCGCCCTTCTTTTACTTGAAGTGCAAGCTCCGACAAGGTTGCACAATAGTATTGATGTTTCTTCGTCACATAATGAGTAAGCTTGTCCTTTTTTCCATATAGAGGATTATAGACCATCTCACCATTTTCATTTTTTATTCTCTGCGGTGGCGGATCTGTTAAACAAATACCTCTACTCGTAAAACGAGGTGCGGAAAAATGGTTAGCAATACTCGGTTCATAAGGAAGAATTAAATTGTGGTACACGAACGCATCAAAGGTCATTACCGTTGTCAACTCCGGTACACATCCATGGGCATCACATAATTCTTTTTGAATATTGTGAATATTCTCATGGGTATATGCAAGTATCAAGTTTTTCTTGGTCGGGTCTATCTCATGGCAGATATGATAAGTTTTTCCCGCACCCGCAACGGCAAGAATTACTCTCTTAGCCATTTGATTGCATCCTTTATGTATTGTGGCACTTTAAAAGTTGTTCCAGAGAGAAGCATCTTATATGCGGTCTCTACTTTGTTATTTAGCATTTTTCCAAGAACTTGTCCATAGTCTTTTTTATGGAATAAATAATCAGCTCCTGCCTGAACTTCTATCATCCCATCAAGTGCCGCTTTGTTCAGATTATACAGACACGCTTCCCACGTCCAATCGTCTGTTGTTGCCCCTAAAAAGACGTGTTGCAATGTAGTGGTTTTGTTAAACGTCGTTGCTTCGTCTATCCTGTTCTGCTTGCCATCATTATCCGTAATTACGGATATTTTCTTGCTTGTTTTTTCGGCAATCTCAAGATAATTCTTATAAGAAATACCATTGCAAGAGATCACAGATATACCATCTTCTTCAATAGTTTTTCCAGTAATTTGTTTGTAAAAATGCGGCAACAGTAAGAATTCGGTAGCACCCTCAACAAGAAATACCTTGTTTGAAAGCAATAACTGAAGAAAAGCGTTGTCATCCGCTTTGACAAAAAACTCTGCCACATCTTTATCCACTTTGGAAAGAGATTTTACGACACCTTCTGTTATCCAAAGGACATTGTTTAGATTTAGACGACTTGCAATCATATTGTTGTGAGTAGCAACAATGATTTGCGAATCTTTTTGTTTTGTAGAAATCTCATTGAGCATTTTGCGAAGCGTAGTAAAGCTTAGATGATTTTCTGGTTCTTCCATTAGAATAACATCTAACCCATTGGCTTTTTCCAAGGCAATCTCTGTCTTGATAAGACTTTCCATTCCACTGCCACGATTTTCAAGAGCAATATTGCCCTCATAAACGGAAAGTACGGTTTCCAATACAACTTTCTTCGTATCAACACCAAACTTGCGATTATCACCTAATTCCGGAAGTTCTGCAGCATCGAACGCTTCAACTAACTTCGTGCGAAAATGATTTTTTGCTTTGGCTCTCGTTGCCTCATCATATCTACTTGCAAATAAAGTTCTATTGTAAGAATTAAAGGAAGGAGTTGTGGCATTACTCGTTGTGTCAATGGAGATAAACTGAAGCGGTCTCCGAATTGTCTGATATGGATTATTGGCAAATGTCATCCATGTAAGTGCGTAATACTCATAAGGAATTTTCTTCTCCAATATGGATTGCTCCATACCTGCTCCCAATAGTTCATCGTACTTACACTCAAATCGGATACCGAATTTTTCATCTTGCTTTTTTAATCTACCATATACTTCTCCATAGAAGTAATCAGCATTTTTAGTTTTGGGATCAAGCACAAGTTCTACTTCTATTAAGATTCGGGGCAGAGTTTTAACGCTTGGTTTGGCTTCAAATGCCTTAACCATTTGTGCGTTGAACAAATCTCGCAATACAGATTTATCGGCAAGACGGTATTGCTGGTTTAGCACAGTCCTAATAGCGTCTAATATTGTGCTTTTTCCAGCTTCGTTCTCTCCAACAAGAATATTCATATGTTCATTAAATTCCACATCCAAGGTTTGAAACTTCTTAAAACCTTCGATATGCAAAGATTTAATATAATTCATTCAATCACCACCTTCGAAAACGTTACTTATTGTCTGTAGATTTATTGTGTTCATTATTGTATCATATAAATGGAGGTTTGCAAGTATGGATATTGTAAAAGTTTTTGGAACAAACGTGAAACGCTATCGACAGGCATTGGCTATCTCACAAGAAGCCTTTGCTGAGAAGTGTGGACTTCACAGAACTTATATTAGTGCAATTGAATGCTATCGTAGGAGCATATCTCTCGAAAACATTCAGCGTATTGCAGATGCACTTGAAATCGAAACGTACAAATTATTTATCCCACAGCAGTAAGAAAGGAGAGTATATATGGCACAAAAGGCTACCAGCAAAGCCCATAACAAACAAATTGAAGCTGGAACTGTAGGAAGAAACAAGGGACATAAATTTGAAGCGCTTCTTGCTGCTGAAATAAACAAGCTAAATGGAACGATTTTCACTCCGACAAATAACACATCTCACTTATTGAAAGGAAATCCCGCACATAATTTACTTCAATACATTTCCAACAATCAGAATATCGTAATTAAATCTGTAAAAGCATCTTGGCTTGGAGGACTTGCTACATCTGGCCTTGGAGATGCTATTACAGATGATAATGGAAATCCTATAACCAAAAGCAAATCGGACGTTTTGATCAAAATCCAAACTACGGATGCAACAAAAACAATTGGAATTTCTGTTAAGACCTGTAACAAGAAAAACCCTACAAACGACCAAATGTTTTTTACTACCGCAAGAGCTTTTTGCCAATTGTTATCCAACAATGGAATTGAAGTGAGTGAAGAAGCAACTGCCGGTTTATCAATGTTCTGCGGCGATGCTGGATACAGACCTGCTGATCGTATGAGTACAGAAGCATTAGTAGCAAGAAAGCTTGATCCTAATAGATACTACTGGGAAGAAATGTCTAAAAAAGCTCAAAATGATTGGGATAAGATCATTTCTGACAATCAAGATAAAATCTCCCTTTTGCTATTTCAAAAAGCATACAAAGATGATCCATTTCCCCCAGAGTATCTCTTACATCAAACCGTAAAATACTCAGACTTCAATGATTGCGAAACTGCTATTTTTTCGATGAATGAAATAATCAAGTTATCGAGAATGCATTCGGGATTTGTTCTATCTGAATACCGTATTTACAAAGGTACATATAAAAACAAGGATGTTGCTCATATGGCACCAAGATTTGGATTTATTCAATTCCAACGTGGTGGTCAAAAAGTGCATCCTACCCAATTGCAATTCAATTTGAAATCAGGATATTTTTACATTTTGAAGGATTATTTTGATAAAACTTGATTTTTGACTTCTTCGGCAATTATTTCGGCAAAAATGGGCGGTACTGCATTACCGATTGCTTTTCTAACATCTCC
The DNA here is from genome assembly GCA_017410065.1 of Clostridia bacterium. Lineage (GTDB taxonomy): Bacteria > Bacillota > Clostridia > Oscillospirales > CAG-272 > UBA1740. The sequence goes on along the minus strand of JAFQRL010000009.1, from coordinate 50,640 downwards.
CCATTTTCCTAAAAATACAAATTCATCAGGGAATGATTGCGCCCTCGCTGCTTCACGTATTGTTAAAGAACGTGTGGCAGCAGGGTGTACATTTCTACATCCCGAAATCATACTAAAATTCGTAGTAATAGTGGAACATGGTTCATCCCATTTTATACGCTTGTACGTAGTATTAAATCCGCTCGGAGGTCTTAAATTGGGATTTTCATTATCATGAGCACTACATCCTTCGGGAACATCTTTTAGCCAACGGATGACATGATCTGGATGAACAATACTCCAATGGAGAGGATCATCCGATACTTCTCCAGATTCCAAATGAATTAGATCACAAGTGGCATCTCGAAATGATATTTGGGTTGGTGTTTCAAACAGACTTAGCGAATATGTATCCGAATTGGGTTGATGGGTTGCTATCGGGAACCGAAAATCTACGTCGATATCGTTGCGTACCCCAACAATAACAACCCTTTCTCTCGATTGCGGAACACCGTAATCTGCCATATTTAATTCTTTTTTTACTAAATGATATCCGGCTTTAGAAAAAGAATCGAAAATACAGTCAATAAATAGTTTTCCATCTGTTGTTTTCATTGATGTCAACAATCTAACATTTTCAAAAACAAATGCTTTAGGGTGAATCAAAGAAACAATATTCGAATAATACTTGAATAACTGGTTCCTTAGGTCTTCCGGATCACGTTTTCCCGCCAAACTAAAACCTTGACACGGAGGACCGCCAATAACAACATCAATATCTCCGAATTCTTTTTTCCAATCTTTGATTTGGCTTTCCGTTATATCGCAAATATCCGTTCCAAGTAGCTTGCTATCGGGAAAATTTGCATCATATATTTTGTTCGCAGAATCTTCTATTTCCACATGACCAATCAAATCAAACCCAGCCGCCGCAAAGCCTAATGATAAGCCGCCGCAACCGGAAAACAACGCCAGTGCTTTGGGTGCATCGTTTACTTTTTTAGTGATCGCCTTGTGGTATAGGTCAGATAATGAATCACGATATTCACACGGAATCTGACCGACATTTTTTAAGGACTTATAATATTCATCGGAATTCTTTATTGCTTTTGGCAAATCTTTTTTTACTGCTTTGGATTTAGTAATTCTTTTTTTACGCACATCACTTAAACCACTATTAATGTTATCAATTAATGCTAAGAGTGCGTTACTAACAATTTGAATATCATCTATTGAAGGAATAGTCTTACCCAATTCCCAAGATGAAATTGTTGCTTTGCTGAAGCCTGTAGCTTCGGCAATTTTTGTTTGACTAATTTTATATTCCAAACGTTTTTCTTTTATTATTGCGTACTCCATAGCCCCTCCATTAATCGTTGCAAGTATCTTTTGTGTTGATTTCCAAAATATCTTCTATCCCGCAATCAAGGGCAGAACAAATTCTAACCAGTACGTCAACAGTAACATTTTCGTTTTTTCCGAGCTTGGCAATAAGAGAATTACTTATTCCAGCAACTTCTCCGAGTTCTTTCTTTTTCATATTTTTATCAATAAGCAGTTTCCAAAGTTTATTGTAACTAACAGCCATAATAAGCACCTCTTAACCACGTAAATGTATTCCAGTATATTATAGCACAAGTTCTTCCTAAAATCAATAAGTAATTACACGAAAATGTAATTTGTTCACGAAAAAAGATAAAAAATGTTCAATACGCAAATGCAGGGCGAATCACTTGGATGTGTCGCCCTGCATTCGTCTCACTCAGTTTTCAAACGGCTTATTCACGGTTACTGTTTTCAAATATTTCTCCGGATCACCATTCAAAATCAGATCGGCGTATTCCAACGGAGCGTTATAGATCAGCCAATCCAGCTCAGATCGCTGATACATATTGTCTGCCACTTCATTCTCCACCGCTGTACAGTCAATGGAGAGCATTGTTCCGTCTGCTAATTTCAACTCTACGCAAGCGGCATCAATGTTAAATTCACACGACAGTATTTTCATTACCATTCCTCCTTAAATTCTTGGTATGGTTTTTCGCCAGCTCGCTGGCTGCTTTGATAAAGGCTGTCATATAACCCATCGTGGAAAGCATTTTTGCAAGGTAGGCAACAAAGAAAATACAGAAAACAAAAAGAGCTAACTGTCTTAATCTAAATCAGTTAGCTCTTTACTTATGAAAAATGAAATTTTGTTGCCAAATCGTTGCCACAACTTCGCAAAATCGGGACTTTTACGGCTCTACAGCCGAGAAAGTGCCTCTGCGAAATTATTCCCATTCGATCGTTCCCGTCGGTTTTGGTGTCAGGTCCATAAGAACGCGATTTATTCCCTTCACCTCGCTTGTGATGCGAGCGGTGATCTTATGGAGCACGGGATAGGGGATCTCCTCGATGGTGGCGGTCATTGCGTCCTTGGTGTTCACGGCGCGAATGATGGCGGGCCAGCCCTCGTAGCGGCTATCGTCCTTAACGCCAACGCTCTTGATATCGGGAACCGCGATGAAATACTGCCACACCCGCTCTGCAAGTCCGCAGTTATCGAACTCCTCGCGAAGGATCGCATCTGCCTCGCGAAGTGCCTCAAGCCTATCTCTTGTGATAGCGCCGAGACAACGAACGCCGAGACCGGGTCCGGGGAAGGGCTGACGGTATACCATACCGTGAGGCAGACCGAGAGCCTCGCCGACCACTCTGACCTCGTCCTTATAAAGGAGCTTTATGGGCTCAATGAGAGCAAACTGCATATCCTCGGGAAGTCCGCCGACGTTATGGTGAGACTTGACCGCCTTTTTGCCCTCTGCCTGCTTGATGCTTTCAAGAATGTCGGGATATATAGTGCCCTGAGCGAGGAACTCAACGCCCGAAAGCTTGCGAGCCTCCTCCTCAAAGATACGAATGAACTCCGCGCCTATGATCTTTCTCTTTTTCTCGGGGTCCGCAACACCGGCAAGCTTATCAAGGTATCTGTCCGTAGCGTCGATATAAACGAGGTTTGCCTTAAGCTGATTTCTGAAAACCTCGATGACCTGCTCGGATTCACCCTTGCGCATAAGTCCGTGATTTACGTGCACCGATATAAGCTGTGAGCCGATAGCCTTGATAAGAAGTGCGGCAACCACCGAGCTGTCCACACCGCCCGAGAGAGCAAGGAGCACCTTTTTGTCTCCCACAGTCTCGCGGATCTCCTTTACCTGCTCGGCAATAAACGCCTCTGCAAGAGCCGCCGTGGTTATACGCGCCATATTTTCGGGTCTTCTGACGGAATCCATTTTTTCTTCCTCCAATTTTTTAAAGCTTTGAATTTAAATAAATTTCTATACAAATATTATACAACCGTCAAAGGAAAAAATCAACATATTTTTTTCACAAAATATTACCGCTCCGAATAAAATAAAATTATAAAATTTGCATATAAAGGAGACCTATCAAGCTATGCTTGCCACAAAGCCCTATAACAGAGAGAACGCCGTTGCCTACGCGAGAAAATACGCCTTTTCCCAAAATCCGAGATTTGGGAACTTTGCAGGCATCGGCGGCAATTGCACGAATTTCGTTTCCCAATGCATCTATGCGGGAGGGTGCGAGATGAACTACACACCAACCTTTGGTTGGTACTATATATCCTTAGACCAACGCTCCCCCTCTTGGACGGGAGTTGAATTTTTCTATAATTTCATAACGGGAAACGCAGACGTCGGACCCTTCGGCAGAGCCGCGACCGCAGACGAAGCGGAGATCGGCGACGTAATCCAGCTCGCCCGAAACGAGGACGGCTACTACCACACCCTTATCATAGTGGGCTTCGACGGCGAGGACCCCTTGGTTGCCGCGCAGACCGACAACGCCTACGCCCGTCCTCTCTCCACCTACGACTACGACTACTCCCGCTATATAAAGATCCTCGGCATCCGCTTCGACACCCCCGAAACAAACGACTGCTTTGAGGCTCTTATGTCCGATTAAGCCGCAGGATCTGTGCCGCCTCTGCCGATCCTCCTCAAAGCTTTACCGAATAATGGAAAGGTCTCTCCCAACGAAATACACATCGGGGCTTGACAAAACCCAACTAATTGTTTATAATAAGTTGGAACAAAATTATTTTTATCTGACAATTTAATATCTAATGTTCATTATTTAAAATAAAAGCAGTCAAAAGGAGACCATTCCAATGAGCGAAAACCCAAAGGACACAAAATGGCCTAAATTTAAATTAGCAAAAAGACGCCAGCCCGTCTGGTCGTTTTTCAAAACGATCCTCTTCCGCCCCCTCTTCCATTGCGAGTTTGAAAGTATGGTAAAGGAGCTTCCCGATAAGGCGATCATTCCCTCTATCCATTCGGCAAAGAGCGGACCTATGTCCATCTCCGTTTCTTATCCCAAGCACTATATGATGTGGGGTCATCACGGTATGCTCGGCAATTACGTTGAGCGCTTCAAGTACCTTCGCAACGTTCTCTACATTCAGAAGCTTCACAAGGGCAAATTCATCGCCACCCTTAAGGCGACCTACGAAGCATTCTTCTCAAAGTTCGTTTATAAGGGAATGAAGATGATCGGAACCTACACCGATATGCGCTTCCTTCAAACCATCAAAAACAGTATGGAGGTCCTGAACGACAACGCCTCCGTGGTAATCTACCCCGAGGATTCCTCCGAGGGATATTTCGACGAGATCCGCGAGGCATTCCCCGGATTCGTTATGCTGGCCCTCACCTATTATCAGAAGTACGGCGAGGACGTTCCGCTTCTCCCCACATACGTCACAAAGAAAAAGAGACGCCTTATCGTCGGCAAGCCCATCTACGCAAGAGAGCTTGAAAAACAGGGTCTCACAAAGCAGCAGATAGCAGACCACGTTAGGGACGAGATCAATAAGCTCTATCGCGAATACATAGCAACAGGCAAGCCCGTTGGCGAGCCTACCGTGGAATCCGCTCCCATTCGCACAAGAGAATATTACGGCGAATAATCAAGCTTTTTGCTAACTGTTATTTACAATTTATAGTCTTTTCAAGAAAAAACGGCAGCATTTCATCTCCGATGTGCTGTCGTTTTTTGCGGTTTTTTGCAAAGCCAAATCCGCTCAACGAGCGGTATATCATCAAGGCGCAAGCCTTGTATATCATCAGCTCTCTGAGCTGTATATTTGCTATTCGTCGGTCGTACACGCCGAATAACGCAAGATACCGTTAAAAACGGTATGCATCACGGCACAGCCTTGTATATCATCAGCCCTTTGGGCTGTATCCCTCCCTGTCATCCTGAGCCTGTCGAAGTTTTGCGAGCGAGGAGCGAGCAAAACCGAGGAGCAAAGCGACGAAGGGATCTCGCCCGACCTATATCTCGGGATAATGAAAACTAACTTCAAATCCGCTCAACGAGCTGTATCTTTCCGTCCGAGATCCGACCGCGTGCGGTCGCCCTTCGGGTTTCGGCTTCGGGCTTCGCCCTCCGCTCAAGATGACAGCGGACGGTGCCTGCTTCGTTTCTCATAATCAAGGCGCAAGCCTTGTATGGAATCTGCGCTTTGCGCAGTATGGAATCCGCCATCGGCGGTATATCATCAAGGCGGAAGCCTTGTATATCATCAGCTCTTTGAGCTGTATATTTGCTATTCGTCGGTCGTACACGCCGAATAACGCAAGATACCGTTAAAAACGGTATGCATCACGGCACAGCCGTGTATATCATCAGCCTCGGGCTGTATATCATCAACACGCAAGTGTTGTATATCACCAACCTCATAGAGGTTGCATATCATCAGCTCTTTGAGCTGTATATCATCACGGCACAGCCGTGTATATCATCAGCCCATCGGGCTGCATCTCTCCTCCCTGTCCTTAAAATATTTATATATTAATACTTGACCGAGCAGAGAAAAAGGTGTATAATAGTTCTATACATTCAGAAATGTCGAGCTTTTTTTGCAAAAATTGCAAAAAACGAAAAAATAAGGAGCAATAAAAATGTCTATTGAAAAGGTAAGAGCATATTTCGGCGAGCTTGGCATCGCCCATAAGATCCGCGAGTTTGAGGTCTCCAGCGCAACGGTTGAGCTTGCGGCGGCGGCACTCGGCGTTGAGGGGGCAAGGATCGCAAAGTCCCTCTCCTTTATGCTTTCCGACGGCGCGATACTGGTTATTGCCGCAGGAGACGCAAAGATAGATAATTCCAAATATAAGCACACCTTCGGGCAAAAGGCGAAAATGCTCTCCTTTGATGAGGTTGAGCCCACCATCGGTCACGCGGTTGGAGGCGTTTGCCCCTTTGCCATAAACGAGGGCGTGAGAGTCTTTCTTGACAACTCCCTCAAAAGATTTGAGACCGTATTCCCCGCCGCAGGCAGTGCAAGCAGTGCCATAGAGCTCACGATCCCCGAGCTTGAGCGCTATTCAGGATTTGTTTCTTGGGTCGATGTTTGCAAGACCATCGAAAATATCGATTAAATATATTAAAAACTTCCATAATCATATATTGTCGAAAAAGGTTGACATTTTCTTCCTTCGCCGCTATAATTGTTTATATTATTTTAATCCCAGAAGGAAACGAAAATGGCACTCGACTACGTTATTCTCTCACTTTACGCACTTTCAATGGTGGGCATCGCGGTCTACACCCGCAACCGCTCGAAATCGGTCAACGACTTTCTGCTTGCAGGCAAGCGAGGACTTGGCGGCTGGATGAGCGCGTTTGCATACGGCACCACCTATTTTTCAGCGGTAATATTCATCGGCTATGCAGGTAAGTTTGGCTCGGAGTACGGCCTTGCCGCCGTGTGGATCGGTATTGCAAATGCCGTCATCGGCTCTCTCTTTGCCTGGCTCGTGCTTGCCAAGCGCACTAAAAATATGACGGTGCGCCTCGGCTCAAAAACGATGCCCGAATTCTTTGAGAGACGCTACAGCTCAAAGAATCTCAAGCTTGCCTCGGCAGTTATAATCTTCATATTCCTCATTCCCTATTCCGCATCGGTCTATAACGGTTTGAGCAATCTCTTTGAGGCGGTCTTCTCTATCCCGGGTTGGATAATAATGCTCATTCTTGCGGCACTCACCGCGGTTTATCTTTTCTTCGGCGGCTATTTTGCCACAGCCCTCTCGGATTTTATCCAGGGAATAATAATGCTCATCGGCGTTGCGCTTATGGTGTTCTGCTTTATGAACCACGAAAACGTCTCCTGGGATCTTTCCTCCCTCACCTCAGACCCCGAGCTCAATTGGATCACCTTCGGCAGCAGCTCCCGAGGCATCTACGGTCACACGGCGACCCTCCTTTCCCTTGTGCTCCTCACCTCCTTCGGCGTTTGGGCACTTCCTCAAACCATACATAAATACTACGCCATCCGCGACAGGAAGGCTATCAACCAAGGCACCGTCGTGAGCACTCTTTTCGCTCTCATAATCGGATTCGGCGCATATTTTGTTGGCGGTCTTTCGGGTCTTTTCCCCGAAACGGCGGCTCTCGGCGGAGACGATATAATCCCCTATATGCTGGCAAAGGTCATTCCCACAGGTCTTATGGGCGTGATCGCCGTGCTTATTCTCTCGGCAAGTATGTCAACACTCTCCTCGGTGTCCCTTGCATCCGCATCGGTGATCGCCGTGGATATCTATAAGGGCAGAATAAATAAGGATGCAAGCGACAAGCGCACCAACACGGTTATGCGAGTGCTCTGCCTTGTGTTCATAGCTATCTCCGTCGTGCTTGCCCTTCTCAACGAAAAGCTCGGCATTGCCGCAATAGCTTATATGATGGGCATCAGCTGGGGCACTCTCGCAGGCTGCTTTATCGGCCCGTACGTTCTCGGCGTTATCTGGAGAAGGGTCACTCGCGCGGCGGTCTGGTCGTCCATTGTCACCTCGCTCACTCTCACCGCAGGACTTATAGTATTCTTCGGCTACGATAAGCTGGGATATAGCTGCACCTTCGGCGAGGCTCTTGGTGCTGGCGTCGGCTCATCACCTATGATAGGAGTTATCTGTATGGCGGCATCAATGGTCGTCACCGTGGCGGTCTCCCTTCTCACGAAGGCACCCGACGAAAAGATAATCTCCGAGGCATTCGATAAGCCCATTGAAAACGAGATCAGATGATCATCGGATAAAAAATCAGAACTAAAACGAAAACAATTAAAAAGGAAATATACGAAAAAATGATATTTGCAAAGGAAGAAACTTTAAGTAGAGCTGAAATAGAAAAAATTCAGCTTGAAAGGCTTAAGGAAACTGTGGCAAGAGTTTACGAAAAGGTGCCGCCATACAGAAAGAAAATGGAGGATGCGGGACTGCGCCCCGAGGATATCCGATCCCTCTCCGATCTTTCAAGGCTTCCCTTCGTCACAAAGCAGGATCTTCGTGATAACTACCCCTTCGGGCTTTTCGCAGTACCGAAGGAGGAGCTCTTAAGGATCCACGCCTCCTCGGGCACAACGGGCAAGCCCACCGTCGTTGGCTACACCAAGGGCGATATGGACGTCTGGACGGAATGTGTCTCCCGAATTGCCTGCGCAGGCGGCGCGACCTCAAAGGACGTGGCGCAGATATGCTTCGGCTACGGAATGTTCACAGGTGCCCTCGGTCTCCACTACGGACTTGAAAACATCGGCGCGACCATCGTCCCCTCCTCCACCGGTAACTCCGAAAAGCAGATAATGTTTATGAAGGACTTCGGCACCACGCTTCTCGTTGCCACTCCCTCTTATGCATTAAGGCTTGCCGAGGTTGCAAGAGGTATGGGCGTTGACCCCAAGACCGACCTTAACGTGAAGATAGGTCTCGTCGGTAGCGAGCTGCTCACAGACGCTATGCGCGACGAAATGCACAAATGGTGGGGCGACGATATGCTCGTCACCTCAAACTACGGAATGAGCGAGCTTATGGGTCCCGGAGTCTCGGGCGAGTGCGAGTATATGGACGGTATGCACATAAACGAGGACTTCTTCATCCCCGAGATAATCGACCCCGAAACAGGCGAGGTCCTCCCCGAGGGCGAATGGGGCGAGCTCGTTATAACCTGTATCAAAAAGGAAGCTCTTCCCCTTATTCGCTATCGCACCAAGGATATCACAAGGCTCACCTACGAAAAGTGCAAATGCGGAAGGACCACCTGCCGTATGGCAAATCTTTCGGGCAGAAGCGACGATATGCTGAAGATCCGCGGTGTCAACGTATTCCCGAGCCAGATCGAGGAGGTCGTGCTCTCCGTCGAGGGTCTCGGTCCTCATTATGAGATCATCGTTGAGCGCGAGGGCTATTCGGATAAGCTCACCATAAGAGTCGAGCTCGCACAGGCAACCGACTCCTTCGGTGTCCTTGAAAGAATATCGGGAGCGGTTAAGAATAAGCTCCGCGTCGTCCTCGGACTTGACGCAAAAATAATGCTTGAATCCCCCAACACCCTCGCACGGTTCGAAGGCAAAGCAAAAAGAGTCCGCGATCTTCGTTTGAAATAACGCCCCGTTATTTCAAATCACGGCTCCGCCGTGCATATCATCAGCCCTTCGGGCTGTATATTTGCTATTCGTCGGTCGTACACGCCGAATAACGCAAGATACCGTTAAAAACGGTATGCATCAAGGCGTAAGCCTTGTATATCATCAACACTCAAGTGTTGTATATCACCAACCTCGCAGAGGTTGTATATCATCAGCCCTTCGGCTGTATATCATCAGCCTTCGGCTGCATCTTAAAGGAGAAAAAATATGTCTGAAAAAACAATAATGCTCGGCAACGAAGCAATAGCGCGCGGCGCGTGGGAGGCGGGAGTTAAGCTCTCCTCCGCATACCCCGGCACCCCCAGCACCGAGATCAGCGAATATCTTGCAAAATACGCAGAGGTCTACACCGAGTGGGCACCCAACGAGAAGGTCGCCCTTGAGGTTGCCGCAGGCGGCTCTATTGCGGGAAGCCGCACCCTCGCTTGTATGAAGCACGTTGGGCTCAACGTGGCAAGCGACCCCCTCTACACTCTCGCATACACAGGCGTTGGCGGCGGTCTTGTTATCGTTGTGGCAGACGACCCGGGTATTGCAAGCTCCCAAAACGAGCAGGACACGCGAATGATCGGCAGAAGCGCCCATCTTCCCGTTATCGAGCCCTCCGACAGTATGGAGGCAAAGGAATATCTCAAATATGCCTTCGAGCTCAGCGAGCAGTACGACACCCCCGTCATCTTCCGCACCACCACCAAGCTCTCTCACTCCCAGAGCATCGTCTCCCTCTCCGATAGAGTCGAGATTGCGGATAAGGCATACGAGCGTCAGGTGCCCAAGTACGTTATGATGCCCGCATCGGCGATCGGCAGACATAAGGTAGTTGAGGCAAGAGAGGATAAAATGGCTGTCGACTCCTCCGCCTTTCCCATCAACCGCGTTGAATACGGCGACAAAAAGCTCGGCTTCATCACCTCGGGCGTTGCTTATCAGTACGTCAAGGAGGCGGCTCCCGAGGCAAGCGTACTTAAGCTCGGCATCGTAAATCCCCTCCCGAGAAAGCTTATCGAGGAGTTCGTCTCCTCCTGCGAGACCGTCTACGTCTTCGAGGAGCTTGAGCCCGTTATCGAGGAGCAGATCAGAAGCTGGGGTCTTTCGGTCAAGGGCAAGGAGTGCTTCACAAAGCAGGGCGAATACAGCGCGAATATGCTTCGCCTCCACCTCACGGGCGAGGAGACACAGGTATTCCCCAAGGCAGACGTCCCCGCGCGTCCTCCCATTCTCTGCCCCGGCTGTCCTCACAGAAGCGTGTTCGCGGTGCTCAATAAGCTGAAGATCCACGCGGCGGGCGACATCGGCTGCTACACCCTCGGTGCTGTCGCTCCCCTCAATGTTATAGACACCACCGTTTGTATGGGCTCCAGCATATCTCTCCTTCACGGTATGGAGAAGGCTCGCGGCAAGGAATACATAAAGAATTGGGTTGCCACCATCGGCGACTCCACCTTCCTTCACACAGGTATAAACTCCCTTATAAATATGGTCTACAACAAGGCAAGCGGCACCGTTATGATCCTTGATAACCGCACCACGGGTATGACAGGTCATCAGGAGCACGCCGCAACAGGCAAGACCCTCAAGGGCGAGCAGACCTACGCCATCGACCTTTCAGAGCTTTGCCGCTCGGTTGGCGTTAAGAGAGTTATCGAGGTTGATTCCTTCGACGTTAAGGCACTTGAAAAAACAGTTAAGGAAAGCGTTCTCGGAGACGAGCTCACAGTTATTATCTGCAAGGCTCCTTGCGCACTTATCAAGGGTCTTAAGTTCCCGAATAGATGCGTATGCGACACCGAAAAATGCAAAAAGTGCGGCGCTTGCCTTAAGATCGGCTGCCCCGCTATCACCAAAAACCCCGACGGCACCGTTAAGATCGACGAAACAATGTGCAACGGCTGCGGCCTTTGCGAAAATTATTGCAAATTTGGCGCGATCTCAAAGGTTGCACGTTAAGGCTTTTTAAGGAGGATCTTATTATGATGAATATAATGGTTGTCGGCGTTGGCGGACAGGGCACCCTGCTCACCAGCCGTATTATAGGAAAGACCGCCCTTATGGCGGGCTACGACGTGAAGCTCTCCGAGGTTCACGGAATGGCGCAGAGAGGCGGTAGCGTGGTTACCTTCGTAAGATTCGGCGAGAAGGTCTTTGAGCCCACGGTCGAGGAGGGCTCGGTAGACGTGCTTATCTCCTTTGAGAGGCTTGAAGCGCAGAGATACGCCCACTTTATGAAGCCTGACGGCAAGATCATCGTGAACGATTGCAGGATCGATCCTATGACAGTCGTTATCGGCGCAAAGACCTACCCCGAGGGAATAATTGAGGAGCTCTCCGAGTCTCACGAGCTCCACGCAATAGACGGCGGCAAGATCGCAAAGGAGCTTGGCAACAGCAAGGTCTTAAACTCCGTGGTGCTTGGTCTTGCGGCAAAGTACATCGGCTTCTCCGAGGAGGACTGGATCAAGACCCTCACCGCCACCGTTCCCCCGAAGACCGTGGATATCAACGTTTCAGCCTTCAAGGCGGGCTTTGGATCTAACTGATAGAAAATTTAAATTATATACATAGAGGTAATTAAAATGTTCTGGAATGAAAAAATGGAATGTATGCCTCGCGAGGAGATGACAAAGCTCCAGAGCGAACGGCTCGTAAAGCTCGTTAAATATGTTTACGATAACGTTGAATTTTACAGAAACAAAATGGATGCGGCAGGTGTTCGCCCCGAGGATATCAAGAATCTTGGCGACATCACAAAGCTTCCCTTCACCACTAAAAACGACCTCAGAGACACCTACCCCTTCGGACTTTTTGCGGCACCCCATTCGGACATCGTGAGAATTCACGCCTCCTCGGGCACAACGGGTAAGGCTACCGTCGTTGGCTACACCCAGAACGATATCGAAGTTTGGTCGGAGTGCGTTGCAAGATGTATGACTATGGCGGGAGTCACCAAGGACGATATTATCCAGGTGGCATATGGCTACGGTCTTTTCACGGGCGGTCTCGGTGCGCACTACGGCGCGGAGAAGCTTGGTGCGATGGTCGTGCCTATGAGCACGGGTAACTCCAAAAAGCTCACCACGATGATGGTGGACTTCGGCGCAACCGCCATTGCCTGCACCCCCTCCTATCTTCTTCACCTCTCCGAGGTCCTTCGCGACGAGGGGCTTCTTGATAAGATCAAGCTTAAGGCGGCGATCTGCGGAGCCGAGCCCTGGACGGAAAAGATGCGACACGAGATCGAGGAGCGTCTCCACGTTTCGGCTCACGATATCTACGGTCTCTCCGAGATTATGGGCCCCGGTGTTGCCTGCGACTGTAAGGAGCACGCAGGTCTTCATATCTGCGAGGACCACTTCTACCCCGAGATCATCGACCCCAAGACCCTTGAGCCCGTGGCAGACGGCGAGGTCGGCGAGCTTGTGTTCACCACCCTCACAAAGGAGGGTATTCCCCTTATCCGTTACAGAACCAAGGACCTCACGAGCATCATAAGAGAAAAGTGCGACTGCGGCAGAACAAGCGTCAGGATCACGCGCTTCAAGGGCAGAAGCGACGATATGCTCATTATCCGCGGCGTAAACGTATTCCCGAGCCAGGTCGAGGCTGCGCTTATCAACGTTGAGGAGGTAACGCCTCACTATATGATGATCGTTGACCGTGTTAATAACCTTGACACCCTTGAGATCCAGGTCGAGGTAGACGTTAAGTATTACACCGACGAGATCCGCGGCATCGAGGCTCTCACCAAGAAGATCGCAGGCGTTATTCAGTCGGCTCTCGGTATCAGCGCAAAGATCAAGCTTATGGGTCCCGGCTCTCTTAAGAGAAGCGAGGGCAAGGCGGTTCACGTTATAGATAACCGCAAGCTCGTCTGATCCCCCAAGCTCACGAATAGATCCGATCAAAAAAGAGAAAATATATAAAGGAGAAAATAAAATGACAGCTAAACAGTTATCCGTTTTTATAGAAAACAGACAGGGCAGACTTGGCGAGGTCCTTCACGTTCTTAAGGAGCACAACATTAACATTCTCTCCACAAGCCTTGCAGACACCACCGAATACGGACTCCTCCGCCTCATCGTAAACGATCCCGAGGCAGGCAGAGACGCCCTCATCGATGCGGGCTTTTCAAGTATGCTTGCAGACGTTCTTATCATCAAGGTCCCCCACGTTGCGGGCGGTCTTCAGAACGTCCTTGAGCTTATTGCCGAAAAGAACGTAAGCGTTGAATATATGTACGGTCTCACCGCGGGCGGCAACGATGCCTCCATCGTTATCAAGACCAACGAGCTCCCCCTTGCTACCGAGATACTCGCCAAGGCAGGCATCACAACTCTCACCTACGAGGATATCGCAAAAATGGCTTAATGCCAAGGAAAAATTATGATCATCGACTTTCACACTCATATCTTCCCCGAGCATATAGCCGAAAGGACGGTTGCGGCACTTGCCCAAAGCTCAAGCTCCACGCCCTATTCCGACGGCACGGAGGCAGGGCTGCGCTCCGCAATGAAGCGGAGCGGTGTCGGCATTTCGGTGAATCTCCCTGTGCTCACAAAGCCCTCGCAGTTTGAAGGAATTCTCCGTTTTGCCAAGGCTTTGAACGAAAAATTGCCCGAAGAACTCAACACGGGTACCCACATAATCTCGTTTACAGGTATTCACCCATCCGATCCCGACCTTGAGGAGCACCTTGAAGAGGTACGTGCGGCGGGCATTCTCGGCGTGAAGATACACCCCGATTATCAGGGCACCTTTATTGACGACGAGCCCTATATCCGCGCGCTCTCTATCGCAAAGCGGCTTGACCTTATCACGGTAACGCACGCGGGAGTGGACGGCGCGTTCACCGACTGCCCCGTGAGATGCACCCCCGAGCGCACCCTCCGCGCCCTTGATAAGCTTGGCGGCTATAATAAGCTTGTGCTCGCTCATCTCGGCGGAAGCCTTATGGCAGAGGAGGTCATCTCCACCCTCGCGGGTGAGGACGTATATTTCGACACCGCCTACGTTATGCCGAGGACCGATAAGTCCACCTTCTCGCGCATCATCGAAAAGCACGGCGAAGATAAAATACTCTTCGCCACCGACTCCCCCTGGAGCGATGCGGAAAGAGATATCGCGAAAATAAAGAGCTTTGCCCTCGGCAAGGACGCAGAGGAAAAGATCTTCTCATCCAACGCAAAAAAGCTTCTCGGCATAAATTAATATTTACATTATGGATAAGATAAGAATTTTTTACGCAGATTTTCTTGATAGTCTTACCGACGGGGAAAGGGCGACTCTCCGCGCCTTCTTCACCGATTTCGATCAGTATTTCGACACATCAAGCTCGGAGCGCAGAAGATTCAGAGAGGATTTCGAGATGGCGATAATCGCCCTCCATTCAAGAGGCGTTCCCGTGGAGGAGATCACCGAGCGGCTCGCCCTCTCAAATCTCGGCGGCTACTATGCGCGCCCCTCCGTGCTTTGGTTTCCTCTTGACAATTCGGCAAAGATCTATCCAATATCAATGGATCACGGCACGCAAAATCTTTTCAGAATATCGGTTTATTTCAAGGAGGATATTCTGCCCGAGGTAATGCAGATCGCCCTGACCTTCACCGTCAAACGCTTCCCCGCCTTCGCAACCTCCTTAAAGAAGGGGGTCTTTTGGCATTACCTTGATTCGGTGAAGTGCCGCTTTTCACTCACCGAGGAGCACGACGTGCCCTGTCAGCCCATAAAGGTCTCCATCAGCGGCTCCAGCTCCTTCCGCCTTCTCTATTATAAAAACCGAGTCAGCGCGGAATTCTTCCACGTGCTCACAGACGGCACGGGCGGCACGGTGTTCATCAAGGCACTCGCGGCTGAATATCTGCGGCTTATGGGCGTTAAGGTCTCCTCCACCGAGGGTCACGACCTCTGGAATATAAACGACACTCCCACAAGGGATGAATTTGAAAACGCCTTTGAGAGGATCGAGCGGACAAAGGGCTCCTCGGGCTTTATAGACCGCCCCGCCACCCAGATGAACGGCAAGCTTTCCGTCCGCCGACCCTGCCGCATACTCCACCTGAAAATGCCGACCGACGCGCTACTTTCAGCCGCAAGGTCCTACGGAGCAACAGTCACCGTCTATCTTCTCACCCTTATGTTCCTTGCCGCCTCCGCGGCAACCGACGAGCTCAGCGGCGAATTAAGCATACAAGTTCCCGTTAATATGCGAAAATTCTACGAAACGCGAACCGTGCGCAACTTTGCGATGTATTGCGGAATAAGAATGGCAATATCCGATATCGGCGATAAGGAGGATATGGTCCGCGCCATCACCTCCCAGCTTGAGCAAAAGGCTTCAAAGGAGAGTATGCAGGAGATGATATCTGCCTCCGTGAAGCTGGTCTCGGCTCTCAGGTGTATTCCTCTTGCAATAAAGCAGCCCGTTGCAAGGCGCGTTTGCGGCTTCCTCGGCGAGAAGATCTTCTCCACCACCCTCTCAAACCTCGGTGTCGTCACCCTTCCCGAGGAGCTCTCCGAGCATATTGAAAGTATGGACTTTTGCCTCGGTGCCCCCGAGCATAACCGTCTTGCCTGCGCCGCGATCAGCTTTGGCGGTGTCACCACCTTTTCAATAACGAAGAACACGCCCGACCCAACCTTTGAGGAAAAAATGTTAAGTCTTCTTTCCGAGGACGGAATTGAAACAAGAGTTGAAGGGAGCGAGTTTTATGAACGTTAATATTACCTATCCTCCCATCAAGCGCGGCTCCTTCTTAAGAAGAAGACTTTTGAGAATACTCCGTTGGCCCTTTATCCTTGCGGCAATTGCTTGCGTTGTGATAAACGTGTGTATCGGAGGGGTGGTGTGGTCTCCCATCGCCATCGTCGGACTCTTTGCCGTTTGGAAAATGGTTCTCTCTCCCGACCTTGTGGACTATAACCGCACAAGCCAATTCATAAAAACCGTGGTCTACATTCTCATACTGCTTGCAATGATAGAGCTTCTTATCGTCCCCGGGTGGGCGGCATTCGTTATCCCTATCGTTGGCTTCACGGGAGTGGCTATCGGCGGCGTCCTTTTCTTCACGGATATGGAGACCCAAAAGCACAATATGCTACCCCTCGTGCTGTTTTTGGTATTCGCCATCATCGGCTCAACCATCGGTCTCACCCTCTGGCACGAAAAAAATTTCTGGCCCTTTATAGTGCTGGATTCGGTGTCCGTCTTACTTCTCCTTGCCTTGATCATCGTCCTCGGCGGCGATTTTCTCCGCGAGCTGAAAAGAAGATTTCATATTAAATAAACTAATAAACAAAAAGCAGAGCAAGAACGCAAAGAAATGAAATGCCAAAAGCCGTTTTGGTGAATATCATTTTTCTTTGATCTTGCTCTGTTTTTTAATAGCTTTGTCGCCAAATCGCAGATAAACCTTTCCGCGATCTCACTATCTTTCTTTTAAACATCTTCAACTGAAAGGTATCTTTCGCCCGAGTCGGGGAGAAGCACGCATATCCGCTTGCCTCGGTTTTCTTCAAGCCTTGAGAGCCCGATAGCCGCCGAAAGAGCCGCCCCCGAGGATATGCCCGCAAGCACGCCCTCCGCGGATGCCAAAAGCTTCTTTGCAGAATAGGCGTCCTCTGTGCTGACAGTTACTACCTCGTCTATCACCGAGCGGTCAAGTGTGGCGGGCACAAAGCCTGCGCCGATGCCCTGAAGCTTATGAGGTCCCGCCGCGCCGCCCGAGAGCACCGCCGAATCCTTGGGCTCGCAAGCCACGATCCTGATATTTTTATTCTGCTCTTTAAGGTATTTTCCAACACCGCTAACAGTGCCGCCTGTACCCGCTCCTGCAACAAAAATGTCAATATTTGTTTGCATATCCCTATATATTTCGGGTCCCGTGGTCTTATAGTGAGCGAGGGGATTTGCAGGATTTTCAAACTGCGACGGAATAAACGCGCCTTCTGTCTCGGAGGCAATCCTCTCTGCCTCGGCGATAGCTCCCTTCATTCCGAGAGCCCCTGGGGTGAGCACCACGTCTGCGCCGTACGCCCTCATTATCTTCTGCCTCTCGGGCGACATTGAGTCAGGCATAACTATAATAGCCCTATATCCTCTTGCGGCGGCAATTGCGGCAAGACCTATGCCCGTGTTTCCGCTGGTGGGCTCGATTATCACAGAGCCCGACCGAAGCGCGCCTCGCGCCTCCGCATCCTCTATCATAGAAAGGGCGACCCTATCCTTAACCGACCCCGCAGGGTTCATATATTCAAGCTTTGCATATATCTCTGCCACAGCCCCAACAGACTCGCACAGTCTATCGCATTTCAGCATCGGCGTTCCGCCGATCACTTCCTCAATTTTAGAAAATAAAGCCATATTTCTTCTCCTTTTCAGCCCGATAACGACAATCGAAAGTCGAAATTCGAGAATTTCGACTGCAAATCTTTGATTTGCTAACAAATTTCAAAAAGAAATTTGTCGATTTCTGTTGCAATGATATAGAAGCAAAAAGCAGTTCTTTGCTTTTTGCAACGGCTGAAAAAACAGCCGCGAAAAGGCTTTTTGCCTTTTCGACATTCTATAATCATTATGGCGAGGGCTCGTATCAGCCGCCGCCCAATAAAGCTAAAGCTCTTTAATATATTTTATATTTTTCTCGTCTCTTTGTCAATATATACTCCCAAAAATGCCGTGGCGATACGCCAAAATTTCCGTCTTTCACACCTAAATTTGATTTTACACTTGACTTTCATTCGAATTTTATATAGAATATATAGGTATGAAAAATAAAGGAAGTATATCACCAATGCTCGACAACAAACAAAAAAGCATTTTCACTCACCCCGTGGTCCTTGTGCTGGGAGCTCTCCTCTGCTGTGCCCTTTGGGGAAGTGCCTCCCCCTTCATCAAGCTCGGAAGTGCCCAAATGATACCCAACATCCCCGAGATCAAGGTGGCATCCACCATTCTTTTTGCAGGCATTCGCTTCACGGGCGCAGGTATTCTCACAGTTCTTATGTATAGCATCGCTCGCAGAAAATTTCTCGTTCCCAAGGTGAGAAATATCCCGAGAATACTCACTGTCAGTGCCTTCCAAACGGTTATCCAGTACATATTCTTCTACATCGGTCTTGCCAACACCTCGAGTGTCAAGGGCACTATCACAAGCGGTCTTTCGGGCTTTTTCTGTGTGCTTATCGCAAGCCTTATCTTCAAGCAGGAAAAGCTTACTCTCCGCAAGATTATAGCCTGCGTGCTTGGCTTTGCGGGTATCATCGTCGTTAACCTTAACGGACTTGACTCAAGCTTTGTCTTCATCGGCGACGGCTTTGTTTTAATATCCGCCATCTCCCTCGCCTTTTCCTCCGTGCTTATGAAGATATTCTCAAAGCACGAGGAGCCCGTGCTCATAAGCGGCTATCAGTTCATTATCGGCGGCATCTTTATGATCCTCATCGGCATTATCTTCGGCGGTAGGATCACCATTCCCGATTTCGGCGCCGTGGCTATCCTTATCTATCTCTCCGCCCTCTCGGCTGTGGCATACGCCCTTTGGGGAGTCCTTCTTAAGCATAACCCCGTCTCCCGCGTTACCATCTTCAACTTCTCAACTCCCTTCTTCGGCACAGTCCTCTCCATCCTCCTTCTTTCCGAGGACGCAGGCACAGGCCCCATCAACATCATCGCAACCCTCCTGCTCGTCTCCGCAGGCATCTTCCTTCTGAATTTCCAGCCGAAGAAAAAGGATAAATAAGAAAACACACAGCCGCAAATCAGGCGGCAAAAAGCTCCGCACCTCGGAAGAAGTGCGGAGCTCTTTTATTAGATTTAGATCCAGTTCGTCACAACGTCAAACACAAAGCGGTCTCTTGCGGGGATATCGTCAAGAGTATAGACCTTTGCGTATCTGATCATATCTGTGACAACAAGCTCGTAGTAGGTGAGCTCGGTGAAGTAATCGTCGTCGTAGTAATCAAAGAGCTTTTCCTTGCACTCCTCAACGTACTCCTTGTACTCCTCCTCGGTGAACTTGCTTGTGTCTGTGGAATCCTGCTTGATGTATTCGTCAAGATATTCCTGCTTAAGTGCCTCAAATTTCTCGTTAAACTCCTTGGCTGTGGGGGTAAGCTCCTCTGCCTGCATTATATAGAACATAACCAGACGCTCGGCAATAAGGCTTTCGGAAAGGCGGGTGAGATGTGCCTTCCAATCCTTATCCTCCTCGTATTGGAGGCTTAAATAGATTATGGCGTATTCGTCGATATTCGCGCAGACCTCGTTCTCGCCTGTGTAGATATTGTATATCTGACCGCCGCTCTTTTCATATTGATAAATAACGTCGTCGTAATATTCCTTATATACCGCATCCACCTTGAGCTTCGGATATTCCTTGATGACAGCTCTGTCAAGATAATACTGCCACATCACGGTCTCCGTCATTTGCTTGAGATTTTCCTCGTAATTATCCCAGATCATCTCAAGGACGTATGCCTCATACTTTTCGGTGAGGCTTGCACCGTCGTATTTATCAAGCTCCTCTCTCGTGATGAGAAGCTCCTCATCCTCAAGCTTTGAGCTTATATATTCATCGTTCCAGTCGAAATCAAGAGTGTATTCTGTGAGACCCTTATTGTGCCAGTCGTTGCGCTTCTGCACGCCCGCAAAATAGATATCAACGTAGATAGTCTCATTCTGAAGCTGGGTGATAGAGTAATCGTAGGGAGCGTAGCCCTCAAGGGTAAGCACCTTTGCGCTACTCTCGCACTCTGTGGCAAATTCCACCTTCACCTTGGAATAATCGTATTCTGTGCCGTCCACGGTGATGCGAAGATCATCTACCTCCGAGCCAATAGCGGCACCCTCAAGGATGGGCACCCATTGAGAATTCTCGGGATCCTGAAGATCGATACGCACGCAGCTGCCTGTCTGCTTATCCGAGGCACTTCCGCCAACGGGTATTCTCTCGCAGCTGATATACACCACCTGGCTCGCCTTGACCTCGCCCTCGGTGATCTTCTCAAATTTCTGATAATCGCCTGTGTTAAGACCGATCATCGCGCCCTCAATTCCCGCAACACCGAAGGTGCCCTCGCCGAGAGTCAGCGCGTTCGACTCGGCTCTCACGTTCGCCTCATCCTTATAAAAATTCATAAGGCTGGTGACGTCGACCTCCTTGCCATCCTTGATAACAAATCCGCGATACCAGATATAAACGTCGTCTCCGACGCAAAGCTCGGTAGCCGAGCTCGTCATACCGCCGATGGTCTTGCCGCCCTTATCCTCCGCAAGCATAGAGAGGATAGCTATCTCAACATCGGAAACGCCTGTGCCGTCGGGATTTTTGGAGTGGGGCTTCGCAATATCAAGAAGAAGCGGATAGTCCTTATAAAGTGTCGCGGGGAAATCCACGTACTCGGAAAGATCGCTCTTGATATAATCAAAGCTGTTTATCCTGTGGTTTCTCACGATGCTAACGATAATGGGCACACCCGCACCGACAAGTATAGCAACGATAAGAGCTATAACGATGATCTTCTTCGCCTTACCCGAAAGCCTGTCGAAAAGCTTCCTTTTAGCCGCCGCACCGCCAACGCCTACCTGCTCCGAGGGAGGTCTTTTGGTTTGCTTCGGCTTATAGCTTTTGGTGCTTATACCGCCGCCGAGATTTGCCGCGGGTTCCTTTTTCTTTTTTCTTTTATCAGCCATATTTTCCTTCTTTGCAAAGGAGAGTTTTTCCTTCGCGAATATGATTTATAGACTTGTTTTGTAAATAAAAGCTTACATTTTATCCTATTTATCCCGTGATAAAGGAATCGGCAAAGCCTGTTGCAAGCTTATCGCATCTCTCGTTGTATTCGTGGCCAGCGTGCCCCTTCACCCAAACAAAGGAGACCTCGTGAGTCTTTGTGAGTGAGTAGAGCCTTTCCCAAAGATCGGGGTTTTTAAGCTCGTCTCGACCTCTCCTCCAGCCCGCCTCGCGCCAGGACTCAACCCAGCCGAGCAGAAATGCGTCGGTGAGATATTTTGAATCCGAATAGAGAGTAACGGCGCAGGGCTCCTTCAATGCTTCAAGTCCCGCTATTGCCGCCATAAGCTCCATTCTGTTATTTGTGGTTTCAGGCTCGCCGCCCGATATTTCGCGCTCGTGCCGACCGTAAACAAGTATTGCGCCGTAGCCTCCCGGCCCCGGGTTTCCTCGGCACGCGCCGTCGGTATATAAACAAACTTCCTTCATTATATTATATATCCTATAAAACAAGGGACTGTAAAAGAACAGCCCCTTGCAATTATTCCTCGATAGGTGAGCCGCCCAAGGGCTTTCGCCGAGGATGGCTTCACTCTATTCGGGACCGTCGCGTATTACTTAACGGTATACTTGATGAGTGAGTTGTGGAATACGATCTCGATGGTAACGTTACCTTCTGTATCGGTTACCTCACGGGTGAGAGCCTCGGTGTGCCAATCGCCGTCGTGCTGAGTAACCTCATACTGAGTACCAACGAGGAAGTCGAAGAGCTTGTTCATCTGGAGAGCCGCGCGGATGTTACGCTCGCCATAATACTCGGCAAGATCGTCGTAGCCTGAGCCCTGCTCCTTCTTGAACGCCTTGAATGCCTCCTTGTCAACGTAGAAGTATTTCGCATTGTTGCGAGCTGCTTCCTTGTTTTCGTCGGCGGTCTTCTTAGCCTCATCCTTCTCCTCTGCGGTAAGGTCGTCATCCTCGTTGAAGTGTGCGTCGTAAACGCCTGCCTTTATATCAGCCTCAACGAAAGCGGCAAGAAGCTTCTGCGCGCCGTCATTATCGAACGCCTTTGCAACGGTGTAGATCTTGATCATAGGCTCAAGGTATTCCTTAGCCTCCTTCTCGATCGCCGCCATATAGTCGTCGGACTTAAGCGCATCCTTGAGATATGCCTCGATATCGCCCTTGAAATACTTGTAGTTAGACTCGTCTGAGCCCGAGCGCTTTTCCTTATAGAACTTGTACTCGTACTCCTCGTAGATATGCTCGCTGAATTCCTTAACGATCTCCTCGGGATAGCTTACTACCTTTACCTTATCCATAATAAGCTCGTAAACGGCGGTTGCTACCTCGGTCGCGATGTAGGATCTGTATTCGGAATCGCTGTCGTGTCTTACGGTGTCGTACTGCTCCTCAACTACCTTTGCGGCAACAAGCTCGCCGTCTGCGTTCTTCGCGGTGATGATCTCATCGATCTTCTTATCGATAGCGGAGGTGAGAGTGTTGTCGTATGCGGAGGTCTTTGCGTCGCTGAAGAGCTTAAGCGCGTCAGTCTTAAGAGAGGTGGAGCTGAGAGTGAGCTCTGCCTTAAGGTTGGAAAGCTCCTTCTTAAGAGCCTCAAGCTCGGTCTTAAGAGTCTCGAGAGCTTCCTTGTCTGCATCGGGGTTAGCCGCGATCTCCGCGTCCTTTGCCGCGATAGCATCGTTCTTTTCCTTGATCTCAGCCTCTTTTGCGGTGATCTTGTCGGGAATAGTGGTCTCAACCTCTACCTTAAGATCAAGGATCGCCTTAACGTCCTCTGCGGAAAGAGTGAACATATCTGCAAATACAACGTCAACCGTGATGCCCTTAAGGTAATCAAAGAGTGCATCAAGAGTTACCTTCTCCTCGTCGGTGAGGGTAGACTTCGTGGGATCGTTGTAATTTACCTTGTCGATAAGAACCATATCGGAGAGGGTGTCGAGAACCTCGAACATTGGGGCATAGTCCTTGAGAGCCTCGTCGCTCTTCTCCTCGTCGGTAAGCTCAAACTTACCCGAATTGAGCTTTGCAAGAAGCTTAACGTATGCATAAGCGGAAAGCTTCTCGGATGCGTCGCTCCACTTCTTGGAGGACTGGAGAGTGTAAAGCTCAACAAGCTGTGCCGCAAGATCCTTGACCTCGGTCTCACCGTTCTTATAGTCGGTGCTCTCGAAGATATCAAAGCTATCAGCCGTTACCTTGCTGCCAAGAATGTACTTGATGATGGCGGTTGCGATAACGCTGTCGTCATCAAACTCGGGAACGTCGTAATAGTAGATGGGGAATACGTGATAGGTGAGCTTCTTATCCTGAAGGTCTACCTTGCTGTCTGCAACGTGAACGCCTGAGGGCTCAACCTCGGTCTTCTGCTCCTCCTCCTTCTCGGGGTCGGTTACGAAGGGAGTGTATTCGAAGGTGAACTCGTCTGCGCCGGGCTCGTCAACGATCCACTTTACCTGAACGTTCTCGTAGGTGTAGGTCGTGCCGTCAAGCGCAACCTCGAAGGTGGAAACGTCCTCGGTCTTTTCAACGTCGTCGGAGGTGTCGTCGGGAGTGCCCTTATCGTCAACCGTGGTCTTCTTAACGGTTACCTTATTACCAACCTTAACAACGCTGCCCTCTGCAAGAAGTGCCGCAACAAGAGCGTTGCTCTTGGTAGCATCGGAAAGCACGAGAGTCTCGTACTTTGCGGTCTCCTTAACGGTTACGTCGTCGGTCTTGTCGTCGGGAGTGCCCTTATCGTCGGTGTAGCTGCGAGTGTAGCTGATAACGATAGTAACAGCCTCGCCGTCCTCAACCTCAACGACGGTATTCTTGGTGTTATTTACCTTATAAACCTTATCGGTAAGGTCCTTGCCATTAAGAGCATCAAGAAGAAGCTTCTTGAATTCGTAGTCCTCGTCGTTCTCGCTGACAGCACCAAGCTGAATGGTGTGAGCCGAGCTCGTGGAGCTTGCGGTAACTGTGGCAACGTCCATCTGGTCGAAGTAGAATACCTGACCGTCAAGGGTTACGTAGTAGCAGTAGTAAACAACGTCGTTTGCGCCGACGGTGCCATCATAGAGCTTATCGCCCTCCTTAACGATGGCGGAAACCACGCTTGAATAAACGTTCTCCTTAACGATAACGTCTCTCCACTTGGGATTGTTTGTGTAGGAGCCGTCCTCGATCTCAATCTTGCCGAGAGCTTCCTTGAACTCATCGAGATCAAAGGTTGCATACTCGCTGAGGTCGAGCTCATCGATCTGAGGTGCGCCGCAGCTGACGAGCATAAGCACTACCATCACAAGAGCGAGAGCCAAGGATAAAATTTTCTTTTTCATCTTTCTCTATTCCTTAAAAAGTATTATTTATTAAGCGCGCGAGCGTTATTTTCGCCCGCGCACGAGCTTAAACAAAGATATTATAACACATACTTAATTAAAATGCAAATGTTTTTTCAAATTATTATAATTTTTTATTATAAATTTTTATTAATCAAGCATCTTAATCGGCGAAGCCCTCGTCCTCAACCACCGTCTGACCGTTAAGAAGTGCCACAAAGCCCTTCGCTATCTTCTTGAAGGCAAGGGGTGAGATATAGAAATCCGAAACCGCATTTGCCGATTCTCCGTGTGCATAGATGCGCACCATAATGCGCCTGTCGTCCGCACTGTAAAATTCGTAATAATAGGTGTCGGAGAAGTTCTCGTCGTCGATACCGAAGGACATTCTCATAAGAAGGTTCTCCTTCTTGATGATATTCTTCTGCTCGTCCGACTCGGAGGTGGGCTCAAAGCTGCCCGTGTAGTAGGTGTTGAATATTACCGAAAGCAGAGACTTGAAGTTCACGCCGCCCAGGGTGTCGCGGTAATACATACCGTTTGTTCCCGTTGCTCTCGCGTAAACGTGATAGAGCATCTTTGAGCTTGCTCCGCTCTCAATGAGCATCTGCTTGAAGAGAGAGTCGGTCGCCGACTCAATATCGTTTGCCGTGACCTCCAGCCTTATCTGATCGTATGCCTGACCGCCCTCCTCGGGAGGAGTGGTAAGCGTCTGGTCACCGTAGATCCAGACCTTATTGTGCTGAACGTCGAAATCGTAGCTGCCCTTAAGGTCGTTCATATAGAATTCGACCGACATATCGTCGATCTTCTCATAAGAGACCGCCGCAAGCGACTCTCTTGCCCAGAATTCAACGAAGCTCTGATCAAGGAAGGCGAAGGGCGTGCCGTCTATCTGCGCTACGATATCGTACATATCCGAGCCGATATACCTTGAGCCGTCGGGAAGAAGATCGCTGATATAAAGAGTGAAGCCAAGGGAGGAAAGGAACTTATAGTCACCCTCCTTAAGCTTATCGTACTCAATTCCTCTCGGGATCTCAAAATAGATGGTGTTTGCGTAAAGACCGTATTCAAGCATATTCTCGGGAGTGAGACCCACAGCCACCGTCCTTGCGCCCTTCAGACCCTCGGAGGTCTGGGAGGAGGATTCAAGAGATATTCCGCCAAGAAGCCTTACCACGTATTCGGAGGCGGTGGAATCTATGGCGTATATCTTGTTTTTATCGGTGAGAGTATTCTTGAAGAGCGACTCCGCATAGAAGGGATTTCGCTCCGAGGCGTTCACAAACTCAAAGGAGGTGATGAGCGACTCCGTAACGAAATAGTTTATCTCCTCTGCGGTGTAGGTCATATAGTCCGCAAGATGCTCGCGGTAAAGGGTCTGGGAGTAGGCTGTAATGCTGTAATCGGTGCCGAGGCCCTTTCCGAGAAGCTTTTCCTTGATCTTCGCTTCAATGCCGCCGTCGTCCTTGATCAAGCCGAGATCCACCGTGCGCTTGCCCGTGGCGAGGACCTCCTCGCCGTGCATTACAGAATAGCGGTAGTTTACAACCGACTTATCTCTTACCTCGGTGTCGTAATAAGCCACGCCCTCCTCGTCGTACGCAAGGATAACGTCAATATCCGTCACAACGTATTTCGTTTCGTACTTATCCGAATTTTCCTCGGTGTAGGTGATGTCGATATAAGAGGAGGACTGCTCCGCCTCGGAGAGCTTGCCGATCTTGCCCGCCTGAAGCACCTTAAACGCCGAATTTACCTCTTCGGGTATACCCGTGTCGATTTTTTGAAGGTCAACTATCGCCTTCGCGCCCTCGTATTCATACTCCCTGAAGTGACCCTCGGTGTATAAATAGCTGAACTTATAATCGTATGTGACCTTGATATATCTCGCGTCGCCGACCGACGTACCCTCCGCCGTAATATCCGCGCCCTCATCTGTGAGGATAGCGTCGATAGACTTGAAGGTGTACCGATATCTGCCGTCAAGCATTGCCCAGTTTGAGTCTCCCACAAGGGTGACGGAAAGGGGCGCATCAAGCCGTCCGACAGGCTTGCCGATAAGAATACTTCTTATCTTCTTTGAGGTGGAGGAATCCATCTTAAAGGAGAATTTGCCCACGGTGCCCGAAAGCCCCGTTTCATAATCGTCCTCAAGATAATTGAGAATATATGCGTTGTCGTCGTGCCTGTATTCCTCGGACGAGCCGCTGAATACGACCTCCGAGCCGTAAATGACCTTATCGTCCTTATTATCCTTATCGTTGTGAAGCTCGTTCTTCCACTGCTTATAATCCTGGGTGAAGTAAGGCTCCTGGGATGCGTCCATAGAAAGTCCCTGTGCGGTAAGGCGGGAATGAAGGAACTGAAGGAAGCCGTCAAGGGCGTAGTCAAAGCCCGTGTCGGTGGAGTTGTAGATGAAGGGCCTGTCGTCCACGGTGAAGTAGTAGCCCGAGCCGTCTATGGCAAGGTCTCCTATGTGGATGGTGTGCTCAACAAGTCTTTCCTCATCCTTATAATAGCTGAAGTTTATGCTCTGCCTCTCATCGGCTGTAAGTCCGTAGCGGTTAAGAAGCTTTGACTTCTCCTCCGTATCCTCGGGAATAGGAATTTTTTCATCAAAATAAACAACGCTCAAGGCAACGAGCAAATAGCTTATCCTGTAAATGTTATATCCGCCCGTACCCGTGGAGGCGTAAAAATCGGTGGGATTGAAGCCGTCCGTATAATATATCTCAGGACGGTAGAGCTTTGCGTTTCCGTTTGTGTCGGTGTAATAGAAGTCAAACTCCGAATCCTTTGAGGGACGCACGATGGAGTAATTGCGAAGGACCTCGCCCTCCTCGTCATCCTTTTCATAATAGCTGACGGAGACCGTTTTGACCTGCTTTGAATCAAAGGTTGGATATGCGATGGGCATACCGCCGAAAAGCGATTCACCTATCTCGGTGTCCACCTCGGGAAGGGTCGACCCTCCCGCATCGCCGTTTGCCTTAAAGGCGATCACGATGTTTGTTATAATAAGCGAAGCAATGAGCACCACAAGCACGGCGGAGGCGATCACGACCGTCTTGAAGCGCCTTGCGCTAAAGGTAGAAGTTCTTTTCTTTATCATACTCTGCCTCCTTATCTGTATTTGCGCTTAACTCTCACAACTATTCCCACAGCCGCGATGATAGCGGGAACGGTAAGAATTACAACGAAATACGTGGTTGCCTTGCCCGAGGTGAGACCCGAAAGCACGATCTCGTAAAGTCCCTCGTCGGTGGTCTCGTAGATGGGCTCCGACGATATGGAAACGTCGAGAATGGGCTTTCCGCCAAGATTGGGCGAGTTGAAGGAGGTACCGCCAAGCTCAATGGAGGCGTAGGCATCTATTCTGGAAATATTCTCAACAAGCGCGCTCATTATCTCAAAGTTAGCGTAAGAGCCATTGCCGAGGATCGCGTTCGAAAATGCGTCCGCGCTTGGTGAGCAGAAGATATAGGAATATTCGTACTCCGCGGTGTATTGGTCTATTGCCATTCGGGTGGTAACTCCCGCAATATCCATTCTGCCGTGAGTGGATGCGTCGTGATAGCCGACGTTATACGCGCCGTCACCGCCGTACTTGCCCGCGCCGTCGCTGTCGGTATACGCAACCGCATAGCCCGAGGTGTAGAAGAAGGGGGCGTAGTTACGGTTTACCGTAACGGTGCCGGGCTCGTTGGTGGTGTAGCCCGCGCCAAAGGCGCAGTTAATAAAGCCCGTCTTTGAAAATACCATAGGCGGTGCGCTGGGAAGGCTTGCGTACTCCTCGTAAATAGCCATACCGTAGCTATCCGTGTCGGTGTCGTACGCGCCGATTATCTTATCTGTGCCGCCGCCCGACTGATCAAGGTAGTATTCCTCGTCCGAAACGATGGCGTCCGCAATATCGAAGCCCCATTCGTAGAGGAAAAGATCGAAGTTATGAAGCTTTATCGTCGGGTCCTTTGCGACCATTATCGCACCCTGATCGCGAACGAGATATCTGTCGAGGATCTCCGTCTCGGAAATATAATCAAGCGACATCCTGTCGCCATCCGAGTGATAATCCTCTCTCGGGTTGTTGATAACCAGCAGCACGCAGTCCTCGGGAACAAGCTTGCCCTCGGTGATATCGAAGGTCTTTACCTCAAGTCCGCGCTCGGTGAGAAGATCGTAGATCGCCTGGGCGTCCGCGTTCTCAACTCTCGTGGGGTTTTGCGTGTCGTAGTAGGTCTCGCCGTGACCCGTCACAAAGTAAGCAACGGGACGCTCCTTGGCGGTAACGGAAAGCATTATTGTCGCCATTCTGTATTCGCCGTTGAAGGAATAAAGCTCGCCTGTGGAATCGGAGACCCACATATTATCCGCGCCCACAATACGGTATCTGTCCCCGTAGGAGATAATAATATCTGTGGGATTTATCCGCGTCATCGAATTGGCCTTATATTTTGAAACCGCGGTGGGGTTATAGGTCACGTTCACCGTCTCCACCTCAATTTTCTCGGGATGAAGCTTTGCAAGCCCCAGGGCGAGGAAATAAGGCATACGGAGATTTTGGTTTGCCGTGAGAATATCGGGGTCTGTGCAGAAGGTGATCTTGATCTTTTTCTCCTTGTCCTCAAGCTTTTCCACGAACTGCATCTGCTCTTCCATAGCATCGGACACAGTGTAGAACTCCTCGGGAGTAAGGTCAATATAGAGAAGCCTCTGCGAGCCGAAGTAGCTGAGCAGAAGGTTCAGCGCAACAAGACCGACAACCACCAATAGGATGACTGCCAAAGCAATGTATTTACCCGCACCCTCTCGTATAAATTTCTTTATTTTCATATACACAAATTACCTGTTCTTTCTTCTGATGAACACAACGGCGCAAACGATCGCAAGCACCGCGGGGACAGCCATAATTATAGCCGTGTAGATCCTTGCCGTTCCCATCGTGAGATTTTCAAGCATATAGCTGTCGTAAACTATGCTGCTCGTGCCGTAGGGCATATCTCCGCGCTCGTAAAGCACGTCAAAGAGAGCGTAAACGAAATCCTTGTTCGCATAGCCCTTTGTGACCATCGCATCCGTGGCGGTGAGGAACACGCTGGGAATGAAGAATAAGGTGGACTTGTCGCCCGAGTCGCTCGTGTGCTCCGAGTAAGCCGCGATAGCATAGCTTCCCTCGCTGTCCGTGACCCTTCCGTCCGCGAAACATTCGGAGGAGGGAGAGGAGGTGAGCAGAGGCTTTGCCGCGCCCGAGAGCTTAAGGGGAGCTACGTCGCGGAGAATAACGTTGCCGCCGTCAAGCTTTCCCTTTATCTCGGAGGAGACGGCGTCCGTGCCGAAGTCGGCTATCAGTGTGAAGCCGTCGGTCTGGGTACCGTTATCCATATCTCTTATGGTCTGACGCAGAGTTCTCTCGCCGTCAACGTAATTGAACATAGAAATGCCGTATTCGCCGAGGAAGCCGAAGAGGTTAGCCATCTTCACCTCGGAGACGTAAGGATCCACCGTAACGAAGAAGGAGCCGCCCTCGTCCCTGTAATATTCAAGAAGGTCGATCTCGGAGGTGAAGCCCGCCGATTCGCTTCTTCCGAAATCGTTTGTAGGATTAGATATGAGCACAAGCTCTGCCGCCGAAAGCTTATCCATAATCTCGGAGACCGTCAGCTTGTCGGAGGTCGTTGTTCCGTATATCCTTCTCGACCGCAGGTCGATGCTCTCAACGTAGTAGCCCGCCGCAACAAGTGCCGACTGAAGGCTCAAGTTCGCGCTCTCGCCGTGACCCACGGTGAAGTAAGCCGAGCCGTGATCGTCGCTCAATACCCAGCTCGCGTTTGAGCCGAAGGTCTCCTCGCCTCTGTATGAGGTAACGTAGCCTGCGGAATTAAGGGTGTAGAAGTCGGCAAAGCCAACGCCCGTTGCGGTGTCTGTTAGCACCTTGTAATTTTCTCCCGATCGGAATATGACCGAGGTCTTTTTTATGGGCACCTCATTTCCGCGCATATCCTTTTTATAGATATCAAGCTCCGCGGAGACGTCGTTGCCGTCTGCATCGTACATAGTTATAAGGTTCACAAACCTGAGGCTGATGAAATCGCCGTACCTTTGGACGAAGCGCTTTGCCGTCTCGTAAACGTACGCGCCCGTTGAATGTGCCTTAAGGTCGCTCTCCTCCATACAGAACGTAACCGACACGCTCTCGCCGCGCTCCTCTGCCTCGCCGAAGGGCTTATCAAAGGTCTCGCTTATGGAGAAATCAGGCTGCTCCACGGGATATATATATAGCCCGAGAGCGTCTGTGAGAGTGTAGCATATTATGTTTACAAACACAACCGCCGCGATAATTATTGCCACGATAGCTCCCGAGGCAAAATTCCGTCCGCGAAGGAATGATGTAAACTTTTGTTTGAATTTATTCATATTTTACATTCCTTTTCAAGACTTTGCGTCAATTGTATCTTCTTCTGTCGTAGGTGCGCACCGTGAGATAAAGGAACACGGCGGTGATAGAAATATAATAAACGAAGGATGAAAGCTCAAAGAAGCCCGCGGTGAGATTCTGGAATCTCTGAAGAATGGAAAGGGATTCAAGCACGAATCTGAACCAATAGTTTGCGGGGAAGAGCGAGGAAAGTATGCCAATGCCAAGGAAGCCTATGATGATAGCGATAGTGCCGACCGCCGCGGAAAGCTGATTCTCGGTGAGTGAGGATACGAAAAGACCTATGGAAATAAAGGTCATTCCAACGAGCAGCAGCGCAAGCACGTTACCTATAAGGAGAGCCGCCTTGATGGGTGCGTAGGGTATAAGGAAAAGGAAATAGAGCGAGGAGAAGATAAGAGCCGCGGCAAACATTGCAAAAGCCGCAAGGAACTTACCGATCACCATACCGGGTATAGAAACGGGCGAGGTGAGCAGAAGCTGCTCGGTCTTCATCTTGCGCTCCTCGGAGAAGGACTTCATCGTGAGGATGGGAAGTGCTATCGCCGAGAAAATAAGCATAACGGTGTAGAAGGGAGTTACCTCCGCAGACATAGAAAACAGAGTGGTATAAGCAAACACCACGCCTGCAATAGCAAGGAATAAAACAAGGAATACGTATCCTATCACTCCCGTGAAGTAGCTGCGCATTTCCCTTTTGAAAATTGCGATCATATCTTTATCTCCTTATCTTCTCTCTCTTTGCGCCCTTGGTGCCGTCGGCTTTTCTGTCCGAGCGGTCAACGAGCCTGATGAATATGGACTCAAGGTCTGTGCCTGTGGGAGCAAGACCGATCATCGGCCAGCCGTTCTCCGCGCACACCGTGAAGATAGCGCGCCTGATATCCGAGGAGCCAACCGACTCAATGTTATATACGTTTGCCTCGCCGTCTCTTGCGCCCGTGATAGCCGCACTTCTCACGCCCGAAATTTTCTTAAGCGCAGATGCGACCTGGGAGATGGGACCCACGATCCTCGCCTCGTACTGATATCCGTCCTCAATCGTACGGGTGAGCTCGTCCGTTTTTTCGTCTGCAATTATCTTGCCCTTATTGATGATTATAACTCTTTCGCACACAGCCTGCACCTCGGCAAGAATGTGAGTTGAAAGAATAACGGTGTGCTTTTTGCCGAGAGTCCTTATAAGGTTTCTCACCTCTAGAATCTGCTTCGGGTCAAGACCGACGGTGGGCTCGTCGAAGATTATCACCTTCGGGTCTCCGATAAGAGCCTGTGCGATACCCACTCTCTGCTTATATCCCTTGGAGAGATTGCGGATAAGCCTTCCCTTCACGTCGGTGAGCTTCACCACCGAGAGCACCTCCGCGATATGTTCCTCGCGCTCAAGCTTCACGCCCTTGAGATCGTAAACGAAATCAAGATACTCCGCCACCGTCATATCGGGATAAACGGGCGGCTGCTCGGGGAGGAAGCCGATGAATTTTTTTGCGGCGATGGGATCGTCAAGAATATTTATCCCGTTCACGTACGCCGCGCCCGAGGTAGAAGAAAGGAAGCCTGTGATAATATTCATCGCAGTGCTCTTTCCCGCGCCGTTCGGACCAAGCAGACCTACCACCTCGCCCTCGCCTATCTCAAAGCTAACGTCATTGAGAGCGTAATTTGCGCCGTATCTTTTAACCAGATTTTCAGCCTTGATCATTTATAATTACCTTCTCGGGCAGATGCCCGACCCTTCCGTGGCTTTTATTTCTCGGAGAGGAGACAGCTTGCCCCTCCCATAAAAAGTGCTAGAATATTATAGCATATAATTTTAAATAAAGTATGAATAACCGAAAGAAATTTGTTACCGATAAAGGAAAATTTATGAAATTTACTGAAAATTGACGTCGGTTTTTCGGAACTAACTTGTTTTTTCCCGAATTTAGTGATAAAATATTCTAAAAGGAAGATGCGAGGGGCAAGGAAAATGAAGGTTTATTTGAACGGCGAAAAAAATCAATACAAGGCAAATCTCCATTGCCACACGGTATTCTCGGACGGAAAGCTCACTCCCGAGGAGATAAAGGAGTCCTATCTTAAGCGGGGCTACTCCGCCGTCGCCTTCACCGACCACGAGCATATAATAGATCAGTCCCACCTGACGGACGAGGGCTTCGTTGCCATAACGGGCTGTGAGCTGGCTATAAAGGAATTTCCCGAGGGCTCTACCCTCACTCACCCTCATATGAAGGCGACCCACCTTTGCCTCTATTCAAAGGACCCCCATAACACTCTGACTCCCTGCTATAATTCGGTGTACGACCACTTTATCACGCCCCCCGCCGAGGGCAAGGTGAGAGGGGACGGCGAATACGAAAGACGCTACGGCGCAGAGGGCATAAACGAAATGGTGAAAAGGATAAAGGAGCAGGGCTTCCTCGTCTGCTATAATCACCCCACCTGGTCGCTTGAGGATGCCACCGATTATCTTGGCTACGAGGGGCTTGATTTTGTGGAAATTCTCAACACGGGTGCCCTGATAGACGGCTTGAACGACGACGAAGCCGTGTTTGCCCAGATGCTCCGTCACGGCAAAAAAATATTCTGCACGGGAGCCGACGATAACCATAACCGCGCCCGCCCCGATTCTCCCCTGTACGATTCCTTCGGCGCCCACGTTATGCTCCTCGCCAATAGCCTCACCTACGAAAGCCTCATATCCGCCCTCGAAAAAGGAGAGTTCTATACCTCGGAGGGACCCGAGATATATAGCGTATCCTCGGAGGGAGACGCCGTCACGGTCAAGTGCTCTCCCGCCGAAAAAATAACCGTTCTTTCCCTTGGCAGACGCTCAAAAACCGTCTACGCCGAGAATGGCAAGCCCCTCACCGAAGTCACCGTCAGGTTAGCTGCCCCCGACGGCTTCCGCGTCCGCGTGGAGGATAAGGCAGGTAAGCGCGCCTTCACTCAATTCTTCCGCCCCTGACCCCCCATTGCTGCTCTGCGATTCGGGAGCACCTATAATAATTAACACATCGGCGCACCGCCTATTTTTGGAGCACCTATAAAATCAGCGCATCGGCGCACCGCCCGAAATTAACATCGGTGCACCACCCGAACGCACCGCCCGAAATTAACCCTCTTGACAAATCCCTTCAATAGTAGTATAATCATTTGGTAAAAGAAAAAGCCCGCCAGGCTGTCAAATCGAAAGGAGCATTAAAAATGCTTGGAGATAAAAAAGTCGTTTTCTCGGGAGTTCAGCCCTCGGGAAACCTCACCATCGGAAATTACCTCGGCGCGATAAAGAATTTCTCCCGCTTCTCCGAGGAGTATAAAACCTTCTATTGCGTGGTCGACCTTCACGCCATCACCGTCCGTCAGGTGCCCGCAGAGCTTCGTCGCAGAACCTACGAGACCCTCGCCCTCTATATGGCTTGCGGTCTTGACGAGCAGAAAAACACCCTTTTCGTTCAGTCCCACGTGCCCGCTCACGCAGAGCTCGGCTGGATGCTGGATTGCTACACGATGTTCGGCGAGCTCTCCCGAATGACCCAGTTCAAGGATAAGAGCGCGAAGCACTCCGAAAATATCAACGCAGGTCTTTTCACCTACCCCACCCTTATGGCGTCGGATATCCTTCTTTATCAAACCGACCTTGTCCCCGTGGGCATAGATCAGAAGCAGCACCTTGAGCTTGCAAGAGATATCGCAAACCGCTTTAATCAGGTATACGGCAATACCTTCGCTATCCCCGAGGGCTATATCCCACAGGACACGATGAAGATAATGTCTCTCGCCGAGCCCACCTCAAAGATGTCAAAGTCGGATACAAACCAGAATGCAGTCGTTTATATCCTTGATTCCAAGGACGATATAATCCGCAAGTTCAAAAAGGCTGTCACAGACTCCGAGGCAGAGGTAAGATTCTCCGAGGAAAAGCCGGGCGTATCAAATCTCATCACCATCTATCGCGCCTTCACAGGCAAAACGGTCGAGGAGGTCGAGCGCGAGTTCGCAGGTCGCGGCTACGGCGATTTCAAGCTTGCCGTCGGTGAGGCTTGCGCAGACGGTCTCGCCGCAGTAAGAGACGAGTTCGCTCGCCTTATGGCGGATAAGGCTCACCTTGAAGCAGTTATGAAGGCAGGAGCTGACGAAGCTGCGTACTACGCAAGAAAAACTATGTCCAAGGTCCGCAGAAAGATCGGCTTCGTTAATTGATCGCACATCCAAAGCCAAATTTTCCGAAGACTCGGAAAACACAAAAATCGGAAGATCATATTTAAAAAGTCGTTTTTGCAAATATTTATTTACATATTCAAATAAAAATAAAGCGATGCAAGCTTAGGTTTCAAGCTTGCATCGCTTTATTATTTTCGGTTTTACTCCTCGGTTTTTTCCTCGGCGGGCTCTGCCTCGGCGGCGGGAGCCTCATCGGAAGCCGCCTCTGCGGGCGCGGGCTTCTTTATGAATTTCGTGTATACGATATAGCCTGCCGCAAAGAGTGCTATGGCAAGGCTTATCCACTGGGAGGTGGAAAGAAGGGCAACGCCTCTCTCCTTATCTCCGCGGAGGAATTCAAGCACGAAGCGAACAACGCAATATGACGCCGCATAAACGAATACGGGAAGATGCTTATTTTTATCAACCTTGAAATACACGAACATCAGGCCTGCGAAAATAAGGAACAGGCAGGTCGCCTCAACCAGCTGAACGGGGAAAAGAGGCACGCCGATGGGTGTATAAAGATCGGAGGAATATTCGTAGGTATAAGAAAGGAAGCCGTCGTAGGGGATACCGTAGCAGCAGCCGCCAAGGAAGCAACCGATTCTGCCGAAGGCGTGTCCGAGAGGAAGGACCACGGCGTAGAGATCAAGAAAATCAAAGAGCTTCATCTTAAACTGCTTTACGTAAATAAGAAGTCCGAAGAAGCCGCCGATCAGACCGCCGTAGAACACAAAGCCGCCCTGCATAAGGCTGTATATCTTATCGATAAAGGTGAGACCCTCTGCCTGGAAAACGTATATAACGTAGTCCATCGAGGTGAGGATAAAGAGAAGCTTTGCGCCAACCATAGCAAGTATGATGGTGTATACCGCAGAGCCAACGAGATCAAATGCGTCTATTCCGCGATTTTTCTTAATAAGTGCCGCAACGACCGCCGCAACGCCGATTCCGAGAACGAACATCACTCCGTAAAGAGGTACCTCGCGGCCAAAAATTGTCCAAACCATAATATATCTCTTCTTTTGTAAAAGTTATTTTTATCAGATACTTTGTTTTTGCAATCTTTTTTCTTTTTGCAAAATAAAAGGAGTTGCCCACAAATAACTCAGCAGACAGCTCCCTTTATTTATTGCACTATCACATATTAGCAAGATCGTTGACAACGTCAGCGCCCTTACAAACGATGCAAAGACCGCAAACACCGCAAGTGAAGAATGTAATTCCGGAGAATACAGTAGCGATGATGCCGATAACAAGACCTGCGGTTGCAAGACCGAAGGACTCACCAGCTGCCTTAATCTTCTTACCGCCGATAACGGAGAGAATAAGACCTGCAATTGCAAGAGGAAGTGCAAGGAGAGCAAGGAACCATACGAACATACCTACGAAACCGAAGATAAGTCCAAGGAGAGCACAAGCGAAACCAGCACTAGAAAGACCCTTTCCCATGATAATACTCCTTTCTGAATATTTTCAAATAAGTAGTCCGCTCACCGACCCTATTCAACAGAACAGGACCGAAAAGGGCAGAATGTAACACGAAGTTACATAGCAAATTATAGCACAGTTGAGCACCAAAGTCAAGTATTTGAGAAAAATTTTTTCCCGTTTTTTTCGAAATTATTAAAAAATAGTGAATTATGCATCACTTTTCTCGCTAATTTTATATATTTTCAACAATAATTACCAAAAATTTGTAAAAAACCAATTTTAAAATCGTTTTTCTCCTGCCCAAGGCAGGCTCCGAATATGCTCCGCGGCGCAAAATCCTATGCTATATTTACTAGAAATATATTATATATCCCACTACTTTATTATAAAAACATATTAATTTTTAAAAAATTATATTGACAAGATAGATTATTTTATATATAATAATAGTGTAAAACAAATTGTATACAAGAATACAATTGGAAATATTCGGAAAGGAAACAGAAAAATGATTGTAAAGAATAAGCATTCCAATCTCCTTGAGCAGTCGCAATATAAATATTCTCTCCAGGATGTTGACGAGCCTAACCTCTATCGTGAGGTTTACCCCTACGATGAGATTCCCAAGGTTGCCTTCAACCATCGCCGAGTACCCCTCGCAATGCCCGACGAGATCTGGATCACAGACACCACCTTCCGCGACGGACAGCAGTCCCGAGCACCCTACACCGCAGAGCAGATAGAGACTCTTTATAAAATGCTTCACCGCCTCGGCGGCCCCAAGGGTCTTATCCGTCAGTCGGAGTTCTTCGTCTACACCAAAAAGGACCGCGAGGCGGTTGAGCGCTGTATGGCTCTCGGCTACGAGTTCCCCGAGGTAACGACCTGGATAAGAGCGAAGAAGGAGGATTTCGCCCTCGTTCGCGACATCGGCATCAAGGAGACGGGTATCCTTGTCTCCTGCTCGGATTACCACATCTTCAAAAAGCTGGGTCTTTCAAGAAAAGAGGCTCTCGACCATTACCTCGGCGTTGTTAAAAACGCATTTGCCGCAGGTATTCGCCCAAGATGCCATCTTGAGGATATCACAAGAGCCGATTTTTACGGCTTCGTCGTTCCCTTCGTAAACGAGCTCAACGAGCTTGCCCACGAGGCAAAGATACCCGTTAAGATCAGAATGTGCGACACTATGGGCTACGGCGTATCCTACCCCGGTGCGGCACTTCCCAGGTCTGTTCCGGGTATCGTTTACGGTCTGCACCACTATGCGGACGTATCCTCGGATATGCTTGAGTGGCACGGTCACAACGATTTCTACCACGGCGTAACCAACGCAACAAACGCCTGGCTCTACGGCGCGTCAAGCGTCAACTGCTCGCTTCTCGGTATCGGCGAGCGCACGGGTAACATTCCCCTTGAGGCAATGGTTATGGAGTACGCGGGCCTTCGCGGCACTCTCGACGGAATGGACACCACCGTTATCACCGAGATCGCCGAGTTCTTCAAAAACGAGCTCAGCTACGAGATCCCTCCTATGACTCCCTTCGTCGGCTCCGCCTTCAACCTCACGAGAGCGGGCATTCACGCAGACGGTCTTATGAAGGATGCGGAGATATACAACATTTTCAACACAGAGAAGATCCTCGGCAGACCTGCGGAGGTCGCAATCTCCAACACCTCGGGTCTTGCGGGAATCGCATATTGGATGAACAAGCACTATGAGCGCATAGAGGGCAAGGCATTCACAAAGCAGGATCCCATAGTCCTTAAGGTAAAGGAGGAGATCGACCGTCTTTACGCAGACGGAAGAACCACTCTTATGGGCGACGAGGAGCTTGAGCAGATCATCAGCTTTTATTATCCACGCCTTAAATAAGGGGGAAATGTAAATGATTGTTGACAAAAACATCAAATCCAAGGGTCAGTCTGTATTTCTGAAGCTTGAAGAAGAAATACTGAGCGGCACACTTAAAAAGGGAGACACTCTCACGGAGATCGCCCTTGCCGAGCGTCTCGGCGTCAGCCGCACGCCCCTCAGAGCCGCCATCCACGCGCTTGCGGAGGAGGGGCTCGTTGAGGTGGTGCCCAATAAGGGTGCGGTAGTCGTTGGTGTGGGTCCCGACGACCTCATCGAGATATACGATATCCGAATGAGGCTTGAAGGAATTGCCGCGTCTCTCGCCGCAAAGCGCATCACCGACGAGGCTCTTGAAAAGCTTTCCGAGTCGGTTGAGCTCTCGGAGTTCTATCTCCAGAAGAACGACCCCGACCACTTAAAGGAGCTTGATTCCGACTTCCATAATCTTATTTATAAGTCCTCGGGAAACAGGCATCTTTGCAAGATACTCACCGAGCTTCACAGAAACATCCGCTCCTACCGCAAGATGTCTCTTTCGGTTCCCGAAAGGCTTAAGAGGTCTGTGGAGGAGCACAAGGAGATCCTTGCGGCGATCAAGGCTCAAAACTCCGCCCTTGCGGAGGAGCTTGCCGTCAAGCATATCGGCGCGGCTCTCAATAATCTTCTCGCCGTCACCGCGGCAGAGGGCTAACGAGTGCAAAACGTCAGTGGGTCGGGCAAAAGCCCAACCAAAACGGCAAAAAAACGGTTACATTTATTATTATAAAAATATTTTATAAACCACCTTTGAGGAAAAAGAAATGGGATACACGATAGTACAAAAAATCATTAAGGATCACCTTCTCTCGGGCGAGATGAAGGCAGGCTGTGAGATCGGACTTCGCATAGATCAGACTCTCACCCAGGATGCAACGGGCACGATGGCTTATCTTCAGCTTGAGGCTATGGAGATCGAGCGAGTTAAGACCGAGCT
Organism: Clostridia bacterium; assembly: GCA_017410065.1. GTDB lineage: Bacteria > Bacillota > Clostridia > Oscillospirales > CAG-272 > UBA1740. Next base: position 11,182 of record JAFQRL010000009.1, on the reverse strand, counting down.
TTCCGTGGCATACATAGACCACAACACACTTCAGTCGGGCTTCGAAAACGCAGACGACCACAGATATATTCAAACGGTTGCGAAAAAGCACGGCGTAAGATTTTCCCGTCCGGGCAACGGCATCTGCCATCAGGTGCATCTTGAACGCTTCGGCGCACCTGGCAAGACCCTTATCGGCTCGGATAGCCACACTCCCACCGCGGGCGGCATCGGTATGCTCGGTATGGGAGCAGGCGGACTTGACGTAGCCGTTGCAATGGGCGGCGGCGCATACTACATCACTATGCCGAAGAATATCAAGGTCGAGCTTGTCGGCAAGCTCTCCGACTACGTCGGAGCAAAGGACGTTATCCTTGAGGTACTCCGTCAGCTCGGCGTTAAGGGCGGCGTTGGCGCAGTTATCGAGTACGCGGGCGAGGGCGTGAGATCTCTCTCGGTTCCCCAGCGTGCCACCATCACCAATATGGGCGCAGAGCTTGGCGCAACCAGCTCCATCTTCCCCTCGGACGATGCGACCCTCGCCTTCCTTCGCGCGCAGGGCAGAGAGGATGCCTTCAAGCCCCTCGCACCCGATGCGGACGCGGTATACGACGAATGTTACACCGTCGACCTTTCCGCACTCCGTCCCCTCGCCGCTTGCCCCCATAGCCCCGACAACGTTAAATCGGTATCGGACCTTGCGGGTATGAAGATAGATCAGGTATGTATCGGCTCCTGCACCAACTCCTCCCTTGCGGATATGCTCACCGTGGCAAAGATGCTTAAGGGCAAGACCGTTCACCCCGACGTTTCCCTCTCCATCTCCCCCGGCTCAAAGCAGGTATACACTATGCTTGCCGAGTGCGGAGCACTTGCGGATATGATCGCGGCGGGCGCTAGAATACTTGAATGTGCTTGCGGTCCTTGCATCGGTATGGGCTTCTCCCCCAAGTCCGCAGGCGTGAGCCTCAGAACCTTCAACCGTAACTTCCTCGCTCGCTCTGGCACCGCAGATGCAAGCGTATATCTCGTTTCCCCCGAGGTAGCGGCGGCATCCGCCATCGCAGGCGTTTTCACAGACCCCACCACTCTCGGCAAGGCACCCGAGGTAGCTCTCCCCGAGAAATTCACAGTTAACGATAACCTTATCGAGCTTCCCGCAAGTCCCGAGGAGGCAAAGAGCCTCACCGTCGAGCGCGGACCTAACATCAAGCCCATTCCCAAGGGCGAGGCTCCCGCAGAGGATCTCTCCTGCAAGCTCATTCTTAAGGTTGGAGACAATATCACCACAGACCACATTATGCCCGCAGGCGCAAAGATCCTTCCGTACCGCTCAAACGTACCGAAGCTCTCCGAGTATTGCTTCACCGTTTGCGATAAGGACTTCCCCGAGCGCGCAAGACGTGAGGGCGGCGGAGTGATCCTCGGCGGCGCAAACTACGGCCAGGGCTCCTCCCGCGAGCACGCGGCTCTCGTTCCTCTCTATCTCGGCATCAAGGCGGTGATCTCAAAGTCCTTTGCGAGAATTCATATGGCAAACCTTATAAACTTCGGTATCGTTCCTATGACTCTTGCAAACGAGGATGACTACGATAAGATCTCCGAGGGCGACGATATCGCCATCGAGGGCTTTGCCGAGGCGATCCGCGGCAAGGACAGTGCCACACTCGTTGATAAAACCAACGGCGCAAGAGTTCCCCTTGTGCTCACCCTCTCCGCCCGTCAGAGAGAGATACTCCTCGCAGGCGGCACCCTCAATTACACAAAGCAAAAGGGCTGATAGCCCACCGAAAACACACTCTCGGGCGGTGGAAGAAATTCCTTCTCTCGGGCGGCACTCAAAGCCGTGCAAGGCAAATGGGGTGATATCCTTTCACCCCGAAAGCCCCGCTCACCGCTTGAAATTTCCTTTCGTATATGATATAATCGGTATAATGATTATAGAATGTCGAAAAGGCAAAAAGCCTTTTCGCGGCTGATTTTTCAGCCGTTGCAAAAAGCAAAAAACTGCTTTTTGCTTCTATATCATTGCAACAGAAATCGACAAATTTCCTTCCGAAATTTGTTAGCAAATCATAGATTTGCAGTCGAAATTCTAGAATTTCGACTTTCGATTGTCGTTATAATGATTATATATTGCGATGTTCTTTGAATATCGGATTTCAAATCAAACCGAAAAGGAAAGCTGCTATGAAGCATAAATTCAACACCAAAACAAAGCTTAACTTCAATATTGATGCGGAATATATACCCGCCATAAAGGCTCTCTCCGAAAAGCTCGGCTTTGAGATATCCGACGGCGGCACGAGAGTGTCCGCAGAGTGCGGCGATCGCATCGGCGTTTGCCTTAAAGACGGAGAGGCGACCCTCTATTTCAGAAAAAAGCATCAGCTTTTCAGAGAGCTCGGCTTGCTTTGCGAGGCTCTGAAGGCGGGCAAGGCTTGCCTTGATATCACCGAGGACGGGCATTTTGAAACGGTCTCCGCTATGATAGATGCCTCCAGATGCGCCGTTCCCACAGTCGAAACCGCAAAGGAGCTTATCGAATACTTCGCCATTATGGGCTACGGTATGATGATGCTCTACACCGAGGACACAATAAAGATCGAGGGTCTTCCCTATTTCGGCTATATGCGCGGTGGCTACACCCACGCAGAAATACGCGAGATAGACGACTACGCATACTCCTTCGGCATCGAGCTCGTTCCTTGTATTGAGTGCTACGGCCATATGGAAAGATATCTTATCTGGCCCGAGGCTTCGAAGATCAAGGACACCCCCACGGTGCTTATGGCAAGAAGCGAGGAAACGAAGAAATTCCTTGATAAGTGGATCGGAACGGTGGCTTCTCTCTTCCGCTCGCGCAAGATACATATAGGAATGGACGAGGCACACGATATGGGTCGCGGTGCCTTTATGGATAAAAACGGCTACGTCCCCTCCTTCGATCTATTTAACGAATATATGTCCGAGCTGATGGAGGTCATCAACAAATACGGGCTCACGCCTATGATGTGGTCGGATATGTATTTCAGGGTACATTCGGCAAGCCGTCAGGATTATTACGACGAGCGGACCGTCATTCCCGAGGAAACGAAAAAGCTCATCCCCGAGAATATGCAGATGGTGTTCTGGTATTACGGCGAGTCCGAGGACCCACAGCTCGATTACTATATGCTTGATAAGCATAAAGCCCTGTGCAGACCCATTATGTTTGCCACGGGTGCCTGGAGCTGGGCGGGTCATTTCCCCGAATATAATATGATGATGAAGTCCAACCGCCATTCGCTTTGCGCTTGCCGCGAAAAGGGTGTGCGCGAGGCTATGCTCACGGTATGGGAAAACGACAACGCCGAGTGCGGATATTTCACCGCCCTCTTCTCGCTATCATATTTCGCCGAGCTTTGCTACGACCCCGATATCACAGACGAGCGACTGAAGGAAAGATTTGAAGCCGCAACAGGCGGAGACTACGACCTCTTTTATAAGCTCTCCTACTACCATATGGATTTCGAAAACGACCCCGAGATAAACCACAGAGACGAGCGGTTCCTCGGCAAATCCCTTTTCTGGCAGGACGTGCTTTCGGGCATATACGATTACGAGCTATGGCAAAGACCGAGAAGCGAGCACTATGCTCTGGCAAAGAAGGTCTACGAGGGCAGCCACACAGGAAAATGGGCGTATCTCTACGACTACGCCTATGCGGTTATGGATTTTCTCCACGAAAAGACCTATATCGCGGAAAGGCTCTCAAAGCTCTATCGGGCAAACGATAAGGATTCCCTTGCGGATATGGCAAGGGTTCATTTCCCCGCTCTCATCGAAAAATGCCGCAGAGTATACGATCTTCACCGCTTCTCGTGGATGCGGGATAATAAGGTCTTCGGCTGGCAGAATATGGACGTCCGTTACGGCGGTATGATAGCAAGATGCGAGCGCGCCATCGAATATATTGAGGATTATATTTCGGGAAGAATCTCTGCTATTCCAGAGCTTGAGGAGGAAAGGCTTCCGCTTAAATACCACGCATACATCACCTATCAGCGAGCATTCACAGTTAATTATAAATAACAAAAAACTAATTTTTGCAAATAATTATTTACAAAACAAAGGAAAATATTATGGAAAACTACAAAGAAAATCTTGATCTCGCCTGCGAAAAATTCAGAAAAATTCTTGAAGCACAGCTTGCAAGGGTTGAGGATATGAAGTCTCAGGGCGACTTCACTGACTACGCGGCTCTTAAGACCATCAGGATCGGAGTTTGCGGCGGCGACGGCATCGGCCCCATCATCACCAAGGAGGCGGCAAGAGTTCTTGAATTTATGCTCTCCGACCTCGTTGAGTCGGGCAAGGTTGAGTTCGTTACGATCGACGGCCTCACCATCGAAAACAGAATTGCTCACGGCAAGGCTATTCCCGACGACGTTATGGCGGCTCTCAAGTCCTGCCACATTATTCTCAAGGGTCCCACAACAACGCCCCAGAAGGGCTCGGGTATGCCCAATATCGAATCTGCAAACGTTGCAATGAGAAAGGCTCTCGATCTCTTTGCAAATATTCGTCCCGTTAAGGTTCCCGAGGAGGGCATCAACTGGTGCATCTTCCGTGAGAACACCGAGGGCGGCTACGCAGTCGGCTCATCGGGCTTCAACGTAACCGAGGACCTCGCCGTTGACTTCACCGTCACCACAAAGCAGGGCTCCGACAGAATTGCAAGGATCGCATACGACTACGCAAGGAAGAATAAGCGCACCCGCGTTTCCCTTGTCACCAAGGCGAACATCATCAAGACCACAGACGGCAACTTCCTTGAGGACTGCCATAAGGTAGCCGAGCTTTATCCCGAGATCACGACCGACGAATGGTATGCAGATATTATGACGGCAAAGCTCGTTGATAAGAATCGCCGCGCAGATTTCCAGATACTCCTTCTTCCCAACCTCTACGGCGACATCATCTCCGACGAAGCGGCAGAATTCCAGGGCGGCGTTGGCACCGCGGGCTGCGCGAATATCGGTAAGAAGTACGCAATGTTTGAGGCTATCCACGGCTCCGCACCCAGAATGGTCAAGGAGGGCAGAGACATCTATGCAGACCCCTGCTCAATGCTCCGTGCCGCAGTAATGCTCCTCTCCCACATCGGCTATCAGGACAGAGCCGATAAGCTTGAGCGCGCTCTTGATATCTGCTCCTTCGAGGAAAAGAAGCTGCAAATCACAGGTCGCCCAGGCGGCGCAACCTGCGCAGAATACGCAGAATACGTTATGGAAACCCTTAAGAGCTTGGCTTAATGCTCGGGTAGCATTTATGAGTTATTTCAATAACCGCTTGACTAATCTTCCATAGTATGGTAAAATATAATAACAACATTATTTCAGAGGTAAATTATGAAAAAGCTTATTATGCTTCTTTTGGTGCTCGTTATGGTTCCCCTCTCGCTCTTTGCCTGCGGCGAGGACGAGCCCACAGGTGACGGCACCTATAATATCAAATTTATGGTTGACGGCGTTGAGGTCGCATCGGTAAAGACCGACGGCAAAAGCGAGGTAACTCTCCCCACCGATCCCTTCAAGAGCGGCTACACCTTCGACGGCTGGTTCTGGGATAGCGGAGTATGGAAGAAGCCCTTCACCAAGGACTACTTCATCGAGACTCCCTTCACAAGCTCTATCGACGTTAAGGTATACGCAAAGTTCACCTATAACGGCTCGGATAGCCCCATCCCCCCTGTTGGCGGTGAGGGCGGATACTACGATCCCGACGGCTGGACCCAGCCCGATAAATGATTTTTCGGCAGGAAAGCACAAGTAAAGCAGAACGCCAAAGCAGCTTTGGAAACAAAAAGCAGATTTTACCAACCGCAAATACAACAAAAGGAGTACGGGTAATTTTTCCTGTACTCCTTTTCACATACCTTGGGGCACCTGCTCTATCGCAGGTGCCCCAACTAAGTTTGCCCTTTGGGCAAGTGAAGTTATCTTTGATAGTGAAGTTCACTTCGTGAGTGAAGTTTCGCCAGACGGCGAAGTGATGGGCAAACTTAACTTCACTTGTGCGAAGCACAAACTTCACTGAAACGGGGTTCCCCGAAGCGAAGCATAAGCTTTGGGGGTTCGCGGTGCAACTTCACTTTCACGTTAGTGAAAACTTCACCTATTACCACCCGAAATACAAAGTATAACACACTATACCTTGGCGCACCTGCTTTATCGCAGGTCGCCCAAAAGCGAATCGATAAATCGGCAAGCGGCAAGGGCTGAGGTGGCTCCATCCGCGGTAGCGGTCGTTACCTGGCGAACCGTCTTCGTGCGGCAGTCGCCTGCGGCAAATATACCGCGAGTGTCTACCTCGCCCTCCTCGGCGCGCTCGGGAACGCAAGCCTCGCCCGAAACGATGTAGCCGTAGTCGTTCAGCCTGATGACCTCCTCAAAGGGCTCGTTCTCGGGCACCTGACCGATAGCCACAAACATACCGTCAACTAAAAGCTCGGACTCCGCGCCCGTGTTTGCATCGGCAATTACTATGCCGCGCATCTCCGTGCCGTCCGCAACAATTCTCTTAACGACAGAGGAATAGATGATCTGAACGTTCTCACGCTCCTCAAGTATCCTCCGAAGACGTGGCTCGCCTGTGAGAAATTCAAGATTTTGCACGATCACCACGCTCTCGCAGTTCTCCGAAAGCATAACTGCATCAACCAGCGCGGAATTTCCGCCGCCGATAACCGCAACTCTCTTGCCCCTGTAAAACGCGCCGTCGCAAACCGCGCAATAGGAGATGCCCTCTCCGATAAATCGCTCCTCATTGGCAAGACCAAGAGTCCTGTGGCGCGAGCCCGTGGCAATTATCACAGCCTTTGCAAGATACTCTCGGCTGCCGCACATAACAACGTACTCGCCCGCCGTGCCCTTAAGACCCGTCACGGTGTCAAGCTCTATTTCAGCCCCCTGCTCCATCGCCTGCTCGATCAGCTTGTCGGCAAGCTCGTTGCCGCTGATGGCAAGAAAGCCCGGGTAATTTTCAACTCTCGGCGAGTGGGTGATCTGTCCGCCGAAGGTGTCCTTCTCAATTATGAGAACACTCTTCTCCGCCCTCCTCGCATAGATCGCCGCCGTCAAGCCCGCAGGCCCCGCGCCGATGATTATTATATCATACATTTTTTAATTCTCCGATATTAAAAAGGAATATACCGCTTCCTTAAAAAGAATTTTATCCAAAGTTCAAGCTTGATCTTTGCCAAAACCAAGATCGCACCCCCGCTTTGGCAATTCAATAGTTCGGCGGCTATTCAAGGCAACGAATAACCGCCGAACCTGTTTTTTATTTTAAGATATCCAAAAGATTACCGAGCTACCTACTCGAGTAAGATTTTGAATTAGATTTTGTCTTCTCAACCCGAAGGCGTAGTTACCTACGGCGAGCGGGAGAGGGCGCAATATAACCCAAAGATTACCGAGCTACCTACTCGAGTAAGATTTTGAATTAGATTTCGTCTTCTCGACCCGAAGGCGTAGTTACCTACGGCGAGCGGGAGAGAGGGCGGAATATAATCAAAAGATTACCGAGTAGAAATAGTCTTGTCGCAGAACGCCTTAATATTCGACGGATTGGAAACCTTTTCAAAGCTTCCGTCCTCTGCCAAAATAATAAGGGTGGGTGCCTCACGGACACCGTACTTGGTGGTGAGATCTACGTTTTCGTCTGCAAGAACGGTCTCGTACTCTATGCCCGCTTTTTCAAGGAAGGTCTTTGCCATGCGGCACTTGGGGCAGGTCTTGGTGGTAAAGAGAATAAGCTTCTCAACGCCCGCAGTGGAGCCAACCTCTGCCTCGTCTGCCGCATAGGGCATATCGCCGAGAACGGGCTGCTTATCACCGAAGTGAGAGGGAGAGTAAACCACTCTGTCCTTATACTCCTGTGCCTTACCGTCGTTCCAGTTCTGAACAGGGCGATAGTAGCCTGTTATACGGCTGTAAACCTCGGTCTTCTCACCGCAGTGAGGGCAGGAATAAACCTCGCCCGCAAGGTAGCCGTGGTTCTTACATACCGAGTAGGTGGGAGAGAGGGTGTAATAAGGAAGCTTGTAGTTCTCCGCGATGGTGCGGATAAGGGTCGCCGCAGACTTCCAGGAGGGCAGCTTCTCGCCAAGGAAGGCGTGGAATACCGTGCCCGAGGTGTAGAGGGTCTGGAGCTCGTCCTGAATATCAAGAGCCGCAAAGATATCGTCGGTGTAGCCAACGGGAAGATGAGAGGAGTTGGTGTAGTAGGGAGTCTCGTTCTTCGTCTTATCGGAGGCGGTGATGATGGAGGGATAGCGGCGAAGGTCGTGCTTTGCAAGGCGGTAGCTTGTGGACTCTGCGGGAGTTGCCTCAAGGTTATAAAGATCGCCGTAGGTCTCCTGATAATCGGAGAGACGCTCTCTCATATGGTTGAGCACCTTCTTGGTGAACTCCTGGGTCGCCTTGTCTGTCATATCCTTGCCGAGCCACTTTGCGTTAAGACCAACCTCGTTCATACCAACGAGACCGATGGTTGAGAAGTGGTTTGCAAAGGTGCCGAGATAACGCTTGGTGTAGGGGTAAAGACCCTCGTCAAGAAGCTTTGTGATAACAGTCCTCTTGATCTTAAGAGATCTTGCGGAAATATCCATCATACGGTCAAGGCGGTGGAAGAACTCCTCCTCGTCTGCCGAAAGATATGCAATTCTGGGCATATTGATGGTAACAACGCCAACAGAGCCTGTGGACTCACCCGAGCCGAAGAAGCCGCCAGACTTCTTGCGAAGCTCACGAAGGTCAAGGCGGAGACGGCAGCACATAGAGCGCACGTCGGAGGGCTCCATATCGGAGTTGATGTAGTTGGAGAAATAGGGTGTTCCGTACTTGGAGGTCATCTCAAAGAGAAGCTTGTTGTTCTCTGTTTCGGACCAGTCGAAGTTGCGGGTGATGGAGTAGGTGGGAATGGGATACTGGAAGCCTCTGCCGTTTGCGTCGCCCTCGATCATAGTCTCGATGAAGGCGCGGTTTACCATATCCATCTCTGCCTTGCAATCCTTATACTTAAAGTCCATCTCACGACCGCCAACGATAGCGGGAAGCTCTGCAAGGTCCGCGGGAACTGTCCAGTCAAGAGTAATGTTTGAGAAGGGAGCCTGAGTACCCCAACGGGAGGGGGTGTTCACGCCGTAAATAAAGGACTCAATGCACTTTTTAACCTGATCGTAGGTAAGGTTATCAACCTTAACGAAGGGTGCAAGATAGGTATCGAAGGAGGAGAACGCCTGCGCGCCTGCCCACTCATTCTGCATAATGCCGAGGAAGTTTACCATCTGGTTGCAAAGAGTTGCAAGATGGGAGGCGGGAGCAGAGGTGATCTTGCCCGTAACACCGCCGAGACCCTCCTGAATAAGCTGCTTCAAGGACCAGCCTGCGCAATAGCCTGTGAGCATAGAAAGGTCGTGAATATGAATATCCGCATTTCTGTGAGCCTTTGCGATCTCGTCGTCGTAGATCTCGGAAAGCCAATAGTTTGCGGTGATAGCGCCCGAGTTATTAAGGATAAGACCTCCAACAGAATAGGTGACGGTGGAGTTTTCCTTAACTCTCCAGTCTGCAACCTTAACGTAGTTATCCACGGTTGCCTTGTAGTCAAGAACTGTGGACTTCATATTACGGAGCTTTTCTCTCTGGCGCCTATACAGAATATAAGCCTTTGCAACGTCGGCATAGCCCGCCTGAACGAGCACCGACTCAACGCTATCCTGGATATCCTCAACCGCGATATGTCCGTCCTTGATCTTGGGCTCGAAATCAGCCGTTACCTTAAGGGCAAGAAAATCTATGATATTTCTGTTGTAGTTCCTCTCCTGTGCGTCGAACGCCATAGTTATCGCGTCAGATATCTTGTTAATGTCAAAGTCAACAACCTTGCCGTCTCTTTTAAGTACGGTATACATTTTAAGTCTCCTTTTTCTTTTTTTGATATTGATCGGCTCTGCGAAAATTTTTCAAAATATTTTTTGCCAAGATAAAAATTCTCAAGAATCCTTCCGAAAACCGAGAAATATGGGTGTGTGGAATCGCCGTTTTTTCAAGGTTAACAAGTGATGTTGAAAACTCCAAACATTCAGATTCCACGGGGACTTTCAAGCGAAAATTTTGCGAAAATCGCCGCAGGATCAGCCTGCTTTTTGGCAAAAAGGGTAAAGAAAATCGCCCAGGCGAAATCGGGCTCATTTGCCCATCCGTCTGTGCAGATCCGATAAAAATATAAGCATTTTTGGCACACCGCCGAAAGCTCCCCGAAAGCAAGCTTTTCAACACTCAATAAAAAGCAAAAGCGATAAAGGGTCGCCGCTTTTCGCCACTTTACAAAAACCTTGATGAAGATCAACAAAGCCTTGGCGCAAAAGGCAGAGAGATGAGCTTGCAGAAGCCGCGGTAGCACATTTGAGAAAGCCTGTTAAGACAGGCAAAACCACCCCCTGAAGGGCGGTTCCGATTTTTCTTTTTGCGTACCTTGTCGGTGCCTTTATATGATATCACATTTTATTCATAAAGTCAATGGGTAAATACAAAATATTGTGCCACAATTTAATTTTCGTCACTATATATAGTAATCTCATTAACAATTTGTGCATTTTTTCAACAGCCTGCCAAGCCGCAAAATTTCTGCCTTGAAATAACTCAAAATACGACCGCACACAAAAACAAAAAAACGAAGCAGGAGTAAAACGAGAATTGAAGTGAACCCAAAAGTTTAGACTTTTTTGGAGTGCATATCAATTTCACTTTACGTTCTTGCTTCGGTTTTTAATTTTTCAGTTATAAATTCGGCTTCGCCAAACGTTTAGATTTTGCTACCGGCAAAAGTTATGAGTTCGCTATGCGAACGTTTGGATATGATTGCCCTAAACTAGCCAAAACGCGGCTTGCCGCTCATAACGACAATCGAAAGTCGAAATTCGAGAATTTCGACTGCAAATCTATGATTTGCTAACAAATTTCAAAAAGAAATTTGTCGATTTCTGTTGCAATGATATAGAAGCAAAAAGCAGTTTTTTGCTTTTTGCAACGGCTGAAAAATCAGCCGCGAAAAGGCTTTTTGCCTTTTCGACATTCGAAAATCTTATAACGATGCGAAGCATCTCATAACTCATAACTTGCCCTTTGGGCAATCATAACTGCTTAATGCTCTC
>JAFQRL010000008.1 GCA_017410065.1 Clostridia bacterium | reverse complement strand
GGTATCAATCCCGCAAACGGAACGTGGGAAGAAGATCTTGCCCCCTATGCCGAATACATAGGTGATGATGAACGGTTGCACCTTACGATGTATCTGCCGCCTATGCTTTCAGCCTGCAACGTATTCGTTCGTGTGCAACACGAAGCTTCTATGGGAACGCTGACGGGCTTTGATTCCGTGAAATATGCAACGACGGATCAAGAGCTCGCTTATGATGAAACGGTGGTCCACGCAGACGGAACGGAAGGTATTTTTCTTGATATTCCGTTGATTGTATCAAACAGAGCTTGGAGTGAAAATCCAATTCAAAACGGTTGTATCGTCACCATTCACTATGAAGCCGAAGAAGGAAAACAGGTCGGATTTGTCGGAACTCCTATTATCGGTATTGATGAAGACGTGCGTGCTATTGTTGACGGCGGCAGCAATTTCAAATTGATTACAGGTCTTTTGGCTCTCATTACTTTCTTTATTTTCGTATTCGTTTGTATTTTGAAGCGTGCAACCGCGTTTGTTCCTCAACTTGTTTTTGCCGCAGGTATTATAACCTTTGTGTATGCCTCAATTTCACTTGTCGGAGCGACTAATTCACCATATTTATGGTTAGCTGTTCGCTCTGCGGCTGTCGGTATATTCCTGCTTGGCGCAGGTTTTACCTTGCCTAAATTCTTTGCAAAAATTCCCGTGAAATATACCGCTATCGCTTTGTCGCTTGTTTATATGGGACTTGCTTTCTCCGTTCCGCTTGTGAATATTGCAAACTCAGAAGCCATTACGCTTGCATATCAAATTATCGGCGTAATCACAAGTCTTGTCATTCTTGGCTTTTCCATTATTGAAATTTTGCGCGGAAAACGCTTTGACTTGTGTATCAACAACGCTTTATCAGTTGTCCTTGCGGGTTATGCAATGTTCTCTTTTTACGAAAGCACGAACGTACTATACAGTCCTTTTATGTGGCTGTCCTTAATGATGCTCGGAGTTATTCTTGTAATCGGTTTCCGAGAATTTATATTATCCGAACGCCGCAACCGTCAGCTTACCGCAAATCTTGCGGCAGAGGTTGAATTGCAAACAAGAAATATGCGCTCCATTATTGACGAACGCGAAAGAATTTTACAGTTTGTTTCTCACGATATGAAAAAGCCGCTTTCCTCTGCTCGTACTTACCTTTCTATATTGAGGCAGCGAGAAAAGAGTGAGGAACAACTCAAAACCATTGATATTATCGAAGCAAAGGTTACGGATTTACACGAAGATCTTTCAACCGTTTCCGATTATGCAAAGCGGAAATACGTTGCGGAAACACCTGTAACCGTAGCGGTGGACGAAATTCTGAATACTGTTTTCACAGAGCTTTCGCCCGATGCGGAGGCAAACGGTATCGTAATGGAAATTTCAGCAAAACATTCCGTTGCTTTTGCCAAGCCCGACGCTTTGAAATCCGTTCTTCAAAATCTCGTTCTGAATGCTATCGAGCACGCAGATTGCAGTAAAATTTGGCTTCGTGCATACCGCAAATTCGATAAGTGTGTTATTACAGTTTCGGACGATGGCAAGGGCTTTGGCAACAAAGACGTATTTCGCCCGTACTATTCCGGTAATGAGGGTGAAGAAAATATAGGACTTGGTTTGTATATCTGCAGGAGCCACATTGAAGCTATGAACGGCTCGCTTACTTACGAATATTCAGATCACAAATTGATATTTACTATTATTTTACCGATTGCCTAATGTTTTAGCGGAAGTGTTCTAAACGCTTCCGCTTTTTATGAGTATAGCATTAAGGCACCGGATTCTTCCGATGCCTTTTCGCTCATCGTTCGTCGCGATCATCTTTCTTTTTCCTACCTCTGAGCCAACTCGGTGTGCGAACGGTCTGTTTGTTGGGTTCTTGCTTTTCCACATCCGCAGGTTGTTCGCCAAGCCGCTTGGCAACCGCATTTTTACTTGCGCGGGAAAGATTATCTTGGCAATATCCGTAGAGTTGCACCTCCTGTTAGACGGGCAACATACCACAGAGAGAGGAAGTCCAGCGCTTTTTCGAAAATAAATTCGGGCTTTTTTCACGGGGCGTTTTCTTTGTTTGGCGGCGCAAATTTTGGGGAGCGGAAGCATAAAGAAAAATGCAACACAGACTTTCCGTCTATGTTGCATTTTTCTTGTTTAGCCACTCTCAATCGGCATTTTCTCTTGGATTTTACTTAATATCCTTATGAGGACCTGCCCTTGCGCGTGGTTTTTATTGGCGTTTCCCGACGGGCGCGAGCCGGTGACAGCATAGCTAATATTATGCGCTCTGCCGACTGGGCGTAGCGAAGTTGAAACGAGCACAAAACAACAAAGTGTTGTTTTGTGTGAAGTGACCGCCCAAAGCAAGGAGTTGAAGGCGTGAGGTTAGCAGATTTAAGCTTAATAATTGTGGGTGTTAAGGGCTACTTATAACCTGAGCTTCTACAAGCTTCTATATTGCTTTGATGGTGGTATGCCGGTCTCTCTTTTAAAGAAGGCGGAAAAGTAGCTTGCGGACGAAAAATTCATAGTAAGTGCGACTTCGGTTACTGAATTGCCTTTGTTCAGCAATTTTGTCGCCTTTTGCACGCGCAGCAGGTTATAATAGCTTTTAGGGCTGATTCCCGCATAGGCTTTAAAGAGAATTTTCATATAGCTGACGCTTATATTAGTTCTACTTGCGATATCCTCAAGAGTAAGGTTCTCGAGAATGTTTTTAGACATAAAAGAGATTATCCTTTGATATTCCCGTGCGGTGTGAGGGGATGCGGTATCTGTGACGACGGGGGTTTTTGCCATTTCGATAATAAAGAGCTTCAGTAGGGATGTAGCTTTTTCTCCGGAAATTGCAGACGATTCCTTGTTAACATAATCGTATACACTGTCTCGAAGTGCGTCGAAGAGCTTTTTTTGCAACGGATTAACTGTAAAAACACCTGCACGTATTGCTGCTGGCAGCTCTCCCGATGCTCTGAAGGAAAATACGAAGACCTTGGGGGATGAGCCTTCAGCACTTCTGATACGGTGGAACTCCATAGGTGCGTGAAAGATAACATTGCCCTCGGACAGAGTATAAAAATTCTCGTCCTCAGTGACATCTACCCGTCCCGATTCCACGAATACCGCTTCCCAAAAATCGTGGCTTTCTCCGTTGAAAACGAAGGGCTCGGTCCAATCGTATTTTATAGCGGTATAAAATCCCTCTATCTCAAAGGTTGATTTAGCTTCATAATAATTATACATACTATCCTCGGACTATCTAAAAACATATATTTAATAACTAAAATGGTATAGATATTAGAAATTGAATTTGATATAATTAGTATACAGCAAGAGTATGCCTTTGTCAAGAAAAAATATATAAAAGGGTGTATTTATGAAAACGAAGATAAAAATCGGGTATGTCGGTGTTGGAAAACGGGGACTGTACATCTTGGAAAATTGCTTTATAAAGATGAATGACGTTGAGATAACCGTTATATGCGAGAGTGTGGATAAGCGCATCGAGATGGCAAGGAAGGTTTTTGCCGAAAACCAAAGGCCTATGCCCAAGTTCACGAAGAGCTACGACGATATACTTACCGATCCGGAAATTGACGCGGTAGTTATTATGACCGGCTGGGACTAACTAAAATGGTATAGATATTAGAAATTGAATTTGATATAATTGGTATATAGCAAGAGTATGACTTTGTTAAGAAAAAATATATAAAGGGGTGTATTTATGAAAACGAAAATAAAAATCGGGTATGTCGGTGTTGGAAGACGGGGACTGCACATCTTGGAAAATTGCTTTATAAAGATGAATGACGTTGAGATAACCGTTATATGCGAGAATGTGGATAAGCGCATCGAGATGGCAAGGAAGGTTTTTGCCGAAAACCAACGGCCTATGCCCAAGTTCACGAAGTGCTACGACGATATACTTACCGATCCGGAAATTGACGCGGTAGTTATTATGACAGGCTGGGACTCGCGACCCAAAATGGCAAAGGCAGCGATGCTTGCGGGCAAGTACACGGCAATTGAGGTCGGTTGCGCAGAAACTCTTGACGAGTGCTTCGAGCTTATTTCCGTCTATGAGCAGACGGGCACTCCTCTTATGATGCTTGAAAATTGCTGCTACGGCAGGCGCGAAATGTTAGCTCTTAATCTTGTTAAACAGGGTCTGCTCGGCGAGCTTGTTCACTGTACCGGAGCATATTCGCATTACCTGAATTCGGTGGAGCTATTTGCCGAAATGCTTTCGGAAAAAGAGAAGGCTGAAGGTGTAACTCACTATCGTCTCAGGCATTACATCGAAAAAAACAGAGAGAATTATCCCACCCACGAGCTCGGACCTATCTGTAAGGTCTTAGGTATAAACCGCGGCAACCGCATCATTAAGCTATCTTCCTTTGCATCTAAGGCGGTTGGTATCAAGTCTTTTGCTGAGGAGAAGTTCGGAAAGGATAGCGAGTACGCCAAAATCGATTATAAGCAAGGAGATATTATAAATACCATTATGACCTGTGACGGCGGTGAAACTATCTCAATCACTCTTGACACCACGGTTCCGAGAGCTTATTACAGCCGGAATTTTTCGGTCAGAGGCACCAAGGGAATGATGAGCGAGGAGCGTCTGGCTGTGTTCCTTGAGGGGATGGAGGAGCCCGTCCGAGACAACGAGGAGGAGATGTACGAAAAATATGATCACCCCCTTCACGCCGAATATGAAAAGGTGGGCGCAAGAGGCGGTCACGGCGGAATGGATTGGCTTGTGTGCCGCGCCTTTGTGGAGGCGGTAAAGAACGGAACCAATACTCCTATTGATGCATACGATACGGTTACTTGGCTTGCTGTTGGTGCTCTCTCCGAGCAATCGATCAAAAGCGGAGGAATGCCTGTCGATTTTCCCGACTTTACAAACGGAAAATGGCAGAACAGAGAGCCTGCCGTCCGAGGGAAATATTGCCTTGATGAGATTTGTGTTGATGAGAAAGTAAGGATAGTAAACGAAGGATAAGAAAGAAGAAGACAGAAAAATGCCGTATTTAATACTAGCCGCCGCAACGATCTTTATGTCCTGCAACGGTATTGGAGCAACCCTTTATAATCGAAAAAATTCATCCTTTAAGGAAACGGCCAAGCTATATAACCTTCTTATTCTTGGGACCGTTTTTATCTGCTGGTTGATAAAGTTCTTAACGAATCCGATGTTTGATTTTACGGTGATCATCTATTCCTTGGTATTCACCGTAGGGTACACCACGGCTATGCTCTCCTCAATATGTGCATACAGAGAGGGACCGATGATGCTTTCCTCTCTGATAATGCAGCTTTCTATGATCAGCACTACGGTCTGGGGCTTCTTTTTTTGGGGCAGTGAGATAACGGCTCCGATTATCGTTGGACTGTTGCTTGTAGTTGTTGCACTTGTGCTTTGCCTCTATACGGGTAAGGTTGGAGAGGGAGAAAAAAAGAGAATAAGTGCAAAGTGGATCTTATACATTTTACTTTTCTTTGTGGGAAATTCCGTGGGTACAATAACACAAAGAACTCAACAGCTTGATTTTGACTCTGCCTATGGCGATTTCTTTATGACGGTTGCCACAGCAGTGAGCTTTGCGGTATGTCTTTTCGTATATCTTAAAAGCGATAAAACCGATACGAAAAAAATACTTGAGGGGTCTTGGTACGTACCGATTCTCTGCGGAGCTTTCAATTTTCTTCAGAATCTTTTTGTTATAAAACTTGCGGCTCTTCTTTCGGCTAATATTGTATATCCCGTTCTTATGATAGGCTCGCTTGCCGTAACTAGTATATTCTCAATCGTTATATTCAAGGAAAGGATGAATTGGTGGCAGTGGTTAGGTGTTATTCTCGGTGCAATTGCCATAGCTCTGCTTTGTTGATTTTTACGCGAATATTGTATAATATGCTAAATAAAGTTGTCATTTTGACATCTAAAGGCATAAAGTAGAACTGATGCGGACTGCTTTTTCTTTTCAACGAATGAGATCGAACCGATGACGCCCGACCGAACAATCATTGTTCTGTCGGGTCTTTATAATTAACAGAAATGTAGAGCTTCAAGCATCGCTATACCGCGACAGGAACTCAATTCTTGAGCAGATCGCAAAGATAACCTATATTGTTTAGGAAAAGAAAAAAGGCAGGGATTAGCGTGTTATCCTTAACGGAGAACACGCAATGAATTGCAACCTTACAGTTGCACGAATTGAAAGCTGTGCTTTCGTGAATTGCCTGCGGCATGAATTGTGCCTATCGGCACATTGGTTGCAATTCAATTCACAGAGCGAAGCGAGAAATCATGGCAAAGCCAATTCATGATGCGTTAGCATCAATTCATCTATAAAACAAAGCAAGAATAGAACGCTCTTTTATTATTAAAACGAAGGAATAATCAGCTCTGTGACATATGCTGTCGCGGAGATATGCCGACTATTTCCTTAAACCTTCTTGAAAAGTACACATAGTCGGTATAGCCGCATTTTTCTGCTATTTCCGAGAGGGGGATCGAGCTTTTATAGAAGTCGATCAGAAGGCAGGCGTGGTGTATTCTGATCTCCGTCAAGAATTGTACGGGGGTTTTTCCTGTGGCTTTTTTAAATCTATCCCGAATATAGTCCTCGGCGTAGCCGCTGTTTTTTAAGATCTTGGCGAGGTCTATGCTACAATCGGAAAAATTATTGCTGATATTATTTATGATCGCATTGATCTCTTCATCTATTCTATCGTTTATTTTGATGCTTTGGAGAATGTAGCTTGAAAAAGCATTGATCAGTGACGAAAGATAGTCGGGGTTTTTATATCGGTTCTGATATATTAGCTGTGCCAGGATCATACCGTCGTCGTCCTTATTTACAGAGAGGCAGGTCGGAGCGGAAACGTTGATCATTCTCTCCAGATTTCCCGATATGTATATTCTTTCGAAGGGTCTGTCGGAAAGGGAAAGGTGGGAGCTGCCTGGCGGAATGATGACTATTGTACCTGGGGAAAAGGGAATTTGAAAATTATCTGTTTTTAAAAAGCCCGTACCCCTTGTGTAAATTATTATCTCATAGTATTTGTGCTTATGTTCGGGATAGTAATCCTTTAAAGTTCCTATATTAACGTTCATAATATTTCCTCCCCGATAATTATATCATATATCTATCTTTTGTGCAAGTTATCTTATGTTTTTTTATAACAAAATCCGCTCTTTGGTGGTATAATTGAATGTGCATTAACCGATTGGGAGTGATATTTTTATGAAAAGCAAAAACGTTGATATGCTATCGTGCCCGATTTTTCGTGGGCTTCTTGCGCTGACTATACCTATAATGGTTATGAACGTGGCGCAGTCACTATTCAATCTTTTGGATATGGCGGTGCTTAGGGTGTTTGGCTTCGAGGCGGCGGTGGGTGCAGTCGGCGCGTGCGGTATGCTGATCACTCTTTGCACTAGTTTACTTATAGGCATTTCCGCAGGCGCAAACGTGGTTATCGCCAGACATATGGGTGCCGGCAACAAGGAGCGCGCCGAGTCGGCGATAAATACATCTATTGTTTTTGCTGTATTCGCGGGACTTATATTTATGGTGATCGGAGCGGTGTTTGCGAGAGATTTTCTTGCGATGACGAACTGCTCGGACAAACTTCTTGATGATGCCGCGCTGTATTTCAGGATATATTTTTACGGTCTGCCGTTTCAGATGCTGTACGTTTTTTCCGCGTCGGTGCTACGTGCTTTGGGCGATACCAAGCGTCCAATGTATTTTCTGCTTATAGGCAGTGCCTGCAAGGTACTTTTCACGGTGCTGCTTCTGCAAACGGCACTTGGCGGAGTTGTAAGTGTGGCGCTTGCAACCGTGGTTGCAAATCTTATTTCCTGCGTGATGTCTGTGGTGTCGGTGGTGAGAAATAAGAGCGTGGAGGTATTGAGAATAAAGAAGCTTAAGTTGAGCCTTGCGGAGTTGAAAGCAATTTTATATAACGGAGTTCCCGCAGGTATCCAATCATCCCTTTATGCTTTTGCAAATGTTATAATAACCACTACTGTTAATTCCTTCGGTCCTGCGGCAACCACGGGAATCTCGATCGCCAACCAGTTTGACGGTATTCTTTATCAGGTCTCTCTGGCACCGTCACTTGCAACGATACCCTTCGTGGCGCAGAATAGGGGCGCGGGGAATTATGAAAGAGTGAAAAAGACTATGCTTTGCGGCATTGTGATAACTGTGGCGTTTGGAGCGAGCCTCGGGTCGCTGTCTGCAATCTTTTCGCGAGAGCTTTCATATATCGTTTCGTCTTCTGCGGAGGTTGTCGCGTTTTCGGTGCAGAAAATGGTAATAGTGTCAAGCACTTATTTCATATGCGGTATTAACGAGGTGCTCGGTGGAACGCTGAAGGGAATGGGTCGACCCTTGGCACCGGCGGTTACAAGCCTTGTGTTCCTGTGCCTTTTGCGCTTCGCGTGGGTCTATTTCGTATTTCCGTACTGCCCCAATATGACGTTTTTGTATCTGGTTTGGCCCATAGGATGGACATTGTCTATTATAGCACTTGGCGGTATTTTAATATTTGAAATGCGTAGCCAATGCAAACCTAAATCGAATACGCCTAAAGCTATATAAATTCACGCTATTTTCCGAAATCTCGCTCAGCTAATCTTCGCAAAAATAAGTGAGCAAAGGAGTTGCCGGAATTTTCTATTTTTTGTGCAATGCCATCGCGCAAAGACGGTGGGCGTGCGGCTCACGGAGAAGATAGTGTGCGCTTTACTTCATTGCGGCAGAGCTACTTCATATCGACGGAGTCGATGCTTCATACGAGCAACGTGAGTGCTTCATAGAAGCCGTAAGGCTTCTGCTTCATATTCGCAGAGCGAATGCTTCATTTTAAAAGCGAATGCTTCATTTTTAAAGGCTGTGGCATTATAAGCGAGGATTAGGTTGCATTTTTTGTGACGTTGTGCTATAATGCTTTTGATGAATTATTTTGCTTGAGAGGGGAGAGGGAGAGATGCTATATGAGGAGATCTGTTGCGGGCTATACAGGGTGAGGGTGCCCTTTGAGGACTTGACGACTACCGTGTATATTGCGAGGTATGGCGAGGGCGCGGCGATCATTGACAGCGCGACCTATCCTTCCGACGTGGATAATTATATAATTCCCGCGCTATGCGAGCTTGGTATAGGAGAGGATGATGTGCGGTGGCTTTTGATCACTCACACTCACAGCGACCACGCGGGCGGACTTCCAAGGCTATCCGAGCTTTTTCCTCGGGCGAGGGTGGGCTTTGTCTCGGAGCTTGACCATTCGGGCTTTCGCCAAATATCGGACGGTGAGGTGCTTCTCGGCGGCTTGCAGGTCGTGAGCTTACCCGGGCACACGAAAAACTGCGTGGGCTATCTTGATATAAAAACGCGGACCTTGCTTTCGGGCGACTGTCTTCAGCTTCGCGGCATCGGAAAATACAGAAACGGAGTTGCGCAACCGAAGGCTTACGCCGAGTCTGTTGCAAGGCTTTCGGGAATGGATATTCGCAGGATAGTTGCTGCTCACGAATACGATCCCCTGGGTAGCTTGGCGGAGGGCGAGGAGAGTGTCAGGGAATATCTTCGGGAGTGCCTTTCTGCTTGCGAGCTTCTCTGAATTTCGCCTCGCTCGGGCGGCTGATTTTTCCCGAAAATAAAGAAAATGTGGCGAAAATGCAAATAATAGTTTGCAGATTTCCTGCTTTTCGGGAAATAATAGGAGACTTTTTTGTTTCATTTGGCGAAAAATTTCGGGCAAGCACTTTCTTTGGGCGAGCCTTGGGACTCTGCAATATACCGAGCAGTGCGGTTTTTGGGGAGGTTTTTATTCTTTAAAAATTCTGAAATTATCTTAAAGTGCTTTACAAATCGGCGAGAAGTTGCTATAATGTAGAGTAGATTTTATTTTAGCAAAGGAGCAAAACTATGAAACTGATTATTAAGGACAATTACGAGGCAATGAGCGACTGGGCAGCACAGCATATTGCTGATGCCATCAATGCCCACAAGGCAGACCGTCCCTTCGTGCTGGGACTTCCCACGGGCTCGTCTCCCCTCGGCGTTTATAAGAGACTTATTGCTATGAACAAGGCAGGGAAGATTACCTTTAAGAACGTTGTCACCTTCAATATGGACGAATACGTTGGTCTTCCCAGGGAGCACGACCAGAGCTATTGGTACTTTATGCACGATAACTTCTTCAACCATATAGACATCCCTGCGGAGAACGTAAACATTCTCAACGGTATGGCAGAGGATCTTGAGGCTGAATGTCAGAGATACGAGGACAAGATCGCATCCTACGGCGGCATTGATCTTTTCCTTGGCGGCAGTGGCGTTGACGGTCATATCGCCTTCAACGAGCCCTTCACCTCTCTCACCTCCAGAACAGGCGTTCGCGCTCTTACCGAGGACACCCTTATCGTTAATTCCCGCTTCTTCGGCGGCGATATGAACAAGGTTCCGAAAACCGCGCTTTCGGTTGGTGTCGGTACGGTTTGCGATGCGAAGCAGGTGCTCCTTCTTATCAGCGGACACAACAAGGCTCGCGCTCTCCGTCATTGCGTTGAGGGCGGCGTTGATCACGCCTGGACCATCAGCGCGCTTCAGCTTCACAAGGACGGCATCATTGCCTGCGACGAGGCTGCTTGCGGCGAGCTTAAGGTGGACACCTATAAATACTTCAAGGAAATTTATAAAAACGAGAAATAAGCTCTCGGCGAATTGATCGCCGAAGATTTAAGCGAAAAAAGGAAAAAAGGCTGTCGTGACGGGATGTACTCTTAAGGACAGTTTTTGAAATTCAATAGAATACGTTACCTACCGACAGGAAAAGGACGAAGAATTGGTAAAATTCCTCGTCCTTTTTTCTTGGCAAGCACTGCTTCTGTGGACACAGAAGCTATTTTTAGTTATGAGTTATAAGGCTCGCGAGTTGCTTTGCAACTCTTCCGCCGTTATGAGTTTGCTTCGCAAACGTTATGATATGATCGCTCTGTTGCTTGAAACTGTGCCGAAGGCACATCATAACTTGGCGTAGCCAATCATCACTCTAAACTCGCCGTAGGCGATCATAGTTGCGTAGTGTCCTTAAGGGAACTACGCTGAGGCAGCCTCCATTTTTGTTTATATGAATATCAGAAGCATATCTTCCCTGGGTTCAGGATGTTTTTCGGGTCAAAGACCTGCTTTATGCCCTGCATCAGGGAGATTTGGGTCTCGCCGAGCTGACGCTTCAAGTATTCCTTCTTTGCATATCCGATTCCGTGCTCGCCCGAAACGAGTCCGCCGATCTCCTCTGCCTTCTTATACATACGGTCAAAGCAGATGGCGAGAGTGTTTTCCCATTCGCCGTCGGACAGTCCGTCTCGGCAGATGTAGATGTGGAGATTTCCGTCACCTGCGTGACCGAAGCTGGGTATGCGTACGCCAAGCTCGTCGGAGAGGGCGTGGGTGAATTTGATGTATTCGTCTATCTTGTTTTTGGGGACCACGACGTCGCACTCATCCATTTCCGTGGTTGATGCCTTAATAGCCTCAAGGAAGGCACCTCTTGCCGACCAAACGGACTTCTTCCGCTCCTCGGTGTCGACTATATAGGCATCTGCGGCACCGAGCTCAAGGCAAAGCTCGGCAACCTCGTTCATATCCCGCTCGACCTGCTCCTCGGTGCTACCGTCGAAGGTGAGGAGTATGTAAGCTTCGTTTTTCGTGTCGGGAAACCTCTTTCCAAGATAGCTTTCAGAGAAAAGGATAGTATCCCTTGACATATATTCCACGGCGGTGGGCGTGACCTTGGAGCGAATTATTTTTGGAACCGCCTCTATGGCGCTTTTCATATCCTTAAATGGAACGAGCAGGCTAACCGAAAGCTTGGGGAGGGGAATGAGCTTAAGCACAGCCTCGCAGATGATGCAAAGGGTGCCCTCGGAGCCGATCACCAGATCCTTAAGGCTATATCCCGAGCTGTTTTTTGCTACCTTTCCGCCAAGGGTGAGGATCTCGCCGTTCGGCATAACGACCGTGAGAGCTCTTACGTAATCTCTCGTAACGCCGTACTTGACCGCTCTCATTCCGCCTGCGTTGGTGGAGATGTTTCCGCCGATGGTAGCCGATTTCTCTCCCGGGTCGGGAGGATATAAAAAGTCGTTTTCCTCCGCGAAGGCGGCAAGCTCCATAAGCAGAACTCCCGGCTGAACCGTCAGGGTGAGATTGTCCATATCAAGCTCAAGTATCTTGTTCATACGGGTGGTCTCAAGGAGTATTCCACCCTCGATCGGCACAGCCGCACCAACAAGCCCCGTGCCGCTTCCTCTGACGGTGACGGGGATGCTCCTTTCCCAAGCGAGCTTCATAACCTTCGAGATCTGCTCGGTGCTCAAGGCGCGGACAAGCGCATCGGGAAGCCTCTCTATTCCGCCAAGCTCGTCGTGAGCGTAGTCGGGGCTGATCGCCTCGCCGATAAGTACGTTTTCCTCTCCGACTATGGAGCGAAGCGCGGTGATATCGCAGTCGTTAAGCTTATTATACATTTTCGCGCGCCTCCTTAATTTTTTCGATCAGTGCGGGAACTATCTCGTTTGCATCTCCGACGACGCAAAAATGCGCAACGTCGAATATGGGTGCCGATTTATCCGTGTTTATAGCAACGATACGGTCGGAGGATTTCATTCCTGCCGCAAATTGCACCGCGCCCGAGATGCCGATGCAAATTATAAGCTTTGGCTTAACCGTTCTGCCCGAAAGACCTATCTGGTGCTTTGCATCGTAGATATTGGTCTCCACGAGAGGTCGGCTGCAAGCAACCACTCCTCCGAGAAGCTCGGCAAGCTCGGCGGCATACCCACGCATCGTTTCACTTGATGCGCCCCTTCCGACGGCAACTATAATATCCGCCTCGGCAATATCTATATCTCTCGGCTTTTGCATCTTTGACAGAACGGTAACGCCCGATCTCCTCATATCCTCGGTGACGGTCATCCGCGCGATCTCTCCGCACGCCTTTTCGGTTGGGGAGGGCTCGCTGAACACCTTGTATCTTGCGGTGCAGAATTGAGGCCTCGTATTCGTTGAGACGATCTGCGCCATAATATTTCCGCCGAAGGCGGGACGTATCTGGACGAGATCGGTGTTTTCTTTCATTTCAAGCACCGTGCAGTCGGCGGTCAGACCCGATCTGCAACGGGCGGCTACCCTCGGTGCCAGCTGTCTTCCAAGGTCCGTGGCTCCCACGAGTATGGAGGAGGGCTTTTCTTTTTCGATAAAATCGCAGAACGCCGCGGTGTACGGCTCAATGCGGAAGTCCTTGAATGCTTCGTCGTCGTAGACGAATACCTTGTCAACGCCGAAATG
Source organism: Clostridia bacterium (assembly GCA_017410065.1). Taxonomy (GTDB): domain Bacteria; phylum Bacillota; class Clostridia; order Oscillospirales; family CAG-272; genus UBA1740. Next base: position 6,628 of record JAFQRL010000008.1, on the reverse strand, counting down.
GAGAAGCTTTTCCGCTTGGGCTTCAACGCCACAGCCGATAACGAGAGCGTATATCGGATGTCCCGTTACCCTCGCAAGCTCCTTTGCCTTTCCGCAAAGCTCAAGCGATACTCTGTGGATATTTCCGTCTCGGCAATCGGCATAAACGCAGATACCGCGCCAGAGCGACTTATCCACACTTCGCTCCTCTCCCTCCACGTATTCTACTACTCCGCCTCCGCGCTTGACGCAGAGCTTGCACATCTTACAGCCTGATGAGATCTTCAGCGAGCCGTCGTAGGAGATCGCGCCGAAGGGGCAGATCTTTATAAGCGCCGCCGCACTCTCGGCGGTCACGAGTTCGTTTTTAATAATAAGCGAGCCCATATCGTCCTCCTTATATCAGCTTAAGCTCGGAAATAAGCTTCAAAAGAGCCTCCGATTGCTCATCGGGGCTTCCGTCTATCCGATGCTTATCTCTGTTCTTTTCGGGCGCAAAGATGCGCTCCACCTGGGTCGCCGAGCCTGCCAGTCCGTAATTGTTCGGGTCGCGGTCGGCAAAATCGTCAAAGGAAAGGAAGGTGATAAGGTCGTCTGTCACCGTCTTTTTCACCTTATATGAGGGGAGCCTCGGCGTGTTTATATCACCGTCCACCGAAATAAGGCAGGGAAGGGTGACACTCTGCTTTACGGTCTTATCGTCCAGAGAGGCGTTGACGGTGATCCTGCCGCCCGACACCTCCTCAACAGAAAGCACGTTGGATAGGTTGGGAATACCGAGATATTCGGCAACCTCGGCACCGACCTGCGCGGTATCTCCGTCCGTGGTCTGCTTACCGCAGATTATCAGGTCGAAGTCTCCAAGACGTCTTATGCCCTGGGCAATGGTGTAGGCGGTGGCAAGAACGTCGGCTCCCGCAAATCTGCGGTCGGAAAGGACCGTGCCGCGCTCCGCGCCCATACAGATAGCCTCTGTGATGACCGCCTTGGCTTGCGGCGGACCCATCGTTATACATTCAACTCTGCCTCCGTACCTTTCGGTGAGAGTTAAAGCGGTCTCTATTCCGTATAGGTCGTAGGGGTTCATTTTGCTTTGAATTCCGCTTCTCTTCAAAACGCCCGTTATCGGGTCTACTTCTACGTTGTTGGAGCCCGGAACCTGCTTGATACAAACAATTATGTTCATTTTTAACCTCTCTTATCGATAATTAGCCGATTTGTCATTCAAATCTATTATAGCTTTTTTTCGGTATATTGTCAAGCGCGCGGAGCGGGTATCGTATAAATGACATTGAAGTTCAAACGATTTGAATTATCCTTATGCCGCCCAAGGCTTGATATGCGGGAAGGCGGTCGGCGGTTGATACGCATTGCGAAAAAATACTTGTGAATGTTGCCGTTTTACGGTGACTTGTTTTTCTGGCGGGAGATGGCGCGGCAATAGGAGGAGGGGTACTTGAAGCCTGCGGTGGCTGTTGCGTCCTTAAGGGAGCTTCCGCCCGAGCGAAGCTCGCGAGCCACGGCGAGGCGCAGATTTTTTATAAAGGCGTAGGGGGTGGTGCCAAGCTCGCGCTTGAATTTTTTGATGAAGTAGCCCTCGTCCAGAAAGACCAGCCTTGCGAGCTCTCCGACGCTTATATCCTCCGAATAATTCTGCTCTATGTATTCAAGGGCGCGGGAGATATCGGGGCTCAAAAGCTTCTCGGGGCTTGCTATTTCAAGAAAGAGGGAGAGAAAGGCTTCAAGGGCTTTTATCACCGTGTCCCGAAGCTCGGCTCCTTTGCCGTGATCGTAGGAGCCGACGGTCTCCGCCATAAGGGCGTGGAGGCTTTTTAGCGTTGGATGATCCTCGATGGAGCAGGTGAGGGGCGCGGAGCTTATGACAGATGGGGACATCATAAAGTCGTAGTAGAGGTGGTTTAAGCGGTCTTCTTTATCCTGCACCACGTTGAAGGGCAGAGACGATGGGAAAAGATAAAAGCTGCCCGAGGTGAGAGGGATCCTCTCGCCGCCGCTCGTGTAATACGCCTTACCGCCGATAACGTAATATAGCCTGTATGGGCGAGGGATGCCGCCTGTGTGCCAGTCCTCGGGAGCAACACAGCTCCCGCATCCGTATAATGCTGTAACGTTAATTTTCATAATTCACCTACATAACAATTTTGAACAATTATTATTCCTGAAAAAGCATTTTTAGCACTTTACATATCAGACACCTTTTGATATAATAAAGCTGTGGATATTTGGTTTAATTCTAGCATAACTATTCGGATATTGCAATAGCATTTAAAAAATAAACACCAATTTTGAACAATTTCTTATAAAAGACGTCACCGAGGCAAAAAGCTTAAAGTCTATTCGGGGGTCGGGGGAGGATAAACGAATGATCAAGCCTCAAATGTACGCAAATCTGCATAATCATACCACCCATTCGGACGGAGTGTGGACGGTCGGAGAGATAACCGAGATCGCATATAACGAGGGCTATCGCGCCTTTGCGGTCACGGATCACGACACTGTCACGGGTAACGCCGAGATGTCCGAGGTCGGCAAAAGATGGGGTATGGAGAGCATTTTCGGCTGTGAGTTTATGACGCGGTCGGAGGCTCTCGGAATGTCCTTCCATCTCACCGCATACGATTTTGATCCCGAGCTTTCCGAGATGAAGGAATATTTGAGAAGGTGCAGCCTCAATATGACCGAGAAGACCAGGATCACCTTTGAGAGAGCAAGGGAGCACGGCGACCTGCCCCGTGAGCTCCTGTGGGAGACCGTCCTTCGGGATAACCCCGGGGTCAGCTGGTTTTGCAACGACCACGTTTTCCGCACTATGAAAAAGATGGGAATATACGAGGACCGCGACTACCCTCATTTCTTCAAGGATATATTCGGTGTTTGGGGAAGGGATATCCCGCCTCTTTACGAAAAGCTGCCCCTTGAGGAGATCGTGCCGCTTATAAGGCGGGCGGGTGGTCTTGTGCTTGTGGCGCATCCTCATAATCAGCTTGAGGCAATACCCGCGCTTATGAGGCTCGGAGTTGAGGGGCTTGAGGTATGGCATCCCGATCTTTTCCCCGAGGAGATACCGAGAGCCTTGAAGATAGCAAAGGAAAATAATCTTTATATCTCCGGCGGCACCGACCATTCGGGTCTTTGCGGAGGGCAGTATTGCTTCTTTGAGGATCCCACCGCCTGTGAATATTATATCCCCGAGCTCTCCCAGGGAACAACGAAGGAGCTATACGAGGAGATAAGAGACAGGCGACTTATGGCGGGCAGAGCCGAGCTTATAGACGAATATCTTGAATATTACTCCGAAATGATAAAATAAAATGCTTTGATCAAAGATCAAAAATGCGCAGATCGAAGATCAAAAATGCGCAGAACTTATTGACAAGAGGCGACCCGTGTGTTATAATTGACAGGACGGTGAGCCGTGAAATGCGAGAGTGAGCTTTCGGGCTCGGCTCTCGCTTTTCTTATTTTCATAAGAGACGGCGGATACGGCAGCGTATTCGTGGGGCTGAAGGATTTTTTGGATAAGCCGTCGGAATAGTCGAAGAAAAACGGAGAGATATTATGAAAAAGATCGGTATTTCCTGTAAGAGCATTTTGAAAAGATACGGGCTTGAGGGAGGACTTGAGCTCATTAAGAGATCGGGCTTCGACGCGGTGGATTTCGGGCTTGAGACCTACACCCTTGGCGACGAGATCTACGGCGGCTCGGACGACGCCTTTGAGAGCCATTTCGATATGGTTCGCCGTACTGCGGCAAAATACGAGCTTGAGATCAGCCAGACTCACGGCAGATGCGGTACGTACAGAATGGGCGAGGAAAAGTTCAACAGAGATGCTATCGAGGTTAGCAAATTCGATCTTCGCGCAACCGCGGCACTGGGCGCGCCCTGCTGTGTTATCCATTTCCCAAATGCCACCCGAAACGGCAAGCAAACGCCCGAATTCTTCCATAGCATAACCGGCGAAATATTCAACACCCTTATTCCTTATGCGGAAAAATACAAGGCGAAGATCGCTCTTGAGACCTTTGGCGCGGCTCGCGTTGCGGGAGACAGGATCCGCGATTTCTTTGCCGCACCCGAGGAGTTTTTGAAGCAGTATAACGGGCTTGACACAGAATATAAGACCATCTGCGTTGACACGGGTCACACCCACGAGGCAGAGTCCTTCTGGGTACCTCCGCCAGAGGAGATGATAAGAATACTCGGCAAGGATATAAGTATTCTTCACCTTCACGATAACAGCGGTCATTGGGACGATCACCTCGTTCCAGGGCAGGGAAATATCAATTGGCCTGCGGTTTTCGATGCTCTTGACGATATCGGCTATCAGGGTGTTTACAATTTTGAGCTTTCGCTGAAGTTCGGCTCGATGAACGGCGAATTTCTGCCCTTCCTCGGCAAATATCTCAGAGCCTTCGTGGATGCGAGAGGCAATCTGAAATAGGCCGTAAAATAAAAAAACAGCTCGGGCGAGGTGCTCTTGCCTGTGCGCAAAGGAGCTTTTATGAATAAAAAGGGCGCGCTTTCGCTGATACCCATCGGCGTTTTCGTGGTGCTTTATCTGACACTCGGAATAGTTTTTGAATACGCCTTGAAAATTGAGATGGGCTTTTACAACGTGCCGATAGTGGTGATATTCCTTGTGGCACTTCTTATAGCCTGCCTTCAGAACAGAAGCCTTAAGCTTGAAGAAAAGCTTGCCGTTATGGGCAGGGGAGTTGGCGATAAGGATATTATGACGATGATCCTCATCTTTATGATGGCGGGTATTTTCGTTGGCGTGGTTGGCAGAGAGAGCGCGGAGAGCGTGGCTTATTTCGTGCTTTCCATCGTGCCGCCCAAGCTTGCGGTTTGCGTGCTGTTTATCGTCAGCTGCTTCGTTTCCACGGCTATGGGTACGTCGGTCGGCACCATCACCTTGCTCGTTCCCATCGGCGCGGCGGTGTCTGTCGCATCGGGATTCTCTATGCCGCTTTGCGTTGGCGCGGTTATGGGCGGCGCAATGTTCGGAGACAATCTTTCCTTCGTTTCGGATACGACTATTGCCGCCTGCAACGGTCAGGGCTGTAAGATGAAGGATAAGTTTAAAACCAACTTTAAAATAGTTATCCCCGCGGCGATCCTCACTCTCGCTCTCACTCTTATTCTTTCGCTGACCGCCGAGGTGGACACGGTGCCCCTCAAAGAATATAATCTTATCCGCCTTATTCCTTACTTGCTCGTGCTTGTGTGCGGTATAATCGGAATAAACGTTTTTGTAACTCTGCTTTGCGGAACGCTTGCGGGCATTATCATAATGCTTTCCACGGGGGCTGTGAATTTCCCGACCCTCGTTGGCAATATGGGCTCGGGGTGCGCGGGTATGTTTGAGACCGTGATGGTAACGGTCCTTGTTTCGGCTCTTTGCGCTCTTATAAGGGCGGCGGGCGGCTTTGAGGTGCTCCTTTCTCTTGCGAGGCGCATCTTCCGCGGCAAGAAAATGGGTCAGCTCGGAATGGGACTTCTCGTTGGAATTATGGATATCTCCACCGCAAACAACACGGTTGCCATAGTTATGGCAAATCCCATAGCCCGCGATATGGCGAGAGACTACGGCATAAGTCCCAAGAAGACCGCCTCGATACTTGACACCTTCTCCTGCATCTTCCAGGGCTTTTTGCCCTACGGAGCGCAGATGCTCGTTGCTATATCTGCGGTGAAGTCGCTGGGCTATGAGGTCAGCCCCTTTGCCGTGATGGGTCATCTTTTCTATCCGATGCTTCTTCTTTTGAGCTCGCTTGTATTTATCTTCCTTGTGCCCGAGAGGGCGGGGCGAGGAGATCTCAAATAAAATCGGCGCTCGGGCGGATATGATTTTCCGATGAGCGGAAAGTCTTATTTATTGGTCGAATAGTGCTGAAACTTAAATTTAATATGGAAAGTCGCGCAGAGACTTCCTTTAAAATTATATAAAATTTTAGGGAATGTATTGACAGCGCGGCTTTTTCTATGCTAAAATTAAACCAATCGGTCACTATTATATAAATTGACCGCAACGATCCCGAAAAAAGGAGTTATACTATGAGTGAAAAAATTGTGATCGGAAAGGGTAGCAGGGTAAGGCTTGTTGGTGAATACCGCGACCTTTTGAGAGACGCCTTTATCGCTATTACGGGCGAGGCTCCCAAGGAGTACGAAAGCTGTGAGGCTCTCCACGCAGACGGAGGCTGTACTGCGGACTATGATCTGACGGTTGCCGTTGGAGTTGACGGATGCAAGTGCTCTGCCGCAGAGGGTGCAAGAGAGGCTATCGCGGCGCAGGAAAGACGTTCTTATTTCTCCCCGAGATTTGCGATCTATTGCAAAGAGGGAAGAATAGTTATTCTTTACGACAGAAACGAATATACCGATATTCAGGGCGGTGAGGCCGCTGTGAAGACCTTTATAAACAGATTTATCGGCGAGAGGGAGACCCTTGAATTTGAGGAGGGACTTCTTCGCTCGGGCTATTACGATCTTATTGAGATGCAGAAGCTTGTTGACGAGGTCACAAAGCAGGAGAAGTGGGACACCTTCAGAGGCGCGGTATATGAGAAGTACGGCGAGGACTTCGGAAAGAGGCTCGTTGATGCCTTCGCTTCCTATTACGC
>JAFQRL010000002.1 GCA_017410065.1 Clostridia bacterium | reverse complement strand
TGACAAATGTATTTGATTATGTTATAATATAATACTTAATTTTCACATATGCATACTTTCCCATTATTAGTATTGCCACCCAAATTGAGTTCTATACAACTGAATAAGATAATTTCGCGTGAATACTTGCGGTGGAGAACGAACCTCGTGCCGCTTGGAAAACAAGACAGAACGCTCGGCTCATTTGCCGATGATTAGTAATCTATTTCACAAGAAATCCGTCGCCATCAGCCACTAAACCGGCATTGAATGCGGTTGCATTCTCTTATCGAAACGAGCTTTTAGACTCGTACTTATACATAGGCGCGGGACATTTTTTAGCGAACGTGCGCCGTTCGCTTTTTGGTGTTTCCCGTGATCCGTGTGTGTAAGTACGGGTCTTTTTTGTTTTGTCAAAGCAGTTTTGAGTGCTTTCTCGGAGGGTAAAAACGGCAAGTCAAACGTGGGGCGTTACCTTGAAATGATGCGGACTTGTAGTCCGTCTACTTTTCTTGACAAGCACTGCATTTGTGGACACAAAATGCGAAAGGTGGGGAGAACCCCAGACCCCCCGTACTGCAAAATCCGCAACAAAATTTTGAAAAAATTGAAGGAGGAAATCCAAATGATGAAACAGAAGAAAAAGTAAAGACAACCACCACCGGCGGACGCAAGCGCGCCCATCTTGTCAAGTTCTTTTTGAATGACGAGGAATACGAAAAGCTATGCAAGGATGCGGCATCGGTCAACAAGGATTTAAGCAAATATCTCCGCTTCCTCATTCATTGGATTATTCCAATAGTACCTCCATCGGTTGAGGTGAAGGAATTTACGCGCGAGCTTCGTCGCTTGGGCGTGAGTATGAATCAGATCGCGGCGAAGGCGAACTCACTCGGCTATGTGGACGAACTTGAATACCGACGCTGTGCCGATGAGGTGATGAAGCTCTGCGGAGAGATTCAAAAGGAGTACGCGAAGAAAGGAGTGAAAGCATTTGGCAACGACTAAAATTTGGGACGTGCGAGCGCACGTCAGTAAACTACTCGCCTACGTTGCGAACAAGAACAAAACCACGATGGAATTTGAGAACAAAAGTTTTGATGAGTCTGAAAAACTCGCCGCCGAAATTCTTGGTCTGCCCTATGATCATTTCGCAACAGAGGAAAAGAAATTCGTGTCGGGTATCAACTGCACTCCCGACAATGCCAAAGAGATTATGTTATTGCTGTTGGAGGACACGGACAGTTCGGACATTCAAGCCTACCACGGTTACCAATCCTTCAAACCCAACGAGGTGACACCCGACATTGCCCACGCGATTGGTGTTCAGCTTGCCAACGAGCTATGGGGCGAGGACTTTCCCGTTATCGTCGCAACACATATTGACAAGGGACACGTACACAATCACTTCTGCCTCTCGGCAACGGGATTCTCGGGCAAGCGGTATCACGACTGCAAGGCAACCTACAAGCTGATGCGCGACACCTCGGACAGACTTTGCAGGGAGTATGGTCTGTCGGTCATCGAGAAGCCGAAAAAGGAAAACAGAAAGCACATTGCCGAAGTTCACGCAAAGCAGCAAGGCATTCCCACGATACGAGATCAGATACGGGCGGACATTGACTCGGTTGTTAGATATGAGGTCACGTTGAAAAGCTTCTACAAGCGGATGCAGCTTCTCGGTTATAAGTTTGAATATCGAGGACAGTATCTCCGCATTAAGCCTTACGGATACAACAAGTTCTTTCGTATGGACAAGCTCGGTGCGGAATATACCGAGGACGAACTGAAGGCACGGATGGCTTACAATTGGCGCAATGGTTTATTACGAGCACTTCCGATATACAAGCCGACCTTGCAGGAGAAACCGAAAGGACTTTATGCGCTTTATCTTCACTATTGTTACCTGCTCGGTGCGGTACAGGAAACAGTTCCGCAAGATCCCGAAGTCTATGCCTCAATCAGAGAGGACGTACGCCGCGCCCGTATGTATAACGAACACGCAAAGTTCCTCGGTAAATATAATCTGAACACAGGCGAAGATCTGCAACGGCACGAGCAGATGGTGAAGGCGCAAATCTCAGCCTTGTGTAAGGAACGGCAGGCACTCCGCAACAAGCTCCGTTGGATGAAAGACAACGAGGAAATGCAACCGATACGAGAGGAAATCTATGCCATATCCGCGAAGATCAAGCCGCTTAGAAAGGAACAGAAGATGTGCAAGGACATTTATGAGCGAAGCACCGCTGTCGCAAGAACCGTGGAGCAGATTGAGTTCCCGAAGCCGCCCGAAAAGGCAAAGCAACAAACCCGAAATCACGGTTGGGGTTCAAGATAAAAAACATCGGTCTTGACCGTACAAATATGCTACCGCCCGCAAAAGCAGTTTTACGATCTTGACCGATGAAAAACGTCATTTTCCTGTTTCTAACACCTCAAAACGTATCCTTACACCACCAAGGCGTTTCCTATTGGAAAATCAACATTTTTCCACGCTCTTGACCGAGCCTTTTTGAGCGAAAAACGCCTTACTTCAAAAACTTTATGAAAATAGGAGAAAAAAGAATGATAACGAACAAAACCAAAAGCCAAAAAACAACCGAAATCTATTTTGATGAAACGCCCGCGCCCATAGTGATACGGACACACAACACCGCATTGAAGAAGCGGCTGCTTGCCTTTGCCGAGAAGTTTCCCGACCTCTGCCGTAAGACAGACGATGACGAGCTTGGATGCCTTTCCTTTGAGATCGACAAGAAAAGGTTTTCCTACCGCATTACCGATCCCTACACCGAAGAACGCAAGGCAATGGCAAGAGCCAAGATGAACGAGATCAACAACAAGGAGGATATTGGATGAGTAAAGAATTAGAAAAGTATATCGACGAAAGATTAGCCGAGTATGAAAAGCATTGGGAGGAAAATCCGTTGCCGCCCATTCCACCAGTTGTTGATACGGGCAGAAAGCTGTTTAGGATAGATGTTGATACCCCTGCCTCAGCGTTCGATTTCACAGCAGAGGAAGGTCATACGACCTACGAGGTGGTCGGTCATTTCAATCCCGATGCTCTCGAAAATCTGTTTCAGAAAATTATGCGAAGAATGAGGGAGGAAAAAAGTTCACAATGAAATGCAGACTTTATCGTTGTAAAGTGTTGAAATCTTTTCAAAAATATGATATAATAAAGACAAGCGATAATACTGTATCGGTTGTCGGAAAGGAGCCTATTTGAACAGACAACTGAATGAAAACAGAATTACGGCTCTCTACTGCCGCCTATCGCAAGACGATGGACGTGAGGGTGAGAGCAACAGTATAGTCAACCAAAAAGCATTACTCAACGACTTCGCACGTAAAAACCGCTTCAAAAATCTGCAATTCTTTGTAGATGACGGATACTCGGGCACAAACTTTGACCGCCCCGATTTCCGTAGGATGGAGCAAATGATTGAGAACGGAGAGATCGGCACGGTTATCGTCAAGGATATGTCCCGACTTGGCAGAAACTTTCTCCAAGTGGGATTATACACCGATATGCTGTTTCCCGACAATGACGTTCGCTTCATAGCCATCAACGACGGAGTTGATTCCGCGGTACAGACCGACTTCGATATGACACCCATCCGCAACTTCTTCAACGAGCTTTTCGCAAGAGATACGGCGAAGAAAATTCGCGTAACTCTCAAAATGAAGGGCGAAAGCGGAAAGCCCCTTTGCTCCAAACCGCCTTACGGATATGTTAAGAGCGCTGAGAGCAAGGACGTTTGGGAGATCGACGAGGTTGCCGCAGAGGTGGTTAGAAAAATCTTCAAGCTTTGTGTCGGTGGCTTTGGTCCCGCACAAATTGCAAAAGCACTAAAAGAAGAAAACATCCTAACTCCCGCTGCTTATGTTGCCGAAAAGGCAGGTAAACCCTACAAGGGCAACCCTTACAGGTGGGATCACGCGACAATCGGTCGTATCTTGGAGCGACTTGAATACCTCGGTCACACGGTCAACTTCCGAACGACAAACAAAAGTCCTAAGAGCAGCAAGCGTGTAAACAATCCCGTAGAGAAGCAGATGGTGTTCTTAAACACTCACCCTGCCATCATTGATGAGAATTCCTACGAGATCGTACAGAAGATACGCGAAAACAAGCGCAGACCGACGGCAACGGGCAAGGTCAGCATCTTCTCTGGCAAGGTCTTTTGCGCGGATTGCGGCTCAAAGCTCTATTACTGCACGACCAAGTACTTCGACGATAGCCAAGACTTCTTTAATTGCTCTCAATACCGAAAGGATACAAGCTCGTGTACGGTGCATTATATCCGTCAGCAAACGCTGATGAGTTTGGTGTTCAGGCATATCAAGAGTATGCTCGCGTATGTGCAGCAGTTTGAGGAAAGCTTTGTGCGTGAGGAAATTGAAAAAGCGGACAGAGTGCGCGAACGCTCCATAGCAAATGCGAAGAAGGAAATCGTAAGCCTAAAGCAACGCGACCAAACCCTTGACCTCATATTCAAGCGAACCTATGAGGATATGGCAACGGGAAGAATTACCGATGCGAAGTTTGACCTTCTTTCCTCGGAATATGAGAAGGAACAAGCGCAGGTAAAGCGCAGAATTGCTGAGCTTGAGGATATGATTGAGAACGGTGAGGAAGAACTGAGGGATCTCAAACAATTTCTTGCCAACGTTCGCAAGTACACCGATCCCGAGGAACTGACCTCAGAAATGCTTAACGATTTGGTTGATAAGATACTCGTCCACGCTCCCGATAAGAGCAGCGGACACAGAAAACAAAAAATCGAGATTTACTACAATGCTGTCGGCATCATTAACCTGCCTACCGCCAAAGAGGACGATTGCATCGTGCTTCACGGCAGAACCAAGGGCACAAAAGAAGCCGTATAAAACAGCAAGAGGTATTGTGACCAAAATCGGTCACAATACCTCCTACATACAAAACTTCCTTATGGGGCGTCAACTTCGGTTGCCGCACTTTTTGTTTTACCGAAGAAAATATTTTTTTCAAAAGGAGAAAAAGGAAATGGTAAAGAGAATTTTATGCGTTTTCCTACTTATGCTAACACTTATTTGTGTGCTTGCTTCGTGCACTCTTAACGGTGGAACAACTACACATACCCACTCTTACGCTGAGTGGGAAACGACAAAAAAACCAACATGTACCGCTGAAGGAACAAAAGAAAGATACTGTTCATGTGGCGAAAAACAGACGGCAACTATTGCAGTGGCAGAACACGAATACGGTGAATGGGAAACAGTAAAAGAAGCAACATTTTCTGAAACAGGAGAAGAAATCCGTCGCTGTGCTTGCGGTGCAGAGGAGTCTCGCTCGGTATCAAAGAAAGCAGAAGTATCGACAATTATAACGCAGACCGAATGCTACAACGAACTGTCGGCACTTTACAATGCGACTCGCTCTCAGCCCCAGATTACATGCACTACCGAGCTAAACGGTGATCCTACTGCCGGAAATGGTACAATAAAGGTTACGCTTTATTATGACGGCACACACACTATTATGAGGCAGTATGCCGATACTACCGGAATTGGAATTCAGGATGTGATATACGGCATACTCGACGGTAAGTACACAATTTTTATGTATTCAGAAAATGGCGATAATATTAGCCGTCTCTATGGTATAATGGACGAGAGACATTATCGTTCTGAATTGGAATATATGTACGCTATGTCATTTCAAGAATTAGAACACTTCCTCGAAGATTTAGAGGATGCCAGCCATGTAGAATGCAAAAAGGTAATCGGCGACTTTGTCAAGTATACCGTTACAGTAAGCCATAGTGATTCTGAAGATGTTTTTACAATAGAAACAAAGGATGGGTATATTACAAGATTTGAGTGGGATGATAATTATTATGTTTATACAACAGATGAAATCGTTACCTTCCCTGATATTTCCGATTACGAGCTTTATCAGTAGTTTGATTTAATAGAAGCGAGCCGTTTTTGCGGCTCGCTTTCCTCATTTCAAAACCTTTATATACCTATAAACTCTCGTTCGACTCATATCGCAAACGCGCGCAAGTAGCACTTGCGGTTAAGCAAAAGCGTTTTTTTCAAAAAAACACATTACTAGGTAAAATTCCCGGATAATTAGCCTTTTATTATGAATTTGCTTTTGCCGTGTTTATTGAGGCTATGAGGAGTTTTCTAATTTTGCCACAGGAATTTTTCAAGGATTTATTATATTATTTGTCATAAAGTGCTACCTTTCTTTAAAGGAATTGCGAAGCTGCGGCTTCGCTTGAAATGGCAACAAGTTGCCTTGAAATGCCTTGCGGCTTGAAATAATTGCTATGCAATCTTGAAATGCACTTACGTGCATAGAATGAAATTCACCGCTATGATAAATATGCGCCACAGACATAACGTCGTGGCGCATTTCAAGACGGCAAAGCCGTCATTTCAATCTTGCAAAGCAAGAATTTCAATCACTGAAGGTGAATTTCATTGTAATTCGCGTTGCGAATTACTTGCTCGCTTATTCGACAGCAACAGCAACCGGGGCGGTCATACCAAGCCTCAAGGGCGTTACGATGATTTTCGGCATCCCGATGCCATGTGAAAAAGACAAGTAAAAGCCACTTTTTACATTATGATATTTTGTTTTCTATATATTCCCGGGGTTACACCCATAACGGACTTGAAAACTCGGCAAAATGTTTTGGGCTCGCAGAGCCCCACCTTCAATGCTATTTCGGAAACGGGCAGATTTGTATTACTTAAAAGATTGCAAGCCACCTCGATGCGTTGCCTGTTCAACATATTATGAAAGGTATCGCCGGTTATATTTTTAAATATTTTGCAGAAATTGCTTTTTCCGTATCCCGATATCGCCCCGGCATCTTCTACTGTGATCTGCTCGGGATAGCGATAGTATATAAGGTCAAGTGCTTTATCTATGTTTTCAACCTTGCGCAGATCTTTGTTTCTGTGTTCCTTTCTCGCTTCGGATTTTAGTATCATTTCTATAAGATAACCGCATATTTTGTATAGGTTTCCCTGTATCAAAAGCTCGCAACGCTCATTTTTTCTTTCGCACTGCATTGCGGTCTCCAAAAACAGCTCTGCGAGATCTCTATGAGCCTTTTCATTCGGATCGAGCTCAAAAACAGGAGAATCAATAGAAATTTTTGAGAATTCGATAAAGTGCCTTTTGAGAAAAGAAATACCGATTATTATAGTTAGCACTTTTCGATTTTTGTTAGAGTCATTTTTGTATTCGTGGGACACCATAGGTCCAACGAGGGAGAATTGTCCCTCGCTGGCGGTATAGCTTTTTTTGTCAATGATAACGTTAAAACTCTCTGCAAGACAGTAATTTATCTCTATGTCTCCATGTCGGTGCTCACCAAAATTGCCCAGTGATCCAACTCTCGCTACATAAGGAGAAGTGCTTTCAAGAATGCTTTGATAAAACATTTTCTCACCTCCATGGTGAATGATAACACAAATCGGATTTTTTGTCAATAGAAAATGTGAATTTTTGGGTATTTTGTGAGAATTTAAACTCTTGAAAAGACAATTTGAAATTGTTATAATTAAGAAAAAGGAGGGGTAAAAAATGCTTGGCATTCAGTTGTACACCGTTCGTGACAAAATGCTTGACAGAAGCAGTATTCACGATACTTTAGTTAGAATTAAACAAATAGGATATGAGTGCGTTCAGCTTGCAAGCTCGGTTGAAAAGATGGAGATTACCGCCAATGTCTGCAAGGAAATAGGACTTAGTGCTGTGGGCATTCTTTGCAACATTGATATGTGTGAGACGGCAGGCGATAAGCTCTTTGAAATCGCAAGAATATGCGGAGCAAAGGATATAGGTATAAGCTCATCTATCAAGAACGAGGATGAGGCGGAGGAGCTTATCCGCCGATCCAATGCCTTTGCAAAAAAAGCAAGAGCAAGCGGATTTTCATTTTCTTATCACAATCACAGCAACGAGTTCATACGAGGGAATAACGGAAAAACACTTATTGAGCTTCTTATTGAGGGCTTTGATAGCGAGCTTGTCGATTTTATGCCCGATACTTATTGGATCCAGCACGGGGGCGCTGATGTCAGAGCCTTTCTTGAGATCCTTGACGGAAGAGTAAATATACTGCACCTGAAGGATATGAAGCGCACGCCCACGGGCTCGACCTTTGCCGAAATAGGCGTCGGAAATATTAACTTTAAGGGCATAGCCGAGGTTGCAGAGAGGATCGGAGTTGAGCATTACATCGTTGAGCAGGATGTATGCGACACGGATTCGCTTATATCTGCCGCCATAAGCTACGAGTATATGATAAATAATATATTTGGGGACCGTATGATCCGAAAATGACCGTCATTTCCTTTGCTGATAAGGACGGAAGAGTTGTGGCGAATATAGTTCACTACGGTATGCACGGAACGTGCGCCGGAAACACTTAGCAATATTGATAAACTTAACGAAGGAGAATAAAAATGTACAGAATAGGACAGGAAGAAATCGATGCTGTGGCGAGAGTGATAGAAACCGGAGCGCTTTTTAAGATAAACAGCAAAGGACAGGACGCGATGTACGCCGAAGAAGAAATGAAGGAAAAATTCGGAACAAAGCACGCCCTTTTGATGACAAGCGGTCACGCCGCGCTTACATCGGCATTAGTGGGCATGGGGATAGGCCCCGGAGACGAGGTCATAGTACCCGCATACACCTACATATCAAGTGCGATGGCTGTTGTTGCGGCAGGTGCTATGCCCGTCATCGTTGAGGTGGACGATACTCTCACACTCTCTCCCAAAGCTTTTGAGGCGGCTATAACCCAAAACACAAAAGCGGTAATTCCAGTGCATATTAAGGGATTTCCTTGCAGGATGGACAAAATATGCGAGATAGCAAAGAAGAATGGAATAAAGGTTCTTGAGGATGCCTGTCAGGCCGACGGCGGAAGCTTTGGCGGCAAGCGGCTCGGTACTATCGGAGATGCGGGAGCACTCAGCTTTAACTATTTTAAAATTATTACCGCCGGAGAGGGCGGTGCTCTTTTGACCGACGATAAAGCGCTGTTCGAGCGAGCGCTTATATATCACGACAGCGGCGCCGTTGCATATTTCGGAGATCAGCTTTCGGGCGTGGAAACCGAGCTTTTCTGCGGTAACGAATACAGAACCAACGGTATTTCCGCCGCTATCCTCCGTGAACAGATTAAGAAAATGGACGAGATCCTGAGGGATCTCAGAAATAACAAAAAATACATAATGGATGCCCTTTGCGGTGTGTGCGAATTTGTCCCCTCGAACGATATTGATGGTGATTGCGGAACAACTGTAGCCATTCGATTTGACAGTGCCGAGAAGGCTGCGGAGTTTTCGGTTGCGGAAGGGATCAGCGGAATTGTTCCGATAAACACAGGCAAGCATGTTTATAAGAACTGGACTGCTATAATGAATAAGAGGGGCGCGCTTCATCCCTTGATGGATCCTTTCAAAATGGAGGCAAATCGCGATATAGTCCCCGATTACAGGGAGGATATGTGCCCATATACACTTGATCTTCTTTCAAGGGTGGTGTATATATCTGTGGATCCCGATTGGACAAAGGAAATGATGAACGAAAAGATAGCTGCTGTAAAAAAAGCACTCGGAGTAGATTAAGATTGAACAAATTATAAAATCTTATTGCCTATGATAAAAAAGTTGGACACATCATCACGTAATCCACGTAAATGATGTGTCTAACTCTTTTTTACGAATTAGCTTTTGCGGTATTGATTGATGAAATAAGTATTCGTCTTATTTTACCGGAGTCGTTGCTCAATTTAGCAAAAACGCTTTCGCTAATTATATTAGTTTTTACAAACAGTTTCAACCAATACTCCGTTTCGTGACATTCTTTTAATGCTATTTGCATTTTAGCAACGAAATCGGCTTTACTGCTGGCATAATTAGCCTCGTGGATATTCGCGCCAATGCTTGTTCCGCTACGGAGGAGTTGGTTTGTTAAAGAATTTTTGCCTTTAAGGCTCTCGCAAAGATTTACGATTTGAATTGCAAATTGCATTGATAATTCGAGGACAAGGTTTTCTGACATAATACCCTCCTATGAATGAAACGTGCTAAGCAAAATGGAATGATTATTTAATGAAATGACGACAAGTTGTCATAAAATGTTGTACTGCTACGCGCACAACATGAAATGAAGCACAAGTGCTTCATGAAATGATGCCTACGGCATCGTTCTATGAAATTTGCCCTATGATACTTATGAGCCGCAATTCGAAAATTGTGGCTCATTTCATGTTTGCTGAGCAAACATTTCAATCGCTTTAGCGTATTTCATTTGACCTAATTTTAGGGCAAATTTCATTGTAATTCGCGTTGCGAATTACTTGCTCGCTTCCTCAACAGCAACAGCAACTGCAACAGTCATACCAACCATAGGATTATTTCCAGCTCCAATAAGTCCCATCATTTCGACGCATCAGTAGCTTTGTGAGAGCTTCAGAGCGAGGAGACTTTCTGAAAAGTCTTATTATATAAGACTTAATAGGCTTTTAAACCACAAAATCATATTCGCCGAACACATCGTTTGCGATTTAGTAAAATTCATTATATCACGTTTAAATGTGTTCGAACACAACGTGGTTAAAGAGTTTGCGAAAAAAGTTGCGAAAAAGTTGCAATCTAAATATTGCCAGAACTATTGAAAAAATGTCTTCATTATGATATAATAAAAAAGCCAAACTATAATTTGATATTTAAATTCGAAAAATGCTTGTACAGGGGATACTATACCCTTTTTTGTGCTTGCACTATGAATTTGATAAAAATGCAAATTCCTTCGGTGTGAGTACAAAGTATTTTTCGTATCGATATAGTATGGCGACTAATCGGAGTTTGCGTTTTTTGGCGTTGGCTTCGGTCGGCGCCTCTTTTTGATTATTGGAGGATATTATGAGAAAAGTATTTTTATCACTATTGCTCTTAATGATATGTATTACACCTATATTAATCCTTACGTCTTGCGGAACTGATTCTTGTGAGCATCGTGACACAGATGATAATTCAATTTGCGACTACTGTGGCGAGAACTATGCGGATGGAAAAGATAGTGAAGAGGGTCACGTACATACTCCGGCAGATCCGGTTCGTGAAAACGAGGTTGGCTCTACTTGCTCACTAGGGGGCTCGTATGACGAAGTTATATATTGTTCCGAATGTGGCGAATATATGTATAGCGTAATATATTACACCTCCGCACACTCTGATATGACTTGGATTGAAGAAACGCCCCCCACCTGCGAGAGTGAGGGGGTTATTGGGCATTACCATTGTTCTGTGTGCGAAAAAAATTTCGTCTATGTGGACACATTTAACGGCATTCCTCTATCGGTGGGGTACTTTGAAGAGATCGATTCAGTTGTGATAGAAGCCGAACACAAGGACAAAATCGATGGAAACAATGGAGCGTGTACTGTGTGCGGTGATCCAATAACCGAAAGCGAAGGAATCGTATATAGTTTATCAACAGATGGCAGTTATGCTGAAGTCATTGATTATACTGGAACAGCTAAAAGAATAAAAATTGCAGATACTTACGAAGGCGTGCCCGTTACAACTATTGGCGTAGCAGCTTTTGAAAATAAGAGCATCACATCTGTGATTATACCCGACAGCGTTAGAATTATTGAGTCTTACGCATTCCTTTCTTGCGCCGCTCTTAAAAGTATAACTATACCTGATAGTGTTACAACCATAAACGCTTATGCATTTTCCGGATGTTCCAGTATTGCAAACGTAAATTTTGGAGAAAATAGTGAACTTGAAATCATTGAACACGATGCATTTAGTAGCTGCACCAACCTCACGAGTGTTACAATTCCAAACTTCGTTACTAAAATAGAATCGGCAGCATTTCAGGAATGTGGAAAACTTTCGTCTTTAACAATCGGCAATTCTGTTGAAAGTATCGGTAGCAGGGCATTTGCGGGATGTAATCTTTCAAGCGTCACGATTCCTGATAATGTTAAAAACATCGGCGTTGGTGCCTTTAGTAAATCTTCCTCATTTATATACAACGATACAAGACATACTCCCGAGCAAATAGAAGGTAGCGTTATCTACGTTGACAAGTGGGCAGTTGGTTTAGTGGATAACCCAACAAGTGTTGCATTTAGGGAAGGCACCGTTGGAATAGCAGACCGAGCCTTTGAGCATACTAACATTGTCGGTCTCTCCCAACCCTCAAAGCTTCGAACAGTTGTAATACCAAATAGCGTGAAGTATATTGGAAATGAAGCATTTAGTGGCTGCACAAATCTCAGGAGCGTAACTATTGGCAACAGTGTAGTGAGTATCGGTGATAGTGCGTTCGAAGATTGCACGATCCTTACAAGTATAAAGATTCCCGAAAGCGTTGCAAGTATCGGTGATAGTGCGTTCCAAAATTGCACGTACCTTACAATTTACTGCGAGACAGAAAGCGAGCCAAGTGGATGGATTTATTCCTGGAATTATTCTAATTGTCCCGTAGTATGGGGATATAAAGAAAGCAATTAACAAAAGAGCAGCGCTACACCTCTTGCCATTTTGATTTTTTGCATTAAAAATTCCCCTAAAAAACAAAAAATATTGGACACATCACGAACGAAAATACGTTTACGATGTGTCCAACTTTTTTATTTATGATTTTCAGCAATCAAGATTTTACAATGCTCAAATGAAACTCGATAAAGTCTCAAAAAGCCTTAAAAATCAAGGATTACTTGCTAGCCTGCTCGATAGCAACCGCTACTGCAACAGTCATACCAACCATAGGGTTGTTACCTGCGCCGATGAGACCCATCATTTCGACGTGAGCGGGAACGGAGGAGGAGCCTGCGAACTGCGCGTCACCGTGCATACGACCCATAGTATCGGTCATACCGTAGGAAGCGGGGCCAGCTGCCATATTGTCGGGGTGGAGAGTTCTGCCTGTGCCGCCGCCCGAAGCAACGGAGAAATACTTCTTGCCGTTCTCGTTACACCACTTCTTGTAGGTGCCTGCAACGGGGTGCTGGAATCTTGTGGGGTTGGTGGAGTTACCTGTGATGGAAACGCCAACGTTCTCAAGCTTCATAATAGCAACGCCCTCGGGAACGGAGTCGGAGCCGTAGCACTTAACCTTAGCTCTGTCGCCCTTGGAGTAAGCGATCTCCTTAACAACCTTAACCTCCTCGGTGTAGGGGTCAAACTCGGTCTGAACGTAGGTGAAGCCGTTGATTCTGGAGATGATCATTGCGGCGTCCTTGCCAAGACCGTTAAGGATAACGCGGAGGGGGTTATTTCTAACCTTGTTAGCGTTGAGAGCGATCTTGATCGCGCCCTCAGCAGCCGCGAAGGACTCGTGACCTGCAAGGAAGCAGAAGCACTCGGTGGAATCGGAAAGAAGCATAGAGCCGAGGTTTCCGTGTCCGAGACCAACCTTTCTGTTCTCGGCAACAGAGCCGGGAATGCAGAAGGACTGAAGTCCGATACCGATAGCAGCAGCTGCGTCAGCAGCCTTGGTGCAGCCCTTCTTGATCGCGATAGCCGCGCCAACAGTGTATGCCCACTTTGCATTCTCAAATGCGATGGGCTGAGTCTCCTCAACTATCTTATAGGGGTCGATGCCCTTGGCATCGCAGATAGCCTTGCACTCGTCAATAGAGGAGATGCCGTATTCCTTAAGTACGCCGAGGATCTTCGCCTCGCGTCTTTCATAACCTTCAAAATGTGCCATCTTGTTTCCTCCTATCACTCTTTACGAGGGTCGATATACTTAGCGGCTTCAGCAAATCTGCCGTAAGTACCCTTAGCCTTCTCGTATGCTTCGTTAGGCTCCATACCCTTCTTGATGAAGTCGGTCATCTTGCCGAGAGAAACGAACTCGTAGCCGATAACCTGATCATCTTCATCGAGAGCCATTCTTGTGCAGTAGCCCTCTGTCATCTCAAGGTAACGAACGCCCTTTGCCTTGGTACCGTACATAGTACCTACCATAGAACGCTCACCCTTACCAAGATCCTCCATACCTGCACCGATAACAAGACCGCCCTCGGAGAATGCTGACTGGGAACGACCGTAAACGATCTGAAGGAAGAGCTCGCGCATAGCTGTGTTGATAGCATCGCAAACAAGGTCGGTGTTGAGAGCCTCAAGAAGAGTCTTACCGGGAAGGATCTCAGCAGCCATAGCCGCAGAGTGAGTCATACCCGAGCAACCAATGGTCTCAACGAGAGCCTCCTCGATGATACCGTCCTTAACGTTGAGGGAAAGCTTGCACGCGCCCTGCTGGGGTGCACACCAGCCCACACCGTGAGTGTAAGCGGAAATATCGCTGATCTGCTTTGCCTGAACCCATTTGCCCTCCTCGGGAATGGGAGCGGGACCGTGGTGAGGACCCTTGGCAACAACGCACATGTTTTCCACTTCTTTGGAATAAACAAGTTCTGCCATAATTTTATGTTCTCCTTAAATTTAATTAATTACTTTACGATCTCGCCCCAAACCTCGCGGGAAGCATTGAATGCGGCATTAGCCTCGTCGGTATCAATGTGCATAGCGGGAGCGAACTTCTCGGAAACGCGAACTACAACGTCGCCGAAAATGGTGGTTCTTTCGGAATCGGAAGCGATCTTAACGCAAACGATCTCTTTATCTGCAACGCCGAACTCAGCAGCTGCCTCGGGAGTGAGGTGGATATGACGCTTTGCGGCGATAACGCCCTCTGCGAGCTCATACTCCGCGCCTGTCTCGGGGTTCACAAGCTTGCAAGCTCCGCTGCCTGCAACGTCGCCGCTCTCACGAATGGGAGCCGCAACACCGATGGAGCGAGCGTCGGTGAGAGAGATCTCAACCTGGCTTGCAGGACGGGTGGGACCAAGGATGGAAGCCTTAAGAGTGCCCTTAGGACCAACAACGAGAAGCTTCTCCTCGCAAGCGAACTGACCGGGCTGGCTAAGATCCTTCTTCTTGGTGAGCTCATAGCCTGCACCAAAGAGTGCTTCAAGGGCCTCCTTGGATACGTGAATGTGTCTTGCCGATGTTTCAACGATTACTTTGTTCATTTTATTTCTCCTTAAATAGATTTACATTCCTTGGGGCAGAGCGACGGAGGTTCACCTCGCAGATCAGACCTCTTTTAACCCACATAACAGTATATCATATATTTTTAAAAAAATCAATGCATAAAACAAAAGATTATCGAAAAAACTAGTAAAAAGAGAAAGGCTTCGGTTGTATTTGCTCTCTATAAGAGAGAATAAACCGTTAAAAGGCATATAACGATATTTGCGGAGTGGCAGAAAATGGCAGAGAAAATTGGACTGAAAAATAAAAAGAACGATCCGTTAAAGGAAAATTTTATACCCGCTATAAGGACCTTTGAGGGCACGGGGAAAAATACTATCGAGCCCGAGCAGAGCAGGGAAACAGGGCAGAGTAGCACCGAGGAGACGGCGGGCGAGCTTATGAAGGGCGGCGCGGCAATGCTTGATAACGCCGAGAGCTCGTTTTATTGCCTTTCCATAATCGGGCAGATCGAGGGGCATTATATTCTTGATAACACACAAAAGACGACGAAATACGATCACGTGATACCAACCCTCGTTGCCCTTGAGGAAAGCGATAAGATCGACGGAATAATGATACTCATTAACACCCTGGGCGGCGACGTTGAGGCGGGGCTTGCCATAGCGGAGGTGATAGCCAGCTTAACAAAGCCCACAGTTTCAATAGTTCTCGGCGGAGGACATTCCATAGGCGTTCCTCTCGCGGTGAGCGCAAGGCGATCCTTTATCGTTCCAAGCGCGACGATGACTATTCATCCCGTGAGAACCAGCGGAGTTGTGCTCGGTGTTCCGCAGGCGTTTGATTATCTTGAAAAAATGCAGGACAGAATTATAAAATTCATCGTTTCCCACTCCTCTGTAAATGAGGAGAAATTCCGCTCGTTGATGAACAGAACGGACATTCTTGTGAACGATATCGGCTCAATACTTGATGGCTACGGCGCAACGGAGTGCGGCTTGATAGATGAGATCGGCGGTATCAAGGATGCTCTTGCATATCTTAAGGCAGAGTCGGGCAAGGGGAAAGGAGCTGATCGGAGCTCGGTTTAGCATCTGCTCGGCTTGCCCCGAAAAGCTTGGTAAATTTTCGAAAAAATTATAAAATATTATTGCAACCCATCGCGATTTATGATAGAATAATAATGTAAATATCATTTTTGTGAGGTGCAATATGGGACTGTTTGATTGGTTATTCGGTAAAAAGAAAAGTACCGTTTCGCAAAAGGCTGATGGTAGCAATATCGGAGCGGATGACGGACAGTCAAAATATTTTAAGGATGAGCCGAAGCCCGAGGCAAAGCCAACGGAAAATGCGGGCGCTGTGAAGAATGAGACTTCCGCCGCAAAGGCTAAAGGCGGCGCGGAAAAGCCGACGGCAAAAGCCACCGCAAAGGCGGATGAGCCAAAGCCCGAGGCGTCAGCTTCACCAAAGGTGAAAAAGCCTGCGGCAAAGCCTGCTGTTAAGGCGGATGCACCCGTGGCAAAGAGCATTTTGGCAGAAAAACCAAAGGCAAGCGGCGCAAAATCCGAAAAGCCCGAAGCAAAGAGTGCAAAAAAATCGGTAAAGCTTGGAGAGAAGCCCGCGGTCGCGGCGGAAAAGGCAGACGATAAGTCCGCGAAAGCTGCTTCGAAAACGGCAAATCAGTCGATGCCAAAGGAGCCGAAGCAGGCAAGGACGGGTCGGTTTGAGATAAAAAAGACGAGAGACGACAGATTCGTTTTCAATCTTTATGCGCCCAATAGCGTTATCGTTGCGACCTCGCAGGTCTACTCCTCCTCTCAAAGTGCCGTGAACGGTATTGAGAGTATTATCGCAAATGCGGGAAGGTCGCCGATCGAGGATCAAACGGTGAAAAGCTATGCTGTTAAGCCCTATCCGAAATGGGAGCTTTAC
Source organism: Clostridia bacterium (assembly GCA_017410065.1). GTDB lineage: Bacteria > Bacillota > Clostridia > Oscillospirales > CAG-272 > UBA1740. The sequence goes on along the minus strand of JAFQRL010000002.1, from coordinate 140,017 downwards.
CTTGATAATGCGGGGCAGTATCGCTTCAGGCTGAACGCGCCAAACGGCAACTGCATCGTCCACTCCCAGGGCTACACAACAAAGGCATCCTGTAAAAACGGAATTGAGAGCATTATAAGATGCTCCGTTAACCCCGAGATCGATAAATCCTATCTGAAAAAAGACAAATAAACGAAAAGAGGTGCAGAGCCATTGGTCATCTGCGCCTCTTTGCTTTATTGAGTTGCGTGGTTTAATTCAGATCCCTATCAGATGCTGATGTTATAAACGTCTGCAAACTGGAGGGTGTAGCTTTCCCAAAGGGTGAGACGGGTGATGGTGAAGGTAAGATCTCTGACCTTATCGTCTACCGCTATGGCGGATGCGTCGTCGCTACCGCTGCTCACAACGAAGCCGTCCGAATCAACGAGCTTATATGAGATCACCGTGGGGGTGAGCGCATCGTGAAGATCTGCGCCGTTGCTGGTCTTTCTTGCGCTCCAGGTGATGGTTATGGAATCGGCGGTGTAGGTGCATTCGGTAACTGTTACCATAAGGGAGGTAACGACCGCGTTCTTGCTGTTATAGAGCGTGACCTCGGATTCTCCCTCGGGGAGATTAACGATGATCGCGGGGCGTGAGCAGTTCTTGCAGGTCCTTGAGGAATAGTCGAGGGAATGAACACTGGGGTTTGTTCTTGTTTCTCCGCAGCCGTCTATGGTGCAGGTCTGGAGCTCGCCGCAGTAGCTTTCGCTCCAAACGTGAGCCTTGGGAATAGTGCGGGTTATAGCTTCACCGCAGGAGCAGGAAAGCTCCATTTTGCCGGCGGCAAGGCAGGTCGCGGGAGTGATTATCTTCTTTTGATCATAGGAATGCTCGTGGCCGCAGGAGGTCAGAAGGCAGCTGATAGTGGCGATAGCCAGAACGAACGCAATGAGTTTTCTTTTCATTTTTATCTCCTTTTCGGAAAATGAGTTATTAGCATATAACACAATATATTATAGCACAAGTTTTTTCTTTTGTAAAGAGCTTTGCAAAAATATATACCAGGTGCGAATACCAAAAAATGCCTATTTAAATGCTAGCCAATACCAACCTAAATCGAACACGTTTTAATCTGCATATTTTCCCGAGTAATGCGCCAAAATTTCTTGCAATATCCGCATATTACTTCAAAATTTCGGCTTTTCCTCGAAAAAATCTGCAAGATTAAAATAATTCTTACCTAAAGCTAATAGAAATTCTTGATATTTTTTGAAATCGAACGAAGCAAAGTGTGGACTTTGTGAGCGAGATTTCGGGAAATAGCGTGAATTTATATAGCTTTAGGCGTATTCAATTTAGGTTGGTATTGGCTACGTAAGCGAGACCTCCTCTCCGTTAAAATAAAAAATGATCGGGCAAGAAGACTTCGCAGCTTCTGCCCGATTCCGAAATATATATTAATTGCCGATCTCCACGAGCTTACCCTCCGAGCGGTATGCCGCAAGGAGAAGATCAAGGGCGGCCCTTGAGTTCTCAAGAGTAACGGGCATTGAGTCGCCGCTTGAGACAGCCTCGTAAAACAGATCGATAAGAGCATCGTGACCGTTTCCGTAGCACGCCTTACCAATGTAGTTTTCGTGCTCGTCGGTCTCCACGGGAGCACCGTCCACAAAGAGCTTATAGTTTCGAACTTCAATTTTGTGGTTTTCCGTTACCATATAGACTACTGTGGAATTTACTCCGCGAGCCGCGGTGGTTGCGTAGAAGCTGCTTGTTTTATCGTCCCCGTGGTATACGATGCCGTCGCAGCTGTCCTCAACCTCAATAATTCCTTCAAGATGATAATTGGAGATCTTTGCCTTGAGTGCCTTTGGCGCACCCAAAAATACGCAGAGAAGGTCTATTGCGTGAATAGCTTGATTGATCATAACGCCGCCGCCCTCGGTGGCATAGCTTCCGCGCCATCCGCTTTCCGTGTAATACTTTTCGCCTCTGTCCCAGAACACCGATGCATAGCCCGAGCGTGCGCCGCCGTCCTCGCGGGCAAGTCTCAACGCCTTGATCACCGAGGGAGAAAACCTATTCTGGAAGCAAACGCACACGCTTGCGCGACTCCTTTTCTCGGCTTCGATAAGCTCCGCAAGCTCACCTTGACTTATACAGGTGGGCTTTTCAAGGAAAACGAATATATCTCGCCTGAGAGCTTCAAGCGTCATCGGCGCGTGAAGATAGTGCGGAGTGCATACGTGGACTGCGTCGGGGGTGGACTCGTCCAGCATTTTTATGTAATCGGTGTAAATTTTGCAGTCAATGCCGAATTCGGTTGCCCGAGCCTCGGCTTTTTCTTTTTTTACGTCGCAGAGCGCGACCACCTCGGCACAGTCGATTTTTGAAAGCGCCGCAAGGTGGTTTTTTGAAATAACGCCGCAGCCGATAAGTGCTACCTTAAATGTCCTTTTCATATTGATCCTTATTTCACATAATAGCCGTTTTCATATTTGAAGCCGCAGTCCGCGAGAAGCTTTTTAAGTGCGGCAACGCCGTGGTCAAAAGCCGACCTTGCATTGTCAAATTTAAGCGTGGAGGCAAGGGTACGGTCGTCAACTCCGAGGAAGGCGTTGGACTCAAAGAGGTGAGGCTCAAGAGTAAGCATTACCTCGCCGTCTGTGTGAGCATCAAGTATTGAAAGCATCTCGGCAAGCTCGCCGTCTCCCTCGCCTGCCGGAAGTATCACCATACCGTCTTCCGTACCCTTTGAGCCCTTCATAAGACCGTCCTTGATATGGACGTATGCAAGCCTTGGCAGAGTAGAGGATAGTCCCGCCTTCGGGTCGTGACCGCAAACGCAGAAGTTGGCAGGGTCGTAAACTCCCATAAGAGATGGCACCCTATTAAACAGCTCACTTACGTGCTCCGGAGCTTCGCCGTATATCTTTTCCTCGTTTTCGTGGCAAAGGGTAATACCTCGTTCTGCGGCAAGCGAAACCATTTTGCAAAGCCGCTCCGAGATAGCATCTATGTGGGCAGCCCTGTTTTCGTCGGGCATATAAAAGCTGAACATTCTCATTTTATTCGCTCCGAGGATCTCGCAGGCGCGGATGGCGCGCTCAAGCTTTTCGAGCTGGGGCTCAAAGTCCTCCTCAATAGAGAACTTTCCGATAGGAGAGCCAAGCGAGCCGACCCTTATATCCGCTTTATCCAAAGCTTCTCTTATGGATAAAAGCTCATCGTCTGAAAGGGTGATCACGTTTCTTTTATCGAAGGATCTCGGCTCAATAAGACCGATTTCGTTTTCCTTAAGTGCCGCTATCTGCTCGGAGAGCGAATCTCCGGCCTCGTCTGCAAATGCGGAAAGTATAAATTTTGCCATAGGTCACACTCCCTTGAACTTCTTCTTTTTATATGAGGCAGCGGTAACGCCCGTTATCCTCTTGAAGGTCCTTGAAAAATAATTATAGTCGGTAAATCCGCAGATCGTGCTGATCTCCGATAGCGAATGCTGGCTCGTCACGATCAGCTTTTTTGCAAGGCTCACTCTTTCGCGGCAAATAAATTCGGTGAGTGTCATATCCGTGCATTTTTTAAAGAGCGTGCATACGTATCTTGGAACTAAATGAACGCTTTTTGCGATAGCATCAAGAGGCAGAGGCCCCGAAAGATGATCGTGAATATATTGCTTTATTCGCTTAACGTGGGGGTTTTCACCGTCGTCTCTTCTTTCAAGCACCTTGTGAAGCAGATACAAAAATATTGCTGTGCATTTCTCCTGTGTGTATGGAGAGACCCGGTCAAGCTCCTTTTTTACCGTTTCAAGCATCAACATCATATCCGCACTGAGAACGCCCTCTGCGGCACCCTCAAAGGGAAGTATATAGGTTGACGGAAGCTGAACGTTGAAGCTTGCGTAGGATGCGGGAATGTCGGTTTTCAGCCTTATGCGCTCCGAGCCTGTGGGAAAGAGTATCGCGTCTCCGCCCTTGACGGTATACGGCTTGCCGTTACATTCGTAATGCAATTCGCCCTCAATAACCAGAGTGAGATCAACGTACGGGATCCTTCGCGGCGTAAGCTCCATAGGTATTGTATTTTTATGATCGGAGAAGGTCAGAAATTTTGTGCCCTTGAATATAGAGTCCATACTGTGCCCCCAAAGTAATACTACACGTAAATTATAGCAGATAGCGATAAAAATTGCAAGTAGATTCAAATGAATTTTAATGTACCGAGGTTTTTGAAAAATTCTGAACTACATAAATATTTAAAATTATATATTTTAAGAAAATCGTCATTTTGCCAATGTGAATATTGTATGATTTTTATTGAAAAGAAGTGAATTTTGTGACTATGAAAATTTTCATAAAGGTTGTATAATTGAAATATAAGGCTTAAGAAATTTTTAAGCTATAATCTGAAAAGAGGAAAAAATAATGAAAAAACCTATTAAGCTTGGTATAGTCGGACTTGGCAGAGCGGGCAGAGGAATGCATCTTTCTGAGCTTGCAGGCAAGGAGGATATGTTTGAGATCGTTGCGGCTTGCGATATCGAGGAGGATAGGCGCGAGCAGATAAAGGCTGAATTCGGCTGTAAAGTTTATAATAAGATCGAGGATATGGTGAAGGATAAGGATATCGAGGTCATCGATATTGCCACAAGATCCAACGATCATTACACTCACGCAAAAACCGCGCTTGACGCAGGTATGACAGTATTCCTTGAAAAGCCGATCTCCCAGACCTACGAGGAGGCTCGCCAGCTTGTCGAGATCGCATCAAAGCATCCCGACCGCCGCCTCTACGTTCGCCACAACCGTCGCTTTGAGCCTAAATTCAAGCAGGTTATGGAAATAATTGATTCGGGAATCCTTGGTGACGTTTACTATGTAAAACGTTCTGTCGACAACTTCCAGATCCGTAAGGATTGGCAGACCCTTTCTCAGTACGGAGGCGGTCAGCTTCTCAATTGGGGTCCTCATCTTGTGGATCAGGCACTCCGCTTTGCGGGCGGTGAATACACAGAGCTGTTCTCCGATATTCGCCAGGTTGCGGCTGCGGGAGACTGCGAGGACGTTGTTCACGCAACTATGATCGGTGTAAACGGCAGAATGGTTGAAATTCAGATCAGCGGCGCATCGGCTCTCAAGCTTCCCGAATATATCGTTTACGGCTCGCGCGGATCGATTATCGATAAGAATGACGGAAAATTCCAGATCCGCTACGTTGATCCTGCTTTTGAGCTACCGAAGCCCGAGGCAAGCATTGATACTCCCGAGGGCGCGAAGTTCGGACCGCAGATCGAGGTACCCTTCATTGAGGAGGAGCGCGAGTGGGATAAATACCCCCTTGATCATACTTGGATATATCTTTATGAGGCCATCCGCGAGGGCAAGGAGTATCCCGTTTCCAACGAGGAGGCACTTAAGGTTATGCAGACTCTCTGCGAAATAAGGGAAAAGGGAAAGCACACCGAGTTTTAAGTCTGTTTAAGCCAAAGGCTTAACCGATCTTAACCCAAAAATGAAAAAGGTAGAAATAAAGTCTTCAAAAGCGGTAATACATTATGGAACCTAAATTATGCCTCAGTCTTTCAGGCGAGATTATCGACACAAAGGAAAAATGGGAAAAACACAGGCGTGAGGAGCTTCGGTATCTTCTGGAGCATTACGCCTACGGGCACAGACCCAAGGAAATCCCTGATAAGCTTAGTTTTGAGATAGTGGAGCAAAATCTACTTGGCTCTCTCAAATATAAGCGCATCAATATAAATACAGACGGCTTTGTTTTCCCTGTGAGAGTGTATCTTCCCGTATCCGATAAGCAGGTGCCTTGCTTCGTTTATTTTATGCACCACGCGCAAGAGCTGGATTCGGATATAGATACCACCCCAAATAACCTCTATGTGCCGATAGACGAAATTTGCGCAAGAGGCTATGCTGTCGCCGTTATTCGTTTGACGGATATTTATGCCGACGATAAGAATCTCGGCACCTACGATGAGGGAATATTCACAGTCTACGGTCCGACTCCCGATAAGAGACGAGATACCGACTGGGCGGCAATATCCGCATGGGCGTTTTGTGCATCGAGAGTTGCGGACTATCTCTCGACAGATTCCGATATCGAGAGTAAAGAACTTGCAGTTTGCGGCCACTCCAGAAGCGGCAAGGCGGCTCTTTGGACAGGAGCTACCGATGAACGCTTTTCACTTGTTATTTCCAACTCCTCGGGATGCATGGGCGCGGCTATGCTGAGAGGCAAAGAGGGCGAGCATATTGATTTTATATCAACCCACACCGATTGGCTTTGCAAAAAGCACTCCGGCTATGCAGAAAACGAGGAGATGCTCCCGATAGACCAGCATATGCTTCTTTCGCTTATTGCACCAAGACTTTTATACGTTCAAAGTTCATCTCTTGATGCTTGGGCGGACCCTTCCGCCGAGCGCAGAAGCTGTCGTCTTGCTTCTGAGGTGTACGAAATGTACGGCATGATTGGTGCCGTTCTCCCCGACGAAGACGCAATTGAATGCAACAAGGCTTATCACGATGGAAGCGTTGGCTATCATATGCGAGATTGCGAGCATAGCATCCGCAAAGAGGATTGGGATATGTTCCTCGATTTCTGGGATAAAAAGCGCTAAGACTCCCAAACCTCGGTTTTTAGTATTTTTGTGATAGGGAAAAATCGACAAGTTTCGTAAGAGAAGAGTGAAAAGTGAAGAGTTAAGAGTGAAGAAGTAAAAATCGACAAGTCTCTGTCGAAACTTGTCGATTTTTGGCCTACCCGAAAGGATTTGAACCTTCGTCCCGTCCAGCCGCATAGTCGCAATGCGTCGCTCGAAGCCCTCGCTTTTATACGTAATCCTGTGTGCACCAGGCAAGGGGAAGGGGAAGAATAGACCTGAGAATTGTGGGCGCCACGGCGGCAGATAGCGTATCAAGCTGCCCGAAGAGAAATCTTGTGGCACAGCTTCGTTCAAGGGTGAGATCGGAGGGCTTGTCTGTGAGAGTGCAGGATGCGGCATCTTTATCCGTATGGATATGAATACTTCCGTAGTCCGATATCTTGAGTACAAAATCGATCTCGGGGAGCACCTCTCTCTTTGCCCTCAGCTTCAGGAGCGCATCTGCAATACCAACGTAATTTAGTATTTTAAACCTGTGATGGCTCTCGCTTAACACCGATTCCGAGTGTGGAGTGAAAAGCCTTTGAAGCTCGGTGTATAAAGGGTTGATCTCAAAATAGATGCTTGAGCCGACCCGCCTTTGCCAAGCGCACATCATATTTGGAGCATCCTCTGCGCGCTCTGTGCGCCATTCGGCGATCTTTTCTCCATTTTCGCTTTTGCCGACATTCTGCGACTTGCGATATGCCGAAATATATCCTATGGGCTTGCCGTCTCTCACGGCGAGATAGGGAGCTGCGTGCTTTGAGCAAAGTGCGAGATAAACGTCACGATAGCCGTGCTCTGCCGAGCGAAGCACGTGAATGTCTGCCTCCTTGGATAGCTTATCGCAATAGGCGAGGGATTTCGCATCGTCGGGTAAAATTTCAATGAAATCAATATCCCCTCCAACGTCACCGAAGCCCTGTATTCTGTTTTTTTCGGTTATCGTATGTACGTGAGGGGTGCCAACGGGCTCAAAGCCGTACCTTGCGTATCTCTGCCTTGCACCGCCAAGCCTTGCGCCGTCTGCTCCGCGTACCTCAAGCTCCTTCATTATTTCATCAAAGATCTTGGTGAAGTATCCGCGACCCGTGTATTCGGGTCTTGTGGCAACGTTTCCCGTGGTGTAAAATTTGAAAAGCTTTTCACCTATCATAGTAGGCAGCTCGTATATACCGACAACCGAGGCAAGGCGGTCGCCGTCAAATATTCCCAGGTGCTTTCCCATGTGCTCGTCGTCCCTCACCCACATCTTCGGCTGGGTGGAAATAAAATCCATCTCTCTTCCGTAATGAGTTCCGAAGGTATGATTGAGCATATCAAGCAGTTCGTTGTAATCCTCTGCCTTAAGCCATCGCAATTCCATAGTAATCTCCCGATCGAATTAATTTAAAATCTATCTTAATCATATTATAGACGTTTAATTTTCGCTTGTCAATGTAAAATGTAACTTTATATTGTAATAAAAGGGTGAAAGCTTTTCACCCGAAGTTCTTTTGAGCGTGGTGCATTATGTGCAGTGTCGAATTTCATTTATAAAAATACTTCTCCAAGCCATTGACAAACAAAATGAAAAATGATAAAATATATAAAGCTAATAACTACCCGTGGCACAGCTGGATAGCGCGTCAGACTCCGACTCTGAAGGTCGAAGGTTCGAATCCTTTCGGGTAGGCCAAAAAATTCGACAAGTTTCGCGTGAGCTTGTCGATTTTTACTTTTTCACTCTTCACTCTTCACTCGCGAAACTTGTCTATTAGGTAATAGGTAATAGTGAATAGTGAAAAGGAGCTAAGGAAGCTTTTCTCCTTCCGTCGAAAAGCATTAAATTATATTTGGGTTCAAATCCATCGATTAAAAAGGTAAAATATCTTTTTTGTCTATTACAAAGTTCGACCTAATGTATTGAAAAATAAAACGTTTTATGATAAACTATTTTATGATCAACCATTGGAAAGGACAGAACAAATGGACATCTTGGTTATTAACGGAAGCCCGAAGGGCAAGTATTCGATTACACTTCAGCACGTAAATTATCTTCAGAGAAAATACAAGGAGCACACCTTCAAGATCCTTCACGCGGGGCAGACAATAAAGGCTCTTGAAAAGAATTTTGAGGTAGCGGTAGCCTCTATAAGGGCGGCAGATGCCATAATATTTTCGTATCCCGTTTACACCTTTTTAGCACCCTCACAGCTTCATAGATTTATTGAGCTTATGAAGGAGAGTCGTGTCGATCTTTCGGATAAATTAGTAACGCAGATAACGACTTCAAAGCATTTTTACGACACTACGGCGCATAGGTACGTTGAGGAAAATATGCTTGATATGGGCGCAAGGCTTGTCAGGGGGCTTTCGGCGGATATGGAGGACCTTCTCTCGCAGCGCGGCAGGGAGGAGGCTGAAAAATTCTTTGAGATGTTTCTTTGGTCGGCAGAAAACGGTGTGTTTATTAAGCCGCAAAAGTCGAGCAAGGAATCTTCTCCCGTGCTCGCTACAAATATCGATCAGACAGATAAGGCTGATAAATTCGACGTTGTTCTCATTACCGACTGTAAGGATACCGAATCGAGCCTTGGGAAAATGATAGATCGCTTTATCGGTGTTTTACCAAACAAGGTGAGAGTAATAAACATCGGCGAATATCCGCTTGCGGGAGGCTGCCTTGGTTGCTTCAGGTGCGCCGTAACGGGCAAGTGCGTGTATAAGGACGGATTCGATGAGTTTTTAAGAAATGATATTCAGCGCGCTGATGCAACCGTCTATGCTTTTGAGATCAGGGATCACTCTATGGGCGCTCGCTTTAAAATGTATGACGATCGTAATTTCTGCAACGGTCACAGAACGGTTACTGTCGGTATGCCTGTGGGATATCTTATCTCGGGAGCTTATTCCGAAGAGGATAATCTTAAAACGGTCATTGAGGGGCGCTCGCAGGTTGGGCAGAATTTCCTTGCGGGAGTTGCCACGGATGAGGAGGCACCCAACGCACAAATAGATGAGCTGGCGAAAAAGCTTATGTATTGCCTTGAGCATAAGCACACAGAGCCCCAGAATTTTCTCGGAGTTGGAGGGCGAAAAATTTTCAGGGATCTTATTTACCAGATGCGCGGTATGATGAAGGCTGATCATAAGTTCTATAAAAAGCACGGCTTCTATTCCGATTTCCCTCAAAAGCATAAGGGGATAGCGTTGAAGATGTATCTTGTGGGCGCGCTTCTTTCATCCGAAAAGATTCTCTCAAAAATAGGAAATAAGATGAACGACGGTATGTTGATGCCATATAATAAGCTTTTTGAAAAGATGGAAAGGGAAGAAAAGCGGGTTGAGAACAGGGCGCAAAAAGGCAAAAAATAAAAGCAAAATCAAACGAGAATAGTCTTTGATTGAAATCAAAAAACACAATAAAAACCGCAAATATGCAAACAAAACATTGCATTTTTGCGGTTTTTCTTAATAAAATCTAGCTTGTGATCATTGCCTTTCTGTATTCTCTCGGTGAAACTCCCATATACTCACGGAACTTCTCTCTGTACTTTTTTGAATCCGAATAGCCAACGTATTCTGCAACGAACTCTATTGGCGTATCAGAGGTGGAAAGAATTCTGCAGCTTTCGGTGATCCTTCTTCGGTGGAGGTATTGAGTATATGTTTGTCCGATTTCCTCTTTGAATTTTTTTGATAGATGGGGCAGGCTTATATGAAGCAGCTTTGCGTGGTCGGAGAGCTTTGTGTCGTTCATATAATATGCTCCGAGGTAATCTATTATCGCTCTTATTGGAGGTGAGCAGATTATATCCGAATTAAGATTGAAGTATTGGCGGAAGCCCTTGATCAGGATTTCCATCAGCTTGCATTTAACCGTTTCGTGATAGCCGGGAAGTCTTTCGGATAGTTCGGTGCTAATATCAAGAAAGGCCTGCAAAACCCTCTTATCCTCCCCGTCGTGGAAAAGATAGTCTGTTTTGATAGATTTATCTTCAACTATGGGGTCTATTCCGTGAAGGGTGGCAAGCTCGGATAGGCTCTGAATTCTTTTAAACCAATGGTCGACCGCTCGGTAATCGAAGACCAGGTTTATTATATGCAGATCCTCTCCCTCGTCTATTTTGTAACCGTGGGACACACCGTAATCAACGAAGAAATAATCTCCCTTGGCAATTTTATACTTTTCTTTTCCCGCTATATGGGTAGCCGAGCCCTCCATAACGTACACGATCTCAAAATCATATCCGCCGATGGCGCTGTCGTGCTGATGCATTTCGATATAGCTTCCGGCATCGTGAGTTACTTGCTTATATGAAAGATATTCTGCAAGATTTTTAATGATATACATAAAAATCACCCCTAATTTTGATAAAAATTACCCTTTTATTAATTATACTTAATATGTATAATAATGTCAAGAGATATTTTTGATTTTTTACGAAAGGATGAAAAAATGGAAAACAAAAATTTTATCTCTCCGAATGAAACTATTGGTGTAACCGACTCCGAATCGATCCAAAAAGCAGTCGACCTTGCCGCCAAAACAGGCACTTATAAGGTCGTTATCCCAAGGATCAATGCTCGTACAGGCGAGGCAGAATGGATAATAGATAAAACGGTTCGACTTCCCTCGGAGATGACCGTGGTTCTTGATAATTGCTTTATGACTATGGCGGACGACGTAGTCGGAGGCTTTTTCTGCTCGGATAATCTTTTCACCGAAAGGGGCACAGACCCTGAGGAAAGAATGCACGCTATCACCATCCGCGGCGAGGGTACTGCGATTCTTGACGGAGGAAAGCCAACCGCGCTTAACGAGTCAACCCAAAAGGATCTCGGTGTTCCCGTGAGGCTCAACACACCGATATTCTTTATGAACGTTGAGGGCTTCAGGGTCGAGAATATTTCAATTACTAACCAGAGATATTGGGGTATGAGATTCCAATTCTGCTCAAAGGGAATCATTCGCGACATATTCTTCAGCGTCAACCAAGACAGAAAAAATCAGGACGGTATAAATCTCCGTAACGGCTGCCACGATATTCTGATCGAAAATATCCACGGTCAAACAGGCGACGATATGATCGCTCTCTCGGCTATCGACACCGATAAGCCTGTCGGCTTCAATATTGATTATCCAACGATCGTTCGCGGCTTTGATTGGGACATTCACGACGTCACCATAAGGAATATCAGCGGTGCGGCTGTACGTCACCCATTGGTTGCTTTAAGGAACCACAACGGCGCGAAGCTTTATAACATCAATATTGAAAATATAAGAGATACAGATTTTATTCGGCCTGCGGCAAACGACAACTTTGAGCGTTATGCTCTCGTTGCAGTAGGTAATAATTCCTACGCAGGCATCCGCCCTTCAATACTCGGAGAAACATATAATATAACAATTCGCAATATCAATGCGACGTATAGCACGAGAGCGGTGTATATTCAGTCCACCTTGCGCGATTCTCTCATATCCGGCGTTTATGCGGCAGATGCCTGCAAGTCGGTTATCGCAACAACACCCGACGGCTGGGCAAGTGCTAAAAGCGGAGCTAAGATCGAGAACCTAACCGTCTCCGACGTTTATTTCCGTCCTTCAAGCAAGGAAAACTCACAGCTTATAGATTTCAGCGTTATGAGAGACGGTGACTTCGCCCACAATATTTATCTTAATAACGTTAATATGTTCGGCGTTGGCGCGCTGGCTCTTCTTGATGATAAAAACAAGAGCATTTTTATCAGGCGGGGCACGGTCTTCGCAGATAACGAAGAAGCAAAGACAATAAAATATTCCGCTCACTATGACGAGGTGCCCTCGGAGAAGACCGAAAGAGGTGTCTGGGAGGCAGACGGTAGAATAGTTTACGATTGCAGGAGAAAATGATAATGAGACCTATATTTCCACAGCCCAAATCAGCTGATTTCAGCAATAAAAAAGTAAAGATCGCATCGATCTCATCGGCAGGCTTCAACCTGAAGTGCGAGTTTGAGGGCGATCTTGCCGCATCTGCCATAGCCCATATTGAGGCAGAGATGAATAAGCAGTGCCTGATCCTTCCTCCATTTGAGGGTGAATACACTATAAAAATATCTAAGGATCCTCACGACCCCCGTCTTGAAGGTAAGGGAGATGAGGCGTATGCCATTAAGATCACGGAGAGCGAAGCCGAGCTGGTTGGAGCAACCGACAAGGGCGCATACTATGCGGCAATCACTCTCGCGGAGCTTGTCGTGTGCTCGGGTAACGGAGTTTACCTTCCTGTTTGCGAGATCGTGGACTATCCCGATTGCAAAACAAGAGGCGTGCTTGTTGAGAGCAGATACAACGACTTTATGACTCTTGACGATTGGAAGGCGGCTGTTGATGACTTCGCAAGGCTTAAGCTCAATAAATTGGAGGTTGCAGTTTACGGTTGTTGGTCGAAGCAGTATGACGACAAGCTCTCGGAGCAGCAGTATATTCCGTTCAAGTCTATACCCGAATTCAAAAATCCGAAGGCACGCAAGTTCTATTCTGTTAAGAACGGTGGATTTGTTAATATCCCCGACACAGATCCTTATATGTTCACAGAGGATTTCTTCGGCGATATTATCGCTTATGGAAAAAAGAAAAACGTTGAGGTATTCCCGCTCTTTAACAGCCTTGGGCACAATACACTCCTACCGAGAGTAAAGCCCGAGATATCCGCAAAGGACGAGGCGGGAAATCCGACGAACAGCGGTCTTTGTACCTCTAATGAGGAGACCTATAAAACTCTCTTTGCGCTCTATGATGAAATCATAGACAGATATCTTGCTCCAAACGGTGTGACGTCTTTTGCCGTTGGTCTTGATGAGGTAAGTGAGGCGGCATTCTGTAAATGCTCTCGTTGCGCGAAAAAGACTAATCAGGATAAATTCACCGATCACGCAATAAGGCTTGTTAAGTACCTCAAGGAAAGAGGTATGAAGGATATCTATATTTACGACGATATGTATCTTTACATATTCGATAATCTTAACGAGGAGCTTGCAGGCAAATTCAAGGCGGCAGGTGTTTATGACGTTACGGTTATGGACTGGTGGAACTACGGCGCGTCGGTCGATTTCTTCCGCGGCAAGGCTGATAAAATAAATAATTGCTTTGGAAAGAATATCGTTCGACCTATGTCGGGCTATTGGCACTGGCAGGGATGGTCGGATACTACGCCCAACATTGCAGCTTGCACTAAAACGGTTAAGGAGCATAACTTTGACGGTATGATCTCCTATTCAAGCTATGAGCCCTGCCTTGATTATAACTACGCATTTCTTTCCGAGTGCTGCTGGACTCTGACTGACGACGAGGATGGCTCTGTCGCAAGCTTTGCAAAGAAGTATTTTGAGAGATATTATCCCGATAATGCAAGCGAGGCAGAGGAAAGATGGCAGACCGTTCGTCATAGACTCCATTCCTATAACTACACGGAAAAGCCCCCTGCAAATTCCGAGTTTGCACAGTATATTTATAGCTACGTTAAGGGCGGCATAGATTATCCGAGAAACCATATAGCAGAGATAATTGCTAAGATCGATGCCGATCCTTATAGGTATCTCACCTATCTTCGCGACCTTAACAGCCGCGCAAATAGCGCGCTTGATTTCTTCATAAGCGATAAAGCAACGCCCTCTGCCGTTAACGATAACTTTATTGCATCGATCAGCGAGCAGGTAATGTATTCCGAGCAGTTCTTAACGCTCTATCGCATTTATAAGGATACAGCCGAGGGAAGAATGTCGACAGATGAAGTCATTTCTCTTGTTAAGGGGCTTATCAGAAAGCTCAAAGGACATATGCTGAGAGTTGAGCAGGCAAGGATCGAATGTATCAGGCACCAAACTCTCCGTATGATGACGATCAATCTTGAGTATCTCTGGGAGCTTCTCGCCGCTGCCGAGGAGGCTCTGGCTGAAGGGAAGACCTTCGTTTACGACCCCGAGGGCGCGCTTGACCGTTCAGCTCCCGTGTTCAAATATTTGAGATGATCGGATAAAAAGATACTTCATTTATACAATATCCAAAGAACAATAAAAACAGAGCCCGCCTTAATTGCAAGGTTGGCTCTGTTTGTTTTTAGTTAAAATAAAATCATTTATCGGCATTTATAGGTTCTTTGGAGATCACCTTTTTCTGCCAGGACATTTTGCCACACTTTGGACACTTCATAAATCTCGTTCTGCCAAAATGCATTGCAAATAACATATTTTTATAGGCAGGGACGTATCTATGACCGCAATGCTTGCATTCATAGTAGCCTGCGATCTGCTCGATTCGAAGCGCAAACACAATACCGACGATCGACACGGCAAAGCCACAAGCAATGATCACGATCCTTTGCCAATCAGGCATTTGGATCAAGCCCGCGATAAGCGTTGAACCGAGCAGAAGGATCGTAGACATAACTCCGATTATGATCTCAAGAAATAGCAGGCTCCTATCCGCGCGCTCCTTTTGCTTTAAAAGCTCAATGATATTTTCGTTGATCATTTTTTCGTTTTCGGGCATTTCAATCTTCTCTCCGCAAAGTAATTCGTTAACAGTAATCTCAAGTATTTCGCAAAGCTTCACCATTATAGATGAGTCGGGAAGGGAAAGACCTCGTTCCCATTTGGAAACGGCTCTGTCTGTTATAGAAAGCAGTTCTCCAAGTTGGGCTTGTGTGAGCTTCCTCTCGCGCCTGCGCTCTGCTATAAATTTTCCGATTTTGATCTGATCCATTCTAAAAGCCTCCGTTTCGGGTGTCACGTTAAAAATGAAGTTTGAAGCTATCTTTTGCTTCGGGTGCGCTCAACGGTGTCATACTGAAAAAGGAATTATAAAACGCACCTTTTCCTCCCTCGCTTATCCCGATTACATTATATACGTTGTTGCAAATTTTGTCCACATACCGTTGGTTGAGTGGAGAGAAAACAACCGTAAGTATGTGAAAAACAAGCGAAAATGTAAACTATTGTTATTAAAACGTATCAAAAAATGATGTTTATTAAAAGCTTGCCGCATCAATGAGCTCGCGATTTTAAGAAGCCTTCCGCTTCGCAAATCAACTGCCGTGCAGAATCAAAGGTTAATGTGAGAAGTGCTTCTTCAGCCGTGACAAGACGAGCCTCTGCGACCTCGCTTTGCTGACAAACTATATTATCGTCATCTATCCTCCCGAGAAAATAAACTACTCGCTTTACCGTATCTTTAGCTTTCGGTAGAGAATACTCTATCTCGTGTCTGAAGCCTTCGATAGCTTCGACCCTTACACCCGTTTCTTCATAAAGCTCTCTATGCGCGGTCTCAAGCTCGGTTTCTCCCTGTTCCGTATGTCCCTTTGGAAAGCCGACGTCACCGTTTATGCTCTTTATGATCAGATAATGCCGCTTTTCGTCGATCACCTTATACGCGATAAACCCGCAGGATTTTATAATATTCATTTGTTTCTCCCGATATGACCTTAAAATTCCGATACTGCTTCAGATGCTTTCAAGGTTGAATCAAATTTGCACCAACATTCAACGCTGTTCTACTCGACAAATTAAGATTAGTAATAGTTAGTTATATTTTCTTACGCAACCTAAATGCGTTTCCATAAGAAAATTTAATTTATCTTCAGTATTTTTTGGTCTCTTTAGTTTGAATATTTTTCTAATCATGGATTCTACCAGACTATAAAGCATAATCGTCAAGAAAATGGGTGAAAATACAATTAATAATAAAACTAGCTTGACAGTATCAATTGCTTTCTGAAATTTGTTTCTGTTATCGTCTGGTCCTATATAACTAATACTTCCGCAAAGTTCTATTTTTTCACCACATTCGGTTATGGTTGGAATATACCAATATCCTCCGGAATGGCCACCACGTTCAACACCAAAGCGGATTTCTTCATCAACAATATCTATTATATAGTTGTCATAACGATATCTACCATAGGAATGATTAAACAACGTATTGATTTTAAGGGTAAGATCGTCCTTTGTTCCACTAAATTCAAACTTATATTCTTGTGACATGTATTAATTTCCTCGTTTTATTCGGGCTTAACTAACAATTACATTATATCATAAATTTACCGAAATGTAAATATTACGGCGGAAGAAAATGAAATCACCTACGGCGAAAGAAAATGAAATCACCTACGGTGATGAAATCCGCAAAAGCGGATGAAATCTTCACTACGTTCAGATGAAATCCGAGGCAAGCCTCGGGTGATATGAAATCTGCCACCATAACCCGACGAAGTCGAATTTCATCGCGATAGCGATTTCATCCACGTAAGCGGATTTATTCTGCCACAGGCAGATTTCATTGCACCTCAGTTCATCCAAGAGATAACAAAAAGCACTCCGCTTGATGCGAAGTGCTTTTTGAAGTTTCGACCAAAGGTCGAAATTATCTCTTCGAGAACTGAGGTGCGCGACGTGCAGCCTTGAGACCGTACTTCTTTCTTTCCTTCATTCTGGGGTCACGAGTGAGGAAGCCTGCCTTCTTGAGGAGGGGCTTATAGTTCTCGTCTGCAGAGAGAAGGGCACGGGCAACGCCGTGACGGATAGCACCTGCCTGACCGGAGAAGCCGCCGCCGGTAACGTTCGCAACGATGTCGAACTTACCAACAGTCTCGGTTACGCCGAAGGGCTGGTTAACGATATACTTAAGAGTTTCAAGACCGAAATAGTCATTAACGTCTCTGCCGTTGATGGTAACAACGCCTGTACCGGGATAGAGGCGAACTCTAGCTACGGACTTCTTTCTTCTGCCTGTTCCGTAGAAATAGGGCTTTGCACTTGTATACATTCTACTTTAACCTCCCTTATTAGTCAAGCACGATGGGCTGCTGTGCAGCCTGCTTGTGATTTGCGTCTGCGTAAACGTGAAGACGGGTGAAGGACTTATCACCGATAGAGTTGTGGGGAAGCATACCCTTAACAGCAAGCTCCATAGCCTTCTCGGGACGGGTAGCCATAAGAGTCTTATAGTTAACCTCCTTGAGACCGCCGATGTAGCCGGAATGATGACGGTAGAACTTCTGCTCAAGCTTCTTGCCGGTGAGAGTTGCCTTTGCTGCGTTTACGATGATAACGTATTCGCCGCAATCAGCGTGGGGGGTGAATTCAGGTCTGTGCTTGCCGCGAAGAATATCAGCAGCCTTAACAGCGGTTCTGCCGAGGGGCTTGCCTGCTGCGTCAATAACAAACCATCTGCGCTCGATGTTGTTTGCATTTGCCATAAATGTAGACATTTTCTTTTCCTCCGATTTTTAGTTTCTGCGACCCGATAGGGGACGCACGCATTTTTTCAAGCTTGTATATTATAGCATATATTCCCATTAATGTCAACACTTTTTTTGAAAAAATTTTGAAAAAATCGATTTAAAAAACGAAACCTCCCGAAATCTCCCAAAAGCTCCCGAAAGCTCCCAAATCCTCGATTACGAAAAACAAATAATTTTAACAAAAAAGGCGCCTTGCGCGCCAATTTTGCTTGGTTTGTTAATTATCTCCGAGTCTGAAGCCTGTTACGGATCCCATCTTGCCGCCCGAGAGAAGATGCTTTTTGTAAGCACGTCTGAGCGAGCTGTCCTCGGGAAGTGAACTCGCATCGCCGTCGTAATTCCAAATGCCGAAAATGCGCGCGATATCGTCAAAGCTTTCTACAAGACTATCCATACACAGCTCGTATTCGTCAACGAAGGAACGAATGTTTGAGCCCTCGGGAAGTATAGTCTTGTGGATAGGATTAAGCAGCCAGGAGCCGCACCTGAAAATGACCTGCCCGTCTTCAAATCTGTTTTTGTAAAACGCCGTCGCGCGTTTATAAGAACGAAGCCTGTTTTCGGGGCTGAAGGGCGATCTTGTGTCCGAAGGAATATGCACCGTGATAACAAAGCTATCGGGCTTCAGATCAAATTTTTCGCTCTTATAGGTGACTCTCGCCTCAAATTCGTTATACTGAAGTCTGCCAAAGGCTATTCTGTCTGCCGAGAGAAATCTTTTGGACCATTCGGAATAGTTTCCGAATATCCCCGATTTTGAATAGCATAGCTCGCCGTTCCACTTAAAGTCCATCATAGAGTCATACCACTCCTCTCTCCCAAGCCCAACTCTCTCAAAATAGGGAAGGGCAAAGGGCGCAAGAGAAGTTAAGAATATGTATCTCGCTCTGTACGGATGAACTCCCATCTCCTCGGCGTGGCACTCCGCAAGTGAGACGGTCCTGCCGAAATCGTAATCAAAGCTACGATATGCCTCGATCTCCCGCTCAAGAGAAAGACACGCGGATTTGCTTTTAAAGAGAGCGTCTGCCGCATCTATCAATGGCGATGTGTGTTTATCATCTATCTTGAAATCGTTTAAAAAACCAATAAAATGTTCCCTTAAATTCATATTAGTCCTCTAATTTTCCCGCATCGGGATATCTTCCAAAAAGCTTATAGCCGTCTATTTCCGATTTGCACATTGCGTTAAATATCCTGTGCTTTATTCCCTTGTTGCCTCTTTCAAGCTCTGAGAGAAGATTTTTCATATTTTCTCTTTCGGTTGCGTGATCCTCGGGGCACTTGCTTTCAATGATGGGTAGCTCTTGCCGCCGCGCAAAATACACAACGTCCTTTTCCATAGCATAGATCATAGGGCGAATGAGGGTGAGCTTTCTGTTTGAAAGGTAGCTCTTGGGTGAGAAGCACCCGAGCCTGCCCTCAAAGAAAAGATTCATCATAAAGGTCTCAACGGCATCGTCGTAATGATGACCGAGGGCAACCTTATTGCACCCCGCCTCCTGTGCGGCAGAGTGGAGCGAGCCGCGTCTCATCTTGGCGCAAAGAGAGCAGGGGTTCGTCTCCTTGCGAACGTCGAATATTATCTTTGCGATTTCGGTGTGCTCTACAACGTATTCAACGTTTTTCTTCTTGCAGAATTCTTCAATGGGAGAAAAATCCATTCCCTTGAAGCCCATATCAACGGTGATGGCAACGACCTCGTATTTTTTTGGATAAAATCTGCGCATCTCGGCAAGTGCAGAAAGGAGTGCCAGAGAATCCTTACCTCCCGAAACGCCGACAGCTATTCTGTCCCCCTCTTCTATCATTTGGTAATCGTCAACCGCCCGTCTGACGAAGCTGAGCAATCTTTTCATTTCATTCATATCAAATTCCTAAAGCAATGCATAAACTTTTAATAAAACACAGAAGGAGCAACCAAGTGGCAATAAAAATATATATAGACCAGGGCCATAACCCCAGCGGCTTCAATACGGGAGCCGAGGGCAACGGCTATTTTGAGCAGGACATAACCTACGAGATAGGGAGAAGATTATATAATCTTCTTTCCGCAAATTCCGAGTTCGAAGCGAGACTTTCACGCCCAACGCCCGATACGGTGCTTGGCACAAACAATTCATCAAGCCTTACTGCAAGAGTGCGTGAGGCAAACTCCTGGGGCGCGGATATATTTATATCCCTGCACACAAATTCAGCAACCAACACAGCCGCCACAGGCAACGAAGCCCTCGTTTACGGTCCGTCCTCAACCGTGGCAATAGGTCTCGGCGAGGATATTTTAGAGCAGCTGACGCTCACAACAGGACTGCGAAACAGAGGAATAGTTTATCGCCCGGGGCTCTACGTGCTGAAGCGGACTCAAATGCCTGCGGTGCTTGTGGAGATGGGCTTTATTTCCAATTCCTACGATGCGGATCTCCTTGCAAACTCACCGTATCTTTTCTCAACGGGAATATACAGAGGAATACTCATCTATTACGGCTTGCTTTGATCATATAACGTCTCAGCCCCGGAAGGGCTATGGGTTCAAGTCTTGCCAGTCAGGGCAAGATCGGAAAGATAAGTTTATTTCAGGCGGATCTCATCAAGACCGAGATATTCCTCAGCCATTGTGGGAGTCATTGCCTTGAAGGTGTAGCTTGCACCGCACCTTTCGCAATAGACCTGCACGCCGCCGTCGCAGAAACGGAGCTCGTAGCTACCCTCGCCGCAGGGGCAGATCACCTTGCCCTCGTCCTCAAGATCGCGGATGAGAAATTTGAGGGTGTCGTAAACTGCAGGGTCGGGGAGTATTTCATCCTCGTTCATATCCTGGGGCTGAATATCCGAAAGCTCCTCCGCGCCGAGGCTCATCATAAGCCGCTCGATCTCGGTCTTGGTTCTGTCGAGCTGTGCACCAATCTCCTCCTCGGTTCCCATAAATGCTATATCCATACCCGAATAAGGGCAGTTAAGCATAAATTCGTCGCGGTCAAAGAAGATGCTTTCGCTAACTGTGTAGCTATGGTTTTGCTTGCAGAAAAGGCAGGGCACGGAAAGCCTCACTCTCTTATCAGAGGCGGCGCCGATATCCATTGCATCGCCCTCGCCGCAAGAGCACTTAAGGCGCAAAAGATCCGCCTTGAGAGCGAATTTTCCAACAAGACCAAGCACCGCTGTGCCACACTCGGGGCACCTATATGCAATATTTCTTTTTTTAGGTTCAATAACCATATAATACTCCTTTATAGCCCTTGGAGATATATCCGAGGGCAAGCTTTGCTTAATTAAATGCGGGCATCACGCGAGGCAAGCCCGAGCGAGGCTTGGAAGGTCAGCTCAGCTGATCAAGCCTTTCTGCCCATTCGTCTGCCGTTATGAGCACGTCTCTCGGCTTTGCGCCGCAACTCTCGCTTATTACTCCAAGCTCGCACATTACGTCAATATATTTAGCAGCCTTACCGTAGCCGATCGAAAGCTTTCTCTGGAGAAGGGAGGTGGATGCCTTGCCTGCTCTTATTACTGTATCGACCGCATCAAGGAAGGTGTCGTCATCAAGATAGCTTGCTGTTTCGTCATCCTCGTCTGCGAGCTCGTCACAGTTATCGGGTGATGCACAAAGCTTTTCAGCTTCCTTTTTGATCTCCTCTGTGACACACTCTCTGGTGGGGAAGTCCTTTAGATGATCGGTTATCGCCCGAATCTCGCTATCCGAGATATATGCGCCCTGAACTCTCACGGGTACTGGAGATCCTGCAAGGGAGAAGAGCATATCGCCGCTATTCAAGAGCTTTTCGGCTCCCGATACCTCAAGAACGGTTCTCGAATCCAACTGCGAGCTGACCTTGAAGCATATTCTGGTGGGTATATTAGCTTTTATCACACCCGAGATCACGGAAGGAGAAGGTCTTTGCGTTCCGATTATCAAATGAATACCCGCGGCTCTTGCCTTCTGGGCTATTCTCATAATGGGTCCCTCTGCCGCACCTCTTTTAAACATCATAAGATCCGAAAGCTCGTCTATAACGATTATTATCTTGGGAAGCGGCTTGCCGACCTTGGGGTCTGCCGCGCATTTAAGGTTATAGCCGTCAAGATTTCTTACCTGTGCGTCGGAGATGAGCTGATATCTGCGCTCCATCTCACCGATAGCCCACCTGAGAGCACCGACAGCCATATTCATATCGGTGATAACGGGGGTGATAAGATGGGGAATACCGTTATAGGAATTAAATTCAACCTGCTTTGGATCTATCAGGATGAGCTTTACCTCGTCCGGAGTAGCCTTATAAAGAAGGCTTGCGAGAATAGAATTAATGCAGACCGACTTGCCCATACCCGTGACTCCCGAAACAAGAAGATGGGGCATATTGTGAATATCGCACAGGATGTTTTCCCCCGTTGTGCTCTTACCGATGCACACGGTGGTTTTAGAGCTTGCACCCGAAAATTTCTCGCACTCAAGAAGCTCTCTTAAATACACGGGTCGGCTGTTTTTGTTAGGGATCTCAACGGTGAAGGATTTCTCACCGCTTGTGGGGAGCAGTATTCTCAAGCCTTCAACGCAGAGATAAAGAGAAAGGTCGGCATCGAGGTATTTGAGCTCAGATACCCTTATAGCCTTCTCGGGTAATACCTTGTAGCTTGTGAGCCTTGGTCCTTGGGTGATGCTCGTGACGGTAACGCTATAACCCAGCGACTGGAAATTTTCAACGAGCTTTTCTGCCATTTTCTCGGACTCTGCCGCTATGGCACCGTCGTCAGCAGACGGAGCTTTCAGAAGATCAAGCGGGGGAGCGGTATATTCTGTTGTGACCTTGGAAACGTCCCCTTCATTCTCAAGAGGCGCGGTGCCTCTATTTGGTCTCTCCTTGAGCACACGGACAAGCTCTCTTGCAAATTCAAGGGAAACCGTCATACCTCTGCCCGTGGTGAAGCAACCGTCCGTAACAACGTCTGCATTCAAAACGGTTGCGCCGCGAAGCTCTCCTTCAAAGCCGGGGAAGCAGGTGGATCGTCTTCCGCTGAGAAGCCCCCTTCGTCCAAAAATAAGCGGTGCCGCGCAAATAGCGGCAAGATGCCCTCCTTGCTCCAAAACGCGGTTGATCACCTTACCGGTGAATTCCGAGCCGTCAAGATTAAGGGCACCGGGCATACCGCCCGGGAACACTGCCAAATCAACCTTTGATAGATCTATATCGGAGGGCAGGGCATCACACACGACCTCTATTCCGTGGGAGCCGATCGCGCTTTTGCCGGATATTCCAACGGTTTTGACCTCATAGCCCTCGCGCCTTAAAATATCAACGGGGGTGAGTGCCTCGATCTCCTCGAAGCCGTTTGCAAGTAAAACGATTATCATATTTGTCCTCCTCATTTCTATCTGTATATCAGCATTGGAGCCGAATCAAAGGATCGGCTCCAATGCCTTTTAATTTTTCCTGAACTACCTCGCGCACTCAATGGCACGGGGCAGATTCTTTAATCATATTGAGTGCGCGCGAGCTTCTCGCGCCATTCATCGGGGGTGATAAGCACCTCGCGCGCCTTTGAGCCGTTGGGCTCACTCACGATGCCCATATCGCACATAACGTCGATAAACTTCGCCGCCTTTCCGTATCCGACGGATATCTTACGCTGAAGCAGGGAGGTTGAGATCTTGCCCGAATTAACGGCAACCTCAACAGCCTCAAGGAACTGCCTGTCGTTAAGGAAGCCCTCGCCGCTTGAATCGTCTCCGTCTCGCTCGTCGTCACCGCCTCCCGAGCCCTTCTTGGAGCATTTGTCTGCGGCACGCTTGATCTCCTCCATAACAGCCTCGTCGTAATCTGCGCCTGTACTGAACTGCTTAAGGTGATTCATTATGTTCTGAACCTCGCCGTCGGAAACGAACGCACCCTGAACTCTGAGGGGCTTGATCGCTCCTGCATAAGCAAAGAGCATATCGCCCTTGTTTAGAAGCTTTTCCGCACCGACTGTGTCAAGAACCGTTCTTGAGTCAACGTTCGATGCAACCTTACAGGACATACGGGAGGGGATATTCGCCTTGATGGTACCCGTAATAACGTTGGTTGAGGGACGCTGTGTACCGATAATGAGATGTATGCCTGCGGCTCTTGCCTTCTGGGCTATTCTCATAACCAGGTTTTCAACAGGATCCTTGACCTGAAGCATAAGGTCGGCAAACTCGTCTATAACGATAATGATCTTGGACATGGGCTCGCCGAGCGAGGGATCCTCTGCAACCTTCTCGTTGTAGCCGTCGATATTACGAACGCAAGCCGAATTGAGCTGAGTGAATCGCTTTTCCATCTCGTCTACCGCCCACATAAGTGCGCCTGCCGCCTGCTTCGCATCCGAAACGACGGGGATGAGAAGATGGGGGATTCCGTTATACATCGTGAATTCAACCTGCTTCGGGTCGATCATTATGAGCTTGACCTCGTCGGGTCTTGCCTTGTAAAGAATACTGATAAGAAGCGAGTTGATACAAACCGACTTACCCATACCCGTGGCACCCGCAATAAGCAGGTGGGGCATTTTTGCAATATCGTTAATAACAGGCTGACCCGCAACGTCCTTACCGATACAGATAGACGTCTTGGATTTCATACTGCGGAAGTCCTCGGTCTCGATAAGCTCGCGAAGCCTTACAGTCGTGTCGTGCTTGTTGGGTATCTCAACGCCGACAGCGCTCTTGCCCGGGATGGGAGCCTCCATTCTGATACCGTCTGCCGCAAGGCTGAGTGCGATATCGTCCTGAAGATTCATAATAGAGCTGACCTTAACGCCCTTGGCGGGAACTACCTCGTAGCGAGTAATTCGGGGTCCTCTGTCCACGCCCTTGATGGAGGCGGTGACGTTGAAGGAGGAAAGGGTGTCTATAAGTCTGTCTGCGTTTTCCTGGATCTCAAGCTGAACGTTTTCATCGGCGGCGTCAGCATTGATGCCGAGAAGCTCGATGGGCGGGAACTTAAAGTCCTTATAGCTCGGTGCCTTGGGAGCAGATTTCTTCGCATCCTTTTCGGGGACCAGAGCAACGCTTTTCTCGGGAGCACCTGCCGCAGGCTTTTGCTCGGGAATATCAAAGGGAGGCTCATCCTCATCATCGTCGGGAATATAGTCTTCTGCCTCGCCCGACTCTTCACAGAGAACCGTTGATTCGGCTTTGGGTGCGTTATCAAGGAAGGGGAAAAGCTGCCTTTGCTTAAGTATTTCGGGGTTTTGCTCCTCGGGTGGGATCTCCTCTATTTCGCCGTCCTCGTCTTCGTCGGGGGCTTCGGGGACAACGTCCTCGTCATCCTCGTCCTCGGCGTCAAATATTGCGGATATATCGTCGGAGACATCGGGCACGGAGAGCTCGTCTTCCTCTGAATCGCCGAAATCAAGAAGGGTTGCGGATTCGGATCCGTTTGCGCTCTCGGTTTCATTTGAGCTGCTGTCATCTGCCTCGTTCTCGGGCTGCATATCCTCGTCGATAACCGTGAAACGGCGGTCTCGCTCGGTTATAACGGCGGGCTCGGGGGTGACGGTGGGCTCGATCATAGTGCGCTCGATCCTGATCTCCTCCGTGCTTTGTGGGGCGGTGTGTGAGGTGATCTCGGGTGCCTTATATTCGTTGAAGCTTTGGGCTGACGGCACTTCGCGCTCGCCTGTTGTAAATTCGGTTACGATACCAAGTCTGGCCTCGCCGTCTTCTGCGGCGGAGTAGCGGGTCTCGCTTTGCGTCGGTGCATAGCTTTGAGGGTAGGTGAGGACCTCATTGTGCTTGTCAGCCCCTTCTGCCTCGACGGAGCCGTGAGTAATAAAGCTTGCGGAAATGCCGCTTGCAGCGCCGTCGGAGCCCTTTGCGGTATCTATCGTGAAGGCTGTTTCATTTTCGTGTCCTTGCGCGGGAGCGTTGCTTGCTTCGCTGATCTTGGTGTAGGTAAAGGATCTGTTTGCACTGCGGGTATAGCCGGTAACGTTTTTCTCAAGCATCTGAGCAACCTCTGCGGCTATCCTTTGGGTCTCGTCGGGGTAATGCTCCGACTTATCGAAAACAAAGGTCACGGTGCTACCCATTGCGGGCTCACCGCCCGAATGCTGCTCCTCACCGGAAATGTTGTATTCAACACTCTTATGAGCGGAGGACCGATCCTCGGACTCTGCCGCAGGAGCGGAGTATGTGCTCGTGGGTGCGCTTGCCGCAGGTTGAGCCGCGGGAGCGGAGTAGATGCTTGCAGGTGCATTTGCCGCAGGTTGAGCCGCAGGGGCGGAGTATGTGCTTGTAGGTGCATTTGCCGCGGGTTGAGCCGCAGGTACGGAGTAGGTGCTTGCAGGTGCGCTTGCTACGGGTTGAGCCGTAGGTGCGGAATAGGTGCTTGTGGGCGCGCTTGCCGCAGGTTGAGCCGCAGGTGCGGAGTAGGTATTAGTGGGTGCACTTGCAGAGGTGGATCTTGAGGACATATTTTCAAGTATCCTTTTTTTCTTTTCCTCAAACTCGCGGCGACGTCTGTCCTCCTCCTGCTTCTGGCGAAGAAGGGAAAGATCCTCCTCGGTTACAGCGGATAGGGGAGTTGCAACCTCGCTGATGCCCGAATTTTCTTTGGGCTTAACTCTGCTTGAAGGTCTGTGCGCTATTTTTTCCGCGGTTGCAAAATCAAAGGGATCAAAGTCCTTGGTGAAAACGTTGTCTGCGCTGTCGTCAAGACCGTATGCTGCACCGATTCTCGATGCACGGGGCGGCTCGGCGACCTTTTGCTCTGCGGATCTTGCATCGGAGGGCTTGTCCCCACCTCTTTGAGAAAGATCGAGTCCGTAATCAAGATTAAGCACTCGCTTCGGTCTTTCTGCCCTTTTTACCTCGGGGGTGGGCTCGGGCTCTGCCTTCTTGGGCTCCTCAACCGCGGGAGCCTCTGCCGCTTCGTTCTTTTCGCTGATGCCGAGCTGTTCGATCTTCAGCTCGCTGACGTTTTCGTCCATAGCGAAGAAACTGTCTGCCATAAGCTCGGCACTGCGCTTTTCCTCCGCTATGCGCTCGTTTTCAGCCTTTGCCGCTTCTTTTTCTGCCTTGGCTGCCTTGCGCTTCTTAACAATAGAGGTGAAGAAGCCGCCGATAGCGGAGAATACCTTCATAACCGATCTGCTTGCAACGCTGTTGCCGTTTGCAAAGAAATAAGTAACGTAAACGGCAATAAGGGCAGCCGAGAGAATGATAAGTCCAACAGGACCGAGCACTCTGGCGAGGCCGTATGCCACCATACTGCCAAGGAAGCCGCCCGCGCTTTGTTGAAGATAAAATTCTCCGGGAGCGAAAACAGGCTCGCTCCAGAAGCAGATTATGTATTCGATACAGGATACTATAAGAATCGTGATAAACGAGAAGATGGCTCTTGATATCGTAAGGCTCTTAACATAATCTCCCGCGTAGAACACCGCGTGAAGAATAAGCAGAGGAGGAATAAAATACGCGCCAAAGGAGAATAAGCCCTTAAGAAATGCGCTGACACCGCTACCCAGCAGTCCCGCTCCGTCTGTGAAGAAGCAGATAGCTATAAAGATGCTTAGTGCCACAAGTATAACAGGCACGGCTCTCCTAAAGCCAAATAGCCTTGCATAGTATTTCTTCTTTTCCTTCTTTTCGTTGTTCATATATGTCAAACCTCCGCGTGGTACAATTTCTCAACATATATTCTATCAAATTTAAACAAAAAAAACAAGAGCAAAACGCAAAAAATATAATTTATTTTAAATTTTATATATAATGCGCTCGTAATACTTGACAAACCCGAGCTTTTCTGCTAAAATGTTATCTGAATAACTATGCAAGTTTGCCATTGCGGCAATAGATGCCTTGAGGCATCGGAAGGAGATAAAATGCTTTTATACAATTCGCTCACAAGATCAAAGGATGAATTCAAGCCGAGAGAGGCAGGCAAGGTAACTATGTATACCTGCGGTCCTACCGTTTATCATTTTGCACATATCGGCAATCTCCGCACCTACACGATGGAGGACGTGCTTGAAAAATATCTTCGCTATTCGGGAAATGACGTTAAGCGCGTTATGAATATCACCGACGTCGGCCATCTTTCAAGCGACGGAGACACAGGTGAGGACAAAATGCTCAAGGGAGCAAAGAGAGAAAAAAAGACGGTGCTTGAGATAGCAAAGTATTACACCGACGCCTTCTTTGCAGACTGCGATAAGCTCCATATCAAGCGCCCCGACGTTATAGAGCCCGCAACCAACTGCATACCCGAGTTTATCGCTATGATAGAAACACTTCTTTCAAAGGGCTATGCCTACGAGGCAGGCGGAAATATTTATTTTGATACCTCGAAGCTTGAAAAATATTATGTTTTCAACGATTTCAAGGAGGAGGATCTTGAGGTCGGCGTTCGTGAGAGCGTCGAGGAGGATTCCAATAAGCGCAATAAAGCAGACTTCGTTCTTTGGTTCACAAAATCCAAGTTTGAGGATCAGGAGCTCAAGTGGGATTCTCCCTGGGGCATCGGCTATCCGGGCTGGCATATTGAGTGCTCCTGCATCGCAAGCAAGCACCTCGGCGAATACGTTGATATCCATTGCGGCGGAATAGACAACGCATTCCCTCATCACACGAATGAAATAGCGCAGAGCGAGGCGACCTACGGCCACGAATGGTGCAAGCATTGGCTCCACGTTCATCATCTTAACACCAGTTCGGGTAAGATGTCGAAGTCCAAGGGCGAATTCCTCACGGTCTCGCTTCTTGAGGAGCGCGGATTTGATCCGCTTGTCTACCGCTTCTTCTGCCTTCAGTCTCATTACAGACGTAACCTTGTATTCTCCTGGGATAATCTTGAGAATGCAAAAACGGCTTACACAAAGCTTGTTGCAAGGATCGCGGCTCTTGCTCCCAAGGCGGGCGAGGACGTCGATGCGCAGGCATTTGCGGAGGGGAAAAAGAGATTTACAGATGCTCTCGATAACGATCTTAACACCTCTCTTGCCGTAACCGCTCTCTACGATGTATTCAAGCTTTCCGCTAACGATACGACAAAGCTTGCTCTCATTCGTGATTTTGAGACCGTGCTTGATCTCGGTCTTGTTGCGGCCGCAGATCGCGTTAATGCTGAAAAGAAAAAGGAAGCAGAGGCTGAAAACGCGGATATCGATCCCGAGCTTCTCGCATACATCAACGAGAAGATAGAGGCTCGCCGCGCCGCAAAGAAGGCAAAGAATTTTGCGGAGGCGGATGCTATCCGAGATGAGCTTCTTGCAAAGGGCATCACTCTTCTTGATACAAGAGAGGGAACAAAGTTTACTATCGGCAGCTGATCTTAATATCACATTGAATAAGCAGCTTTTAAATTTGACCAATTCAAGCATTAAAAACGGGAGGTGTGGATATGAAGCCGCTGATTGGAATACTTTCAAGCGTTGATAACGAGCAAAGCACATCCGTTATGGCGCGTTATACTTCGGTTATCGAAAGGTCGGGAGGCTTGCCAATACTGATACCGTTTACTTTAAACGGAGAACAGCATAGGGCATACACCGAGGTTTGCGACGGCTTCTTCTTCACGGGCGGAGCGGATATCGACCCACTCTACTACGGCGAGGAGGCGTCAGCCGATTGCGGAGAGATCCAGCCGTATAGAGATTCGCTTGAATTTTCTATGCTGGACGAGGTGCTTCGCGCGAAAAAGCCGATTTTAGCCGTTTGTCGCGGTGCGCAGCTCGTGAACGTTGCGTTTGGCGGCACGCTTTATCAGGATATTCACAACGAATACAAAACCGATATTTCCCATAGACAGGCGGAGCCTCTCCTTTCTCATTCTCACGAGGTCGAAATTTCGGAGGGCACGCCTCTCAAAGAGCTCTTCGGCGAAAACAGAGCTCGCGTTAACAGCTTTCATCATCAGGCTGTAAAGACCTTGGGCGCGGGGCTTTGTGCTATGGCTTTGGCAGACGATGGATTGATAGAAGCGTTTTATCTTATTGGTAAGTCATATCTCAGGGCGTATCAATGGCGCCCCGAAAGACTTTATGATAAGGACGATTATAATAAAAAAATATTCGACGACTTTATAGCGGCGTGCCGTGATGGGAGGAATGAGTGACGTGAAGATAACTGTTGCGATAGATTCCTTCAAGGGCAGTCTTTCATCACAAGAGGCAGGCGAAGCGGTAAGGGAGGCGGCATGGGCGGTCTATCCCGATGCGGATGTTTCTGTCATACCTCTGGCAGACGGAGGAGAGGGAACCGCTGAAGCACTTTTAGCGGCAAGAGGCGGCAGAGTGCGTACCGTTACCGTCAGCGGACCGCTTGGGAAAAAGGTTGATGCAAGCTATTCTATTCTTCCCGATAATACTGCGGTGATAGAAATGTCGGCTGCGGCGGGTATCACGCTGATTTCCGATAAGGAGCGCGATCCTATGAGGGCAACTACTTTTGGAGTGGGTGAGCTACTCTCCGATGCCATCGGAGAGGGATGTCGCAAGCTGATTATTGGTATTGGGGGAAGTGCAACCAACGACGGCGGAGCAGGTATGCTCGCGGCTTTGGGCTATAAGCTCCTTGATAAGGAAGAAAATCCTATCCCTATCGGAGCATCGGGATTATCCGTGCTTGAGGGAATCGATCTGTCACAGGCAGATCAAAGAATAAAGGAATGTGATATACTGGTTGCTTGCGACGTTGAAAATCCTTTGGTAGGACCCTTGGGCGCAAGCGCGGTGTTCGGTCCGCAGAAGGGAGCGAGCACGGAGGACGTGAAGCTTCTTGACGGCTGGCTATCAAAATTTGCAAGTATTACGAAGGAGACTCTCGGAGTTGACCATTCGGCTGATAAAGGCGCGGGAGCGGCAGGCGGACTTGGGTTTGCTCTTATCGCCTATCTTGGCGCAAGGCTGACCTCGGGCATTGAGCTCGTGATGAGAGAATCGGGACTTGAGAAGCATATCATTGATTCCGATATAGTTTTCACGGGAGAGGGAAGGCTTGATAGGCAGTCTGCAATGGGCAAGGCTCCCGCGGGAGTTGCAAAACTTGCAAGAAAGCACGGAAAGCCCGTGATCGCACTTTCGGGCGCTGTGGCGGAAGGCGCGGAAGGTCTGCACACGCAGGGAGTTGATGCGTATTTTCCCATAGCTCACGGCGCGTGCTCTCTCGCAGAGGCGATGGACAAGCCGACCGCCTTCAGAAATCTCAAAAGGACCGCAGAGCAGGTGCTCCGCCTTTGGAGAGCCGCAGGGAAGTAATTTTTCGGTTTTACGGCTTGCCATCTGATTTGATAAACGACATCGGCTTCAGCCATAATTATAAAAGAATATATTAGGAGGAGATAGACGTGTTTGAAAAGTCTGTTGCAGACGTCAAATTTTTAGAGGGCGACTATGAAGGTGCCGCAAAAATGTATCTTGACGGCGCAAGAGAGGGCGTACATATTGCCGCATTCAACTACGGCTATCTGCTTTGGCGCGGTCTCGGCGTTCCATACGACCCAAAGGAGGCGAAAAGCTTTTTTGCATTTGCAAGAGATATTGAGGGCGGCGAGGCTTGCTATAACATAGCAATGCTATATATGCACGGCGAGGGCGTCGCGAGAGATTATAAAAAAGCCGCCGAATATCTTAGGATATCCGCATCACAAGGATGCATCGAAGCGCAACTTTATCTAGGTATGGCTTATACTTCGGGTTGCATTTTTGAGCCCGACATAGTGGGTATTTCTATGATCCCCTCACACACGCCCGAGTACCGCGACAATATTCTTATGCTGGACGGCGACGTGCCCGATTTTGAGCTTGACGAGGAGCTGAGATATTCGGCTGTCAAGCAGGACGGAGTTCGGGCGTTTGAAATGTTTAAGGCGGCGGCGAGAAATACCACCTCCGACGTGGACGAGCTTATTGCGAAGGGAAAATTTCTTTATGCAAGATGCTACGTTGACGGACTCGGAACCGATTTCGACCGAGCAAAGTCGGTGAGACTTATGTTTGCGGCGCAAAAGCACGGCTCTCCTGAGGCGGCGGCATACATAGCGGAAAACGGCTTGGTACCCGAGATGCTTGAGGAATCTGCTCCCAGATCAAGGAGACTCGGCGCAGGGCGTAGAAGGGGCTACTGATTTTTTACAAAAAAAGAAGGGTTGGCGGTGTTGTCCAACCGTAAAAAATAACACGTCCGATCTGCCCCAAAGGGATGATCGGATGCAGCATTAAACTATAAAGGATGAAACAATGGTTAAGATCGTGGGAGTTGAGCCCCGTTCCTCTGCGGAAAAGCGGGGGATTCGCAAGGGAGACACTCTGATTTCAATAAACGGTAACGAAATAAACGACGTGCTCGATTATCGCTTCTACCTTACGGAGAGGCAGATATCGCTTTTGCTTGCCGGGGCGGAGGGTGAATACACCGTTGATATAAAAAAAGGCGAATACGACGATATCGGGCTTGAATTTGAAACTCCCCTGATGGATAAAAAGCACACCTGCCGCAACGGCTGTATCTTCTGCTTTATAGATCAGAATCCCGAGGGGCTAAGAGAGTCTCTGTACTTCAAGGATGACGATTCGCGCCTTTCCTTTATTCACGGAAATTATATCACGCTCACCAATATGACGGACAAGGATATTGCGAGAATAGTGAAGATGCGTTTTTCTCCGATCAATATTTCCGTGCATACGACCAATCCCTCACTTCGCGTTAAAATGATGAAAAACAAGCGCGCAGGCGAGGTCCTCTCATATCTTAAGACTCTTAAGGACGCGGGCATTTCTATGTGCGGTCAGATCGTTCTTTGCCGAGGCATCAACGACGGCGAGGAGCTTCGGAGATCGATAAGCGATCTTTACGAATATTACCCCGAAATGACAAGCCTTGCGGTAGTACCTGCGGGCCTTACAAAATACAGAGACAAGCTCTATCCGCTATCGGATTTTACCCCCGAGGAGGCAGGAGAGGTCATAGATCTTATCAATTCCTTTGGAGATAAGTTCAAGAGAGAAAAGGGCGAAAGATTTGTTTTTGCGGCAGATGAGTTTTATCTTAAGGCGGGGCGGGAGATCCCGGATGCCGACTATTACGAGGATTATCCTCAGCTTGAAAACGGCGTGGGTATGCTTCGCTCGCTTGCAGATGAATTCAATATGTGCGCAGACGACGAAAGAGCAGATGGTGTAAACTCAAGGGCAAGGTCGGTATCTCTGGCAACAGGCGTTGCTGCATATCCAACGGTGGTACGACTTGTTGAGGGACTTAAGACTTTCTGCCCGAATTTAAATGTCAAAATTTATAAGATAGTTAATAATTTCTATGGAGAAAGCATAACCGTCACAGGCCTTCTCACGGGAAAAGATATATATGAGCAGCTTAAGGACAAGGAGCTTTTTGACGAGCTTCTGATCCCTAAAAACGCCCTTCGTCAAGGGGAGGAGACCTTCCTTTGCGATATGACAGTCAGCGAGCTTTCGGAAAAGCTTGGCGTGCCCGTTACTCCCTCGGGAGACGACGGCTACGAGCTTTGCTTGAAGATACTCGGCAAGGGCGACGTGTGAAGCTTGGAAAGGTAGGTAAAAAATGTCAAAACCGATAGTAGCAATAGTTGGAAGACCAAACGTTGGAAAGAGCACTCTTTTCAATAAGCTTATAGGAGAGAGGCGCTCGATAGTTGAGGATACACCCGGAGTTACCCGAGACAGAATTTATGCCGAGGCTGAATGGAACAGCCATAAATTCATACTCGTTGATACAGGCGGTATAGAGCCGAAAAGTGATGACACGATCCCGAAGCAGATGCGCCGCCAGGCGGAGATCGCGGTTGCAACGGCTGACGTTATCATCTTTATGTGCGATATACGTGCAGGTCTTCTTGCCGATGACAGGGATATCGCGATTATGCTGAAAAAATCGGGCAAGCCCATAGTCGTTGCGGTCAACAAGGCAGATAAGGTCGGCGCGCTTCCTTATGAATTTTATGAGTTTTACGAGCTTGGATTTGACAGAGAGCCTATCGCGCTTTCGTCGCTCCACGGAACGGGCTCGGGCGACCTTCTTGACGCGGTTATTGAGGAATGTAATTTTGATTCTGCCGAGGGTGATGACGAGGGTGTTATCAACGTTGCGGTCATCGGCAAGCCCAATGCAGGCAAATCCTCTATTATCAACCGTATGTGCGGCGAGGAGCGCGTGATCGTTTCCGATATCGCGGGTACAACGAGAGACGCAGTCGACACCCGTGTGGAAAACTCACACGGCATATATAATTTTATTGATACGGCAGGTATTCGCCGCCACTCAAAGGTGGAGGACAGAATTGAGAAATTCAGTGTCATCAGAGCGAATATGGCGGTTGAGAGGGCGGATGTTTGCCTTCTTATGATCGATGCGCAGGACGGTATCACAGAGCAGGACGAGAAGATCGCGGGAATTGCTCACGAGGCAGGTAAGGCTTGTATTATCGTTATCAACAAGTGGGATGCCGTTGAAAAGGAAAACAGTACAGTTAACGAATATAATAAAAAAATACGCACAGCACTTGCTTATATGCCTTATGCGCCCATCATTTACGTATCAGCACTCACAGGTCAGCGGTGCGCTCATATCTACGAGCTGATCAATAAGGTGTACGAGGAGGCGCATCGCCGCATATCCACAGGTATGCTGAACGACCTTCTCAACGACGCTATGACAAGAGTTCAGCCTCCCTCGGACAAAGGAAAGAGATTGAAGATATATTATATGACACAAACGCAGATCGCCCCTCCCACCTTTGTTATCTTCTGCAATTCCGAGGAGCTTTTCCACTTCTCATACAGAAGGTATCTTGAAAACTGTCTGCGAGATACGTTCGGCTTTGAGGGAACACCTATTAAGCTGGTTATAAGGCAGAAGGGCGACGACTCCACGAAATAATAAGGGAGGTTAAAATGGATAACGCATTTATTGATAAAATAAGGATATACGTCAAGGCGGGAGACGGCGGAGACGGTGCAATATCCTTCCATAGAGAAAAGTATGTTTCGGCAGGCGGACCCGACGGCGGCGACGGCGGCAGGGGCGGAAGCATAGTATTCAAGATCGACGACGGAGCAAACACGCTTCTTTCGTTCCGCTATAAGCGCAAGTTTATTGCAGAACGCGGCGAAAACGGAAAAAGCGGAAAAATGCACGGAAAAAACGGAGCAGACGTCATCGTTCGCGTTCCAAAGGGAACACTTATAAAAGACCCCGAGACAGATAAGATCATTTTTGATATGGCATCTGCAGATGAATATGTTCTCTGTAAGGGCGGCAGAGGCGGTTGGGGAAACCGTCATTTTGCAACCCCCACAAGGCAGATACCCAGATTTGCTAAAAGCGGCACCAAGGGCGAGGAGCGCGAGGTCGTGCTTGAGCTTAAAATGCTTGCCGAGGTCGGTCTTATCGGCTTCCCGAACGTTGGTAAATCATCTATTCTTTCCCGAATCTCATCGGCAAAGCCCAAGATCGCAAATTACCATTTCACAACGCTTTCTCCGAATCTCGGAGTAGTGTCTCAGGGTGAGGGGCGCGGATTCCTTGCGGCAGACATCCCCGGTCTCATCGAGGGTGCATCTGAGGGGCTTGGACTTGGTCACGCATTTCTTCGCCACGTTGACAGATGCCGCCTTCTTCTTCACGTTGTTGATATTGCGGGCACGGACGGCAGAGAGCCTGCAGAGGACATTGATATGATCAATAAGGAGCTTGAAAGGTATTCCGAAAATCTTTCATCCCGTCCTCAGATAATAGTCGCGAATAAGGTCGACAGTGCCGATATGGACGGAGAGCAGGTGCTTGCCTTCAAGCAAAGATGCAATGAGCTTGGCTATCCTGTGATATACGTATCTGCCGTTACAGGCGAGGGACTTGATAAGCTCGTCAGACTGACCTCGGATACTCTTGAGACCCTTCCTCCGATCACCGTTTACGATGCGGAATACTCGCCCGAGGACGAGGCTGTTGCCAATACTGTCGGCGTTCGCGAGACTATCGTGAGACGCGAAAACGATAAATACATCGTTGAGGGTGAGTGGCTCTATAACTTTATGGGGCAGATCAACTTCGACGATTACGAATCGCTCAATTTCTTCCAGCGCGTGCTTTCAAAAAACGGAGTTATCGATAAGCTTCGCGAGGCTGGCATTGAGGAGGGGGATACTGTCAGTATATACGATTTCGAATTCGATTTCGTATATTGATCGGCTTTTTCTCCTTAAAAATATCCATAAAAATACAAGATGGAAACGCCAAATGAGTGTGACGTCTCCATCTTGAGATCAATAAAACAATCCAAACGCTTGGTTTATTCCTTCGCCGACGATCCTTGCCCCGACCTTCACGATCTCTCCGATCTCTCTCGGGCAAACGAACATTGAAGCACCCGAGGCGTCCTTGTCGCAGGGCTCTGACGAACCTCTTGCATCAAGCCAGAACATTCGTGAATCTATCACGGTTGGAATACCGATAGCAATAACGGGCACTCCCACCGACTCGCGGCATATAGCACCTCTGTGGTTTCCTATTCCCGATCCCGGGAATATCCCCGTATCCGATATCTGTACGGTGGTTCCAAGTCTTGAGACCGCACGAGACGCGAGGGCATCTATTGCAAAGACCACGTCGGGCTTCATAACCGAGCAAAGCCCTTTGACGTAATCCGCTGCATCAAATCCGCTTTTTGATGCGACGTCGGGGGTCACGGCGGCTATCTCCGAGCATTCAAGTCCTTCGAAAAGCTCCTTATCGAAGCTTTTTATCTGCATCGTTGCTTTTACCGCTCTGCATGCGGCAGGTCCTATTGAATCGGGAGTAAGCTCGGGATTTCCAAGTCCCACAACGAGCACGCGCTCGGGAACGACTGAGTTAAGATCGCACATATAACAAAGCTCTCTTGCGACCTCGTCAGCCGCATCCTCGATCGCCTCGTTTTCTAATAGATCCATCCTTTCAAGCAAAAGAGTATCGTAGGTGCCGATCGGTCTGCCTATGCTCTCGGCTCCCTCCTTTGACGAGATCCTGATGCGCTCCCAGGAGCCAACGACCCCAAGCTCTTTTTTGTATTCCACACCTGTGGTGTTTATATCAAGACGCCTTCTTTCGCAGGCTAGGTCGGTGTAGGGATGCTTATCAAAATCAAATTTATCGGTGAAAAACATAATCGGTCCTCCAAGGGTTTATCTCTTTGAAGATTGTTGACAGTTTTTGCCCCGATATTCAATAAATAAAGTTTTACTTTAAGGAACACACTATGAAAATTAATAAGGAATTCGGTTTAACAAGCTTCACCGATCTTAAGGTATTTATTCTGTACGTGCTCGATAATCTTCGTTATCCTGTTGAGGAGGAGACGGTGCTTCTCATCGCGGGACAGAATACAAACGATATAACTCTTGATTATTCTCAATGTCTCGCCGAGCTCGCGAAAACCGAGCACGTGCTCACGGATGAATTTGAGGGCGTGAGATACTATATGATCTCGGACAAGGGAAGGGCAACCGTTGCAGAGCTTTACGATTCTTTGAATAAGGGCTTCAGAGAAAAATGCAGAAGCTCCATAGCAAGATATCTTTCACTTCAAAAGCGAGAAATATCCATTGGCTCAAAAATTGAGGAGACCGAGGAAAAAAGATTTTCGGTGACTCTCTTTGCAAGGGATAAATACGGAGAGATAATGAGGCTCTCGCTCACAGTCAATTCTATGGCTGAAGCCTTGGAAATCAAGAACAACTACGACAATCGCCCCGACGGCGTTTATAAGGGGATTTTATTCTCGGCAACAGGTAAAATGGACTTTTTATCATAGGTCATTTTGAGCATTTAGCTGTTTTTAACAAAATTGCAAGGCGGTTTTTAGCGAATATTGTTTAAATCAAAGAAAAATGTTGAATTTTTTAAACAAAAGTCTTGACAAAAAATGAATAAATAGTTATAATATATCTATAATTTGGTAGATTTTAGAAATGAATATGTATGAAAAATTAGACCTTAACGCATTGATTTCGGCAGTTGGAGATCACGACGACGAGGCTTTTGTTGAGCTGGTTAAAAGATATTCGCCCCTTATGAATAAGGTTATATCGGGCTTTGCGGACACGAGCCTTTCGCCCGATGATCTTTTTGCGGAGGCAACGGTTGCTCTTCATTCAGCGGCGCTTCATTTTGATCACAAGCGACAGGGAATAACCTTCGGGCTCTTTGCAAGGATATGCATCCACAGAAGGTTGATCGACCA
Organism: Clostridia bacterium; assembly: GCA_017410065.1. GTDB lineage: Bacteria > Bacillota > Clostridia > Oscillospirales > CAG-272 > UBA1740. The sequence goes on along the minus strand of JAFQRL010000002.1, from coordinate 101,915 downwards.
TCTTCGCCGTGAGGAGGTCTCGCCCGATATCGTGGATATGGACGTTGAGGTGGTTGAAGCTAAAGAGCAGATAGCCGAGGAGCTTGCCTTAAGAGAGAGGATAGAAAGTCTTCTTTCGGGAGCAAAGAGGGAGCTTTCGGATTATGAATACAAGGTTCTGATGCTTCATATTCAGGGCTTTAAAACTGCGGCTATTGCAGAGAAGCTCGGCAAAAATGCCAAATCGGTGGATAACGCAAAGGCGCGTATTTTCCGCCGTCTTCGCGAGCTTTACGGCAGCGAGGAAATTTAATAGTCATTATGCCCAAGGTAGCTTAAGGGAGAGCGTTGGTTAACACAAAGGCGTCGGTTGAAATCCGTCTCAGGGCAAAAAATATTTTACCTATCAAGGGAGAGAAACAAACATGTACCAGGACGAGACATTGAAGTGCAGAGATTGTGGCAATGAGTTCGTGTTCACCGCAGGTGAGCAGGAGTTCTATGCACAGAGAGGCTTTGAGAATAAGCCCTCTAGGTGCAAAGAGTGCCGTGCCGCTAAGAAGAATGCGCAGAAGGGTGCTAGAGAGATGTTCGATGCAGTCTGCGTAGAGTGCGGCAAGGAGTGCCAAGTGCCCTTCAAGCCCACCGAAGGTAAGGCTGTTTATTGCAGCGAGTGCTTCGCAGCAAAGAGAGCAGCGAGTGTTGATTAATCAAGCTCGGACGAAAGTCGCCTGACCTGATATGTATACTTTATACATACGTCGGTATGTCTATTTTATGCATATAACGAAAGAGGAATCGGAAAACCGATTCCTCTTTCGTTTTTTACTCTTTTTTGCTTTGTTATTTCAATTATTTCTGTGATCTTTTAAATCAAAACCGAAATGGTTAGCTTTTTAAGTCCGATTTACTGCGCGGCAAGAGCTGCAGCCACCCTTTGCTCCTCGACAGCCTCGTTAATTCTTTTTTTAGCGCGACGTGCTGATATAACGAAGGTGATAACCAGGGCGATGATGCTTGATATCCAGGTTATCGGGTAGCAGTAATAAAGACCGGTGATCGTGTGGAATTGCTCCATAGGATAGAAGAAAACGACCCACACAACTCGCACCACAACAGTGCCGATTATGCTTATAAGCATAGGTGCGATGGAGTTGCCAAGCCCCCTGAGTGCACCCGATATCGTATGCATAATTCCGCAAAGGAAGTATATCGACAAAATAAAGCGCATAAGCCCCTGAGCAAGGCTGACCACGAGCTCTCTTTGCTCTGTTGCTGCTCCAAGATAAAGTCCTATGATCGGCTCGCTGAAGAATATGAGTATCTGTCCTAGCAAAAAACCGATAAAAGCGACCTGGATGACGGAATAGATAGTGCTTTTGATGATCCTATCGTATTTCTTTGCGCCGTAATTCTGCCCAACGAAGGTCATCGATGAATGAAGATAGCTGTCCATTGCGGTGTATACCATACCGTCAATGTTAAAGGCAATAGCCTTTGCATCAAGGGCGACCTTCGGGAGCTGGTTCGCCGCAGACGTAATTATAACGTTTGTGATGCTGAACAGGGAGGATTGAAGCCCTGCGGGGGCTCCGTATCTGACTATCCTTAAAAGAAGCGCCTTGTTTATTCCAAGCCTTTTTATATCGAGACCCCAGGCATTATTTTTGTTTTTAACCAATATCAGAATAACGGTTACTGCGGATGCGTATTGAGAAATAACGGTTGCAATTGCAACGCCGTCAACGGACATACCGCAAACGATAACAAAAAACAAATTCAGCGCAACGTTTAAAAGTCCCGACCCGCCGAGAATATAAAGAGGAAGCTTTGAATTGCCGATAGATCTGAGGATAGCGGCACCGAAATTATATATAGTCGTTGCAGGGATACCGATTGCAATTATTCGGAAGTACAGAACGGCACCGTCAATAAGCACCCTTTTAGTGCCCATTGCCTCAAGGGCGACTCTGGCAAGACCAAACGCAAGAGCACCGAAGGCAGCTCCTATAATAATTGCAAACGTGATCGCTGTGTGAACCGTTCGGGATACCTTTTGCTTTTCATCTGCGCCAAACGCCTGAGCAACAACGACACCTGAGCCCGTGGCAAGCCCCATCAGGAAATTGACGGCAAGGGTCGTGAGCGATGAGGTAGACGTGATAGCGGCAAGAGCATTTGGGTCGCCTGAAAACTGACCGACGATGATGTTGTCCGCCATATTATAAGCAACCTGCAAAAGCCCCGTGAGCATAATGGGCAGAGAAAATAGAAGCAGTTGAATAAATATAGGTCCTTCTATTATCTTTCTTTTAGTCTTTAACATAACAGTCCTCTGAAAATATCTGCAAAACCTTTTGATTTCTTACTTATTATATATGTATAATAACACTTTTTCTATATAAATGTCAATGATTAGACAACGAAAATGTTTCGCTGATCAAAAATCCATAGCAGCTAAAACAGAAAACGACTGCCGAGGTGCGGAAAAATCGGCCCGTCACCTTGGCAGTCAAGGATATTATTTGACGTAGGTATCAATATCATCCTTCATCGAGGAGATCAGATAAATGGTATAACCGAGAAGGATAAGAGAGACGATGAACACTAAAGTTCCAAACCAAGGTATAAGAGCTGTGGTTATCAGCTTGTAGGATCCGTCGCCGCTCAACACGGCATCGATGCTTGGGAAGAACTTGAAAAGAACGTTCAGGCAAAGGGTAAGCATAGTAAAAATGCCGATCGCACACCAGATGATCGCTCTGCGCCTGATGGACCTGTATCTATCCATTCTTATTCTGTCCGCCCCCTCAAGATCGGGTGTCAGCACGCGCCTTGCCGCAAATTTTATAAGACCGAGAGAGATGCAAGCCATAAATGCGGAGAAGGTGATGAAGGTAACGAGGGAGGTGATAATGGTTGGGATATAGCTCATACGAACGTTCATATCAGTTACCATCAGGTCATACCCGTATTTATCAAGGAAGGAAAATTCGGTTATCTGATAGATCAGCGAGCTGATAAAGAAAAGCGAGCCTGTGATTATCGCGGGGAGAATAGGGCGCGGACTGTGCCAAAGCCTTATAAGAGCATAAAGCGAAAGCGGCGCAAACACGCAAAGAGGAATAAGATCTATTTCCTGGAGAGTATCTATTCTCAGGGTGAAAATAAAGAGTATCGCTATAACGTAAAGATCAAGAGAAGAACGCATATTGCGCTTTTCTATTCTCTTATCCAGCTCTATTCTCGCTTCGTCGCGAACGAGCGAATCAAGGGTCGGATAGAAGCATCCGTCGGCTCTTATTGCCTTTATGTAGGAATTAAAGCTTTTAGCAAATATAACGCCGAACACAATGGTGAATACAAGCAGTGCCAAAAGCACGTAAGGATAGAGAAGTGCCCCCGCACCTTGACCCACGTGCGAACCGTAATCGGTGGTAGATGATAGAAGAAGCATCTCGGGAAGCGAGCCTGCCGCAAGCTTGAAATATGTGAAGGCAAGGGTGAGAAGCTTCAGTGTCTCGGGCTTCATCGTCCGCTTTGAATATTCATTCGGAGAGGTTTTGAAGGGAGCCAGCAAAACGCGCTCGTTGCTTCGTTCTCCGAGATAAAACAATGCCGAGAAGAGATTACTTATCGCAGAGGTGAAATACAGTGCTTCAATTACGGCAAAGGAAAACGTGAGCAGGGCTGAAATATCGAAATCGGATACGTTTGTGCTGCGCACGGAGATCAGAATAAAGAAAGCGGGGATCTTCATCAGCGAAACTATACCGAGCTTGATAAACGCAGACCGTGCCTCGCTGAAGAACGGGGCTCTGTCTGCGGGATAGCGGAGTGCCTTGGCAATTATCAGGCAAGCAACGAAATCGGGAAGGATATCGAAAAGCCTTACCGTTGGGTTCGCAAAGAAGACCAAAGCGAGCGTCATAAGCGCGCCTGACGTTAGAATTTTTTCTTTTTTGAAATCGGTGTTTTTCATTTTTTCTTACCGCCGGACTTGCGTTTTTCTGATTTTTTCTTCATTTTATCAAGCTTATATTCGGCATATTCGCGTTGCCTTTGCTCCTCGTGAGCTCTGAACTTATTCACGAAGCCGAAGCGTGACTTTTTCTCCTTATACGCGGTTTCCTTCTTTTCGCTTGGCATACAGATCTTCTGATAGCAAGTGAATATTGCGGAAAGATTTACGCATATAAGTGCCATCGTGGCAATAATGAAGATAATTGAAGCGGGAACGAGAACTGTGACGGGTATCCAGCTGGAGAGCTCTGCTGTTTGCAAGAAGATGTTGCCAACGTAGACCACCATCGTAACGTAAGACAGATAGTTTGCCTTTATCTGAAGTCTTGGAAGCCCGACCTCGGCGGCAACGTCCCTGATTCCAATAAGCATCAGAACGGTTATTAAGCCAACTGCGAAATTGCGGAGCATAGCTATAAGGGAGACCGCGATCGGCGAAAGCTCGATTATAGAGAATATCTCAAGGAAGCCGAGCACAAGCTCTGCCAAGCCGAAGGCGGAAAATACTGCCGAACCAATAGCGGAAAGCTTGAACATCTGATTGACGCCCGAAAGCTTATAGAGCGCATAGAGCATCAGCAGAGCGGCTATGACGTCCGTGAATCTGTAATAGGTGAAATTCAAAAGCAGAAAATATCCGCCGAGAAGAGTTCCAAATCCCATATTAATCCTTATCTGCTGCTTCGTTAGCTCCGCAGCACTTTTTATACTTCTTTCCGCTACCGCAAGGGCAGGGGTCGTTTCTGCCGACCTTAACAGCCTTAACGATAGGCTTTCTTGCAATCGTCTTATCGCCGCCGAAGCCCTCGGAGGTGGGCTTTGCGACCTGCACTCTTTCGGTTGCGTTAGCTCTGGGGATAACGCCGAGGATCTGACGCACGGTGTCCTCCTTGATATCGTCAACCATCTGATCGAACATATCCGCGCCCTGAAGTCTGTAAATCGCAACGGGGTCACGCTGAGCATAGGAATTAAGGCCGACCGATTCCTTAAGCTGATCCATAGCCTCAAGGTGATCCATCCACTTTCTGTCAACGTTCTGAAGAAGGATGACCTTTTCAACCTCGCGCATTGCGTTTTCCGGAGCACCGGGTGCGTTTTTGAAGAGCTCGTCCTTGGAGCGGTAGATCTCAAGTGCTTTGTCTATAAGCTCCGACTTCCACTCGTCCTTGTCGATCTCGGCAAGCTCCTTTTCGGTGTAGTTAAAGTTCTTTTTATCTACAAGAAGACCGAGATAATGGTTTTTGAATTCATCAAACTTCCAATCCTCGGGTGTGTCAAGACCGAAGCAGAAATCGAAGGTCTCTGAAACCGAGCTCGTTATCATACCGATTATCTTCTCGCTGATATCGTCTCCGAGAAGCACCTCGTAGCGTTGGTTATATATAACCTTTCTTTGCTGGTTCATAACGTCGTCGTAGGTGAGGACGTTCTTTCTTCTGTTGAAGTTGTTATCCTCTATCCTCTTCTGCGCGTTTTCAATAGAGCCCGAAAGGATCTTTGCATTGATGGGTGTCTTTTCGTCAAGACCGAGCCTTTCGCAAAGGCCTGCGACCCTGTCCGAGCCGAACAGTCGCATAAGATCGTCCTCAAGAGAGAGGAAGAACATAGATTCACCCGGGTCGCCCTGACGTCCGCTTCGACCTCTGAGCTGGTTATCTATACGACGGCTTTCGTGACGCTCCGTGCCGAGAATAAATAGACCGCCTGCGGCACGTACCTTTTCAGCCTCGGGCTCGATCGCCGCCTTATGCTTTGCATAAAGCTCCTTGTACTTTGCGCGGATCTCGTTTACCGCCTCATCGTCGGACGGAGCGGAGCTCGTTGCCATCGCGATGAGACCGTCCTCATAGCCCTCGCGGCGAAGCTCGTTCTTGGCCATAAACTCGGGGTTGCCGCCCAGCATAATATCGGTACCGCGTCCTGCCATATTGGTGGAAATGGTAACGCTGCCAAACTTACCCGCCTGAGCGACTATTTCAGCCTCTTTTTCGTGATGCTTCGCGTTGAGCACGGTGTGAGGGATGCCGTTTCTCTTAAGAACGGAGGAGAGCTCCTCGGATTTATCGATGGAAACAGTACCAACAAGGACAGGCTGCCCCTTTTCGCGGCACGCCTTGATCTGCTCAACTATCGCCCATATCTTTCCGCGATAGGTTCTGTAAACCGCATCGTTTCGATCAATCCTTATCATAGGCTTGTTGGTGGGCACCTCAACAACGTCAAGCGCATAGATCTGCTTGAATTCGTTTTCCTCGGTGAGGGCGGTACCCGTCATTCCCGAAAGCTTGCCGTACATACGGAAGTAATTCTGGAAGGTTATTGTTGCGATCGTGCGGGATTCGCGCTGGATCTTAACGTTTTCCTTCGCTTCTATTGCCTGATGGAGACCGTCGTTATAGCGGCGGCCGGGCATAAGACGGCCTGTGAAGGCATCAACTATGATAACGTTATCGTCCTTAACGATATAGTCAACGTCGCGCTTCATTACGCCGTGCGCCTTGATGGCGGTGTTTACGTGATGGTAAATGCTTGAGTTTTCGGGATCGGAAAGATTTGCAATATTAAAGAATTTCTCCGCCTTTTCGATACCGTGCTGAGTGAGGACCGCGGTGCGAGCCTTTTCATCTATGATATAGTCCTCTTTGTATGTGTCAAGATCCTGCTTCTGGTCCACCTCCTTGATAAGGAAGCGGCTCATAGTGCGGGCGAGTCTATCTGCCATTGTGTAAAGATCGGTGGATTTTGTGCCTTGACCGGAAATGATAAGAGGAGTTCTTGCCTCGTCTATAAGAATGGAGTCCACCTCGTCAACAATAGCAAAATTGTGGCCTCGCTGAACCATTCTTTCCTTATAAACGACCATATTGTCACGAAGGTAATCGAAGCCGAGCTCGTTATTGGTGCCGTATGTGATATCTGCGGCGTAAGCCTCCTTTTTTTCCTTCGCGTTCTGACCGTGAATGATAAGACCTGTTTTAAGTCCGAGGAAGCCGTAAACTCTGCCCATCTCGTCGCTGTCGCGCTTTGCGAGATAGTCATTTACCGTGACGATATGAACGCCCTTGCCCGAAAGCGCGTTGAGATAAGCGGGAAGGGTAGCAACAAGGGTCTTACCTTCACCTGTTTTCATCTCGGCGATACGTCCTTGATGGAGGAGGATACCGCCCATCAGCTGAACGCGGAAGGGCCTTTTGCCGAGAACTCTGTCGTCTGCCTCGCGAACGAGTGCAAAAGCCTCGGGGAGAATATCGTCAAGGGTCTTGCCGTTTGCAAGATCGTCCTTAAGCTTATCCGTGTATGCTCGAAGCTCGCTGTCGCTCATTTCGGCGAATTTATCAGCAAGAGCCTCGATCGCATCAACAAGAGGCATTATCCTTTTGATCTGTTTTTCACTGTAGGTCTTGAAAAATCCCATTTTTCTATATCCTTTCGGTGTCCGAAGACCGTATATTCGTTCTCATCATAACATTATATCATATTTAAAATAAAAAATAAATAAAAAATTGTAAATTAATAAGAAAAGTTTGAAAAAACTTCCGGGCGAAGCTAATCAAGCCGATTAATTATCTCTTTTGCTTGAAATTTGCCGAAGTGTGTGATAAAATATAATGGTAAAAAGTTAAGATCGAAAGAGAGAGCTCTTATGCCGAAGATCAATATAGTTTTATTTTCTCCCGAGATACCTCAAAACACGGGTAATATATCACGCACGGCGGCTGTAACGGGTGCGGCTCTGCATCTTATCCGACCTTTCGGATTTGAAATTTCCGATAGGACGCTTAAGCGAGCAGGGCTTGATTATTGGGATAAGCTTGATATTTATTATTACGATAGCTACGACGAATTTTTGAAGCAAAACCCGAATATAACAGCATATTATTTCACCTCCCACACCGAAAGATCCTATTCGGAGGTCGAATATCCCGATAACGTTTATCTCATTTTTGGCAGAGAGACGACAGGCCTTCCCGCAGAGATCACGTCGGCAAACGCCGATCGTACTGTACGTATCCCTATGAGACCCACTCTCCGTTGCCTTAACCTTTCAAACGCGGTTGCCATAGCGGTTTACGAGGTGCTGAGGCAACACGGCTTTGAAGGCTTGAAATAGCTTCTTACATAGCACAAGGAATATCGCACGATGAAATACACAAATATTAAAAAGGCGGTCTTCATAGAACGCCCGAACAGATTTATTGCTCACGCGAAGCTTGATGGCGAGACCGTTGTGGCACACGTGAAAAATACAGGCAGATGCAAGGAGCTGCTCGTGGAGGGAGCGGTTGTTTATCTTGACGAGCCCCAGGGGAAAAACAGAAAAACGAGGTACGATCTTGTTGCAGTTGAAAAGAGAACAGAGGACGGCAGAAAGATCCTTATCAATATGGACTCACAGGCACCTAACGAGGCGGTAGCCGAATGGCTTCCAAAATCGGGACTGTTTTCGGAGGGGGCGAAGATCCGCAGAGAGGTGACGGTTGGAGGATCGCGATTTGACTTCGCAATTTATGAGAATGATAAAACGACTTATCTTGAGGTAAAGGGAGTGACCCTTGAGGTGGATGGGGAGGCTTTGTTTCCCGATGCACCGACAGAGCGCGGAGTTAAGCACCTGAGAGAGCTTTCCTCTCTTGCACGCGAAGGATGGGGATGTGCCGTACTGTTCGTTATTCAGATGAAGGGGATGCATTGCTTTAAGCCAAATACGGAAACTCACCCCGAATTCGGAGAGGCTCTTTCCGTGGCCGCCAATAGCGGAGTGAGGCTCCTGTGCTATGACTCGAGGATAACCGATAACGAAATGATCATTGATCAGCCTATCGACATAATATTATAAAATACGACTAAAAAACAAAGGCAGAATTGAGGCGAGGGAATGTATAGAATAATGTTTGTGTGCCACGGAAATATTTGCAGAAGTCCGATGGCTGAATTTATAACAAAGAAAATAGTTTCCGATCTTGGGCTTGATGGGGATTATCTGATAGCCTCATCTGCCACGAGCCCCGAGGAATACGGCAGCCCGATATATCCACCCGCCGCCAGTGAGCTTTACCGTCACGGAGTGCCGTACAGTAAAAGAGAAGCGACCTTGCTATCGCCTGCTGATTATGATAAATACGATGTTTTTGCACTGATGGACGAGCGGAATATGCGAAATATTTTCCGTTATTTTCCGAGCGATCCAAAATCAAAAATTGCAAAGCTTTTATCATTTGCTAAAGAATAGAAAATATACTCAAATTAAAATGAAATGCAGAGCCGTAGGTCTTCAATGAAGGTCTGACTCTGCATTTTATTTAATATTCGACGGTGTGAAAAACGAGGCGGTCGCCCTCATAGATGAGCTTCAAAGAAAAGAATGGAGAGCCCTTATCCAAAAGATCGAAGAATATTTTGTCTCCTTCCCAAATCGGCAGCTCCCGCACCTTTGATTTTTCAACCCACTCAAGCTTGCCCTCGTTGCAATCGTAGTTTATTTCTCCATCATATCCGCTTGCGGTGAAAAGATGCATATACTCCGTGCCGAATTCATTAGAAACGAAGGTAACGACACCGCGATATTTAAGGTCCTTTGGATATACACCGCATTCCTCGAGGACCTCGCGCCTTGCGCAGTCGTGAGGCGACTCACCCGCCTCAAGCTTACCGCCGACGCCGATCCATTTATCCTTATTCATATCATTCTTTTTCTTGATGCGATGTATCATAAGATATGAGCCGTTCTGCTCAATATAGCAAAGAGTTGTGTTAAGCATTTTTTCTTATCCTTTCTACTTTATTTTACCATTTATCAAAGCCGATTGCAAGGGGATTTTTATATTTGTGTATTTTTTGTAAAAAAACAAGGTATTCCATTGACTTAATGCTTACTTGACAGTATAATAATTAAGTGGTTAATTATTAAGAGCTAAATCATTTTATATGGAGGATATAATGCGAGCAGCAAAGCTTTCCCAGGCTGTTGATATGATGATACGCACGGATCATATGCATAGGGCGCTTATCGACAGCAGAGTTCGGGATATCGGAATACATCGCACCCAACACAGAATACTGATGCGTTTGGCAAGGCACGGTAAGCTACCGTCTCAAAAAGAGCTTGCAGAGCATCTGGATATCACACCTGCCGCCGTTACGGGTGCGCTGAAAAAGATCGAGCGCGACGGCTTCGTTGAGAGGACGATGGGACAGGACAACAGATACAACGAGCTTAAGATAACCGAAAAGGGAAGGGAGCTCGTTGAATTAACAAGAAAGAAGTTCAGCGAGGTTGATATATCTATGTTTGACGGCTTTTCGGAAGAAGAGCTTTCAATCTACATAAGATGCCTTGAAAAGCTTCAGGAAAATATTCGCAGGCAGGCTGGGGAATATCCTCAAGCTTTGTGTAACGGAAGGGAGAAAAACAACAATGAGAAGATGGTTTAAATACGTGAAGCCCTACCTTTCCTCATTTATTCTGGGACCGCTCGGAATGATAGTTGAGGTCGTTGGCGAGATGTTTATGCCGCTTATTCTTGCGAAGATCATTAACGCAGGACTTGACGGCACTCTGACGCCGGGTCTCAGCATTGGCTATGCGGCGATACTTGTTGGAATAGTGCTTCTTATGATGACAGGCGGTGTTGCGGGCGCTTTCTTTGGCTCAAAGGCATCGGTAAACTTTGCCGCTGATCTGAGGCGAGACGTTTATGCAAAGGTGCAGGATTTCTCGTTCTCAAATATAGATAAATTCTCAACGGGCTCGCTTGTCACAAGAATGACAAACGACGTCACACAGCTTCAGAATTTCGTTAATATGCTGCTTCGTATGGCACTCAGATCACCCGGTATGTTCATCGGCGGCATTATTATGGCGATATCACTCAACCCCACTTTATCGGTGATCCTCGGCGTGACGATGCCTCTTATGATAATAGTTATACTCATTCTCATAAAGGTGAGCTTCCCGCGCTTTAATATTATGCAGAAGAAGATCGATAAGCTCAATTCTACGGTGCGCGAGAACGTCACGAACGTGAGAGTTGTGAAGTCCTTTGTGAGAGAGGACTTTGAAAACGATAAGTTCGAGAGAGACAACAAGGATCTTAAGGATTCCGGTATGCGCGCTGTCAAAATAATGATCTATATGGGTCCTGTAATGACCATATTTATGTATGCGACCGTTATTGCCGTTATCTGGTTTGGCCACGGAATGGTGCTTGATGCCTCCACAGGAATGAAGGTCGGCGACCTCAGCGCATTTATAACCTACACAACGCAGATCCTCTCTTCCCTTATGATGGTAACGTTCCTGCTTATGAACACGTCCCGCGCACTTGCCTCGGGCAAGAGAATTTGCGAGGTGCTTGATGAGAAGATCGATATAAAGAACAGCGAGGGGGCTGATCCCGATAGGACTATCAGCAAAGGCGAGATTGAATTTAAGAACGTTAGCTTCCGCTACTATAAGAATAGCGAGGAGCCCGTGCTTGAAAATATCGACCTTAAGATCCCCGCGGGTGCAACCGTCGGTATAATCGGCTCAACAGGCTGCGGAAAGACAACTCTCGTTTCAATGATACCGAGGCTCTACGACGTTGATTCGGGCGAGGTACTCGTTGACGGTGTGAACGTAAAGGATTACTCTCTTGTCAGCCTTCGCGACGGCATCGGTATGGTGCTTCAGAAGAATCTTCTTTTCTCGGGCACTATTGCGGAAAATCTTCGCTGGGGAGATATGGAGGCATCGGACGACGAGATCAAGACGGCGGCAACTCACTCGGCTGCGGATAAGTTCGTTTCAACCTTCAAGGATGGGTACGACACGGTTCTTGATAAGGGCGGACTTAACCTTTCGGGCGGACAGAAGCAGAGGCTTTGCATTGCAAGAGCTTTGATAAAGAAGCCTAAAATACTTATTCTTGATGACTCGACAAGCGCGGTTGATACCGCAACCGAGGCGCAGATCAGGGAGGCGTTCAGAACAGATCTTCCCGGATGTACCAAGATAATCATTGCTCAAAGGATCAGCTCTGTCCGTGAGGCAGATATGATCATCGTAATGAACGACGGCAGGATCACGGGAATCGGCAATCACGACGAACTGCTTGAGTCTAACGCAGAATACGGCGAAATCTACTATTCACAGATGGATAAGAAGGGAGGAGAAGAAAATGGCAAGGTCGCTGGATGAATTAAGAAAACGCTATAACAGCACCTCTCACGGAACCTCTCTTCGAGGCGGCGGACCAGGCAGAGGACCCGGACCCAGAGCAAAGGGAAAACCGAAAAACATCGGAAAGACAGTATCCCGCCTCCTTTCCTACGTTGGCAGATACAAGGGAAGACTTATTCTCGTTTTCATCTGTATGATTCTCACAACCGTTTCTTCGCTCTTTGGCGGATACCTTACGGTGCCGATCATCAACCGCATAGCAAAGGTCGTTGATCCGTCTATGGTGCAATCACCAAGCCCTATGGCAATGATGGCGGACGGCTTGATAGAGGCTCTCGTTTCAACCCCTCTTATTGCAAAAATTATGGGGAATTCTGTCGCGGCAGTCACGGTCTACGTTGTTTGCGGACTCATCGTGCTTGGTACGGTGTACTGTATCTCTGCATTCGGAAGCTATATTCAGTCGAGGCTTATGCTTTCGGTGTCGCAGAATTCCATACAGGCGATAAGAGACGATCTTTTCAAGAAGCTTCAAACGCTTCCTGTCAGATATTTCGATTCTCACCCAACAGGTGAGATTATGTCCCGCTTTACCAATGACGTTGATAATATAGACGTTATGCTTAATAACTCCCTGACCTCTATCGTCAGCGGTGTTATAAGTCTCACGGGAACGTTTATCTTTATGATAACAACGAATATCTGGCTCACGCTTATAACAGTGCTTTTCGTTCCTCTGCTTATTTTCGCCGTTGGCGTTATCGGTAAAAATTCCTCCAAGTATTACGGTGCGCAGCAGGCGGCACTCGGAGCAGTAAACGGATATATTGAGGAGACAATAAGCGGTCAGAAGGTCATCAAGGTGTTCAACCACGAGGATGAATGTATAGACGAGATGGAGCTTATCAATGAGGACCTTCGCGAAAAACAGCAGAAGGCACAGTTCTGGGGTGGAGTTACAGGCCCGATTATGCATAATATCAGCCTGATTTCCTATGCGGTAACACTTGGCGTTGGAGGTATTCTCATATTCTTCACAGGCTTTACTCCGGGAGAGCTTACTGCGTTTGCGAACTATTCAAAGCAATTCTCAATGCCGATAAACCAGCTTTCTATGCAGGTCTCCACCTTCTTTGCGGCACTTGCCGGCGCTGAGCGTGTGTTTAAGGTTATGGATGAGGAGCCCGAGGTCGCAGACGTTGAAGGAGCTTCTACCGATAAGATCAAGGGCCACGTTATTCTTGAGGACGTAAGCTTCGGCTACACTCCCGAAAAGACGGTTCTTAAGAACATCTCGCTATACGCAAAGCCCGGGCAGAAGATTGCCTTCGTCGGATCAACGGGAGCGGGCAAGACAACCGTTACCAACCTTCTCAACCGTTTTTATGACATTGAAAGCGGAACTATAACCATTGACGGAAGACCTATCAAGGAATATAGCAGAGACTTTTTAAGAAAAAATATCGCGATGGTGCTTCAGGACACTCACCTTTTCACAGGCACGGTTAGAGAGAATATCCGCTATGGCAGGCTTGATGCCACAGACGAGGAGGTTGTTGCCGCCGCAAAGACCGCAAGCGCGCATAGCTTCATTATGAGGCTTGAGCACGGCTACGATACTGTGCTTGAGGGCGACGGAGCCAATCTTTCTCAGGGACAAAGACAGCTTCTGAATATCGCTCGTGCCGCTATTTCCAAGGCACCGATACTTGTGCTTGATGAGGCAACGTCCTCGGTTGATACAAGAACCGAGCGGCATATCGAGCACGGTATGGACAGACTTATGAAGGACAGAACGACCTTCGTTATTGCGCACAGGCTTTCGACCGTTCGCAACGCAAATGCGATTATGGTGCTTGAGCAGGGCGAAATAATAGAGCGCGGAGATCACGACGATCTTATCGCTATGGGCGGAAGATATTACGAGCTATACACGGGCAAGACCGAGCTTGCATAAGACAATACCTAATTCATTTGAGCCGCGGAGCATCTCTGCGGCTCATTATTTAATCCTTTATATATTGCTTGTTCCGTATTGATGAATAGGGTATAAATTTATTGGAATAAAATGCAGAAACGGCGGAATAAAGTGAAGCTTTTTGCCTCATTTTCTCTTGACATTAATATGGATGTATGGTAAAATTACATTAATGAGATAAAATCATTAACTGAAAGGACAATATTATGATACCGAATATTCCCGAAATTAAAAATCCCGAAAGATTTGGAGACGTTGATCTTCCTCGCGAGAAGCTTGAATATGCACTTTCCGAGGCTCTTAAGAAGGTGGATAAAGCGATAGATTATTTTGGTCCCACACTTTTCCCGACAGAGTACAGTAAGGGTAACGTATACAACAAAATGGAGAATGTAGGCGGCTGGGGCTGCGGCTTCTGGACAGGTATTCTCTGGCACGCATACGAGTTGACGGGAAATGATAAATATAAGGCTGCAGCTCTCGCTCATATCCCCACTTACACGAAGAGAATAGTGGAGAAGATCGGCGTTAATCATCACGATATGGGCTTCGTTTTCACGCCATCCTGCGTTGCGGCTTGGAAGCTTGCAGGTAACGAGGAGGCAAAGGCGGCGGCTATTATGGCTGCAGAGCATCTTGCGACTCGTTATCACGATAAGGGCAAGTTCATTCAGGCGTGGGGCGCGGTGGACGATCCCAAGGCATACCGTCTTATTATTGACTGCCTCCTCAATATTCCTCTCCTTTATTGGACGGCTGAGGTAACGGGCGATAAGAAATTTGACGAGATTGCGTATAATCATTTTAATTCCACCATTGAGGTCTGCTGTCGCGCTGATGCAAGCACATATCACACATATTATTTTGATCCCAAGACGGGTGCACCCGTTAAGGGTGTAACTCACCAGGGTGCATTTGACGATTCCGCTTGGGCTCGCGGTCAGGCTTGGGGCGTTTACGGTCCTATGCTTACGTACATATATAAGAAGGACGAACGTGCACTCACGGTATTTAAGGCGACAACGAACTATCTTCTCAATAATCTTCCCGAGGATCTTATTCCTTATTGGGATCTCTCCTTCAAGGATGGAGACGGGGAGCCGAAGGATTCGTCCACGGCGGCTATCGCGATGTGCGGTATGCTTGAAGCGGTTAAGTATATGGATGAATCCGATCCTCTTAAGGTGATCTACGTTGGCGCGATCAAGCGAATGATGAATACGCTTATTGATAAATATATTTCCAAGGACGTTCCCGAATCCAACGGTCTCCTTCTTCATCAGGTTTATGCAAAGCCGCAGGGAATTGGAGTCGACGAGCATAATATTTGGGGTGATTACTTCTATATGGAGGCTCTTCATAGACTTCTTGACCCCGAATGGAAGCTTTATTGGTAATAATATCCGATCAACGAAGGCTGCCTGAAAAGGCAGCCTTTAAAATATCATTTATCTTTACCGAATCTTAAGTTTAAATATGTTATAATTATATAGTATGGAGAGGAGGGCGTTATGAATAAAACCGCAAAGAAATATTTAAAAAATTCAATAATCACCCTCGGAGTTTTGGCTGGGTGCTTTGGTGTAAGCTTGCTCCTTCACGAGCTTTTGCAGATAAAGGGTCCGATTACGGCGATCTTTGTCTTCGGAGTGTTTCTGATCTCGCTCACCACCGATGGCTATATTTTTGGTCTGGCGGCGGCGTTCATTTCTGTTTTCGCGGTAAATTTTGCGTTTGCATTTCCTTATTTTTCATTTAATTTTGCAATTCCCGAAAACTTTGTTTCAGCACTTGTTATGATCGTTATCGCCCTTATGACGAGCACTCTTATCTCAAGGCTTAAGGCTTGGCAGGAAATACGCGCCGAGGGCGAGAGAGAAAGAATGAGAGCAAATCTTCTCAGAGCAGTTTCTCACGATCTCCGAACTCCGCTCACCACTATATACGGATCAAGCTCTGCTATATTGGATAGCGGAGACAATATCGACGAGGAGCGGAAAAAAAGAATTATCGCAGGCATCAAGGAGGACTCGGAGTGGCTGATAAGAATGGTTGAAAACCTGCTTTCGGTCACAAGGATAGATTCGGGTAGCGTTGAAATAATCAAAACTCCAACCGTACTGTACGAGCTTGTTGATACCGTGATATTGAAGTTCAAGAAAAGATATCCCGATAAGCAGGTTGAAATAGACATTCCCGAGGAGCTCGTTATGATCCCGATGGATGCAATGCTTATAGGTCAGGTTATTATCAATTTGCTCGAAAATGCCGTTCAGCACGCACAGGGTATGACGAAGCTTGAGTTCCGCGTGTTTGTTCTTGGGGATAAAGCCATATTTGAGGTCAAGGATAACGGATGCGGGATAGAGCAAGAACGGCTTGATAAAATATTCGACGGTTATTTTGCGCTTAACGACGATCGATCAGACACGGGAAAGAGAAATGCAGGAATAGGCCTTTCGGTATGCTCAACGATAATCAAGGCTCACGGAGGGCGGATAAAGGCTGAAAACGCAAAGGATGGCGGCGCTATCTTCCGTTTCTCTCTAAATACTACGGAGGATACCGATTATGATAACGAAAAGCAATAATAAATATAAGGTGCTCTTGGTTGAGGACGAGGAAAACATCAGGACCTTTGTTTGCGCGCTTCTTGAGGCAAACGGATATCAGGCTATTCCCGCAAAAAGCTTTGGCGAAGCAAAGCTGCTCTATTTATCATATATACCCGACCTTGTTATACTTGATCTTGGGTTGCCCGATAGGGATGGCTCTGCGCTTTTATCTGAAATAAGGGAAAAGGATACGACACCTGTTATAATTCTTTCCGCAAGAGGAGACGAGGGTGAAAAGGTCAGACTCCTTGATATGGGGGCTAACGATTATATCACAAAGCCCTTTGGCTCTGCGGAGCTTCTTGCCAGAGTGCGAACTGCTCTGCGAAATTCAAGGCCAAGCGCGGAGGAGGGAAAGCTACCCGGCGGGAAATTTACGCTTGGAGAGCTTGTGATCGATTACGACTCCAGGCGTGTGTTTATTGGCGAGGCGGAAATAAAGTTTACTCAAACCGAATATAACATTATGGCATATCTTTCCGCAAACCCGGGGAAGGTTATGACGTACTCCTCGATCATTCGAACCGTTTGGCGCGAGAGCTCGGATGAAAACAGTATCAAAAAGCTTCAGGTGAATATGGCTAACATAAGAAAAAAACTTGGAGCAAAGCCCGGGGAGGTCGGATATGTCGTCAACGAGCTGGGAGTCGGATACCGTATGGGAGATTGATGCAGGGCTCGCGGCGCTATTCTCTTAAAAAAATTCGTTTTTGTTAAATCTTAGCTGATTTTGCGATACAATATATATGTTTTAAATAAAATAATAGGAGAAGGTTATGGAACAACTTGCTCAACTCTTTGATACCATCGTTGCTTTCTGCCACGGCGGTAACTGGAGAATGTTTATTATGTGGGCGATAGGTGGTATTCTCATCTATCTTGCAATCAAAAAGCAAATGGAGCCCACGTTGCTTCTGCCGATAGGCTTTGGAGCAATTCTTATGAATTTCCCCGGCGTTGTGGAATATGCCTGCGGAAGCTGCGATACGGTTTACAGCTATTCGGAATTCACAAGGCTTGTGGCAAATCACGCCTGCACGGCGGCAGAGTGCACAGGTATAGTCTCTGCCAATTTCACAGGTATTGCAGAGCCCCTGCACGAGTTATATAATGCAGGTATAGCCAATGAGCTATTCCCCTTGATACTCTTTATAGGCATCGGTGCGATGATCGATTTTGGTCCGCTTCTTAATAATCCGAAGCTTATGCTTTTTGGCGCTGCCGCTCAGTTCGGTATTTTCTTCACGCTTTGTATGGCTTCGATCTTCTTCCCGAACGCGAAGGACTTCGCTTCTATCGCAATAATCGGTGCCGCAGACGGTCCCACGTCCATTGTCGTTGC
This sequence comes from Clostridia bacterium, assembly GCA_017410065.1. Taxonomy (GTDB): domain Bacteria; phylum Bacillota; class Clostridia; order Oscillospirales; family CAG-272; genus UBA1740. The sequence continues at coordinate 83,814 of JAFQRL010000002.1, read as the reverse complement.
AAATGCTCTTAAATCCAATTACATAGGTGCAATTACGGTTGCTGCGTATTCTTATATGGCACTTGTGCCGATCATTCAGCCACCCGTTATCAAGCTTCTCACAACCGAGAAGGAAAGAAAGATCCGTATGGCATACACACAGAAGAGTGTTTCCAAGACCACAAGGATCCTTTTCCCCATAATCATTTCGATAGTTGCATGCGTGTTTGCTCCCGGCGCGGGATCTCTTATAGGCTTCCTTATGTTTGGAAATCTTATCAGAGAGTGCGGCGTGCTTGAGTCTATTTCCGAAACCGCGCAGAAGGTGCTTGCAAATCTGATCACGATTTTCCTCGGTATCACCATCGCGTTCAATATGACGGCAGATCAGTTTATCAACCTTGAGACTCTTCTTATTATGGGTCTTGGTCTTGTTGCATTCGTTGTTGATACCGCGGGCGGAGTGCTCTTCGCAAAGCTCTATAACCTTGTTATGAAGCTGCTTGGTAAGCCTCCGATAAACCCGATGATCGGTGCGGCAGGAATATCTGCGTTCCCTATGTCGGGAAGAATAGTTCATAAGATGGGACTTGAAGCAGATAATCAGAATTTTCTTTTGATGCACGCTATCGGTGTTAACGTATCGGGACAGATCGCCTCGGTTATTGCAGGCTCTCTCGTTCTGAAATTCTTCTTGGGCGCGTAAGGGAGGTAGTATAATGTCACAGCTTGTTTTTGATCCGTATGCATTCCTTGAGAACCTCCGCTATATGGGCATAGGTATGCTTGGAGTGTTTATAATTATCGGTGTTATCATCGGTGCAACATACGCAATTGCTAAGCTTACATCAGGCAAAAGCAAAGAATAAAATTCTATTATTTCAATAAGAAAAGCCGAATATGCAAATAGTTGTTTGCATATTCGGCTTTTTATTGCGCATTTTGTCATTAAAATAAAAGTAATAAATACAAAAAAATATCAAAGAGTTGCCGCCATAACAGCCTTGATCGTGTGCATACGGTTCTCGGCTTCCTCAAATACTATGGACTGCTTTGATTCGAACACCTCGTCTGTGACTTCCATTTCGGTGATACCAAACTTATCTGCTATCTCCTTGCCAACCTTGGTTTTAAGGTCGTGGAAAGAAGGAAGGCAATGCATAAACACGGCGTCCCTTGAAGCATAGCTCATAGCGGTTGAGTTTACCTGATAGGGCGAAAGATCTTTTATGCGCTCCTCCCAAACCTCTGCGGGCTCTCCCATAGATACCCAAACGTCGGTATAAACAACATCGGCATCGGCAAGAGCGCTCTTAACGTCCTCTTCAAGAGTGATTGTACATCCGTTATCCTTTGCGATCCTCTTACATTCATCAACAAGTGCCGCATCGGGGAAATACTTTTTAGGTGCGCAGGCTACGAAATCAAGCCCCATCTTAGCGCAGCCGACCATAAGGGAATTACCCATATTATAACGGGCATCGCCCATATAAACGAATTTGATCCCGCGAAGCTTGCCGAAATGCTCCTTGATCGTGAGGAAGTCTGCAAGTATCTGAGTTGGGTGAAATTCATTTGTGAGACCGTTCCATACGGGAACCTTTGAATATTCGGCGAGCTCCTCAACTATGGACTGCCCGAAGCCGCGGTACTCTATTCCGTCGTAGATAGAGGAGAGAACACGTGCCGTGTCTGCGATGCTTTCCTTCTTACCGATCTGAGAGCCCGAGGGATCAAGATAGGTAACGTGCATACCGAGATCGTATGCGGCAACCTCAAAGCTGCATCTTGTTCTCGTGCTTGTTTTTTCGAATATCAAAGCAATATTTTTGCCCTCACAGAGCTTGTGCGTCTCGCCACATTTTTTCTTTGCCTTCAGCTCCTCGGCAAAGGCGATAAGATTGGCAATTTCCTCCGATGTCAGATCAAGAAGCTTAAGGAAATCGCGCCCCTTCATAAAGCCCGCATAATTCATTGTTTACTGACCTCCAAAATCACTCTGACCGCATATTCAAGGTCGGCCATAGGAATGTTAAGCGCAGGCAGAAGCCTGAGCTTGTTTTTTGCTTTTATAGGTAAAATTCCTCTGGAAATACATTCGGAGAGCACAAGATTTACGTCCTTTTCAAGCTCGATACCAAGCATAAGTCCCATACCCGTGATGCTCTTTATTCCGGGTTTGCCTGTAAGAGAGGAAATTATATAATCGGATCTTTCGCGCACTCCCTGAAGGCAAGGCTCGTCAAGACGCGAGATAATGCTGACAGCACCCGCAGCGGCGATAGGGTTGCCGCCAAAGGTTGAGCCGTGGTCGCCTGAAAGAAGCGTGGTTTCTGTCTTTTCAAACAGCATACAAGCTCCGATAGGCAAGCCGCCTCCAAGACCCTTTGCGGTTGTTACAACGTCGGGCGAAACGCCAAACTGCTCGTAAGCATAAAGAGTGCCTGATCTTCCGTTGCCCGTTTGGACCTCGTCAAACATCAGAAGCAGATCGAATTCCTTGGCGATCCTTGCCACCTCTGTGACAAACTCCTTTGTGAGCGGCAAAACACCGCCTTCGCCCTGAACGGGCTCCATAAGAATAGCACAGCATTTGTTGTTTTCTGCGAGTGCGCGAACACTTTCGGCATTATTTGCCTCGGCATAGAGGAAGCCCTCGGGAAATGGACCGAAATCCTTGTGGAACACGTCCTGACCCGTTGCCATAAGAGTGGTGACAGTTCTGCCGTGGAAGCTGTTTTTCAAGGTGATAATGCTATAATCACCTGCGCCCTTTTTATCCTGTGCCCATTTCCTTGCAACCTTGATGGCACATTCGTTTGCCTCGGCTCCGGAGTTGCCAAAGAATACTTTTTTCGCGCCTGTTTTGTTACAAAGAAGCTCGGCAAGACGAGCACAGGGCTCTGAATAATAAAGATTTGAGGTGTGCTGGAATTTAGAAAGCTGCTTTGTTACAGCCTCGGTCCATTGCTCGTCGCACAAGCCAAAGGTGTTTACGGCGATCCCTGTACCGAGATCCACGTACTCCTTGCCATTTGAATCAACGACTCTTGAGCCTTTTCCCGAAACTATCTCTATATCAAATCTTGCATAGGTATTTGCAACGTATTGTTTATCTATTTCCTTGATATCTGCCATTTAATTTTCGTCCTTTTTAACCATCGTGCCTGCGCCCTCGTTTGTGAGGAGCTCCATCAGAACAGAATGGGGAATTCTGCCGTCAAGAATAGTTACGTTTTTGACTCCCTCGTTGATGGCCTTGATGCAACACTCAACCTTGGGGATCATACCGCCCGATATTACGCCTTCCTCGCGTAGTGCGTTTGCTTCGGATATGGTAAGCTCGGGAATAAGGGACGAGGGATCGTCCTTATCGCGGAGAATACCTGCAATATCCGTCATCATAAGAAGTCTCTCCGCGTGAAGAGCTCCTGCGATGTGAGCCGCGGCGGTGTCGCCGTTGATATTATATACGTTGCCGTGCCTGTCTCCCGCAACTGTGGAGATAACGGGGATATAGTTCTTTTCAAGAAGGTCGGTGATGGGCTGGGTCCTTATCTTGGTTATCTTGCCAACGTACCCGAGGCGCTCGTCCTTGATCTCCGCCTCGATCATTCCGCCGTCAACACCCGAAATACCGACTGCGTGGCCGCCCTTCATTTGAAGAAGGGTAACGAGGGATTTATTAACCTTACCCGCAAGAACCATTTCTACGATGTCAACCGTCTCCTTGTCTGTAACTCTGAGACCGTCAACGAATACGGGCTTTTTACCAAGCTTATCCATCAGCTCGTTTATTTCGGGACCGCCGCCGTGAACAAGCACCACCTTAACGCCGATGAGCCAAAGAAGAGCGATGTCCTCCATTACCTGGAGCTTGAGCTGCTCGTTGATCATTGCGTTGCCGCCGTATTTTATTACTATGACCTCACCGTTGAATTTCTTTATGTATGGAAGCGCCTGGGTAAGCACCTCGGCGCGTTTTGCATTACTGATTTCGCTCGACATATTTTTCTCCAAGTTAAGTTCTGTAATCACCGTTTATTTTTACGTAATCGTAGGTAAGATCGCACCCCCAAGCAACTGCCGCGCCGACTCCGTCGCCAAGCTTGATCTTAATTGTGATCTCGCTTTCGGAAAGGATCTCCTTTGCGAAGTCCTCGGAGAACTCAACACCTGCGCCGTTAGAGCAAACTGGGATCTCTCCCTTGCCCGAAATAAAGGAAACGCCAACCTTTGATACGTCAACGTCTGCACCGCTATAACCGATAGCGCAGAGGATCCTGCCCCAGTTAGCATCAGCTCCGAACATAGCCGCCTTAACAAGAGAGGAGCAGATAACACTCTTTGCAATGATCTTTGCATTTGCTTCATCCTTGGCACCGCTGACGACACATTCAAGCATCTTTGTTGCACCCTCGCCGTCCGCCGCGATCTTCTTGCAAAGATTAACGGTGATCGTGTTGAGAGCCTTCATAAATTCGTTGAAGTCCTTGCCGCGAGAGGTAATTTCCTTATTGCCTGCCTTGCCGTTTGCAAGAACCGTTACCATATCGTTGGTTGAGGTATCACCGTCAACGCTGACCATATTAAAGGTGTTTTTTACGTCACCCGAGAGTGCCTTACCAAGCATTTCAGGGGAAATGGAGCAGTCTGTTGTGATGAAAACAAGCATAGTTGCCATATTGGGGTGTATCATACCCGAGCCCTTGGCAATACCGCCCATCTTGCAGGTAACGCCGCCGATCTCAAAGCTTACGGCAACCTCTTTGAGTGCTGTGTCTGTGGTCATAATGCCCTCAGCCGCTGCGGCACTTCCGTTTGCGTTGAGCGAAGCAACGAGGGCGGGAATTGCATTTTCAATGGGTTCAATGGACATAGGCTGTCCGATAACGCCCGTGGATGCTACCACAACGTCCTTTGCGGCAATTTTAAGCTTTTTAGCAACGAGCTTGCAGGTCTGCTTTGCGATATCAATACCGTTTGCATTGCAGGTGTTTGCGTTTCCGCTGTTGCATATAACTGCGTGAGCGTATCCATCGGATATGTGCTCCTTCGTTACTGTGAGGGGAGCACCCTTGACCTTGTTGGTGGTGTAAACCGCCGCGCAAGCTGCCTTTGTCTTTGTGTAGATAAGAGAAAGGTCGTTTTTGGTTCTGCCCTTTTTAATACCTGCGAGCACCGAGCCTGCAACGAAGCCCTCTGCGGCGCAAACGCCGCCCTCAATAATATTTATAGCCATATTATTTCACCTCGAGTGTTTTAGTTTTTTCGCAACCGAGCTTTATGTTAAGACATTCAACGGCGGCGCCTGAAGCGCCCTTGCCGAGATTATCGTATCTTGCTATCAAAAGAATGCGCTCGTTATTGCCCTTGACCTCGATCTGCATTGAATCAAGACCTGACATAGCGGCGGCTGACATAAGTCCGCCTTCGTCGCCATCCTCCTTATAATAGAGCAGGGGAGAGCAGTAGCACTCACGGTAGAGAGCCTTAATATCCTCAATAGTGCCCTTCAGGAGTTGAGATGCAAACAGAGGAACAGTAACCTCCATTCCCGAATAGAAATCCGAAACTATGGGGCAGAATATCGGAGCGTTTTCAAGTCCCGTTATCTTGACCATCTCGGGAAGGTGCTTATGCTTTTGGGATATCCCATACTGCCTCGGAGCATCAAGAAGGGGGGAGCGGGAATCGCTTTCATAATCTGCTATCATAGATTTTCCTCCGCCGCTGTATCCTGTTAAGGAATGAACGGTGAGAAGCGAATCCTTGGATAGATAACCGTGCTTTATAAGGGGGTATACAAGCGAGATAAATCCGCTCGCGTGGCATCCCGGGACGGCGATCCTCTTTGAAGAGATGATCTTATTTTCAAAATCCGCGCCGAGCTCGGGGAGACCGTATGCCCAATCGTCTAAGGTTCTGTGTGCGGTTGACGCATCGATAACGACAACGTCCGGATTATCGATCATTGAAACCGCCTCTCTTGCCGCATCATCGGGCAAGCATAAAAAAACAATATCGGCAGAGTTGAGCATACTACGTCTTGCATCGGGGTCTTTTCTTAACTCGTCGGGCAGAGAGATGATCTCAACGTCATCTCTGCCCGAAAGTCTTTCCTCGATCCTTAAGCCGGTGGTGCCTGCCTTGCCGTCAATAAAAATCTTCTTTTTCATCATTATTCCTAAAAATTAAATCTGTTCTTCAACGTATGCTATCTGCTCCATAACGGATGCATAGCCTGTGCTACCCTTGGAGATCCTTTTTCTTATACAGGTTTCAAGAGCGATCTCCTCGTAGAGATCCTCGGCGAATATCTCCGAATATTCCTTATATTCGGAAAGAGGGATCTCATCAAGAGTCTTGCCCTCCTTAACGCACTTACCTACGACTGTTCCAACGATTTTATATGCGGTACGGAAGGGAAGACCGCGCTTTGTGAGATAATCTGCGAGGTCTGTTGCGTTAATGAAGCCGCGCTTAGCCGCCGCAAGCATATTTTCGGGAATAGGCTTCATAGTCTCAACCATTGGAATGAAGATCGCGAGGCATTTTTTCACGGTCTCAACGCTGTCGAACACAGCCTCCTTATCCTCCTGCATATCCTTGTTGTATGCAAGGGGCAGACCCTTCAGCATTGTGAGGGTTGCCATAAGGTCGCCGTATACTCTGCCGCATTTGCCGCGAACGAGCTCTGCCATATCCGGATTTTTCTTTTGCGGCATAATGGAGGAGCCTGTGGTGTATGCATCATCGAGCTCAACGAACTTGAACTCCCAGCTTGACCAAAGTATGATCTCCTCGGAGAAGCGGGAAAGGTGCATCATAACGGTTGCGAAGGCAGCTTCAAGCTCAATGCAGTAGTCTCTGTCTGAAACGCCGTCAATGGAGTTCATCGTGACTCCGTCGAAGCCGAGTGCCTCGGCAACCGAATCTCTGTCTGTGGGGTAGGTGGTACCTGCGAGGGCGCAGGAGCCGAGAGGTGAGTAGTTCATACGGAGGACCGCATCAAGTATTCTTGATACGTCTCTGATAAACATCATACAGTATGCGAGTAGATGATGAGCGAATGTTATGGGCTGTGCTCGCTGAAGGTGAGTGTAGCCGGGCATTATAGTCTCGGTGTTCTTTTTAGCGAGCTCAAGAGTCGTTTTTGTGAGAGCCTTGAGAAGGTCGATAACGGCAAACGCCTCATCTCTCATATATAACCTGAGGTCAAGAGCCACCTGGTCGTTTCTTGAGCGGGCGGTGTGGAGCTTTTTACCTGTGTCACCGATTCTTTTGGTGAGCTCCGCCTCCACGAACATATGGATATCCTCTGCGTTCATATCGAAATCGAGATCTCCGACCTCAAGATCGTGAAGTATTGATGCAAGGCCCGAGGTTATCGAGCCGAGCTCATCAGGGGTGAGAATACCCACTCTGCAAAGCATCGCGGCGTGCTCCATAGAGCCCTTGATGTCCTGCTTATACATTTTTTTATCAAAATGAATGGAGGAATTGAAATCGTCTGCCATTTTGTCGGACGCCTTTTCAAACCGTCCCGCCCACATTTTTTCCATTGTGCTTTCCTTATTTCTTGTTATTCTTTGCGTTTACCTGTGCCTGTACCTTGATGGGAAGGCCGTAAAGGTTGATGAAGCCTGCGCTGTCTGCCTGATTATAAACATTATCCTCGCCGAAGGTTGCGATCTCCTCGGAGTAGAGAGAATAATCGCTCCAAGCACCAGCCTTGATCATATTGCCCTTATAGAGCTTGATCTTAACCTTACCTGTTACGTTCTCCTGAGTCTTATCGACGAATGCGGAGAGAGCCTCACGAAGGGGAGTGTACCACTGACCGTTGTAAACGAGCTCTGCAAAGGTGATGGAGAGCTTCTGCTTTTCGTGCATAGTCATCTTATCGAGGCAGAGGGTCTCAAGATAGTTGTGTGCGAAGTAGAGGATCGCTCCGCCGGGGGTCTCGTATACTCCGCGGCACTTCATACCGACAAGACGGTTCTCGACGATATCAAGAAGACCGATACCGTTCTCGCCGCCAACCTTATTAAGCGCGAGGATGATCTCCTTTGCACTCATCCTCTTGCCGTCGAGAGCAACGGGGCAGCCCTTTTCAAAATCAAGGGTAATGTAAGTGGGCTTGTCGGGAGCCTGGAGAGGAGAAACGCTCATCTCAAGGAAGCCCTCCTTTTCGTAGAGAGGCTCGTTGCCTGCATCCTCAAGATCAAGACCCTCGTGAGAAAGGTGCCAAAGGTTCTTATCCTTGGAGTAGTTAGTCTCGCGGTTTATCTTAAGGGGAACGTTGTGCGCCTCGGCGTATTCGATCTCCTCCTCACGGGACTTGATGCTCCACTCACGCCAGGGAGCGATAATAGGCATATTGGGAGCAAAAGCCTTGATAGCAAGCTCAAAACGAACCTGATCGTTGCCCTTACCTGTGCAACCGTGGCAGATAGCGTCTGCGCCTTCTGCAAGAGCGATCTCAACTATTCTCTTTGCGATGATGGGACGTGCAAAGGACGTTCCAAGCATATATTCCTCGTAAAGCGCACCTGCCTTAACGGTGGGGATTACGTATTCGTCAACAAACTCTTCGGTGAGGTCCTCGATGTAGAGCTTTGATGCGCCTGTTTTGAGAGCCTTCTCCTCAAGGCCTTCAAGCTCGTCTGCCTGACCGACGTTACCCGAAACAGCAATAACCTCGCAGTTATTATAGTTTTCCTTGAGCCAGGGAATAATGATAGAGGTATCAAGACCGCCTGAGTACGCAAGAACTACCTTTTTGATTGATTTCTTATCCATTTTAAATTTCCTCCGTATGAGATGTTTTTTTAATTACTCATATATTGTAATACCTAATGCATATTTTGTCAAGAGGTTTTTGAATATTTTTTCAGAAAAAATGCATTTTTTTATAATTATTAAAAAATAATTTAATTTTATATGCATAAAACTGTGTTTAAACTGCATAAATATGCATAATACTGTCAATTTTTTCTCAAAGACGGTATAAGTTTTCTACATTATTTAAATATGCGTGCTTGCGCGCGAGAAAATGCGACCGCTTGAAAAGATAATAACGGCCCAGGTCCTGATATAAATTCTTTCGATTTTATAACGTCGACTATTAACAAAGGGTGCAATTGAAAGAGCAAAAAAAAGACTCGGCATACCGATCGCAACAAAGCCGCTCACAGTATGCCGAGCCTTTATTCACTTTTTGAGATTAGAAGTCGAACTTCTTTCTTCCAACGTAGGAGGTGTGGAGGGTGTGGTGAGCCTTGTGGCAACCGTAACCGCCCTTGAAGTAGTTATCGTAAACCTCTTTGATGATGGGGTTCTGATGAGACTTTCTCATAGCCATTGCACGATCCTGGTCGTAGAGAGCCTTAGCTCTTACAGCCTTAAGATCAACAGTATCACGAACGTGCTGAGGCTGGATAGGCTGACCGCCGCCGTTTACACAACCGCCGGGGCATCCCATAATCTCAACGAATGTCCAGTCTGCCTCGCCCTTAGCGATCTTATCCATAACAGCTTTTGCATTCTTTGCGCCGGAAGCAACGCAAACCTTGATATCCATTCCTGCGATGTTGTAGGTAGCTTCCTTAAGGCCCTCTGTGCCACGAACCTCGTGGAACTCAAGAGACTCGTTATCCTTGCCGGTGAGAACGTCGTTTGCAGTACGGAGAGCAGCCTCCATAACGCCGCCTGTTGCACCGAAGATAACAGCGGCACCTGTGTCAACACCGAATGCGGGATCGAAGTCCTCGTCGGGAAGAGAAGTGAACTTGATGCCGGCTCTGCCGATCATCTTTGCAAGCTCACGGGTGGTAAGAGCAACGTCAACGTCAACAATGCCTTCGCCTGCTGCGGACATATCGTCTCTGCCAACCTCAAACTTCTTTGCGGTACAGGGCATAATGGATACAACGAAGATATCCTTAGGATCATAGCCCATCTTATCAGCCCAATAGGTCTTGATAAGAGCTCCGCCCATCTGCTGAGGAGACTTGCAGGAGGAGAGGTGCTTGATCATATCGGGATAGTAAAGCTCGCAGAATTTGACCCATCCGGGAGAGCAGGAGGTGATCATAGGAAGTGTGCCACCGTTTTTAACTCTCTCAAGAAGCTCGGTTGCTTCCTCAACGATGGTGAAGTCTGCCGCGGTATTTGTGTCAAATACCTTCTCAAAGCCGAGTCTGCGGAGAGCTGCAACCATCTTGCCCTCAACGTTAGTGCCGATAGGCATATCGAAGCACTCACCGAGAGTTGCTCTGATGGAGGGAGCGGTCTGAACTACAACGTGCTTTGTGGGATCTGCAAGAGCTGCCCATACCTTATCGGTATCGTCGCGCTCAACGAGTGCGCCTGTGGGGCAAACAGCGGTGCACTGACCGCAGGAGATACAGGGAGTCGCACCGAGGGGAAGCTCGAATGCCTGTCCGATGCAGGTGTCGATACCACGGTTGTTAGCTCCGATAACAGCAACGTGCTGCTCCTCGCAAACTGCTACGCAGCGACGGCAAAGGATGCACTTGTTGTTGTCTCTGACAAGGTGGGGAGTAGAATAGTCAAGCTCATAGGTGGGCTTGAAGCCATCGAATGCGGTGGAATCAACGCCGTACTCAAGGCAAAGCTTCTGAAGCTCGCAGTTTGTGGAACGGGAGCAGGAGAGGCAGTTCTTATCGTGGGTGGAAAGGATGAGCTCAAGAGTGGTCTTTCTTGCTTCTCTTACCTTTGCGGTGTTGGTGCCGATAGCCATACCCTCGGTAACGGGATATACGCAAGCGGTAACAAGACCTCTTGCACCTGTAGCCTCAACAACGCAGATACGGCAAGCACCGATCTCGTTCTTTTCCTTCATATAGCAGAGGGTGGGGATCTCCACGCCTGCTTTGCGGGCAGCTTCCAGAATGGTGGAGCCCTTCGGCACGCTTACAGCAATGCCGTTAACTGTAACATTTAACATTTCCATATCAGTTTATTGCTCCTTTCATTACTTCTTGGTTATTGCACCGAACTTACAGCCAGCCATACAAGCACCGCACTTAATGCACTTAGCCTGCTCGATCTTGTAGGAGGGAAGCTTATGTCCGGGAGCAACGTAGTCGGTCTTAACGATAGTGTCAACAGGGCAGTTCTTAGCGCACTTGCCGCAGCCGATACACTTGTCAGCATCGATGGTGAAGGAAAGAAGGTTCTTACAAACACCTGCGGGACACTTCTTATCAACAACGTGCGCGATGTATTCGTCACGGAAGAAGTTAAGAGTTGCAAGCACGGGGTTGGGAGCCGTCTGACCGAGACCGCAAAGAGAATTCTGCTTGATGTAGTTGCAAAGGTTCTCAAGTCTGTTGATGTCCTCAAGAGTGCCCTTACCGTCGGTGATCTTCTCAAGGATCTCAAGAAGTCTTCTGGTACCAACACGGCAAGGTGTGCACTTACCGCAGGATTCGTCAACGGTGAATTCAAGGAAGAATTTAGCCATATCTACCATACAGGTGTCCTCGTCCATAACGATAAGACCGCCCGAACCCATCATACAGCCGATAGCTGTGAGGTTATCGTAGTCAACCTCGGTGTCGATAAGGCTTGCGGGGATACAACCGCCTGAAGGACCGCCCGTCTGAGCTGCCTTGAACTTCTTTCCGCCGGGGATACCGCCGCCGATATCATAGATGATGTTGCGAAGAGTGGTACCCATAGGAATCTCAACGAGACCTGTATGCTCAATGTTACCGCCAAGTGCGAATACCTTAGTACCCTTGGACCTTTCGGTACCCATAGAGGTGAACCATTCAACGCCGTTAAGAATGATCTGAGGGATATTTGCGAAGGTCTCAACGTTGTTTTCAACTGTGGGAGAAGCATAAAGACCCTTAACTGCGGGGTAGGGAGGACGGGGTCTGGGCTCGCCGCGATTACCCTCGATGGAGGTCATAAGAGCGGTTTCCTCGCCGCAAACGAACGCGCCTGCACCAAGTCTGATCTCAAGATCGAAATCAAAGCCCGAACCAAAGATATTCTTACCGAGAAGGCCGTATTCCTTAGCCTTATCGATAGCAGTCTGAAGACGCTTTACTGCGATGGGATACTCTGCACGAACGTAAACGAAGCCCTTGGTTGCGCCGATAGCGTAACCGCAGATCGCCATTGCCTCAACGATACAGTGGGGGTCGCCCTCGAGAATGGAACGGTCCATAAATGCACCGGGGTCGCCCTCGTCCGCGTTACAAACAACGTATTTCTGAGGAGCCTTGTTGGGAGCACAGAGAGCCCACTTGCGACCTGTGGGGAAGCCACCGCCTCCTCTGCCGCGAAGACCGGAATCGGTAACGAGCTTTATAACCTCGTCGGGAGTCATCTCTGTGAGAACCTTTCCGAGAGCTGCGTAACCGTCCATTGCTATGTACTCGTCGATGCTATCGGGGTCGATAACACCGCAGTTACGAAGGACGATACGGTTCTGGGACTTATAGAATGCGGTGTCGCCGAGGGAAACGCTTGCCTTGGAAACGATCTCGTCGGTACCTGTGTCTGCGTAAACAAGACGCTCAACAACTCTACCCTTGAGAAGATGCTCCTCAACGATCTCCTTAACGTCCTCGGGAGTTACACGGCTATAGAATGTTCCGTCGGGATAAATGATAACGACGGGGCCGAGTGCGCAAAGACCGAAGCAACCTGTCTGAACAAGCTTTACTTCGTCCTGGAGACCGTATGCCTCAATGTTTTCAAGGAATGCTGCCTGAACAGACTGGCTTCCCGAGGAGGTACAGCCTGTACCGCCACAAACCAAAACGTGAGCACGAATCATTGTGTTATACCTCCATTAATTCTGGTTGGCAACTGTAAATTCTGTTACAACGTTGCCGCCCTTGAGATGCTTTTCAACGACCGTCTTAACCTTCTCTGCGGTCATTTTTACATAGGTAACTTTTTCCTTACCTGCTTCGTAAACCTCAACGATGGGCTCGTACTGGCAAAGACCGATGCAGCCTGTCTGCGTAACGGTTACCTTGTCGGTGAGACCACTCTTGTTTACTTCCTCAACGCAAGCGTTGAGTACGGGTCTTGCGCCTGCTGCGATACCGCAGGTAGCCATACCTACGACAACGCGAACATCGTTTGAGCCCTCGCGAAGAACAACCTTGTCCTTCATTCTGTCTTTGATTGCTTTGAGTTCAGCCAAAGATTTCATAGTTTCTTCCTTTCCAAGTGATACATTTTTTATTTTAAATAATATCAATCAAGTATTAATTTCTCGGTATTGCTCCTCTAAATTTTCCCCGACCCAAGAGATGACCTCAATGGAATTCAAGGGAACGTCCTCAAGAACCTCACGCATATCGCGGGTATCCAATTCAATTCTGCCCGATTTTAATTCGTGTATATAAAGAAAATCTCTATCGGGATGTCCTTGAATCAGGGTCTTGACGGTTGAGATAACGTCACCGAGCGGTGTGAAATCAATGTGGGATTTATTAAAGCTTGCTTTAACCGTTGTCCCGTGCGAGAGAGGAGATTCCTCTGCTGTATCGGAGCTTATGGTTATATATCCGCCGGTTTGCTCGGCGGCAAGCTTAAGAAGCGGAATCCCAAGACCGACGCTTCTCGTTTTTCTTGTTGTGTAAAAAGGATCGATAACACCTTTAACGACCTCGTCTGTCATTCCGCAACCGTTATCCTTAATGACGATGGTGAGATTTTCATCATCCTCATTGATCAGGATCTCGGTGAGAGAAGCTCCTGCTTTAACGGAATTTTCAACGATATCAAGTATATTCAGAGATAGCTCCTTCATAGTTATCCTCCAAGTGCCTTGATAAGCTCGTGACGCACGGCATCGGGGTCATCTCTTTCGGCAGAAAGTAAAACCCAATTTTCCGCATCTCTCATATCCTGGAGATAGTGAGCATCGGATGAAATAACGATCTTCTTTCCCGAAAGGTCATACATCCTTTGATATTCTTCCTGCTTGTCCCTTGAATGAAGCTCTATCGCAGAGAACGAAGGGGAGGGAGGGAGAGTACCCAGCACGGCAATGATGCCGTTGCTCATCCTGTCGATATGAGCGGGGTAGCATATTCCGCCGTATCTTCGTACTGCATCAGGGGCATCCTCTATGGAAATGGAGGTAGCGTTTGGCAGAAGATATTCCTCTTTGCCGATAACGTTGTCAAAGCCGTCCAGGATCAGCTGCTCACCGAAAATATTCGGCTTGTTTTTGATCTTCAGCCTGGCGGTGTCAACGAATTCGTCAAAACGCATAGCGTCTTCAAGCCTTTCAAAAAGACAGACGACGTGAATATCCTCCGAGGTGGTAAGCTCCATTCCTGCGATGGGAATGATACCGCACCTCTCTGCCGCTTCAAAGAAAGCAGGGCAATTCTTGCAGGTATTATGATCTGTCAGCGCGACTATATCAAGTCCGCAAAGCGACGCCATTCCCGCAATGTTATTCGGTGTGTTGTCCTCATCGCCGCAGGGCGAAAGGCAGGAGTGAAGATGCAGATCGTAGAAATACTCTCTCATCGGAGAGCCTCCGAGAGCTTAACGGATGCTTCAAACATCGGAAGAGACGTGGAGATAAGATTGATCTCCTTCTCCTTTGCAACCGATATAACATCCTCTGAAAGCACTACACCTTCTGCAATTATAACGCAGCTTACGTCTGCAAGGGTCGCAACTGCGAGCACGTTTACGTTACTCATTATCGTGATCCAGGCATTGCCGCTTTCTGCGCGCCCCATAACCCAGCTGAGAAGATCGCCAACGTAACCGCCAATGATCTCTCTATCGGGGTCGGGTAAGATTATTTCGGAAAAATTATCAAGACGTGATAGTTCTCTGACCGTCATTTTTCAGCCTCCATTGCCGAGCGAAGCTCGGAGATCGCTTTTATCGGGCAGTCGGATATATCCGATTGACCTCTTACGATATCCTCAGCGAAGGCTCTGCACGTGGGCGCGCCGCAGGAGCCGCAGTCTATACCGGGCAGGCAATCGCGAATGGAATGGATCTCATTCATCATTCGCATAGACTCTGCGAGACTGTTGCTCAGCCTTGTGATCGGCACGTACTCGGGCATATCCTTGAAAACAAACCCCTCGGGAACAGTGGTTTCATCTCTGTCGACAGTGTTCCTTGAAACAGGGAGATATCTTCTTAAGGACTGAAGCCTTGCCTTTGCGATAAAGGGATTCTGAATGGTGAGAACTCCGCCGACACAGCCGCCTGTGCAGGCGTTGAGCTCGATAAACTCAAGAGGCGGGATATTGCCGTTCTCAACCTGGTCAAGAACGTGGATAACGTTATCAATGCCGTCTGCCGCAAGATATTCCTCGTTGAGTATAGCGGTTGCTTCGCCGCCGCTTCTTGCCCAACCCAGACCGATCCTGCCGGATTCGGACAGAGGACGTATATCCTTGTCTTTTCTCATTTTACCGATTAATTGGAAGTATATGTCGCTTATCGACACAACCTCGTCAACATAGCTTTTGTATGAAGCAAAGCCGTTCTTAACATAGCTTACCTTGGCAGGGCAGGGCGTGATGAAGCAAACGCCAACGTCCTCCGGCTTAAGCTCGGGATGCTCGCTTAATGCGCGCTCCTTTGCCAGCCTTGCCGCTATCTCCATTGGAGGAAGCATAGGTATAATATGATCTGTGAGCGACGGAAATCTGAGATTGATAAGTCTTATAATAACGGGGCAGGCAGAGCTGATGGCAGGCTTTGTTACCTTTGCATCCTTCAGATACAGCCTCGTGTATGCCGAAACAAGCTCGGCTGCCTTAGCAACCTCATAAACGTCGTCAAAGCCGATCTTCAAAAGACCGTCAAGAACGTAATCAACATCGTCGAGATTATCAAATTGACCGTACAGAGTAGGGGCGGGAAGAGCTATCTTCCATTTGAATCTATCCATATCGGGCAGCTTTGAGCAAACCGCCTTTTTTGCCTTATGGGGGCAAACACGAATACACTCGCCGCAGTCAATGCACCTCTCGGGGTTGATGATTGCGTGTCCGTCTCTTATTCTGATCGCCTCAGTGGGACAGTGCCTTAAACATGTGGTACAACCGGTACACTTGCTCTCATCCAAAAGAACCGAGTGCTCGTAATTATACATTACACATTCACCTTAACAATTTACTCTCATAACGATTTTAGTCCCAACGCCGACCTCTGATTCGATAGTCATATAGTCGGTGTATTTGCGCATATTGGGAAGACCCATTCCCGCGCCGAAGCCGAGCGAACGGATAGTGTCCGTTGCTGTGGAATAGCCCTCCTGCATTGCAAGATCTATATCCTTGATTCCGGGACCCTTGTCATCAAGAATGATCTCAACATAGCTCTCGCACACACGAACCTCGGCGATACCGCCGCCTGCGTGGATAACCATATTGATCTCGCCTTCGTACATAGCGACAGAAACTCGCTTAATAACCTCAGCCGATAGGCCCAATTGGCGAAGATTTTTCTTGACCTGTACGGAGGCTTGCCCGGCAGAGGTGAAATCCTCGCCGTCAACTGTAAAACGGAAAACCAATTCTTCGCTCATTATTTGACTCTGTAATCGCTCACAAGACCGTTACTATATAGCTTACCGCAGGCGGTATACATAGTCATATCGGTGCTGAGAACAACTATGCCGCTCTCCTTCGCGAGAGTCAGCATTTCTTCGCTCGGAGCCTTCGAGCGGACGAAAACGATGCAAACCATATCCATCATAACGGCGGTACGGATAACCTGAGGGTTTACAAGACCTGTGAGAAGCACGGCTTGGTCGCCTGCATAAGCGAGAACGTCGCTCATTAGATCGCAACCGAAAACCGAGGATACCTCCTTATCAAGCTTGCCCTCGCCGCAATGGACGTTGGCTTCAAGCAGATCGCGGATCGCACTAATCTTCATAGCTTTAGCTTCCTGTTTTATAAGTAGAATTTATTTTCTGATTTACGCTCTGTATTTTTCGATGATACCCTGAACGTCATCAACACCGAGACGACCGTAAACCTCCTCGTTTACTGTGAGAACGGGAGCAAGACCGCACGCGCCGATGCAACGGCAAGCCTCGAGAGAGAAGCGTCTATCGGGGGTGCACTCGTCGCCGCCGATACCGAGGATATCTTGAAGCTTATTGTAGATATCGCCTGAGCCCTTAACGTAGCAAGCGGTACCGAGACAAACGGAAATGTTGTACTCACCCTTGGGAGAAAGGGAGAACTGAGCATAGAAGGTGGAAACGCCGTATACCTTCTCGAGAGGAATATCCATTCCCTCGGCGATCATATTCTGAACCTCGATGGGAAGATATCCGTAGATACCCTGTGCCTCCTGCATTACAGCCATAAGGCGGCTCTTATCGTGCTTGTTTGCTTCGATAAAAGCTTTGAGCTTTGCTTCCTGGTCTGCTGTGCCTGCAAAAGGAAGCGTCGAAAACTTTTTGAGCATAATAACTCCTCCTGATTTTTTAAATGTGAAAATATTAACATTCACAACATTATTAATTATATCACGTGCGCGCGCAAATTTCAATAGATATTTTAATTTTTATTACGGTTTTTGTCATTTTTTTAACGTAATTTTTGGGATGTTTACCTATTTCTGGAAGTTACGGTAGCATATCTCTCAAGAGCTCGCAAAAAAGGGCACTACAAATTTCCCGATCCTCGCTCTTGTATGAAATACCGTCAACCTCTGTCGCAACTCGGATAAGCTTCGTTGTCGATGTGATAAGCACCTCGTCTGCCGAGTAGAGCTCGGGGAGGGAAAACGGCTCCTCGATGACCCTGATGCCAAGCATCTTTGCGGAAAGTATAAGATGGCGTCTTGTTATTCCAGGTAATATGAGCTCGGATAGTGGGTGAGTATACAATATCCCGCGGTGCATTATAAACACGTTGGAATGTGCACATTCGGTCACATAGCCGTCGCGGTGAAGAATCGTCTCGTCATAGCCGCACCGCTCAGCATCTGTGGAATAAAGAACGGCAGGGAGCAGATTTACAGTCTTGATATTACACAGGCGATACCGTTTATCCTCGGACGTGCAAAGCTTTACCTCGCAAAGCTTTCGGGGAAGCTCAGCCGCTTCAATGCAGATGAGAATGTTTGCTCCCACACAGCCCAGCGCAGAATGAACTCGCCCCTCGGAGCTTCTTGAAAGTTGAACGTAGACAGAGTATACCTGAAGCTCCGACTTCTTGATGCATTCCTCGGCTATGCTTATAAGCTTATCTACCGTGAATCCGTGGTCAAGACCAATGGCACCTGCGCTCTTAAGCAGTCTTTCAAAATGCTCCTCTGCTTGATATATTTTTCCGTTTGCTCCGATCATCATATCGTAGACGGCATCACCGAAAAATATGCTTCTGTCATCAAGGGGAATTCGTATGCTGTCCCGACGTCCTCCATTACCGTTATAATACGCATAACCGCACATCTTCATCTAGCCTCACTTTCATAAAAATCAATACTGCCTTAATTTAAATCCTATAATTTTACAAATACCATTATATGCGTGAGGCAAAACAAAATTGATCAAATAGGTCCTCTGCTCCTGAAAAATATGAAAAAGAATACTGTGAAACCGAAATAAATATTGAGCGAAAAATATTAAAAAACAGAGTCGAAACAAGGCCCGACTCTGCATTGATTTTTTTCATTTTATGCTTTAAGATCCTGCGACAAGATCTCGTTGCCGTCAAGGGTCTTAACTGTGAAGATACCGTTTTCGATTATCGCATAGGTCTTTGGATTTCCGTTCTTGGGAAGGGTAACGGATCCAGGGTTGAGGTAATAATTATTATTGCCAAAGGGGGTGGCTGTCAGAACGTGGGTGTGACCGTGAAGAAGTACGTCGTGAGCCGAAAGCGGAGGGAGGGATTCTGTGTTATAGTTATGTCCGTGGGTTGCGTATATGCAGACGCCGTCAGCCCAGATCACCGCGTAATCGGCGAGAATAGGGAACGTGAGCACCATCTGATCTACCTCTGTGTCGCAGTTACCGCGAACTGCAAGTATTTCATTCTTCATTCCGTTAAGAAGCTCTATTACCTCTTTCGGAGCGTAGTGGGAGGGGAGATCGTTTCTCGGGCCGTGATAGAGCACGTCGCCGAGAATTATCATTTTTTCGCAGTCCTCTCTTTTGTATGCCGCTACTGCCGCTTTAGCACATTCAATGTCGCCGTGTATATCCGAGCAAATAAAAAGTTTCATCTGACATCAGCCTTTCAATTGATTTTCTACGAAAAAATTATATCATTATTTTTTTGTTTTGTAAAGACTAAATCAATAATTAAAAATTTTTTTGGAATTTCCGAGATTTTTTTGAAAAACTATTGATTTTATTTAAAAAATGTGCTACAATATATCGGTAAAAAACGTAATCAGGTTGCGAAGTAACCTTTTACAGACCCTCTCAGCTGTAGTTGAAGCGGAGCATTGATTACAGAAAATTTATAAGGAGAACTAAAATGGCTAATATTAAGTCCGCTAAGAAGCGTATTCTTGTCAACCAGACTAAGGCACTTCAGAACCAGATGGTTAAGAGCCAGCTTAAGACTGTAATCAAGAAGTATAACGCTGCTGTTGAAGCAGGCGACAAGGCGTCGGCTTCCGAACTTTATAAGCTCGCTGTTAAGAAGCTTGACCAGGCAGTTGCTCGCGGTCTCGTTCACAAGAACAACGCAGCTCACAAGAAGTCTGAATTCACCAAGAAATTCAACGCAATGGCATAATGCGAATATAAGTCCGCCGACTAACCCACGGCGGGCTTTTTTCATTTTTATTCCTTGGGTTGCGCTACTTAATATGCGCCGGTTTTTTATGTGAAGCATAAATATATTTAGCAATTAATTGAAAAATACCGACAGGTAGTAATTATAGAAAAAAGACCGACAGAGTGCTTTTGCTCGGGGGAGCATAAGTAACCTTCCATCGGTCTTTATTTTAAATTAAGCGAGCTTATCGAGAGCTACGTCTATTCTTGCAAGGCTTTCGTTTTTACCGATAACCTCCATTATCTCGGTCGCACCGCCGGGGGTGGCAGCCATACCCGAAACTGCGATTCTTATGCACCACATAAGTGTGCCGGTTTTGATTGCAAGCTTTTCAGCGATAGGCATAAGAGAAGTAAAGAGGGTGTCGTTATCAAAGGAATCAACTCCGCAAAGAGTGGCTTTTGCTTCAAGGAGAACCGTTTTAACGATATCAAAATCCGCGATCTTATTCTTCTTATTAAGGAAGAGCTCTTTATCGTACTCGGGAAGCGCGATGAAGAACGCCATTTTCTCATCGATCTCGCTGAGCTTTGAGATCCTTGTTTTGAGAAGAGAAAGCATTTTCTCCTTGTTAATGTTATCGGGGATATCAGACTTGATGAAATCGCCGATCAGTTCTCTAAATTTGACATCGTCAAGCTTATGGATATATTCACCGTTAAACCAGAGAAGCTTATCAAAATCAAATACAGCGGGAGATTTAGAAACTCCGTCGATGGTGAAGGCTGCCTTGAGACCGTCGAGATCGAAGAACTCGGTCTCGCTGTTTTTGGGGCACCAGCCGAGAAGAGCGATATAATTGAGAACTGCTTCGGGAAGATATCCGTCCTTGATAAGATCCTGGAAGGACACCGCGCCGTGACGCTTGGAGAGCTTGGAGACCGATCCGTCTTCGTTTTTACCCATAAGCAGAGGCAGATGAACGTAGGTGGGACGCTCCCATCCAAATGCATCATAAAGAAGGGCGTACTTGGGGGTACTTGTGAGATATTCGGAACCGCGGACAACGTGGGTAACTCCCATAAGATAATCGTCTACAACGTGGCAGAAATTATAAGTGGGATATCCGTCTGCCTTCATAAGGATCTGATCCTGAAGCTCGGAATTTGCTGTGGAGATCTCGCCGAAAACAGAGTCTACGTAGGAGGTAACACCCTCAAGAGGCATTTTCTGCCTGATAACGAAGGGGACACCGTCTGCGAGGTTCTTCTCGACCTCTTCCTTCGAAAGGTTACGGCAATGCCTGTCGTAGCCGCCTGTTGCATCCTCCTCGTGGAGCTTTTCAAGCCTGTCCTTGGTGCAGAAGCAGTAGTAAGCGTAGCCCATATCAACGAGCTTCTTTGCATACTCCATATATATTTCCTTGCGCTCGGACTGAACGTAGGGTCCGTGGTCTCCTCCGACGTCGGGGCCTTCATCGTAATTGAGACCGGTGACGGCAAGGGTGGATTTGATAATATCTGTGGCACCCTCAACCAGTCTTTCTCTGTCTGTATCCTCAATTCTGAGGATGAATTTACCTCCGTCGTGCTTCGCGATAAGGAAGGAATAAAGAGCCGTTCTCAGGTTTCCTATGTGCATATAACCTGTGGGGCTGGGGGCAAATCTTGTTACTGTCATATAGCTGATCCTTTCGGAAATTTTAAACTTCAACCACTATTTTAACATATATTTTGAAAATAGTCAATTAAAAAGAAAAAAATATTTGACATATCCGCAAGAAATATGTTAAAATATAGGATGAGATATTATAAACTCTCTTTTTTAAATTATAACGGTTAGGAGTGATATTTTGTTTAAGACCTCGTTTTCAAAATATATCACAGCCTTCGTCATCATAATTCTTGTCAGCTTTATAACTCTTTCGGGTATTATTACATCGATAATAAAGAGCAGGCTGACTCAGGATAAGGAGGACAAGGTTGCTTTGTCTGCCGAGATCATATCAACTCAGATAGAGGACGACAAGACCGAGGACATAGGAATATACGTCAGCTCCGAGCAATGCTCGGTTGCAATTAAGCCTCTGGTAAACTTTGACACACAGGTTGACGTTCTTGTTTGCGATCCCGACGGAAAGATCATACTTTCAACCATTGCAAAAGGCGCGATCCTTGAGAACGGAATGAAGGATCCCGTTATAGATCTTGGTACAGGCTTCGGAAAGGTTCCGTTTGATTTATTTACCGAGGTTAAATCCTCGGGCGACAAAGTGTTTGTTCACAAGGGCACGATGAACGGAGTGCTATCGGAGAGCTCGGTGGTTTATGCAAACGATATAGTGACCAACGGAAAGCTTCGCGGCTACGTTATCGCCCTTTCATCAACAGTCCGTGAGGATGCCTTGATGGAGATAGCAAGAAACGCAGTTTTCAACAGCTCGATATGGGTAATGCTGGCGGCGGTTATCGCGGCTTACTTTATTACCGAGCGAATAGTCCGTCCTATGCGTGCTATGACGAATGCTGCAAAGAGCTTTGCAAAGGGAGATTTCTCGGCGCGAGTCGTAGTTACGGGTAAGGACGAGGTATCGGAACTTGGCAAGGCGTTTAACAATATGGCTGAATCGCTCGATAGCCTTGAAAAAATGAGGAACTCCTTCTTGGCAAACGTATCTCACGACCTAAGAACACCTATGACGACCATATCGGGCTTCATAGACGGTATAACTTCAGGCGCGATCCCTCCCGAGAAGCACGAATATTACCTTAATATTATACAAGCTGAGGTCCATAGACTCTCAAGACTTGTTTCCGAAATTCTTGACGTTTCAAGGCTTGAATCGGGCGAGCGCAAATTCAATTTTGTTGATTTTGATATTGCCGAGATGGCAAGGATAATTTTAATATCCTTTGAGCAGAAGATCGACGCAAAAAGGCTCGACGTTGAATTTGAGACGGATGACGACGCAATGTTTGTAACGGGTGATAAGGACGCTATATATCAGGTTCTTTATAACCTATGCCATAATGCGATCAAATTCGCAAGAGACGGTGGAAAATTCGCGATCAACATCGGTCGAATAGAGCATCGTAAAATAAAAATATCCGTATTTGATGAAGGACAGGCTATTGCCGCAGAGGACATAAAGCTTGTGTTTGACAGATTCTATAAAACAGATAAATCACGAGGGCTTGATAAAACAGGCGTTGGACTAGGCCTGTATATCTCAAAAACCATCATAGAGGCTCACGGCGAGCGAATCTGGGCGGAATCAAACGGAATTGATAATTCCGAATTTGTCTTCACTCTCAGCGAGGGGGACGGGCTCTCCAGACGCAAAACTGCTTCCGAGGCGACTGATGAGGACGGAGTCTGATATGCAAAGAGTTATTCTGCATTGCGACTGCAATAATTTTTTCGCCTCTGTCGAAACTGTACTTGACCCAAGCTACCGCGGTGTGCCTATGGCTGTGTGCGGTAATGAGGAGGAGAGGCACGGCATCGTTCTTGCTAAAAACGAGCTTGCGAAAAAATACGGCATCAAGACCGCGGAGACTGTTTATTCGGCGAAGAAAAAGTGCCCCGGGCTGGTAATAGCTAAGCCGCATTACGAGGCGTATTCGGAGTATTCACGCAGGGTTAATGATATATACGCAAGATATACCGATATGATCGAGCCCTTCGGTATTGATGAAAGCTGGCTCGACGTAACGGCAAGCAGAAAACTATTCGGAGACGGAGAGACTATTGCAAACCGTATTCGCAGAGAGGTTAAAGAGGAACTTGGGATCACGGTTTCTGTGGGCGTTTCCTTTAATAAGGTCTTCGCAAAGCTTGGCAGCGACTATAAAAAGCCCGATGCCGTAACCGTGATTTCGGAGGACAATTTCAAGAAAATAGTTTATCCTCTGCCTGTTGGAGATATGCTCTTTATCGGGTCAAGGACCTGTGCCGAGCTTTCGGCGATCGGTGTGAGAACTATCGGTGCGCTTGCTGAAACTAGCAGGGAGCTGCTTGTTGCAAAATTCGGTAAAATGGGCGGTATGATGCATAAGTATGCAAACGGACTTGATGACAGCCCTGTTGCAAGGATCGGCGAGCACGAGGATGCAAAAAGCATAGGCTCTGGGTTTACCTTCAAGCACGATCTCACAAGTAGGGATGAATGGAGAGTCGGACTTTCTCACCTTTGCGAGGACGTTGCAAGAAGACTTCGCTCGGGCGGCTTTAAGTGCTCCACGGTACAGCTTACAGTTAAGGACGAATACCTTCGTGTCATCCAACGCCAGCGTCCTGCAAAGCCGGAGACCGATCTTGCAAGAGAGATACTTGAGGTGGCTTTTTCTATTCTCTCTGACGAATGGCAGGAGGGTAGACCTATAAGAATGCTCACGGTTACAGCCACGGGGCTGGTGGGCTCGGAGTTTGCCTGCGAGCAGCTGGATTTCTTCGGTGACGTTGATACAAACAAGCGGGACAAAGAGAAGAAAAGAGAAGAAACGGTAGATAAAATCAGGCAGAAATTCGGCGCTTCTTCAATAATCAACGGTGGAATTATCGGGAGTGATCTTGGGATCAAGTCTCCAAAATCTCGCGATAGATAGGTTGTTTGTATTTTTATCATTAATTTTAAGAGCTTGCATAAGTGCATTATTTTCTTATCGGCTCGGAGAAGGATATGAAAAAAGTTAAAGCAAATCCATTATATTTCAGTTTACTTGAGATAGTTATTATGGTTGTCTCGACAGCCTTGATAATTTTCTCCTTCATAATATTTGACGGTACGGATTATCTCAACCTTTTTACTTCTATTTTAGGAGTTGTATCGCTTATATTTTGTGCAAAGGGAAATCCTGTCGGTCAGATGTTAATAATAATTTTCGGTTGCATTTACGCCTACATATCATTCGGTTTTTCCTATTACGGCGAGATGATAACCTACGCGGGTATGACGGTGCCGATGGCTGTTCTCTCTCTTATTAGCTGGCTTAAAAATCCGCACAATGGCAATCGATCAGAGGTTGAGGTAAGCTCGATATCAAAAAAAGAGATTCCCTTTATGCTCGCGCTCTCACTTGCCGTTACGGCGGGGATGTATTTTGTTCTTAAAGTTTTTGGAACCGCAAATCTTTTTATCAGCACAGTGTCTGTGCTAACGAGCTTTATTGCCGTTTATCTCACCTTCCGCAGGAGCCCGTATTATGCGCTTGCATACGCCGCAAATGACGTTGTTCTTGTGGTGCTTTGGGTGCTCGCTTCGTTTGAGAATAGCTCATACGTTTCGGTTGCCACTTGCTTTGGGGTATTTTTAATAAACGATATATACGGCTTTATAAATTGGAAAAGAATTCAAAAAAGGCAGTCATCCGAATAGACTTCGGGGTTGCGATAAAACGGAGGTAAATATGAAAAAGCTTATTGTATGCTTTATGCTTGTTTTTTCTCTTCTTGTGCTTGTTTCCTGCGAGCCTCTGTTCGTTCCCACCGACGGAGAGAAAATAAATGATACGGGCTCCTTGCCCGATACGCCCGACGTACCGGATAATCCCGACGTACCCGACACACCCGACGTACCGGATACGCCCGATGTACCGGATACACCCGACGTGCCCGATACGCCCGACGTACCCGAAACGGGTTATAAATACGTTGAATTTACGGATGAGGATAAAGAAAAGCTCAATAAATATGTTGACTTTGAAATGCCGTTTATAAAAACCGATGAATACTACGTTGAAGAATACGAGACTGCCACCGAAAACGGTATTAATTATTATACCGTTGGAAACACAAAGTCGGATTTTGAAGCCTACATAAAGCTTGTTGAGGAAATTGACGGTGTCGAATTTTTCGGTACGGGTGATGATGAATACGGAGATACCTGGTATTACTACGATGTCGGCGAGATATGCATAGATCTTTCCTTCTACGTCAGCGAAGGGGATAATATTATTGACGTATACATCTATCTCTTCACCGAATCGGCAGCCGGAGACGGTGGTGGAACGGAGGACCCGATAACACCTCCCACAGGCGGCGAGGGCGGCACCAATCAGCCTACGACCCCACCCGATGGTACGGAAGACCCTGACCTTGGCTTTACTGCCGCCGAAAACAAAGTATTCAATGACTTCGCCGGGTTTGTTCTTCCGTTTATCCCCTCTGACGAATATTACGTGGATGAATATACCGACTCGGGCGAGCGCGGCATCAACTATTATACATACGGAAACACCAAGACGGACTTGAATAATTTCTTTGCTTCTTTGGTTGGCTTCACTTACGATGGAAGTGAAAAGGATGATGAGGGCGATACTTGGTACTTCTATTCTCGCGGCGAGTTTTATCTTGATGCGGCTTATTATGTGAGCGAGGGTACCTCGATCATAGATATTTATCTATACATTCCCGCAGGCTCCACAGGCGGAGATAGCGGCACAGGTGATGGTGACTCGGGCTCGGGAACTGATCCCGAAGGGATTTTCTCGAACGACGGAGCGGGGCTGCCTTACGCAGAGGACGGTGTTTATGAGATCGTCTTCACCGATGCTCTTTACGTCAAAGACGTAACAGGACTTGATTATTACATAGACGGTTGCCCCACAACAGGCAAGCCTGCCGTTCTTGTAATACCTGTTGATTTCAGCGACAGAACGGCTGCCAAAATGGGATATTCCACAGATGTTCTCAGGGGTGCACTTGCAGGTACAAAGGATCAAGCCGATTATTTCACCCTCCACGATTTCTATTATGAATCAAGCTACGGTAAGCTGGATCTTGATATCACGGTTCTTGATTTCTGGTTCAGACCCGAACACGAAAGCTCTTATTACAAGGATAAAACGTTCGATTATTACGGTGAGCAGACTGATATTGGTGATCAGATGATACTTGACGAGGCGCTTGCATACCTTGAGCCCCTGATGGATCTTTCTGAATTTGATTCGGACGGCAACGGTATAATTGATGCCGTAATTCTCGTTAACACCCTTGAGATAAACGATGCGGAGAATTTCCATTGGGCGTATAGATACTGGAACATCTACACCGACGAGAGTGAGTATTATTACGAATACGACGGTGTGAGTGCAAACGATTACATCTGGATGTCGTATCAGTTCCTTTACGAGACCTATGATGCGTACGGCTCGGTCAGCTTCGATGATCCCACGTCAAGGAACACCTACACCTTTATCCACGAATTCGGACATATTCTCGGCGCTGATGATTATTATGATACGTCAGGCATTGGCAGCCCTCTTGGCGGATACGACATTATGGACTCTATGGCGGGAGATCACAATGCATTCACCAAATTCCATTATGGTTGGATAACCTCATCAAGACTTATCGTAGCAGAGGATAAGATCACTGTTTCTCTTGAGGATTTCTCAAAGAATGGAGATAGCTTGATCTTTGGCGCGAATTTTGACCCGAAGCTGGGTGTTTATCAGGAATATTACGTTGTGATGTACTACACTGAATCTCCTCTCAATTCGGGCGACGGCGGTTACTTCGACAGAGAAGGAATAGTTGTTTACCACGTAAATGCGTCTCTCATTAAGGAGGTTTACGACGGAGGCTCGGGCTATAACATTTATTATAACAATACCGACCCGTCCGACGAATACGGAACCGATAAGAATCTTATCGAGTACGTAAAATCCTCAAGCGGCGGCTATACCTACGTTGTCGGAGATACATCTCCCGTGCTCACCGACAGCAACGGCAATTCGGTCGGCTACACATTCAAGGTGGATAGCATCGAAGGCGCCGAGGCAAAGCTGACATTTACAAAAATTAAATAAGATAAAAAAGAGCTGCCTTAAATGCAAAGTCGCATTCGAGGTAGCTCTTTATTATAGATTTGGGTGGGATCTTGTGTCCCACCTTTTATAATTCTATCGCTTAATCCTCACCCACATATAATTTAATGCTTTTTGACGATAGGAAAAAAGCTACATCTACACCTTTTCACTATTCACTATTACTTATTACTTGCCAAAAATCGACAAGGAAATTTTAGTGAAAAGTGAAAAGTGAAGAGTGAAAAAGTAAAAATCGACAAGCTCACGCGAAACTTGTCGATTTTTGGTGCCCCAGAGAGGAGAAT
The DNA here is from genome assembly GCA_017410065.1 of Clostridia bacterium. GTDB lineage: Bacteria > Bacillota > Clostridia > Oscillospirales > CAG-272 > UBA1740. Next base: position 55,983 of record JAFQRL010000002.1, on the reverse strand, counting down.
GTACGAACCTGATTTCATAAAAGTAAAACAAACTATTATAATTTTTGATTAAGGAAATATGTTGAATTATAAGCAATTTTGTGATATAATACACTTAAACGTAATACTCCAAGGAAATGTTTTTATGTATTGATTTAGAAAAGGAGTGATTTTTAATGATTGTTAACTTCCTAAAGAAAGATTTTTCTATACCAGAAGACGTCTTAACCTACATCGATTTGTTGAACTTTACGGATAATGTACAGAAACAGTTATTCGGTGTTTTTGTTTGCAAACTGAAAAATGAGATTGCAAAAGACAATATCGGCTTACTTGGAGATGAAGATCTGGCTGCAGAAATGGAGCAACAAATTGGCAAATTCGTAGCCAAATTGTGTGATAATGGCATTTTTACACGTACTATCAGCGACTATTTGAAGAATAACAAGGGATATCAGCTGTATTCCGAAGTAAACAAAGCTGCATTGGAGAAAATGAAGTCGCTGCTTATCAGAGAAATGGATGAGTGGCAAGCAGGCTATGAAAATGCAGTAAGCAACGCTGAATCACATGTAACTGGCTTGGGATTTTCCATATGGTCAAGCAGTTTTGTTAACCATGCCATATATGCTGCCATGGAAGCATCTAAGCTCAAAGAGCAAAGCAAAGAAGCTGAAGCTCAATACCAAAAGGATATGAGCGACCTTCGTTCTCGCTTGGATTCACAGTATGGCGGTGAAAAAAGTAACTATATCAACAATACATATATTCCAAATATGGAAGCAGCACTTACTGTCTTTGCGTACGAACTTTTGGATAAATATGTAGCTGATCTGATTGCAAATGGTAAGTTTGACAAAGCAACACTTGAGTTTGTTGATATTAGTCGTTCTAATGATTTGCTTAAGAATCTTACGCTGTCCAACAACAAAAAGGTTATCTTGGAAAATGCTTTCGTTGCTTGCCCATATAATATTGCTGTATATATGCAAGCTATGAAGATGGAGATGTTAGATGAGGACACATTTGAAACCGCTAACATTTTCAAGCAAGGGACAAAAATTATATCGTTTTTGAAAGAGTCTTTGGGGGCGGCAGATTACCCTAACTTTGTTGAACCCAATTACTATAGTGCTACGTTGTTAGCACGCTATACAAACAAAAGCGCAAACGATGTTTTGCATCAGCACACAGCATCCTATGCAAACGCTGTAATTAGGGAATATGGAAACATTGTTAAAGCATTGAATAATTCAACTCAATGTCGAGATTATTTGCGCAAGTTGAGTGATGATGAGATTTTGTCTGGCGAAGGAGCTTCCAAGCGATTAGCAAATTCACTGGTTCATTCAATTGCCCCAGATAACGCATGGAATATTCTTGTCGAGCAATGTGGACATTCAGATGTGTTTGAGAGATTATTGGCTGTTATGCCGGTAGGTATAAGCTTTGACAGTAAAGCTGATTGCGATTCCTATTTAGAGAAAGCTTTGTTCAATGCGTTAGAAGCGGCTCGAAAAGATTTGGCACAAAGAATTTCGGAGAGCAGAGCTCGTGCTGAAGCTGAACGACAGAAACTTGAGGCGCAAAAGAGAAAAAAGCGTATTAAAACAACTGCGATTGTGTGCGCGATTATAGCTGTAGTTATTTTTGTTATCTCTTTGCCAACTATAATAGAAAATGCAAAGATATCAAAAAGAGAAAGCTATGTCGAAAAACAGATCCAAGAAGTTGTTATGCCATTAGAAAGACAAATGGAAGATGCCACTGGTGTTGACGTTATCATAGATTACAGTTTTTCATTGGAAAATGACTGGGATAATGAACAGTGGTACGAATGGACATTTAGCGTTAAACTCCCCATTTTTGAGGAATATAGAAAGTCTAACAGCGCAACCGAGAAAGCGCTGTTAGAAGTTATGGATGTTTGCAAAACTCTTGTTGAAATATATGATAATGTTTATGATGAATTAGATTTTGACGCTAATGAAGGTGATGTAAGAATTGTAATGGATTTTTCAGGCGGGAATTTCGGATCACTTAAAATCCACGATACATCCACATCAGAAACATTCTATTATGAAGAACATTCGGGCAATAGATATCTTCGTTCCTCGAACACCGAATATGTTTTAGATAAAAACTCTGAAGTTAGTCAGGCGGCACAAAAAGAAGCAGCATACAACGAAGCTCTTGCTCTTATGTCTACTCAAAAATACGATGAGGCTATTGAGATATTTACAAAACTAAGCGGATATAAGGACAGTGTTGCCAAGATAACTGAATGTGAAAATGCTATAATCGAATCAAAGTATAATCAAGCTCTGGCTTTGATGTCAGCACAAAAATATGATGATGCCATCGAGATATTCTCGGAGTTAGGTGAATATAAAAACAGTGCCGACAAGATAAATGAGTGTAACAACGCTATTGCTGTTATTATCGAAGCAAAATATAACGAAGCCTCTTCTCTTATAACCGAAGGAAAGTACAAAGATGCTCTTGCTCTTTTGGACGAAGTTGGCGATTATAAAGACGCGAAGAAATTAAGAGCAAAATGCAAACTTGTTACATGTGAGTCAGGAGATATTATTACTTTTGGCACGTATGAGCAAGATGGTAATTTGGCGAATGGTACTGAAGATATTGAATGGATAGTAATAACTCGTGATGGAAACAAAGCTCTTGTAATAAGCAAATACTGTTTAGAACAGATGCCCTTTAATTCCACTCTCGCCTCGGTTACATGGAAGAATAGCACTATCAGAACATGGCTCAACAGTGATTTTTATAATAATGCTTTTTCATCTGAGGAAAGAAGCAAAATATTCAATACTACTTTTTCTACCGATGGAATTGAAACCACGGACAAAGTATTTCTTTTAGATGAGGAAGATGCAGGATTTTTGCCAATATCTATACTAAAAGCAGAAGCTACCGACTATGTTTCTACAACACATTGCTATTGGTTTTTAAGAAACACCGGTAGTGTATCCAATGCTGCTTATGTAAGTTATGATGGAGAACTTGGCTATTATGAAAATGTTGACCGTGAATGGTGGATACGTCCTGTGATGTGGATTAATGTTGATTATTAATCAAACGATAAGGCGGTTTGGAAAGAATAATCGAGGAGTAACATATGAAACCAATATTGATGGATAATGCCTTTGAAGCATGGACGGCAGCTGTTCGTTTTTGTAATGCTATAAAAGACGGAAAAGCAACACTCCAATATCAGAAAAACTTTGTATCTTCGCTTCATAACGCCGTTGAACTTATTATGAAGCAAATGATGTTGAATAATAATGATCACGATGTTGCCTTCATAAAAAAACAAAAAGATGAAATAGACGAAAAACTTTCGTTAAATTATTCCAACGCAACTGACCTAAATCGTTTTTTTGTAACACTATCAAGTGATGAAATTTCAAGATTTCACACGATTCCATTTTATAAGCTTATTCAGCAACATAAAAAACTATTTGCCGGTTGTCTCGAACAAGGCAAAATGTTAACGAAAGAACTTAAACTGTTGCAACGGTTAAGAAATAACGAAACACATTTTATGATTCGTCAAGGTAGTTTTTTATCCGAGGATGATTTCCGCACACTCCATAATTTCATGGTTCAATTCTATAAAATTATGAAAAAATGGAATCCCTCAGATAAAGCTGATCTTGAGTCGTCAATATTTCTTTATTTATATTGGTATAGTCCAGATAAAGATGATAGTATGTATGAGTTTGAGTGCGAGCTATTACAAGATTTCTCTTATGAGTCTGCTGTTAGAAATTCAAAGCTGGCAAGGGACATTGCAGAAAGACTCAAAGACAATCATCAATGCGGCGCTCCCAAGTTTTCGCCGTACGACATTGCATTTGAATTGATAAACGGACACGATCAACTCTCGGCAGAATTTGATGAAGTGTGGGCAATGGTGTATATGATGCAATCTTTAGGAATGATTGATGTACAAGACATACAGGATATCCAAGGAAATATTCACGAAAAAATTAAAGTTTTGTTTTAATGTTATCTTTTAATAAATCAAGCAAAAATATGTTTTTTGCAGTAAACTTAGGGTGGGATTTTGTTCCCACCCTTTTGCGTTATTTTTTATCGAGAAATTTGAATACCGAAGTAATCCCTTGTAAAGAAAAATACGAACCTCGACTTATCAAGGTTCGTATTATTCCTCTTTGGTGCGGGCGACAGGACTTGAACCTGCACGGGGGTACCACCAGATCCTAAGTCTGGCGCGTCTGCCAATTCCGCCACGCCCGCGTGGCATTACCTTAAGTATTCTACCACACGGGAGAGCGTTTGTCAAGTTATTTTTTGTCTATTATTCTTGGATATTTATTCTTGGATCTTTATTGAATAATTTTGCGAGCGCACAATTACTTTTTAAGCTCGGGGATATTTTGATCTTCTGCGATAGCACGCTTGTTGCGCTTATTCGGGAATTTCGTTAAGGAAACAACAACGCCTCCGAGCACAAAGAGAGCCATAACGTTGGGGATAACCATAAGATTATTGAAGAGATCGGAAAGACCCCAAACGAGAGAATTCTTGAACATCGAGCCTGCGAAGACACAACCGATGGAAATAATGGAATAAATAAGGGTGGTCTTCTTACCAAAGAGGTAATTAAAGTTGATCTTACCGAAGAAGTTCCAGCTGAGGATAGTTGAGAATGCAAAGAAGAAGAGGCAAATAGCAATGAAGATACTTCCAACCGCATTTCCAACAGCCGCGTTACCGCCGAAGATGGTTGTGAAGGTCATCTGGAAGGCTCTTTGTACCATATTGCCGTCTGTATAACCAACCTTTTCGGCAAGCTCTGCATAGGACATTCCGCTTGCATCAATCACATTGCCGCTGATTGCAGAGAGAGGACCGTCGCCGCTATAAAGTGTGGTGATAACGATGAGGGCGGTCATAGTAAGAACGATGAAGGTATCAATAAATACGCCGACCATTGCTGCAACGCCCTGGTCGTGGGGATCCTTTACGTCAGCCTGTGCGTGCGCGTGAGGAGTGGTACCCATACCTGCTTCATTAGAAAAGAGACCGCGCTGTGCGCCCTTCTGAATTGCTTTTACGATAGCAGAACCGAAGCCACCGCCGATAAGGGCTTGAGGAAGGAATGCATACTTGAAGATGGAACCGATAGCCTCGGGAAGGTTTTTAATATTTACTCCGAGCACAAGAAGTCCGCCGATAAGATAGAGAATTGCCATTATGGGAACAAGCTTTTCGGCAACGGAGGCAAGTCTATTAATACCGCCGATAAGCACGAAGCCTGCAAGGAGAGCAAGAACTATACCGATGATCCAGGTGTATCCCGAAATATCTGCGCCGAAGGACTCAAAAACTCCTGCCACACTTCCTGTAATTGAGTTAGCCTGAACCATACCGCCGATAAAGCCGACTGCAATTACAAGTGATACAGCAAAGAAGCCTGCAAGGATTTTTCCGAATTTGCCGCGGAAAGCCTCTTTGATATAGTGTACGGGACCGCCCGAGACACTTCCGTCGGGGTTTACAGTCTTGGTCTTTTGAGCAAGAACGGCCTCTGCATAGTTGGTTGCCATTCCAAGGAATGCAATGATCCACATCCAGAAGATGGCACCCGGACCGCCAACAAGAATTGCTCCGCAGGCACCGACTATATTACCCGTGCCGACCTGAGCGGCAATAGCGGTAGCAAGAGCTTGGAATGAGGAAATTCCTTTTTTAGTGCCTTTTTGTTCTTTTCTTTTAAAGATATTTTTAAAGCCTGCTCCAAGGTATCTGACCTGAACAAACCTTGTTCTCACGGTAAAGTAAACACCGATACCGATGAGCAATGCTACGAGAACGTAGCCCGATAGATTGTTATTGAGAAAATCAATAACGCTTGTGATCGCTTCCATTTTTTCGTCCTTTCAAACTTAAATAAAAAATACGGGGTAGATAAAAAACTACTCCGTAAAGTTTAAAAATGCACAAAGAATGTGTATTCAATTAAACTCTGTCCTTTTGCCTGAGAGATTAACGCAAATTATTTGCGCCTTGCCCCTTCGGCACCTGCTCATACGTCAGGATTCTCCGGAGTGTTATCGAATAACAGTCACGCTATGCGCTTCTGCTATCTTCATCTAACGCATTAAATTCTAGCACAAAGAATTCTGTTTGTCAAGCACATTAGAGAAAAAATCGAAAAAAATCGAAATTTTATTTTTGGCCGTAATTACGGTCAAGCAGAGCGTAAAGAAAAGAGGAGGGGCGGAAAAGCTTCGATATAGGGCTAAATATTGACATAAACCGTACAGTATGGTAAAATTAATTGAAAGAATTTTTCAATACCTGTAACTTTTGGTAATTATTTTGCGTGTATTAAGGTGAAAGGAGGAAGTGCGCCGTGGAGGATAGGTATATCGTTGATCTATATCATAAGAGATCGGAGGCAGCGATTGAGGAAACTGCGAGAAAGTACGGAAGATATTGCAAATATATAGCGAATAATATTCTCTATGACGAGGGCGAGGCTGATGAGTGCGTTGTGGATACCTATTCCGCCGCGTGGAACAGTATACCCCCTCATAAGCCGACTAAGCTTTCCGCCTTTCTTGGAAAGCTGACAAGGAATCTCGCAATCTCAAGATGGAGGAAAAGGAAAGCTCAGAAACGCTTTTACGAAGCACCGCTGCCTCTTGACGAGCTTGCGGAGGTTGTTGGAGACGGCGAATGCGGTGATGGCTCTCTTGTTGAAAGCCTCGCGATCAGAACTGTGCTTGACGGATTCCTTGCTTCGCTTAAGCGTGAGTGGAGGATCGTATTCGTTCAAAGATACTTTTATATGTGTCAGCTCGATGAGATATCACAAAACACAGGTTTAAGTCAAAGCAATATCAAGATGATACTGCACAGGTTAAGGCAAAAGCTTAAGGAAAAGCTCACCGAAGGAGGTATTGAAATATGAAGAAAAACGAAAAGCTCCTTATGGAGCTTGGTGAAATAGGCGATAATTATATAGAGGAGGCATCTCCGTCTGCGATCAAAAGCAGAAAACAAAAAAGGCGCAAGCTATTTGCGCTGATAACAGCTGCTTGCCTCACTTTGACTTTGTTGGTTCCAATAGCATCCTTAATAATCAATTACGATAACCTCGCAAGATATGAGGATAGCCCGTATTATTCAATAATCAAGAAAATCGATGCATATCGGGATAAGCAAAACGACAGGTGGTCGATCGGCAATCTTATCGGTGGTGCAGGTATAGGTTCACCCGAAATGGACGGAGCCTCGGGAGGCTCGTCTGCCCCGACTTCACCTTCGGGCGGCGTTGGAAACTACGAGGAAGTAACCGATAACCAGGTTTCGGGTGTGGTTGAGGCGGATATCATCAAGCGGACCGATAAATATATTTTTCAGCTGCTTGATTCAAAGCTTAAGGTCTATTCGATCAAGGGCGAGGAGTCGGAGTGTGTTTCCACTCTTAATTTGAATTTTGGTTTGTCTTCAGGCGCAACCGCAGAAATGTACCTTTCTGCCGAGGATGGCTTGATCACGGCAATTAGTTGCGGAACGAATAATCAGTATCAGCATAAAACCGTGGTTTTGAGCATTGATATAAGCGATCTAAACAATATGCGTGTCACAGACAAAGCTGAAATGGATGGTAAATATATCTCCTCCAGAATGGTCGACGGCAGGCTTATGGTAATGACCGAGTATTATTTTAATTACAGAGGAGTGGATTACAGTAAGCCCGAAACCTTTATTCCTTCCGTTAAGGTCAATTCAAAATCTGCTCTCGTTCCTATGCAGAATATAATAAGCCCAGTGGAGATAACCGCAACAAGATATACCGTCGTGTCCTCATTTGGGTGCGAAGGCCTTGGTTATCTCGGCTCAGGTGCGTTTCTTTCCTATTCGGATACTGTCTACGTATCGGAGGACAGTATCTATGCAACGAGAAGCTTTACAGAGAATAAAAAGATTGACGGTAGGGTTGAATATGAGGTCAAGTCCGAAATTTCTATTATGAGCTATAAGGGCGGAGCACATTCGGTGGTTGGCAGCATCGTCGTTTCGGGTAGTATTAAGGACCGTTTTTCGATGGATCAGTATGACGGAATGCTCAGGATAGTAACCACTGTTAATAAGCACAGCTACGTTACCTCATCAAACGGTGATTCGAACTCTGCCGGCGATTTTCGAAGCAGCGTTTCGGCGAGCCTGTTTATATACGACCTTGAGAGCCTTGAGTTGATAGCCTCAAAGGAGGAGTTTGCTCCGCAGGGTGAGACAGTTCAGTCGGCAAGATTCGATAAAACCGAGGCGTACGTTTGCACTTCGGTTGAGCTTATGGATCCTGTTTTCTTCTTTGATCTATCCGATATCAGCAATATAACGTCCAAAGACACGGGAACCATCACGGGCTTTTCAACCAGCCTTATCGACTTCGGCTCCTTCCTTCTCGGCGTTGGCAGAGAAAGCTTTACGGATCTGAAAATTGAGGTATATGAGGAGACGGCAGAGGGCGTCAGAGCAGTTGACAGCTATATTCTGAGGCAGGTCTATTATCCGAGCGAATACAAGGCGTATTATATCAACAGAGATGAATCGCTTATCGGAATGAGCGTTCACGGTTATTCGGGAGAGCTAAGATATATACTTCTTTACTTCAACGGATATGAAATCATTGAGATCGCCTCTGTTCCTCTGTACGTAAATATAGATGAAAATCTTGTGAGAGGTGTTTGTATAGGTGATCATTTATATGTTCTCGGAGCTGAATTTAAAGTCGTAAAATGCAAAAATGTTTAAATAATTTCTATTGCCCATAGTGCAAATTGGCGCTATGGGCTTTTTTATTTTCTTGTTATACAGGAATGATGCAGAATAGGGCAAGAGAAAAAGCGGCGCAGAGGACTCCCTCGGTCAATTTGAATAAAAACATTCTCCCAAACGGTATCGAGTAGAGAGCAGACGATCTTGCTTGGAGAATGACAGAAAGCCCCGAAAAGCCAAGAGCAAATCCGCAAAGAGGAAACGAAAGTGTGCGCGGAAGATCAAGCGCGGAAAGCCTTGCGCAGGCATTGCCTACCTCAAAAGCGGATGATATTATAGCAAGGGGAAGCTCTCCGATATTCAAGCCTTCGATGAGAGAAACTATGGCGGAAAAGAACAAAATAAAAGATGAAACGGAAAGCGAGGCAAGAGCTGCGTTCTTTATGGAGGTCGCGAAATCAAACCTCTGCCTCAAAATATTATCCGAATTTTCGTAATATGACGATTTGACCACATCCTTTTCTCTGAAAAACAAACCTGTTATAATTGTTGCTGAAAGCATAGAGCAAAAAAGTAAAAGTCCTGCTTCAACACTGGAAAAGCACACAGCTCCTACGGCACCGACACAAAAACCAAGAGACGGATTTGAGCAAAGAGAAAGAGCACATGCCAGCTCATTTTTGGAAAGAAATACAGCCCTTCCTTTTTCTGAGCAAAGCTTCGCTCCAACGGCAAAGCCGCAGACCGTGCTGAATATAAAGCAGTCAAAAAGCTCGCCTCTGACCCCGACGAGCCTCTTAAATCCTTTAGCTAATTTTCCGCAGGGAAGTCTTATAGTGCATATAATATCACTTAAAACAAAGAATGGGAAGACCGAAGGTATCACACACAACGCCGATAATCTTATTCCGTATATTACACCTTCCTTTATTTTCTCCGCAAAAATGACTGAAATAATTAGTATAAATATACAAAAAACGGTCTTTAGAATCGTGATAACGTTTTCTTTGCTTTTTTGTCTTTTTATGCAAATATTTTGTTCTATCATTTTTGATTTCTCCAAGCATATATTTTAATAAAGATTTATGTTTTTGGGAGCAAAGTAATGACAGAAAGTAAAAACAAACCGCCGAAGCAATTACCCTTGGGCTTCAGGCTTGAGGCGGAAAGATCGAGGAGGGGACTGTCGATAACGGTCTGCGGCGTGGTAAGCATTGTTGATCTATCCTGCGAGACAGTTATCCTGAAGACGCACGGCGGCAAAATTTCATTCGTTGGAAAGCGTCTTTCGGTTAAGGTTTTTGAGCACAGCACCGTAGAGATCAGTGGGAAGGTGGAGGATATTCGTTTTGACTTTGGAAAGAATTGATTGTTTGATATTCGGTTACAGAAGGATAGAAATCCCAGAGGCTGATCTTGCAGGAGCAACAACAAGGCTCTTGCTTAAGGGCATACCGATAATTATTAACGGCAAGGGAAGCTTTACCGTGAGAGAGCGAGATGCAGAGGCTATGCGCTCGGCACTATCGGGCGTAGAATATACCGAATCGGAGAGGCTTGGTCTCCTTGGAAAAATAAAAAGCTTTCGCCATAAGATCGCTCTTGCTTTGGGATTAATTGCTTCGCTGATGATCATCATATTATCTTCAAGTATTGTTTGGGACGTGCGGATAGAGGGTAATGAGCGACTCACGGATGCGGCTATCAGGCGTGAGCTTGAGGAGTGCGGCTTTTCGGTTGGGACATCCTGGATCAGAGCAGATAAAAGTGAAATCGAGGCAAGGGTCCTTTCCGACTCCGCCGATATCGGCTGGATAAATATAAACAGGCGCGGTACGGTTGCATACGTTAAAGTGATAGAAAAGGAGATTATTGATGCACCGAAGGAGGATGCCGAGCTCGGATATTCGAATATTGTTGCAACCGCAGATTGCATTATTGAGGAGATCACTGTTACGAAAGGTCAGGCAGCGGTCAAGGTTGGAGACGTTGTCAGGGCAGGTGACGTGCTTATTCTCGGTGCTTTACCCGAAAGCTCGGGTGGAGGTCTTTGTTCGGCGGACGGAACTGTGCGAGGCAGGGTAAGTGACACCGTCTCGGTTGAGGTCTCAAGAGAATATGAAAAAAAGATCAACGCAAAGACTCATATAAATGAAATTGAGCTTAATTTTTTCGGATTTGATTTAAATATTTTTAAAAACTATGGAAATTTACCCGAAGACTGTGATATAATAGAAGAAATAAGAACCTTTTCGCTTTTTGGAAGGTGCGCACTTCCGCTTTCTCTTTCTGTCACTAAAGGCGAAAATTATGAGATTGAGATAACAGAATACACCGACTCTCAGCTTGTTTCGGTTGCTTTATCAAGACTCAGGGAGAAAACTCACGGCCTTCTTTCGGGATGTGATCTTTTGCGCATAAGAACGGATGGAGAATTCACAGACAGCGGTTATATCTCAAGAAATTACTTAACCTATATCAGAGACGTTGGGGTTAAGGTGCCGCTTTCTTCGGAATAGGATCTCCAATATAAAACAATTAAACGGAGGATAACGGCTCAGCCGTTTTGCTTGGATAGCAGATAATGAAGGAAAAAATCGTATTAACAAATTCTGATGAGGTGACTGCGGCGATATTTGGCGCATTTGATTCAAACGTCAGGATAATAGAGAGAGCATTTGACGTTCGCATCTCAAACGGACATAGTGCTCAAGGCGAGGGAGATGCAATTTCCGTTATAGGAGATGGCGAAAACGTCGACCTTGCCGCCAGAGCGCTTGAGTATCTTAAGCATATGAGCGGAGCAGGCGAGCTTATCAGCGAAAACGGGGTTGAATACGTTATCGGTTTGGTGAAGGATAACCTGGATGAATCTCCCGATCAGCTTATCAAGGACGTTATCTGCGTTACTAACCGTGGCAAGCCAATAAAGGCGAAGACCATCGGGCAGAAAAGGTACGTTGAGACTATAAGAAAGAATACCATCGTTCTCGGTCTTGGACCCGCGGGCACGGGAAAAACCTTTCTCGCGGTTGCGATGGCTGTTGAGGCTTTGCGCAATAAGGCTGTGTCAAGAATAATATTAACGCGCCCCGCGGTCGAGGCTGGAGAGAGACTCGGCTTTCTTCCGGGAGATCTTCAAAGCAAGATCGATCCATATCTTCGCCCTCTTTACGACGCACTCTTTGAGATGCTCGGCGCGGAGAATTATCAGAGGCATATGGAGCGCGGCACGATAGAAATAGCCCCTCTTGCGTATATGCGAGGCAGAACTCTTGACGATTCGTTTATTATTCTTGACGAGGCGCAGAACACGACTCCCGAGCAGATGAAAATGTTTCTTACACGCCTCGGCTTTAATTCAAAGGCGGTTGTTACGGGAGACCTTTCTCAAACAGACCTGCCATTTGGTAAAAAGAGCGGACTTTCAATTGCCGCAAAGATCCTTGAGAATATCGAGGGGATCGGTATTCATCACTTTACCGAGCGCGACGTTGTGCGCCATCATCTTGTTCGCAAGATAATTTCGGCTTATGAGAGCTATGAGCGTGAGGCTCAGGCGAAGAAATTCAAAGTTACCGATAAGAAATAAGAGGTATTTAAAATGGAAGATAACAAGCTTTTGATCAATTTTTCCAGAACGGTCGACCACGAGGCTCTGGATTACTATTTCAAATATACGATTAGGCGTGCCGTACTCGCCGTGCTCACCCACGAGGGCTTCGACAAGGACTGCGAGGTGTCCGTTACCTTCTGCGATAATGCTTATATCAAGGAGCTCAATTCGGAATACAGAGGGAAGGATTCTCCAACCGACGTGCTTTCCTTCCCGATGTACGATTTTGCCTCGGAGGATGAGCTTATTCCCGAGGATGAGTTAATTCCTCTCGGCGATATAGTTATATCCCTTGAGCGCGCAGAGGAGCAGGCAAGGGAGCTTGGCAACACCTTCCTTGAGGAGGTTGCATTCCTCACGGTGCACTCTATGCTTCATCTTCTCGGCTACGACCACGAGCTTGGTAAGGACGAGGAAGAGGCTCAATGTGCAGCGCAGAGAGAAATTATGGCTGTGCTTGATATTTAAGAATTCATAACGAAAGAGACAGGACTGATGAAAAGAACTGCATTTATTGCAATAGTCGGTAGACCCAACGTGGGCAAATCCACGCTCCTTAATTCAATACTCGGAGAAAAGGTTGCCATAGTATCGAAAAAGCCGCAAACCACAAGAAACAGAATTACGGGTATTCATACGGTTGGCGAGGATCAGTATATTTTCCTTGATACCCCCGGTATACATAAGCCCAGAACAAAGCTTGGCGACTTTATGGTAAAGACCACGGCGCAGACCTTAAGCGGCGTTGACAGCGCGATACTTGTCACAGAGGCGCGCGAGGAGGTGGGCGACATTGAGGCGCAGATAATCTCTAAATTTAAGTCGGAGGGGATTCGCGCTATTCTCGTAATAAACAAAATAGATACTGTCCGAAAGGAAAATATCGCAAGAACCATTGCGTCTTATGCAGGGGCGTATGACTTTGAGGCGATAATTCCCGTTGCGGCAAAGAGCGGAAAGGGAGTAGACACGGTTCTTTCCGAATGTGAAAAGCTTCTTCGCGAGAGCGAGTGGTTCTTCCCCGAGGATATTGCAACCGATCAGCCCGAAAAGCAGGTTGCGGCTGAAATAATCCGCGAAAAGCTTCTGCGTTCGCTTGACGAGGAGATACCTCACGGCACCGCCGTTACCATTGAGGAATGGAAGGAAAAGCGCGGCACGGTGTCTATAAGAGCTGAAATTTACTGTGAGAAGGCATCTCACAAGGGAATCATCATAGGTAAGGGCGCGGCAACGATCAAGCGCATCGGAACCTATGCTAGAGAGGACCTTGAGAAAATGCTTGACGCAAAGGTGTTCCTTGATCTTTACGTAAGGGTTAAGGAAAACTGGAGGGATAGCGACTTTAATATATCCAATTTCGGCTATAAGGAAGAGGAATAATGCTCACAGAGGTTAAGGGGCTCGTTATAAGAACGGTTGATATTAAGGAAACCGACAGGCTCGTTACAATATTCACAGAGGAAAAGGGCGTGCTGACGGCACTTGCCCGCGGTGCGCGTTCTCATAAAAGCAGAAAGCTTTCCTCAACTATGCAATTTTGCTACGGAAGCTTCGTGTTATACGGTCAGGGGGACAAGCTTTGGATCAAGGAAGCTGAGCTTATCGAGAGCTTTTTTGCACTTCGCGGAAGCATCGAAGGGCTTGCTCTTGCAACTTATATTTGCGAGGTCCTCTCGGATGTTACGGTTGAGGAGGCGGAACGCGAGCTTTTGAGGCTCTCTCTTAATTCCTTGTATGCTATCGGCTCGGGAAGGTATGAGCTGGCGAAGATAAAGGCGGCGTTTGAGATAAGATGCGCATCGATCATCGGCTTTATGCCCGACGTTATCGCCTGCCACGAATGTGGAACGAGAGAGGGAGACTTCTTTTTTGATATAATGGGCGGTATCGTTACCTGTTATAGCTGCAAGGAAAAGCTTGCAGAGGCAGGATATGAGCATCCCGATCCTCACGAAAGCCATATAACCTGCATACTATCTCCCGGAGCGAAGGTGGCTATTGAATATTCAATATACGCCCCCGTGGAGCGCATATTCTCCTTTAATATTTCCGATGAGGATATGCATTTATTTTCAAGAGCGGCGGAGGAATATATCCTAAATCAGCTCGGTCACACCTTCAGAAGCCTTGATTTTTATAATAGCGTCAAGCGCTGACGGCGAAACGGTATAATCTATGTGTAGTTGCTTTCGACAACGTGCGAAAGCAACTGTGTTGCAAAGCAAAACGAAGTGCGCAGCACCGCCTCGGAGGAGGCGAAACTCGCAAGGAGTATAATTTATAGAAAGGCTACCAATATGCTTTTTTCAGCAAAGACACTTCTGACACTTGAATATGATAAAATAGTTGCTATGCTGATCGAATGTGCGTCCACGGAGGGGGCAAAGGCTCGCGCCGCGTCTCTTACGCCGACGGATGATTACGATCTGATCATCAAGCGTCAGCAAATGACCGATGATGCAAAAAGACTTATCAATGCCAAGGGGTATCCCTCTTTCTCTGCGGACGAAAGAGTCGTATCTGCGGCGGAGAGAGCCTATAAGGGCGCGATCCTTTCACCGAAGGAGCTTTTGGAGATAGCCTCGCTTCTCGGGTCTGCAAGAATGATGCTTGATTATATAAATGCGGATAAGCCCTTTGAGACAGCACTTGATGAGGTCTTTGCAAGGCTTCTTCCAAACAGACCTCTTGAGGAGAAGATAAAAAGATCTATAATTTCGGAGGAGCTGATAGCTGACGAAGCCAGCCCCGAACTTGCAGAAATTCGCCGTAAGATAAGAATTACAAACAATAAGATCAAGGATACTCTTCAAGGCTACGTTGGCGGTCAAAGACTTAAATATCTCCAGGAAAACATCGTTACAATGCGTAACGGCAGGTACGTTGTACCCGTCAAAGCGGAATATAAAAATGAAATGCAGGGCTTGGTGCACGATACCTCCTCCTCGGGAGCAACGCTTTTTATTGAGCCTATGGCTGTTGTTGATGCTAATAATGAGCTTAAAAGCCTTACGGCAATGGAGGAGCACGAGATCGAGAGAATTCTTGCGGCACTATCCGCAGAGTGCGCCGAGTCGTCATCCTTGATAACCCTCAATTACAGAAATATAACCGACATTTCCTTCTATTATGCTTGCGCCTCCCTTGCAATGCAGATGAGGGCGGAAAAACCACGTATTATCAAAGAGCCTATGCTTGAGCTTAAGCGAGCAAGGCACCCTCTCATAGACAGGGAAAAGGTTGTGCCCATCGACGTTGCTATCGGCGGAGAGCATAAAACTCTTATTATAACAGGTCCGAACACAGGCGGAAAGACAGTCACGCTTAAAACTATGGGACTTTTTGCACTGATGATGCAGTCGGGTCTTCAGGTGCCACTTGCCGAGGGATCTGTTATGGGAATATTCAACGAGGTGCTTGTCGATATCGGAGACGAGCAGAGCATTGAGGCGTCGCTTTCCACTTTCTCATCCCATATGGTAAACGTATCCTCTATCTTAAAAAACGTTGGATCGGGATCTCTCGTTTTGTTTGATGAGCTTGGCTCGGGAACAGATCCTATCGAGGGCGCGGCTCTTGCTATTGCAATACTTGAAAACACGGCGGAGCGCGGCGCTTGTACGGCTGCCACAACCCACTATGCAGAGCTTAAGGCGTATGCGCTGGAGACGGATGGCGTACAGAACGCATCTTGCGAATTTGATATTGAGACCCTCCGCCCGACCTACCGTCTTATCGTTGGTACACCCGGAAAATCAAATGCATTTGCAATTTCCGAAAAGCTTGGAATATCTCCCGATATTATTGCCAGAGCAGGCAAGCTTATCGAAAGGGATAATAAGCGATTTGAGGACGTTATCGAAAGGCTTGATACAAACCGAATAGAGATGGAAAAGGAACGCGCAACAGCAGAAAGGATGCGCGCGGAATACGAGACATTTAAACTGAAGGCAGAAGCCGAGCTTAAAAGAAAAATCGCTAAAAGTGAGGAAGAAATCGCAAAACAGACACTTAAAGCCAGGCAGATACTTGATAGCGCAAGGGCATCAAGTGAGTTTATATTCCGTCAGCTTGAGGAGTTGAGAAAGCAAGAGGACAAGGATCGCCGCAATGAAATGATGAACTCTGCTCGCGAGGAAATGAGAAAGCGTATGCGCGAGAGCGAGAGCTTGATGAGCGGCATAGATATCAGGGACATTTCTCTTGAGGAAGACTATAAGCTTCCAAGACCTCTTAAGGTAGGAGATCGCGTGTTTGTTACCACAGTATCACGGGAAGGCGTTGTAACGGCTCTTGCGGATAAAAAGGGTATGATCTCTGTGACTGCGGGAATTCTTAAAACTAAGGTTTCGGAGGACAAGCTCAGGCTTCTTGACGGCAAGGTGAAATATACGTCGGGCGAGAGCCGACCTGTTGTCAACGAGGGCAAGGTCAAGAAGACCGTTGTTTCCTCATTCCGTTCGGAGATCGACGTACGAGGAATGATAGGAGACGATGCTTGGTTTGTCGTTGACAAATATCTTGACGATGCGGTGCTTGCAAATATTCCTACCGTACGTATCATTCACGGCAAGGGAACAGGTGCACTTAAGGCTGCACTTTGGAAGTATTTTAAAACCGATAAAAGGATCAAGGCATATCGCCACGGAGAATATGGGGAAGGAGATGCGGGTGTTACGGTAGTGACGCTCGGATGATCGGATGAAATTCATTAATTATAAGATCGGCGCTACCCGTGATGAGGTAATGTCCGTGTTTAAGGATTCGAATCGGGTCGTTGCCGAGGAGAATTTTCAGAGCCCAAAGGGCAAGCCCAATATTACCGTTAAGGAACGTGGTAATTCGATTAAAATGAGATGCCAGATGATCGACGGCCCATCCAAGGATTACGGATTTCTTGAGGGCACGTATTTCAAGGGCACCGTTAAGGAAAAGGACGGTGTAACGACCGTACGCGGAATAATAGTTACGGCGCCAATTTATCACCTTATAATACTTGCTCTG
Organism: Clostridia bacterium; assembly: GCA_017410065.1. Taxonomy (GTDB): domain Bacteria; phylum Bacillota; class Clostridia; order Oscillospirales; family CAG-272; genus UBA1740. The sequence goes on along the minus strand of JAFQRL010000002.1, from coordinate 38,597 downwards.
ATCGTTTTACTTGTGATCCAATGCTTCAGGCTGGGCGGAATAAACGTTGTTCCTATTTTACTTGCTATTTTCAGCCTTATTATGTTTAAGGATGAATTCAAGAAGCAGGGAATTATCAAAAGATATATTTTCAGGGCGCTGAAGATAACCTATGCTCAAAAGAATCCGAGGCGCAGATCAAATCAATGATCGCCAAAGACTTCAAAAGCATAATAAAAGCTCCCTTGCGGGAGCAGAGATCGGGGCGCACCAAATTTTCGGTGCGCCCTTTTTGATATTTATAAGAGAAAAAACGAATTTATGACGGTCAGTTTTCCATTTGCTTGCCAAGAAACATCCCCGCGGTCTGAATGAGCTTTGATTCAATATCGTCTGAGATCTTATCGCTGGTTGAAACGTCGTATTGCCAAGCGGACACAACACATCCGACGATGTCCCCCTCGCTCAGTATAGGCATTGCGCAATTGACGTAATGAGAGCCGCCGTCGTTTATCACAGCTATCGGCTCCTTTCCCTGGCCCCTGACGTAGAGCGATCTTGATTCGACTATCTCCTCAAGTCCTCTTGAGATCTTCCTATCAAGATAATCCCTTTTCGATGCGCCCGAAACGGCAATAACAGCGTCTCTGTCGCAAATAAATATGGGAGAGGCGGAGGTTTTCTGGAGAGCCTCAGCATATTCTGTTGCAAAGCCCTGCATCTCTCCAATGGGGGAATATTTCTTAAATATTACCTCTCCCTCACGGTCTGTGTATATCTCCAAAGGATCGCCCTCGCGGATACGCATAGTTCTTCTGATCTCCTTAGGAATAACTACTCTGCCGAGATCGTCTATCCTACGAACTATTCCTGTTGCTTTCATTTATATAAAACTCCTTTATTTAAGGTGTGATGTTAGTATTTGTAAATAAAGGGGATTTATACTGATTTTTGTTATTTTTGATAATGCGGTCGGTATTCAAAAGCTACGTTAGGCGCTGATGGATCATTGCTCCTTACCTATAGTCCGGTTTGCAAGAGCACGGTATTTTATCGGGGATATACCGCGAAGCTTCTTGAAAATTCGGCTGAAATAACAGGCGTTTTCAAATCCGAGAAGAAGTGATATTTCACCAACCGAGCATTCGGGATCGCATAAAAGACTTTCGGCTTTTTTGATTCGAAGCTCGTTTTTATATTCGATAGGGGAGACTCCGAGCTCTTTTTTAAATAATCTGAAGAGATGTGGCTCGCTTATGAAGGACAGCTCCGCCAGCTTTGATATAGAGACGTCCTCTGTGTAATGCTCGTTGATATATTCGATGGCACAAGATATCCTTTGCGGATATTTTTCGGAGCCTGCTTTGATGGAAAAATCAAGCAGCTTTGAAAGGAGCGAGTGGCTTTTGAAGCCGCTATCCTCGGTGAGTGTGGCGGATCGCATTTCTTCACATATATCGGCTATCGATCTTGAGCTTGAATCAGAGATAAGCTTCGGTCTTTTTGAAAATATTATTTCTTCTCCTGTGGCGGCGTCCTTTGCCGTGAAGTTGATCCTGTAAAAATCAAGCGATCTTTCAGGTGCAGACACCGAATGCCTCGCGCCCTTTGGAAGATAGATCAGACCGCCCGCAGAAAGATCGATGCTTTCTCCGTCGCAGGTATATATACATTCGCCGCTCATAAGAAGCAAGAAGCCGTTGAAGACTCGCCCATCGGGATGGGAGCACACAGACCAAGGGTTGGTCTGCCTTATAACCGATATACCCGAAAAAGATATTTCATCTGCGTGTAGCTTTCCAAATTCAACAGTTTTCATATTTTGCCCTCCTTTTATCAAGTATAGCAAAAATGCTCCGAGTTGTCAAGTGAAATGATAGTATCGTTCAAAAATATGCGAATTTTTATCATTTACAAAAAGGACTGCTTGATGATACAATAGAAGTATAAAAAACGGGAGGTTTTATATGAGCATAAAATACAAGGTAAGCGGCGGTTGCGTTCTCTGCCTTATGTGCGTTTATGAATGTAACTTCGGTGCAATCAGCATCAGGGAGGACGTATCCACAGTCATTGATCAGGATAAATGCGTCGGGTGCGGCAGCTGCTTCAGAAATTGCCAGACAGGCGCGATAGTTAAGGTTGAAGAACAGAAGGGAGAAAATATATGATAAGCTATGATTTTAAAGACGGCAGGATCTGCACGGGTGCAGAGTCTATTCCTGTTTACGGAGAGTACGACGTAGTCGTAGTTGGCGGCGGTATGGCAGGCACAGGTGCGGCAATCGCGGCGGCAAAGGGCGGTGCAAAAACTATAATCGTTGAAAATACTTCCGCTCTTGGCGGTATTGCAACTATGGGTATAGTTAATATACCTCTCGATTTTGTTTCGGGCGTTGGTGCTGAATTTTTCACCGAGATGGATAAGATCAACGGACTCAGAGCAAGAAACTCCGATCCCGAAAAGCACAAGCTTACCTTCGATAGGCTTGTTAAAAAATACGGATGCGAAATGCTTTTGGTAACTCCTCTTATCGATACGATAGTAGACGGCAATGAGGTAAAGGGAATCATCGTTCACACAAAGCAGGGTAAGCACGCGATTTTAGGTAAAGCCTTCGTTGATGCATCGGGTGACTCCGATCTTGTTTACTTTGCGGGCGGCGAGACTATGACGGGCAGAGAAGAGGACGGTATGTCTATGGGCTGCTCACTAGAATTCGTTTTGGGCGGAGTAGATTTTGACACTTATTATAATAGCGATCTTAATAAAAACGACCCAAAGTGGTATAAATTCATTCCCGAGCAGCTTGCCAAGGGAAATCTTCCGTACGAAATAGATAACCATCTGAACTGGCTCACGCATATCCCCGATCGCCCCGAGCATTGCGGAATGGATGAGGTCAGCATTTGCTTCGCTCATTCAAGAAATTGCTATCCCACCGATAACGCCGATCTCACCAGAATGTATATCGAGGGTAGAGAGCAGGCGGTCATTCTTGCGAAATTCATTCGTGAAAACGTTCCCGGATTTGAAAGATCATATCTTTCATACACAGGCTCGCTTCTCGGTGTCAGAGAATCGAGAAGGATCGTTGGTGAATATATTTTCACAGGCTCTGATATTGCTTATGCAAGAAAGTTTGACGACGTTATAGCCATCAGCCAGCACGGCTTTGATCTTCACGGCTTCAAGGAACCCGGTAATATGAAATGGTTTAAGGGTAAGCTTCCCGACGGCACCGATGCGTATATCGCTAACAGAGCGGGCTGGGGTTCTCAGCTTCCTCCCGATGACGGCTTGAAGCGTGTCAATATGGTGGAGCTGATTCCGCAGGGCGCAATGTATTGCTATGATATTCCTTACCGTTCTCTTGTTCCCGTTAGACTTGAAAACGTTCTTGCGGCAGGTAGAAACCTTTCTGCCGATATTCCCGGTCAGTCGGGAACTCGACTCGTTATGTGCTGTATGGCACTTGGTGAGGCGGCAGGCACCGCTTGCGCTCTCGCAGTTAAGTCGGGCAAGAGGGTCAGAGATATCGACGTCGGAGAGCTTCAGAGAACTCTTGTTTCCAACGGCGTAAATATTGGACAGAGATTCAGGGAGATACCCGCCCTTGTTGGTGCGAACGTATCTTCGTCCGAGGAAAAGTACGTTGGCGGCGGCGTATATAGAAACGACTGATCAATTTTATCGGCGATTTACCGAAGGTGCAATTTTGCATCTTCGGTTTACCGCTTTATGCTTATATCCGGGGTAAACTTATGATAACTGATATGAAATATACTCCCGAATCCGGAGGTGTCAGCTCTGCTGCATTGCTTAAGCTTCTTAAAAAGGCTGATAGAAAAAAGATTCCTCTCCATTCCTTGCTTATAGCTAAGGGGGATGATATAATTCTTAATGCATATTGGAAGCCCTTCTCCAAGGAAGCTCCGCATCGAATGAACTCTGTTACCAAAAGCTTTGTTAGCCTTGCGGTAGGTTCGCTTATTGCAGAGGGGCGGCTGATGCTTACCGATAGGGTGATAGATTATTTTCCCGAATGCTCGGAATTTGACGTTTCCGAGGAGTTTTCAAAAGAAACGGTTTACGATCTTCTCACTATGAGAACTCCTTACGTTCTCGTGCCTGGAAAGCATTGGGTAAAGTTCAAGCTTTATGATAGGATACGTAACTATTTTGAAAGCAAGCCGTTCAAGCCGAAGCAGACCTTGTTTTATTACGATAGCCCGGCTTCCTATATTCTTTGCGTTATCGTTGAGAGACTGACAGGCACAAGCTTCCTTGATTATTTAAAAGCCCGTGTTCTTGATAAGATAGGATTTTCAAGGAGCTCGGATTGCATCAAGGATGCGGCAGGGTATTCCTGGGGAGATTCGGGACTTCTTTGCACGACCGAGGATCTTTATAGAGTGGGTAGGCTTATCACCTGCGGAGGCAAATGGGATGGTGAGCAGCTGCTGGACAAGGGATATCTTGAAGCGGCAATATCAAGCCACGGCTCAAGCTGCGATAACGGAAACGATGAAAATCACGGCTCATACGGCTACGGCTATCAGATCTGGCGCGAAAGATACGAAGGCTTTGGATTCCACGGAATGGGAATGCAATATATGATATCGATTCCCCAAAAGGATTTAATTATATGTTGCACCGCTGACACACAGGGTAACGACCCCTCACGCGCAGTTTTCATCGATATGCTTTTCGATTTTATAGACGAGGAGGTGCTTGATGGCGCACTCCCCGAGGATCCTCTCGCATACGGTAAGCTGCTTGAATATATAGACGGCTTGAAGCTCGTTTCCATAGGCGGCTCTCCCACAAGTGATATTGCGGGATCGATCAGTAACAAGCGCGTGATCCTCAATGAAAATCCTATGGGATTAAAGTGGATAAAGCTCGATTTTGAAAAAGGGGAGTTTATTTACGAAAATCAGCAGGGCGAAAAGCGGCTCGGATTCGGTGTTCTTGAAAATGTTTTCACGGAGTTTCCCCAGGATGGCTACGACAATATGAAAATTGGTGAATCTCCTTCCGGATACCGCCATCCCTGTGCTGTATCGGCTGCCTGGCTTGACGGCTCAACCTTTGGAATAAAGGTTCAGGCGATAGGCAATCATCTTGGCGGTCTCTTTATCAGAATAGGCTTCGACGGCACAAGGGTTGGACTACATATGCAAAAGACCACCGAATGCTTCTTTAATGAGTATTCGGGCTATGCTATCGGAAGAATTGAGGACTGATTATGTTTTTTAAGGAATTTAAATTGCCAAAGGCACCGACCTTTAGCGGCGAGGATATCAACGTTCTGGATTTTACCTTGGATGGAAACGATATTACGGATGCGCTCGCCAAAGCAATAGCGAAGGCTTCGGAGTGTAATGGCAGAGTTATCGTTCCCAGAGGAGAATATATCTGCGGTAAGATACATCTCAAAAGCAATATGTGTTTGCATCTTGAGAAGGGTGCTTTTATAAAGCACGTTCCGGCCCCCGAAAGATATTTGCCCGTTGAATTCACTACCTACGGCGGGATAAGATGCTATAATTATTCGCCCTTGATATACGGCAGAGGACTTGAAAACGTTGCTATCACAGGCGAAGGATGCTTTGACGGCTCGGGCGAATATTGGTGGAGCTGGGCGAAGAATATGACCGCTCGCGAGATACTCTACCACGCGGGGCTTCCGCTTGAGGAGCGACGCTTCGGTACCCCTGAATTCGGCTTAAGACCAATGTTCCTTCAAATACTTGAGAGTAAGAACGTATTGATCGAGGGTGTAAGATTTATCAATTCGCCCTGTTGGACTGTGAACCTTGTTTGGTGCGAGGATGCCATTGTTCGCGGACTGAATATTGAAAATCCCGAAATGTCACCGAATACGGACGGAGTTAATATTGAGTCATGTAACAGAGCACTAGTTGAGAATTGCACAGTCGTTTCGGGCGGTGACGATATGTTCTGCATCAAGGCCGGAAGGAACGAGGATGCTTGGGAGGTTGGAATACCTTGTGAGAACGTCGTTATAAGAAATTGCAGGTCGCTCTCTAAATCCAGGAGTGGCGGCATCGTTATCGGTAGCGAAATGAGTGCGGGTGTTAGAAATATACTTGCCGAAAACTGCGAATTTGCACATAATCTTAACTGCATTCGTATTAAAGCAAAGGACGGCAGAGGCGGTTACGTACGGGATATAGATTACAGAAATATTAAAATGAAAAAAGGAATGAGAGGAATAAACCTGACATTCCGTTATAGCTGTGAGGCAACCGATGACGCAAAGGTCCCCGGGAAATATATGCCCTCATTCTCAAACATTTCATTTAATAATATAGTCTGTGATGAAGTTGAACAGGGAATTGCGATCGACGGAATTCGCGGCGGAGTTATGGAAAATCTATATTTTGAAAATATCAGAATGAATGCCGAAAAATGCCTTTGCTGTGATACCGCACTCAGCTTAAATTTGAAAAACGTCTGTTTAAATGAAATAAGAAAACCGTAAATAGAATGAAAAAAGAAAAAGCTCTGCTTGAATTATCCTCAGGCAGAGCCGATTTTTTTAAGAAATATTTACTGCGTTGATCATAGACGATTTAACAAAGCTGAAATAAGAGCTGCCGCGAGCGACGGAAAGTCGCTCGCCGTTTTCGTTAAACAGGGAGAGAGCTCCGTCCTTTGCGTCCCAGATGATTCTGAAAATTGTGCCGCCGTACATATAGTAACCGATGCCCGAGCTTACTGTATCCATTATAAGCTCGGTGCCGCTCGCGCTTTCGTACGTCATCGAATCGGAAAACAGAATAAAGCAATTGTCAAACGAAATGGGGCTATCCGTCAGAAGATCGACCCGTTCCTCACCGTTTTTCGATAATACGTATTTTGATAATTGCTCGGAATAGGTGAGCTCGGTCTCCGAATCCTTGGTGAGGGGGATCCTGATGTATTTTCCGATAATCTCCGATTTATCGGGCACCTGTCCAAGGGGCAGATGATCATACGGAAGAAGCGTATCCGAGCTTACGATGGAATGTATCCCCGAATTCTTTATTCCTGCGTCTATGAGAGCTCCGTTTGTGTATTTCAGGTGTGAATATTCGGTGTAGTGATAACCGCTCACCGCACTTATATCAAAGGAATAGGACGAGTGATCGTGGGAGAAATACTCAACGGTGTCGTCCGTGCCTGCAAAAACAGGTATTGCTCCAAAATATTTTGCAAGGTTTGTCATAAATCCGCGGGATGGCGCAATTGAACCGATCTTGCCTGGTATACGGTAGTTGCTTGTGAGGCTCAGGTATCTCGTTTTTCCGTTTTCAAGGGGAAATTCAATAAGTACGTCCGAATAGCTTAAACCGTAAACAGGTGAATCAGAGTCTATAAAAAATGCGAGTGGACGCGATGCCGCGGTTATGGGAGACACCTCAAGACCCGTTAGCGGATCGAGATGCAAGGGCGGCTCGGGCTCGGGAGTCTGTATGTTATCCGAGGTGCCCATATCATCATTCACCTCGGGCGGATTCTCCTCCTTGATCCCTTCGTCGGTTGCTTTATTATCGCCTTTGGATTGCCAGCCCTCGGCGGCGAAGCCGAAGGTGCAAAGAAGGATAGACGCAACCAAAAAGAAAGCAATTATCTTGGTGTAATTGCTTGTTTTTGAAGTATTCATTTTTTACCTCCTTGCGTGTCATAAGACACGCACGTTTTAAATGCTTATCAGCGCAGCCAGGCCTCCGCGAATTCAAGCGCCTCGGAAAGACCGCCCGAAACGACCTTCTGCTTGATAATGCTCTTTGTTGTGCTGTCAAGCAGCTGAACCATGATCATTGCGGGAACTGTTACGTCTGCCTTTGCCGACTTCTTGTCCGACATGATCATCATATAGACGTAGCTTTTATCTGACAGGTCGCCGTAGATGATCTCGTCCTCTTGACGTACGAGGGGCTTACCCTTATAAGAAAGAAATTCGCCTGCCTCGATGCCTTCTAATTCAAACATTTTAATGCTCCTTTCTTTTTATTGGAAGATGACGGCTCGACTGTCCATATCCAAGAATAATAATATCAAAGATACGGACCGATGTAAATACCTTCGACAAAATGACCTATGTGTAAATATCGCAGGAATTAATCCTTTTTTACATAAGGCGTGAAGGTTAGCGAAAATCTACCCGAAATCGCCTCGCTTTCGGCAAGGGCGAGGATAGAATCTGCTTTGTCTGCGAGCTCTCGTCCGTGTATAACAGCGTCGCCCATATCTTTATAAGATGCGGGCTTTGTTATAACGGCAATATTGCTCTTCCTTTTGATCTCTTTGAGCAGGGCTCTACCAACGGAACTCATAGCAAGTACCTGTGTGTAGGCAGGCAGGGAACGGACCTCGGAGGAGGTAACGCCGAGAAATGCGTTCCAGATCGCGCGCCTTATACGGGCGTTGGTGTACCGCTTGGTTTCGGCCTTTTGCATCAAAGCGGAAATGCTGTTGGCTTCAAAACTAATGTTATGAAGTCTGTTATATAAACCGCCCGAGGCATCGTGGATATCTCTGATCTGCTCGGGTGAATTTAATCTTAAGAAGGATATGAGTGCCGTGTCAAGGCGAGCCATATCCAAGGGGGCTCTGCCGTTTTTCAACGCCTCGGAATATACCTCTCTCGCTCCGCTTGGAATGTAGGAGAGAGCGGAATTCGGATCCGAGGAAAAGAGCGGCCTCAGAGCGGTTGCGGACTGAATATTACCTGACCCAAGATCTTTTGCGGTATATTCTGCCGACACTCTTTTTATAGTTATTGGCTCGATATTGCTATCGAAGGAATGTAATGCTTTGATATACTCTATGGCAAGAATATTGTTAGGATCGAAAAATGCCTTACATTCCCGACCTAAAACAGAAGAAAGCGCCATTTCGCAAAGCCTTGGATATCCAAGCTCCGCGTTATCCTGAGAGCTCGTTAAAGATGAAAGCTTGCTTAAATATTCAGAGGAGCGCATAGCCTCGGCGGCAAGAATAAGCTCGTTGATATCTCCGCTTTCGCTGCCGAAAACAAGCGCATCAACAACTCCTATCGAATGAGCTATCCAAGCTCCCGCTCTCGCGAAGAATTCCGCACTGGATGAAGAATAGGGGAAGGGGAGCTCAAGCACAAGATCAACGCCTGCATCAACCGCGGCCTTTGCTCTTATGGATTTATCAGCAACGGCGATCTCGCCTCTTTGAGTGAGATTTCCGCTCATAACTGCGATTATGCGTACACCCTCGGGATATAGCCTTCTTATTTCCTCCAGCTGATAAAGGTGCCCGTAGTGAAAAGGGTTGTATTCGGTTATTATAGCAACGGTTTTCATTTCGGTGTCCACCTTAAAAATTAGTTGAGGTATTTTTCGATTACCACTTGATAATTAGAGATATTGGGTGTATAATATCTGTGTAAATTTTAGAAATGGAGAAATTTTATGAAGGTTTTAGTTGTTAATGCAGGATCAAGCTCTCTCAAGTATCAGCTTTTTGATACCGTCAGCGCAAAGGTGCTTGCAAAGGGAAATTGCGAAAGGATAGGTATTGAGGGGTCGCGTATTCTTCATAAGACCGCAGGTAAGGAGCAGTACATAAAGGATACGGCTCTTGCAGATCACAGCCAGGCGATGAAGCTCGTTGTTGAAACTCTTCTTGACGGCGAGGTTGGTTGCATCAGCTCCGTTTCGGAGATCGAGGCTATCGGTCACAGAGTTGTCCACGGCGGACCCTTCTTCACAGAATCCGTTCTTGTGACAGACGAGGTTATGGCGGTTCTTGAAAAATGCGTTTCCTACGCACCGCTTCACACGCCAGCGCACATTATGGGTATCAAGGGATGCAAGGCAGCAATGCCCGAGACTCCCGAGGTGCTCGTGTTTGATACAGCCTTCCATCAGACGATGGATAAGCCCGCTTATATGTATGGCGTAAGCTACGATATGTATGAGGATTACGGCGTGAGACGCTACGGTGCTCACGGCACCTCTCACAGATACGTCAGTGGCGAGATGATCAAGCTTCTCGGCGGCAAGGCTGAGGGAACGAAGATCGTTACCTGCCATATTGGCAACGGCTCGTCCATCTCTGCCGTTAAGGACGGAAAATGTGTTGATACCTCTATGGGCTTCACACCTCTTGACGGAGTTATTATGGGCACAAGATGCGGCTCCATAGATCCCGCTATCGTTCCGTTCATTATGGAGAAAAAGGGATATACCCCCAAGGAGATGGATACCTATATGAATAAGAAGTGCGGCTTTGACGGTATCAGCGGGGTCGGCTCCGATTCAAGAGACGTTGAGCGCGCTATGAACGAGGGTAACGAGAGAGCAAAGCTTGCTCTTGATATGCTCAGCTATCAGATCAAGAAGTTCGTTGGCTCGTATTCTGCGGCAATGGGCGGTCTTGATGCGATCGTATTCACCGCAGGCATTGGCGAGCACGCTCCCTATATAAGAGCAAATGCGCTTTCCGATCTTGAATATCTCGGAGTGAAGCTTGATGAGGAAAGGAATACATTCGGTCATTCCGACATTCCCGTGAAGCTTTCTTCCGACGATTCTCGCGTTCAGGTCTATATGATCCCCACAAACGAGGAGCTGGTTATCGCAAAGGACACTGAGACTATCGTTTCAGCTCTTTAATTCCAATTAAACATTCCTTAAATTGCCCGCAAATTTTGCGGGCAATTTTGTTTACCTAAATATTTTATCATAAATAATCAGATAAGTCAAGACAGAACGTTTATTATCTCTTGATATTTTTCTTTGTATATCCTGTCGTTTTTATCAAAATCCATAGCCTCTTTATATATTTCCTCAAGAAGAAAATGATTATCGGATGCAATTGAAAACCAACGCTCTGCCTCCTCAAGGGAACGGTCATAGCAGGCTTTTGCTACCTTTTCGCGCTCTGATTCGACCGCATCCTTGCTATCGGCAATCGATTCACCTGTCGGTTCTCCGCCTCTCAAGGCGAATGTTATACGCGAATTCGGAAGGTGGATCGCTTCGGTCGAATATTGATCGAGCGGATCTGGGAAGTGAATGAAGTCAGCATTATTATAGCATAAATATGCATATAACTCGTTCATAAAAGCTTGATTGAAATACTCATTCAGGTTTGGTGAATATATCTTATCCGATATCTCCGAAAGAGTGGTTAGGGTATATCGACCGTATCTGCCAAAGGAAGAAATAAGGCGAGTCTCAATTTTTCCGTTATTCTGTTTTAAATCAAGCTCTGCCAAGCTTTTTATACTTGTAATCGATAATTCTTTAATTTTTTCTTTGTATTTTACTTGACTCTCCAATTTCGCAGATGCTCCGCAGAGCGAAAGGTAGCTATATGCTGTTTTATATGCTTTTTTCTTTTGTAAATTAAGAGCTAAAATTTTATCCCGCTTTGCCGAAAGCCATTTTTCATCCCACCCCTCGCCGAGGTTAATTATGCAGTCTATTGCACCGGGAATGACCGCATCTCTTTCGTGGGGTGCAGTACCGTCAAGCATAGCTATCTTTTTTTCTCCGACCTTGCAGATTACTCCGTCTAAGGAATGAGGATCAGATGAGCAATATATTTCCTCAATACTACCTCCAAGCGATGTAAGGTCCTCCGAAAGCCTTCTCATCATACTGCTTTTTCCTGTGCCGGGTCCTCCCTTAAGGACGTAGATTCTTTCATAATCCTCAGAGCGGAATATCTCTCCAAAGTAGGAACGAAATCCGCCGTAGCCGTTTGCGGCTGCGAAATATTTTCTCGGAATCGTTGTATCTTCTTTTGCCAAGTTTATTACCTCCAAATCTCATATTACTGCTTTATTAATATTCATTTTTTGAAATTTTTGTCACTTTTACTCAAAGCGTTTGACGCAAAAGACTTTTATTTAAAAGCAAATAATTTAAAATACTTGACAAATCTTTTAAAATCTAGTATTATATTAATATACGAAAAGGAAAATAATGTTATGAAGGTTATAGGACTTTCGGGCGGCAGCGGTAGCGGAAAAGGTACTGTATGCCGAATATTTAATGAAATCGGGGTACCGTCGATAGATACCGATCTGGTTTACCACCAGCTTACGTCATCCTCGGGACCCTGTCTTTCTGCGCTCATTAAGGAGTTCGGTGAGGGGATAGTCTCGCAGGATGGCGGTCTTGACAGAAGGGCTCTTTCCAAGCGGGTTTTCTTCGGCGAGGGTGCCGAGGATAGACGGGAAAAGCTTAATTCCATCGCTCATAGCTTCGTTCTCGGGGAGGTTCGCAGAATACTCGGGCGTCTGAGCGTTGATAATAAATTTGCGATAGTTGACGTTCCGCTTCTCTTTGAATCGGGCTTTGATAAAGAGTGCGACGTTCTTTGCTGTGTTGTTGCCGATAAGGAAACGCGCATCAACAGAATAATGGCAAGAGATAATATAACGAGAGAGCACGCAGAAAACAGGATATCATCGCAGATACCCGATAGCAGGCTTTCCGAGCTATGCGATATCGTCATCAAAAATAACGGAACAGAGGCTGATCTCTATAACGAGGTGTCTCTTGCATATAAAAAGATTGAAAGGATGTTTATATAAAATGGGTAATAACAGCTGTGGGTCGAAAATGCTTTCCGAGCTTTCCTATAAGAAAACAAACGTTTTTGAAAGCGCGGATGCATCCAAAATAAAAAAGATATTTGATTATTCCGAGGGATATAAGAGCTTCCTTAACGAGGGAAAAACCGAAAGAGAAGCAGCCGAGGCAGCGATCAAGCTTGCAAAACAGGCTGGATACACTGAATATAAGCTTGGCGAGAAGGTATCCGCGGGCGACAAAAAATACTACGATCATCACGGTAAGAGCGTGTATCTTTTCAAGGTCGGCTCTGCTGATATTGCGAGGCGCGGCATAAGGATAGTTGCCGCTCATATAGATTCTCCGAGAATCGATCTTAAGCAGGTACCCCTCTATGAGGATTCGGGTATGTGCTTCTTTAAGACACACTATTACGGTGGAATAAAAAAGTATCAATGGACGGCGATCCCTCTTGCTTTGCACGGCGTGATAATTCGTGCTGACGGCGAGAAGGTTGACGTCAGGATAGGTGAGGATGAGTCCGATCCGGTATTTTATATCAATGACCTGCTTCCGCATCTTGGCAAAAAGCAGCTTGCCGATACTCTTGAAAATGCTATTCGCGGCGAGACTCTCAACGTGCTCACAGGCGGCTTGCCCTATGACGACGATGAGGTATCCGATAAGATCAAGCTGACAGTCCTTTCGCTTCTTAACGATAAGTACGGCATAACCGAGGAGGACTTCATCAGCTCCGAGCTTTCTCTCGTTCCCGCTTTCCGCGCAAGAGATATCGGCTTTGACAGAGCCCTTATCGGCTCTTACGGTCACGACGACAGAGTTTGCGCATATCCGGCAGTTACCGCTCTTCTTGACGACGATGGCACCGAGGGAACCACTCTCGTTGTGCTTGCGGATAAGGAGGAGATCGGCTCCGAGAGCGTTACAGGTATGAAAACTGCACTCTTCACAGATATTATTGACGCTATTTCCGCCTCTTGCGGAAAGGATCCTGCGGTCGTGAGAAATGCTTCAATGTGCATAAGCGCAGACGTTACCGCTTGCTTTGACCCCAATTTTGCAGAAGTCTATGAAAAGAGAAATTCGGGAATTATCTCTTGCGGTGCTTGTATGAATAAGTATACGGGCAGAGGAGGCAAGGCGGCTTCCAACGATGCCTCCGCAGAGTTTGTCGGCTTCCTTCGCAAGCTTTTCCGAGAGAACGACGTTGTATGGCAGACAGGCGAGCTTGGTAAGGTCGACGAGGGCGGCGGCGGAACGGTCGCAATGTATATCGCAGCTCATAATATAGAGACTGTTGATATCGGCGTTCCCGTTATCTCTATGCACGCACCCTATGAGGTCGTTTCAAAGGCGGACGTATATTCGACCTACGAGGCATTCCGCGCGTTCATTAAGTAGCTTCACCTCCCGAGGCGGGCTTTTGCCTGCGGTTATCTTTTAATTTCACCTTGGAGGATGCAATGATCTTTAAGAAGCTTAACGGTGCGGATGAAAGATACAGGGAGATTGAGCAGATGCTCAGTCTCCCTGAGGTCGTTTCAAATAATAAAAAATATCAGTCGCTTATCAAGGAATATAAATACCTTGAGCCTATAATCGAAAAGTACCGCGAATATAAGGACTGCGACAAAACAATAAAGGAAAGCGAGGAGTTGATCAGGGATCAGAGCCTTGATGCAGAGCTTCGCGAGCTTGCTGAGGAGGAGTTTAAGATATCCAAGGCAAGGCTTGAAGATATATATAACGAGCTGAGAATTCTTCTTATGCCTCGCGATCCAAACGACTCACGAAACGTTATAGTTGAGATCCGTGCAGGTGCGGGCGGCGAGGAGGCGGCTCTTTTTGGCGCGGACCTATACAGAATGTATTCGATGTATTCGGTTAAGCAGGGCTTTAAGGTTGAGGTTGCAAACCTTAACGACACAGAGCTTGGCGGTATAAAGGAGATCACCTTTAACGTTATAGGTGAGGGGGCGTTTTCGAAATTCAAATTTGAAAGCGGTGTCCACAGGGTGCAGAGAATTCCCGTCACCGAATCAAACGGACGCATACAGACATCCACGGTTACGGTTGCAGTTCTCCCTGAGGCGGAGGACGTTGAGGTTGAGGTCAATCCCGCGGATATTAAATTTGAGTCCTGCAAGTCCAGCGGAGCGGGCGGTCAGCACATAAACAAGACCGAGTCTGCCGTGAGACTCACGCATAAGCCCACGGGAATCGTGATCGAATGTGATCAGGAAAGAAGCCAGCTTCAGAATAAGGAGAAGGCTTTGCGCTTGCTCTACACGAAGCTTTACGATATCAAGCAAAGAGAACAGACAGAGCAGATCGCGTCGACCAGAAAAAGCCAGGTCGGCAGCGGCGACAGAAGCGAGAAGATAAGGACCTATAATTTCCCGCAGTCCCGCGTTACAGATCATAGAATAAACAAAACCATATATTCACTCGACACCTTCCTTGACGGAGATATGGGCTCAATAGTTGACGAGCTGATCGCCGCGGATACAGCCGAGCGCTTGAAGGGTGATCAGAATGAATACTGAAATTATTAAGATAGAAGACGGCAAGGGCGATATCTCCACCTCCGAGCTTTCTTTACTCAAAAAAGCGGCTGAAATATTAAAGAGCGGAGGACTTGTAGTTTTTCCGACCGAGACTGTGTACGGTCTTGGGGGCGATGCGACCAATCCATCTGCCTCCGAAAAAATCTATAAGGCAAAGGGCAGACCCTCGGACAACCCTCTGATAATACATATATCCCGTCCCGAGGATGCGGAAAAATACGCATACACCACGGATATCTATTATAAGCTTGCAGAAAGGTTTATGCCGGGTCCCATAACGGTTATCCTTAAGGCTCGCGGATCTGTCCCTGAAAAGACCAGGGGAGGGCTTGAAACGGTCGCGGTAAGATGCCCCGAGAATAAAATTGCAAATAAGCTTATAGAGCTCGCCGGTGTGGCTATTGCTGCTCCGTCCGCAAATCTTTCGGGCTCTCCTTCTCCCACAAAGGCGTCTCACGTTATAGACGATATGATGGGCAGAGTTGATATGATAATCGACGGAGGTGAGTGCGATATCGGGCTTGAATCTACTATCGTTAAGGCTGATGAGGACGGCTCGCTTTGCCTTCTTCGTCCCGGAGGAATAACCGTTGATGAGCTTTCGGAAATTGCTCCCGTCAGGCTTGCTGATGCCGTTGTTAATAAGCTTAAGGACGGCGAGGTCGCCATATCTCCGGGTATGAAATACAGGCACTATGCGCCGAAAGCACCTCTCGTGCTTCTTGACGGTGATATTTCCGATGCAATATCCTACATTGGAGATAACGCTAAAGGGAGAGTGGCTGTCGTGTGCTACACCGAGGATAAAGAGTCGATTTGCAAGGCTCTCCCGAACGTGACACTTTTGGAGCTTGGCGAGCTTGGCGACTTTGATGAGCACGCCCACAGGCTTTTTGATATTCTCCGCGAAGCAGATAAGATGTGCTTTGATATAATTTTTGCTCCGCTTCCCGAAAAGCGTGGTATCGGACTTGCGTTATACAATAGAATGATCCGCGCGGCGGCGCACACAATAATAAATTTAAGACGGTGAAAAAATGGCAAAAAAGAAAAAGATTGTTGAAAATCCTATGGAAAATGAGGCTGAAGCATTAAAACAGCCCATAACCGAAACTCTTGAAAAAAATTATATGCCATACGCGATGAGCGTCATTATCTCACGTGCTATTCCCGAGATAGACGGCTTTAAGCCCTCTCATAGAAAGCTTCTTTATACTATGTATAAAATGGGCCTTCTTAACGGTCAGAGGACGAAAAGCACCAATATTGTCGGACAGACGATGAGACTCAACCCTCACGGAGATGCTTCGATATATGAAACGATGGTGCGTCTTACCAGGGGTAACGAATCGCTTTTGCATCCGTTCATCGATTCAAAGGGAACCTTTGGTAAGCAATATTCAAGAGATATGGCTTATGCCGCATCGCGTTACACGGAGGCAAAGCTTGATCCCATCTGCCACGAGCTTTTCGACAGTATAGACAAAAATCCCGTTGATTTCATACCCAACTACGATAACACGATGGAGGAGCCCTCGCTCCTTCCAACAACGTTCCCGAATATTCTCGTTTCGCCGAACCTTGGTATCGCCGTTGGTATGGCTTGCTCTATATGCTCATTCAACCTTGCGGAGATATGCGACGGAACCATCGCTCTTTTGAAAAATCCCAAGGTAACGGTAGATAGAATGCTCGACATTGTAAAGGCTCCCGATTTTCCCGGCGGAGCTAATATAATATACGACAGGGAGCAGATGCGCAAGATCTACGAAACAGGACTTGGCAGCTTCAAGATCCGCGCGAAATACGAATATAACAAGAAGAATAATTGTATTGACGTTCTTGAAATTCCTTATACCTCCTCCATAGAATCAATAATGAAGAAGGCAAAGGATATGATAAAGTCGGGCAAGCTTCGCGAGGTAACTTCTGTCCGTGATGCCATAGACCTGAACGGCTTTAAGCTTACCTTTGATCTTAAGAAGGACTCTGACCCCGAGCTCGTTATGCAGAAGCTGTTTTCTGTTACAGAGCTTGAAAACAGCTTTGACTGTAACTTCAACATTCTCGTTGAGGGAACACCAATGCAGCTTGGTATCCGCGAGATACTTACAGAGTGGATAAGGTTCAGAATAAGGTGCGTGACTCGCGAGCTGAATTTCGACCTTGATAAAAAGCTTCAGAAGCTTGAGCTGCTTCAAGGTCTTATGAAGATACTTGTTGATATAGACGAGGCAATACGCATTATAAGGAACACCAAGCTTGAAAGCGACGTTGTCCCGAACCTTGCGAAGGCATTCGATCTTACTCAGAATCAAGCTGAATACATAGCTGACATAAAGCTTCGTAATATTAACAGAGAGTATATTATCAACCGCGGCAAGGAGGTTGAGGGGCTTGTTGCAGAGATCAAGGATATCAAGGAGACTCTTCGTGATGAGCTCAAGCTTAAGGCGTTGATAATATCCTCGCTTCAGGAGATAAAGAAAAAATACGGCAAGCCGAGAAAGACTCAGCTTATCGAAAGGGAAGAGGTCAAGGCACCTGCAAAGGATATATTCTTTGAAAACTACAATTGCCGTCTTATTATGACGAAGGGCGGATATTTCAAGAAGCTATCTGTGCAAGCAAGCCGCTCTGCCGACGAGCAGAAGCTTAAAGAAGGCGACTACGTTCTTTATCAGGAAGACACCGATAACCGCGGTGATGTGCTCTTCTTCACGGATAAGGCTCAGATATATAGGGCAAAGGTTGATGATTTTGAGCTTTGCAAGGCAAGCAGTATGGGAGATTATATTCCCTCAAAGCTTGGAATGGATGACGACGAGCACGTAGTTGCCTGCAAGATGATCTACGATATAATTCCAAATCATCATATGGTTTATATCTTTGAAAACGGCAAGGGCGTTCGTATCAATATGAGCGCGTATGATTCAAAGTCACGTCGCCGTAAGATAACGGGTGCTTATTCGACCGCTTCTCCTCTTGCCGGTGCTATATACGAGGGTGACAAGCCTGTTAGCATATTCATTCGAAGTGATGCGGATCGGGGAATGCTTATTAAGAGCAGTCTTATTCCCGATAAGAGCACAAGAACGGCGGCAGGCGTTCAGATAATGAAGCTACCCAAAAAGGGAGTTAAGATCGACCTTGTAACAGATAGGATTGAGGATATTGGTCAGGATGCGCTTAAGTGCAAAAAGCTTGCACTGCCATCAACCGGCTCGCCTCTCGGCCAGCTTACTTTTAACTTTTAAAGTGTAAGAATGTAAGGTGTTATTTACATAATTAGCTGTTTTTGTAAAAATAAAGCTGAGCCAACCTTGGTTGGCTCAGCAAAGAAATATTAAGTAAAATCAGATTAAGGTCTCAAACTTATATCCGACACCCCAAACGGTTTTAAGAGTCCATTTGTCGGAGACGCCGTCGAGCTTTTCGCGAAGTCGCTTAACGTGTACGTCAACGGTTCTGGAGTCGCCGAGGTAATCAAAGCCCCAAACCTTATCGAGAAGCTGATCTCTTGTGAATACGCGGTTGCAGTTGGATGCAAGGAAGTAGAGAAGCTCAAGCTCCTTCGGGGGGATGTCGATCGCCTTGGAGTTTAGCTTAAGCTCGTATTTCTGAAGGCTGATCTCTATGTTCTCAAACTTAACGACCTCGTCGTCGTTTGTCTTCGTGTGGGAATTATAGCGGCGAAGAACTGCTTTAATTCTTGCTGAAAGCTCCTTCATATCAAAGGGCTTAACGATGAAATCGTCTGCTCCCAGCTCAAGGCCGAGGACCTTATCAAATACTTCACCCTTTGCGGTGATCATAATAACGGGCTTCGGTGATATCTCGCGAATCTCACGGCACACCTGCCAGCCGTCCTTCTTGGGCATCATAATGTCGAGAAGAACGAGGTCGGGCTCGTAGATCTTGAAATAGTTGAGTCCCTCAACACCGTCGTTTGCGGTTTTAACCTTGTAGCCCTCATTTTCAAAGTAGAGCTTGAGCATATCGCAGATGTTAGGGTCGTCATCAACGATGAGAAGTTTGGTATCGATCATAGTAAATCCTTTCCTTTAGCTTGGCTAAATGTTAAGTTTGTTAAAAATCTTTTAATCTTCACAATTACATTATACAGGATAATCTGTAAATAGTCAATAACTTTTTTGAATTTTTTTGAAAAAATTTGTATTTTTTTAATATTTTTTACAATATAAAGGTAAATTAACTTAGAACGGAGTATTTTTTGAAATGAAACTTGGTATTGGTGAAGAACGACCAATTTCATTATAAATTTATATTTCCATAAAAGTCGATAAAGCCTTATGGCACAAGGGATCTTCGGACGTTTAAAAATTCTACTCGATCATAAAACTCCATAAAAATTTATGCAAGTAAATGCGGTTTTGGTGGAGGATTTGGTGGAGCAGGCAAAAAAACGCCTAAAAACACGGCAAAATGGTGTGCCGAAAAAAACATCCGAAAAAGGAACGATGCAACAAAAACAGTCTTGTCTCAAAACTCAATAGATCTGTATAAGACGCTAAAAGCGTGTATCAGAGCTTAACACATTACGTGTTTTGCTTTTGATGCACGCTTTTTCTTTTACCATTTTTTGATTTAGAAAGGAGAAAATTTATGAAACAAACAAAAACAACACATCCGTTTATGGATCATCTTAGAAAAGCAAAGAAACAAAATGCCGAGTTTTGCGAGTGGCTCGCTATGGCAGAGGACGCGTTCAATAATGGAAACGCGGAACGTGCTTTTGAGTATGCCCTGCGAGCTTATGAGAAGACCGAGCGCACCACACTCATCTGCCGTATAATGCCCGCCTATTTCGGAAGACCGAACGCATTCCCAATGATTGAGGATACGATGCTTGAGGTCGTACCTGTGAAAATGGGTTTTACGAAAGAGGGTTGGTTCTGTATGCAGATCCCCGCGTTGCTCCCCAAAAAGCAAAAGGGTTCGGTGGACTACATACGAGGAATTTTGTATCCCGCGCTTGAACGGTTCTTTAGAGGAAAGCCAATCGTCCGTTACCGTGATTGCGTGCTGATCTACCGTCACGTTTACAATCGGGATTTCAAGGAACGGCAGCGGCGAGACCACGATAATATCGAGATCAATCTGACGACCGATGCCGTTGCAATGTACGTGCTACCCGACGATAGCCCCCGCGTGTGCGAGCATTTCTATTGTACGGCGGCGGGTGACGAGGATCGCACCGAGGTCTATATTGTGCCGAAATCGGACTTTCAAATGTGGCAGAACTTAGAACCCACGTTCCCCGAAAACGGCGTTTTACTACTTGAAAACCTGCCAAAAAGCATACTCGGAGAGATGTAAAAACAGCCGATTTTTGCTAAAAATTTCTTACACCTCCCGAAAGGTCGAAAAAGCCTTATAAAACCTGACTTTTCGGGAGCTTTTAAGGGGAGAACTGCGACATTGAGAGCAGTCATCATGTCGCAATTCTCCCGATGATATAATTCTCAAAAATTCTTATACAAGGAGGAAAACTATATGATGAAAACAATGAAACCGGGCAGTCAACTCTATCGTTTGATATGCCTATTATCCGTTGCGGGTGAATATCCCGTGAAATCCCTGCATCTTCTCGGCAATAAACGAATGTATCGTAAGCTGGTAAAAGAGGGGCTGTCACCGCTAACGGTGCGGAACGGCGAAACGGGCGAAACTATATCACTCCCGCGCCTATTCAATCTCTGCGGCAGAGGCAAAACGAAAACCATCCGCCTATATGCAGGGGCTCTCCCCATACTCACTTGGTTCGGCGAGGGCGAGTATTACGAAAGCATCACTCACGGTTACAGCTTACCGATGAACGCATCACACCTTGACCGAAACCACCGAGTCGGTGAATCCCTGGCAGTCTGTATGGACGCGGGGATCGAAGTATTGCCGCATAATCTGCCCAAACTCAAAATCGGCAGACGTGCATACCTGATCACCCCGGGCAGTCCTTTCTTCCTCACAAGTCGCGCGATCAAGCAGATCGGCGGAGAGGACAGCGAGGCGAACAAAACGAATTTCACGCGAATGGTCGGCGGGCTATTCGCCGATAACGATTGTTATTGCGTGTTCAATACCCGCGATTCCGTGATGAAGTGGTCGGGCGAGGGTGAGATGAAGGCGAGAATAAATCTTGAATTTATTTATGAGGCTAATGCGGCGTATAGCGTTGACCGTATCCATTCGGCAATCATTTTCGGGGTTTCACCAGAGATCGCAATGGGCTCGATTGAATCAACCAAGAAGATCAGCCGTAAGGAATATCGATTTGATAGTCAATTTTTCTACATTCACTATGTTCCGTTAAATGAGTATGGTGCACGATTCTTGAAATTCCTTACTATACCGAATTGGAAAGAGGAGCTTTTGCAACTGTTGTTTGACGACGAGGAGCGCACCTTTGGATGTGGTCGATTTGATTACGATGCTTTGGTTACCTTAGAAGAAGGAAAGAAACACGTTTTATCACTTCTCGATTGCGATCTTGCCAGACTGAAACGATTTAAGGAAGCGTTAGAGTTGTATCCGGAAGCGCTTGGCGAAATCATCTGTTACGATTGGATGGCAAAGTTCGTGCAAAAGTATATGGAAGGCAGCAATGCTATCATCAAACAAATTTCGTTTGAGTTTGTAGAAAAAGAGATGTTGGATAACTAAGATACAAAAGGGGCTGACCGAGATAATGGTCAGCCCCTGAAAACATTATTCATGGTGAATCATATGAAACATTTGATTGCGCAATTCTTTAATTTCTTTTTTTGGACGCATACAGAACATCCTGTTACAATGTTCTGTTAAGAAACAGGTTTCACAAATGATTTGGTCTACCTCTTGCATAATCAAATCTTTCTCAGTTGGTAAGTCATACGAGGATATTTTTTTAATCCCCGCAGGGTTGCGCAACGAATAATCAATCAGTTTTCCGTTGCTGGTTTTTAAGTACGGATAAACCTCGGCGAAAAATTCCAAACAGTCACCAATTGAATACCCCTCAAATCCCTCTTTGTTCATCCATACGTGTTCTTCTTTGCCATCGTACATCATCCCATCGGGGTACATTCCACTGACAAAAATGCGATTAAAGCAAATATTATCTTTCGTTATTTTTTCAATTTGCCCTTTAAATCCCATCGTATGGTTATAGTAGCAGCTTTTGAAGTAAGAACGTTGCTTTCCAAAAGATTGAATTTGGATATCGAGGTAGTCATTATAGGAAAGCCTTTCTCCACCGACAACCTCTTTAAGACTATTTGGCGAAAAATCTACTGTTCCTTCATAAGTCATAGCAACGGTGTTCTTTTCATAGTTGCACAAAATGAAGCCAAGCAAATCACTCTCAGCATACTTTGCTACAAGTGGAGCGGCTTTTATTCTTATTTCTGCTTCGTGGGCTTTGCGCTTTTGTTCGTTGGCTTTTCTTTCGATAATTTTCTGTTGCTCAATATACTCGCGTTCCTCTGCGGTTAGAAGCGGAACAATGTGAGTTACATCATCATATTTGCCCGCCTTCATATTTTCTTTGAACCGCAAAAGGATGGCTCTAAGCATGTCCGTAGAAAGATACTTGGCGTCGCTAATCGAGCAACTGTGATAACAGCCCGTGATTATGTTTCCACGACCGTTTCCGAAAAGAATAGCAGTATTCCAAGGGCAAAGATAATGCGGTTTCTGAACCAATCTGCCACTTTTTAGACCGGCTTCAAATTCGGGAAAAATTTTAGGGTTTCCGCATCCCTCAAAATCTTCCGTCCAAAATCCCGATGGGCCCTGTTCAGCGTTCTCGATCATAATATCGAGCAGTTTTAGTGTTTCGTCTTTGTGTTTGATCATTTTAATAATCCTCCGTTAATAAGTGCCGCAGTTAGCGACCTGACATGTTAACTTTGGAATAAACAAAACAAGCAAATTCGCTTACATAATTATACCACCACTTTCCCGATTTGTCAATTCATAACCACAAATATCTCCCCATACCCATTTCAAATTTTAGGTTTAGTGAATTTTCAGAATGAGTCTGGTATATCGCCCACCGGAGCGCGGCCTCCGGCAGTCTTCTTTTTTCTCATAAGAGTTGCAAAAGAACAAAATGCGGAACAGAAAACGTGCAATGTTCCGCATTTTGTTCCGCAATTCAAAATATATAATCACAATTTACCAAATCGTACTTGACTAAACATAAAATGTATGATATAATAGTGTCAACTGATACAAGGAGGCATATTTTTATGTTTATTGGCAGAGAACGTGAGCTGACGGCTTTGAACAAGCTGTATGCTTCGGATAAATTTGAATTTGCGGTTATTTACGGTCGCCGCCGTGTGGGAAAGACGGCGCTTATTAACGAGTTTGTTCGTGATAAAAAAGCGATATATTTTATGGGGGTTGAGAGCAATGCCAAGCAAAACCTTGATAACTTTTCAAAGAGCATACTTGAATACGGTACGGGGTTCTCTCTTGAAACCTCCTTTTCGTCGTTCCAGGCGGCATTGGAGTATGTTTTCAAGATGGCTGAAAATGAAAGAATCGTACTTGCAATCGACGAGTATCCTTACGTTGCCCGTTCCTCCAAGAGCCTTGCTTCCACGCTCCAGCTTATGATCGATAAATATAAGGATACCTCCAAGCTGATGCTCATTCTGTGCGGCTCGTCCATGTCATTTATGGAGGATTACGTGCTTTCCTACAAAGCCCCTCTTTACGGAAGAAAAACGGCGCAGATGAAGATAAACCCATTCGATTTTGAGGAAACCTGCCGATACTTCCCGAACGCATCGAGCGAGGATAAAGCCCTGATATACGGCATCGTCGGCGGCACTCCGCAATACCTCTTGCAGATCGACGATAAGCTCAGCATCGAGGAAAATATCAAGAATACCTATCTGAACCCAACCTCGCCCTTGTTTGAGGAAACAACCAATCTTCTCAAGCAGGAGGTGCGCGAGCCGGCGATCTATAACGCGATCATCACCGCCATCGCAACGGGAGCTTCGCGTATGTCCGAGATTTCCAGCAAGGTAGGCGAGGACACCAACGTATGCTCAATCTATCTTAAAAACCTGCTCTCCCTTGGAATCGTTCAAAAGGAAACGCCCTACGGCGAAAAGGCATCCCGCAAGTCCATCTATTCGGTTGAGGACAATATGTTCCGCTTCTGGTACCGCTTCGTACCCGAAAATAATTCCATCATCGCACGCGGCGCGGACGATCTGGCATATAAGCGCATCGAGCCGCATCTATCCGAGTATATGGGCAGAGTTTTTGAGGAGATCTGCAAGCAGTATCTTTGGAAGCAGCTTCTCTCGGGCAACTCACCCGTCGATTTCACCTCTCTCGGACGCTGGTGGGGCAACGATCCGAAATCCAAGTCCCAGACCGAGATCGATATTATGGGCGAAGCCGATAAAAATACCGCACTCTTTGGTGAATGCAAATGGACGAACGAAAAGGTTGACGTCGGCGTGCTCGATCTGCTCGTTGAAAGAAGCAACCTGTTCCACTACAAGAACGTGCATTACTACCTCTTCGCCAAATCCGGCTTTACCAAAGGCTGCGTAGAGAAAGCAAATGAAATGGGTAATGTAACGCTGGTTGAGTATGAGAAAATGATTTGAGTTTGGGAAAATAAGATGGATAAAGTAAGTATTTTAATTGAATTTTTAAAAAGTCAGCGGATAATTACGCCGTTGGAAAAAGATATATTGGATACGTGGAATGAGTATCAGAAAAATCCGCTTGATATGGATTCTGCCAACAGACAAATTGTATCAAATTATGGAAATCATTCTGATATATACGCGAAAGTAAATTCGTTGCCCACAACAGTAAGTAAACCTCGACATCAAATAACTGAAATTGATCTTCGATATATTCTGGGCGAACAGCTTCTATTTTTAGTGGATAAGAGAAACGGAGAAAACAAAAATGGCAGCATTAAATGAATTGATTGATAAAATAGAAAATCCCGAGCTTCGCGCCCAAATACAGGAAGCGGCAAACAAGCTCGCAAAGCAAAAGAAATTTGGTTTGGTATTTGAGGAGCATTTGCCCGAATGTACTCCCCTTTACGACATTCCGGTTAAGAAGGGGGCAACCGTTTCGTTGAAGTCTGGATCGGTCAACAATACCTTCAAGGTATTAAAGATTGAGAATGGTAAGGCTTGGTGTATGCCGAAAAGCGGCAATACAGCAATAGAATATCCCGTTGAAGATCTGGTTGTTACAGCCGAGTTTGGCGAGGCAATCTATCCTTGTCTCAAGCTGTTGGATAGTGTTTGCAATGCTTCCGATAGCGATCTGTGGCATACTCTTATTGAGGCGGATAATTATCACGCGCTCCAGCTTCTCGAATATCTTTATGCGGGTAAAGTTGATTGTATTTATATAGATCCCCCTTATAACTCTGGCGCAACAGATTGGAAATATAATAACAAATATGTAGATGAAAATGATGAATATAAGCATAGTAAATGGTTATCTTTTATGCAAAAGCGGTTAGAAATAGCTAAACGTTTGCTTAACCCCTATGATTCTATTTTAATTGTTACAATTGATGAAAAAGAATATTTGCATCTTGGATGTTTGCTTGAAGAAATGTTTTCATATGCAAATATTCAAATGGTCAGTAGTGTTATTAATCGTGCAGGTACAGGACGCAAATATGAGTTTTCTCGAACCGATGAATATTTGTTCTTTGTCAGAATAGGTTCTGCTTCTATTGCTTTGGATGGAAGTGAAGGCCAAAATACGCCAGTGGTTTGGGATACTTTACGTAGATCTGGACCAACAAACACATGGAATAAAACAAAAAAGCAGTTCTATCCTGTATTTGTTGATGATAGTACAAAGAAGATCCATTCGGTAGGAGATCCCCTTATTTTTGGAGTGGACAAAATGTGTGATGTTGTTGCTCCTGCTGGGTGTACTGCAGTTTTTCCAATTCGCGATAATGGGATGGAAATGATGTGGGGATGCGTGAAAGAAGAATTTCTCGCTCGTTTAAATAAAGGATATATAAGAGTTGGAAAACACACTCCCAATAAACCGCAGAAATATGTTATCTCATACCTAACTGGAGGAATAATTTCTGACATTGAATCCGGAAAAGCCTTTATTAAAAACATTTGCGATGATGGCAGTGTTAATGCATTTTATTATGAAAGCAAAGAAATCCCTCCAACAACGAATTGGAACAAGCACACTCATGATGCTCAGTGGTTTGGCTCAAACATTGTAAAGTCAATTCTTACACCAAACAGATTTTCTTATCCAAAATCGTTGTATGCAGTTAAAGATTGTTTGTATTATGCAACCGCCAACAAACCCAACGCTTTGATTGTTGATTTCTTTGCCGGTTCGGGTACAACACTTCACGCCACTAATCTTCTTAATGCGGAAGATGGTGGTAAACGTCGTTGTATAATGATAACAAACAATGAGATCAGTGAAGCTGAAAAAAATGAATTTGAAGCACGTGGTATTAAGCAAGGAGACGAAGAATGGGAAAATAAGGGTATAGCGCGATATGTAACATGGCCTCGGACAGTTTGCAGTATTCTTGGCAAAGATGTGAACGGCAATCCTTTAGATGGTGATTATGGTGTTATCGAAGAAGAATATATAATAGACGATGAGGATACTATCGTTTCTAAAAAGACTGGAAAGCCCACTTCAAAAAAAATATATATTAAAAAAGAAGTACAAAAACTTCCCCAATTGGCCGAAATCAAACGATCCGATGGCTTTCATGCAAATGCCGTCTTCTTCAAACTCGGATTCCTTGATAAAACCAAGGTTTCACTTGGTATGCAATTCAAAGAGCTGTTATCTACTTTGTGGATGAAGGCGGGGGCTATCGGTGAGTGTCCTACGATTGATGGGAATGTTCCCGAGATGCTTATTCTGCCTAAAAATAAGATGGCGATTTTGAATAACGAGAATGCTTTTGCAGAGTTCAAGAATCAGTTGGACGAGCATCCCGAAATTGAGGTTGTTTATCTTGTTACCGATTATGAGGCAGGATTTGTTTCTATGACAAAAGCTCTTGAAGGTAAGAAAACGTATCAATTATACCGAGATTATCTCGATAACTTTAGAATAAATGCAGGGAGGAACAGCAGATGAAGGTAGATTTAATATCCTTTCAGGAAAAAGCCGTAAAAGAGTTGCGTCTTGATATTGCGGAAGCTCTTGGTACATATCAGCGCAGGCATAAAACTCAGGTCGTTTCTCTGCAAGCGCCCACCGGTGCCGGTAAAACCATTATTGCCGCAGCATTGATTGAGAATATTTACTTTGGCACAACTATGCCGGATGGGACGACTTATGCCGAGCAGCCCGAAGCTATCTTTGTTTGGCTGTCAGATTCTCCGGAATTGAACGAGCAGTCCAAGGCAAAGATTGAGCTTAAAACGAGCAAGCTTCGTTTCGGTCAGTGTGTTACCATATCCGAGGATTCCTTTGATATGGAAATGCTTGAGGACGGCAATATTTATTTTCTCAATACACAGAAGATCAGCCGTAGTGCCAAGCTGAGTCAACATTCCGATTCGCGTCAGTATACGATTTGGGAAACGCTTGATAATACGATTCAGAACAAATCAGATCACTTGTATTTTATCATTGATGAGGCACACCGTGGAGCAAAAAGCAAACGCGAAGCAGGTACCGACACGACCATTATGCAGCGCTTTATCAAGGGCTATGAATATATGGAAAACGGTATTAAGCGCACGATGCGTTCAATGCCCGTAATTCTCGGTATCAGTGCAACGGCAGATAGATTCAATACGTTGGTTGGCAATATAACGAACGTAGGACTCCAAAAGTATGTCATTACTGCCGATGACGTTCGCAGCTCTGGTCTTCTCAAGGATAGAATTGCGATCACCTATCCCGAGGATCCCGAAAAGAATAACGATATGGTGCTTTTGGAAGCCGCCGTGGAAGAATGGCAGAAAAAGTGCCTAAGATGGAAGCAGTATACGACTGAGCAGCACTATGCAAACGTTGATCCTGTTTTCGTAGTTCAGGTTCGTAAAGGAAGCGGCTCGACGTTATCCGATACCAACCTTGAAGACGTTCTTGCCAAAATCGAAGAAAAGCTCGGCAAACGATTTGCGCTGGGTGAAGTTGTCCATTGCTTTGGTGAAAATACGACTGTTGAATTAAACGGTCTTAAAATTCTGCACGTGAAGGCATCCGAAATTGCTGACGATCACAAGATCAAGGTTGTATTCTTTAAGGAAGCACTGTCAACGGGATGGGATTGCCCCAGAGCAGAGACCATGATGTCCTTTGCTGTGCGTAATGATCCCACCTATATCGCACAGTTGCTTGGCAGAATGGTTAGAACTCCCTTGCAGATGCGCGTACAGCGCGATGAGTTTTTGAATGATGTAAAGCTCTACCTGCCTTACTTCAACAAAGAAACTGTTAAGCATGTAGTAGAAGAACTGCAAAGCAATGAGGGTGGAGATATTCCTACGGAAATCAACGGAGAATCTCTTGAAGAGCCCACCTATGTTACTTGGACGGTTCACACACCGAGAAATACACGCCAGCCGGTTGGCGTTCCCGGACAAACGAGCATGTTTGATGCACCCGTTTCAGCCGATGCAAACTCTGTGGCACCTGTCACCACTGCACCGGCAAGCGATAATCTTTCTGTTCCGTCCCATACTCATTCTGCTCCTGTAGGAGAAAACAATGCACCGGAATATAATCCTCTGATGACCGTTACCGTCCCCGCGCCAAGCACGCCGACTACTCCGTTGTTTACACCGCCCGCACCCGGCAGGCAGCTTGTAATTCAAACGGATATTGACCGCGTTGAGATCATTGATTTCATCAATGCACAAGGTTATTTGACGTATTTTATCCGTCATGACCGCATCAATGATTACCTCAAATCGCTTCTTGACCTCGCTGATCTTCTTACACATAATCTTATTTACCAAAATGCACGTGATGAAGTTATTGATGACGTTCTCGGTTTGATTCGTGCATACGTTGATGAGCTTCACCGCACAGGTAAATATGAGGAACTCGCAAAACAAGTATTGGAATTCAAATTATCGATTCAAGTATTTGATCCATTCGGACAAGCTTTGGTTGATAATTACTTTGACGATCTTACTATGATGTCTGAGAACGACCTTGACAGGCGTGTAAGAGATGCAGATGCCAAGCTTGGACGCTATGGCTTCCCAAGCAAATACGGATATTTGTATTACGATGAAGACGATCCCAATGCTCACAAAATTGACTGTGTGCTCTTTGCCAACGATGATGATTGTAGGACAAAGCTTGGTGAATATGCGAAGAAAAAGCTGAACGAGTTCAGCAAAAAGTATCGTATCGCCATTGTTAGTAAGTCGGATTCCTGCAAGAAAAAATATCACGATATTATGGCGGATAGTGATGTAATCAGCGAGCAGATTTTCGCGATTCCCGAAAATATTTGTGTTCGTGAAGATCCCGAAGGAACTGAATACGATAACCATCTGCTTGCATCTCCCGAAACCGGAATCGCAAAAATCAAGCTGAACGGGTGGGAAAGCTCGCTTATAGAGGAAGAAGCACGCAGAAACGATTTCGTTTGCTGGTTGCGTAATCCTTCAAGAGGCACGTGGGCGCTCTGCTTGCCTTATGAAATCGGTGGAGAAAAGAAAGCATTCTATCCAGATTTCTTGGTAGTGCGTAGCGATCCTTATGCTGAGTATGTCGTAGACATTCTTGAGCCCCATGGAAATCAGTATGCGGATAATCTTCCCAAGGCAAAAGCTCTTGCAGAGTATGCAAGAAATGAGAACCGCATTGGCAGAATTCAGTTGATTCACAAGAACAACAATGCCAGCGGAAGTAAGTTCGCTAGATTGGATCTGACCGATATGGTCGTTCGCGACAAAGTGCTTCGCGCTATGACTTCGGACGAGCTGGATCATATCTTTGATACGGATGGCATAGCGGAGTAAAAATCAATTGACTTGTGGGAGAATACAAAATATTATATTCTCCCGCAAAAAAACAGACTAATTGGAATAACAACTCAGAGGGCAATTATGAAGATTTCTGAAATCACAATAAAAAATTATCGAAATATTGAGGGAACATCTTTTGAATCTGAAGGAACTACTATTTTCATTGGAGAAAACAATAGTGGTAAAAGCAATATATTGCGTGCACTGTCTCTTCCACTTTACTCCGAGGATAACACGATTTCTAAACATTTAACCTGGGATGACATCAATTCAAAAGCGAGAAACGAGTATTTTAAATATTTGGAAACGCATCGAGATCAAATTGTTGAAGGCTCCCTTTTGTTAGATGATTTTATAAAAAGCATTCCTGTTGTTTCTGTGGAAATTCACTTTACACCTGAAACGGATGAGTTGTATTATGTAAAAGATATAGCTTTCAAAATAACTAATAACAATATTCAATATGGGCTATTATATCGTTTTACCGTAGATATGCCGTCTAAGCTTTTGGAATATGTAAAAGAGATTCTATCGGATTCATCTGTAAATATTTCAGATGTTAAGCGTAATCTTCTACCGATTAGTTTGTACACATACTCAATAGTGGTCCCTGAAAAAGAAGTGAAGGTTGCATATGATGTATTGAGATATTTTAAATATACAATGCTCCCCGCAGAAAGAGATGGTTTTTCATATGATAACAGCAAGATTGGATATAAATCTCTTGTAAAACTATTAGAGTCTCGATATAGCAACGAAAATTTAGTTCATATAGAAAAGCAATATCAAACTTTTTTCGATGAAGTAAAAAAGGCCGGAGATGTTGATAGTGTGCTCAATTGGCAGGATTATAGTTCGATTCCTGGAGCAAAGGATTTTATTTCAAGTATTAGCATTTTGCCCAATATGCCGCCGTTGTCAACTATCTTAAATGGAGTAAAACTCGGGTACGCGGATGAAAGCTTGTCATTACAAGGATTGGGGTATAGAAATTTAATATTATTACTCGTGTTGTTAAATTCGTGGAAAGAAAAACAATGTGATACCGTAATAAATGTTTTGATTATGGAAGAGCCCGAAGCACATTTGTGCATCAATAATATTCGATTGATGTGCAGTTTTATTAATGCTTTGACAAAAGACAACAAAAGTGTTCAGCTCATTTTTTCTTCCCATAGCACAGAATTTTTAAATAAACACGCCTTGGAAAGTGTAGTGGTGTTGGATGCAGGAGAAGCGTATGCACTTTCAACAGAACTTAATGATGAAGAACGCAATTATCTTTCCAAAAATCCTAATACCGATATCTACAAATTGTTCTTGTCTCATCGTTGTATATTGGTAGAAGGTATAACTGAAGAATTATTTATTAAGGCATACCAAGCTTCTCAAAGCACACTCGGTGATATTGATGTTCTATCATTTCATAAAGGATTTACAAAAATCATTGAAATATGGCAGAAAACAAACAGTAATTGCCACAAACGTTTAGGAATCGTTAGAGATTATGATAATCAACCCGCCGCACAAGCGAACCACGAGAAATATAATTCGTGCCAATCAATTCTTGTTACAACAACAAAAAATTACACATTGGAACCGGAAATTGTAAAAACTGGAAGCAATTATACCTTATTGCAAAGTAAATATGGAACTCAATTTGGGTGGACAGGATTAACACAAGATCAGTTGTCTGACAAGTGGAGATCTCAAAAAGCAGAAGTTATGCTTACTATTAGCCACGATATTGCTAATGGAAGTTTAGTTGGATTGCAGATGCCAGCACATATACAGGCGATATTTGATTTTATGGCAGGTAAAAAAGATGATAATTAATGTTGCTGGGGCAGGTGCAGGAAAAACAACAGGACTTGCTAAAGAAATCATTGAAAAACACGAACAAAATTCTTCAAATAAAAAAATATTTTGTGTTGCATTTACTAACAATGCAGTAAAGTCTATTAAGGATAAATTATTGTCCCATTATGACGTGATTCCTGAAAACATTATTGTATGTACAATTCATTCCTTTTTGTTCCAAGAATTTGTATCCCCTTACTACTATGTAATTTACAACAAACACTATGGTTCAATTTCCACTATAGAACTTCCCGATAAGCCAGAATTCAAAAATTACAAACTCGCAGAATTGGATAGAAGAAATGTACTTCATATAGAGGCGATACCTGAAAAAGCTAAATGGGTTGTAGTGAAAAAGAGTACTGATAAAAAACTTCAAAAGGATTACAGATCCATTGTTTTGGGAACCTTCAAATCATATTGCCAAACGATATTTGTTGATGAAGCTCAAGATATTGATGGACATATGAAGGAAATTTTTGAAAAACTTGATTCTGAAGGAATTGAGGTAGTACTTAAAGGCGATCCAAAACAAGATATTCGCGGGTATTGTTATTTTAGAGAGTTAATCAATGCAAGACCACAATCGGTTATTTATGATGCAACTTGCCATCGTTGTCCAGCTAAACATCTTAAAATCACAAATTCCTTGATTCACAAAAATGAACGCCAAACCTCTGAAAAAACCGGCGGTAGTATAGAGGTTATATTTGAGAGTTCTTGTGATATAGACACTCTGTTATCATCTCAATTTGATTTGAAATACATTTATCAAAAGAACGATCTGTTCGAAACACATAGTAATGTGTTGGAAAGACCATCAAGGTTTGATACACTATATTACGAAATCTATACTATTTTGTGTGAGATTGAGCCTGATGTACAAGTTCGAGAAATTCGATCATACAATTACACCAAGGGAATGATTGATCTCTATAATCAAGGCAAACCCGAAAAACAAATAATAAATCGTTTGGAGACACATACAGGAACACTTTCAAAGCAACAATATGCAAAAGTTAAGGATGCACTGTTAGTTAAACAAACAACTACGTCAAAAAAACATGAGGTTTCTTCAATTGAAAGCATAAAGGGATTAGAGGGGGAACGATGCCTCTTCATACTCACGAGCGAATTAGCACCCTATCTTTTTTTAGATAAAACTGCGGAAAATAAAATAAAAAACGCACTTTATGTTGCCTTGACAAGATCAAAAGAAAAGCTTGTCATTTTAATTTGCAAAGAAGTCGAAAAGGTTTATGATCAATCATCGATAAAAGATTTTTTTACTAAAATAATGACCAGTTAATCATGTCACAAAAAAGGCAGAAAAAAGGCAGAGATTAGCCGATGACAAGTTAAAGTAAATATGTTATAATAGTATCGTCAAAAAGTGTAAGCTTCGATCGGGACGTTGAGTTCCGGTTTTAGCTTACACTTTTCATTTTGGCGCAGGAATAGATAAGCCGCTATCAGGGCGTTTTTGTAACGCTTTCGATAACGGCTTTTTCTTATGCAATTTTTGAAACGAAAATAATTTTCAAAAATTTTTGGAAACGTGATGAGATTTTGCGTCAAAATTCCCACTGTATTAGTAAAGACACTTAAAAGCTCCTTTGAAAAATCAGAAAAGCTTGGGGGAAAATTTCAACTTTTTTGAAAAAAAGTATAAAAATCGAGAGTTTTAAGTGTGATTACAGTTGAAAGGCAAATAAACCCGCCTTTCTCCAAACTCAGATTTTAAGCTCGATCTGAGTGAGATGATAGAAAACTTGAAAGGAGGTGAAGCACACAGTTTTCTATCGATACAGAATGAGTTTGAGGCATACAAACAAAATACTCCACCACAAACACCACTCAAACAATTATAAGAAAGGAGGCAGATTATAGAGAAGAACAATATCCAAGTACCTATTCACTTGAAAGCGGCACTAACTATCAAAGAGGCTGCGGAGTACAGCAATATCGGTATTAACAAGATCGATCAGTTGCTTCGAAAGCCAAACTGTACGTTTGTTCTGTTTGTTGGCACAAAGAAGCTCGTCAAACGGAAAGCGTTCGAGGATTTTATTCAAAATACGCTGATTATTTAGGCAAGAGCTATTGAAAAATCTATGCCAATGTGATATAATATAATTTGTTGCATTGGCTCTTTTTTCGATAGAGAAAGGAGTACAATTTGGGCAAAAACCTAAAAGGCAAAGAAATTGGCAAAGGCATCTGCCAAAGGAAAGATGGTTTATATGTCGCAAGATTTGTAAACCGATATGGAAAACGGTGCGAAAAAAGCTTTCCGGCACTCCCATTAGCGAGAAACTGGCTTGAAGAAGCAAGGTATGCAGACAAGCATTCGGAAGCGTTTCTTCCGTCCAACACGACGGTCGATGAATGGTTTGATTTCTGGATTACAAGGATCGTTGGCGATTTAGCTCCGAACACAATTCGGAACTACCGCGAACGATATATCCGAAACATGAAGCCAATTATCGGACATCTGCGGTTAGCGGATGTAAAACAGCTTCATTGCAAACTGGTTGTGAACAGTATGTATGATACATACAAGGGTTCGACCATTCTTCAAACCTACACAACAATGGGAGCTATGTTCAAATCGGCAAGATTAAACGATATGATTGCAAAGCATCCGATGGATGGGTTAAAGGTCAATATACCCATTAGTGATCCAAGCAACATTCGTGCTCTGACGGTTGAAGAACAAGAAAAATTTTTGGAGGTTGCAAAGCGTTCTCATAACTATTATCAGTATGCGCTGTTGCTGGAAACGGGTTTGCGAACGGGAGAATTGATTGGTCTTACCTGGGATGCGATTGATTGGAAGAAACGAAGACTTACAGTCAACAAGACCTTAGAGTTCAGACACAAGCAAGGCTCTTGGCGTGCAGGACCACCCAAAACTCCGCAAAGCTACCGAACGATTCCTCTCACAAAGCGAGCGTATTCGATTCTTGAAATTGTTCATTCAAAAATCGGAGAGAGAAAGGAATCGGAGATGCTGTCACAAACGCTCGACTACATGGATCGTTATACGGGACAAAAATCCACTCTCGTGATGCGGGATCTTGTGTTTATAAACTATAGGACGGGAGCACCGGCAAAAAACAGTTCCTACGACACACACCTCTACAAGCTCTGCGACGAGGCAGGCATCAAGCATTTCTCGATGCACGTCCTTCGTCATACATACGCAACGAGAGCAATCGAACGAGGGATGCCTCCCAAGGTTCTGCAAAAGCTTCTCGGTCACGCAAGTATCCAGACAACGATGGATAAATACGTTCACGTAACGGACGATTCTATGGTAAACGCAATCAAACAGTTTGAGGGAGCAAATTCGTCTGAAATCGACGAGATTTGGGAAGACGCTTTCACTTAAATGGTGTACCTCAAAAGTGAAGATTGTCGGCAGAACTCATTAATGGTGTACGGTTTGGTGGAGTAATGGTGGAGTAACCGCTTATCCGTACCCTCGAAAACCCTTGAAAAATAAAGACTTTTAAAGGAGAACAGATAAATATGAAACTTGGTATCGAGGGCAAACGTACCGATTTCATAACTCCTTATTTCTCCATAAAATGCCGATAAAGCTTGATACTGCGTGTTTTTTCGCACAACCAACCAAATTATAAGTCCACGTATCTCTATGCAAATCCATACGAAAATGGAGTAAAAATGGCGTAGAGAAATAATTGGATTGCAGATGCGAAAAAGACCACTGCTACGCTTTCAAAAAAGTAAAAATAACCGCTTAATTAGCTCAAAATCTGCCCTTTCGGCAGAGGGTTATCACGAAGTAGGTTCATTTCCTGCTTTTTCGTGTCTTACGCCAATTTTTACGCCATTTAGGTTTGAAATAAAGAATATAGATTGCTTTGGGATGTACAAGTGCAATTTGCATTGTATGTCCTTTTTAAGATATAATCAATTACAAAACTTTTAGGAGGTATAAAATGTTTTTTGTAAAGAACTTTAAATTTTCAATGGGACAGGGGCTTGAGCTTATCAACAAAAATGATTTGAATGCCTATGTAGAGCAAAAGATTCAGCATTTTTCCCAATACGAGAATTATTCTAACAAAGAAGAAAAATTGAAGTTATTAGATGAAATTGTTCAAATGTGTGATTATGACAAAAGCAATGCAACTTTCGATTACACGGCACTTCCGTCATTTGAAGGGTTCAATATTGCTGATAAAGAAGCTCAAATGATTTACTATTATAACCTCGCTTTTATCCTCGGCGGTATTTTCTTGAACGTGTTTGATAAAGAAAAGAATCGTATTGCTCGAGTGGAGGATGGTGTAAGCGGAGCGATCAGCACGCGTTCAATGTTTTTAAGTGCTTATGATGAGTTGATAAGATGTAAAAACGATAATTTGAAACCAGCCTATGGGGCAACTTTGATATTTGCCACATTAATTGAAAAAGACATAAAAGAGCATACAAAAAGAATTTATGCCAAGAAATACATAGTCGACTTAAAAGCTGAGATAGATGCCGGTAGAGTTACACTTACATCAGATGAAAATAAGTTATTTGATTTTCTTCAGTTTCAATACGGAATCATTCAGACCAGAACAACGACAGCTAATTTCAATCCCATAGTAGCCTGTACGCAAATGCAGTATGACCTCTTGCTAAAATATAACATTGTTCAAGCGAATGATAGAGATCTCGCAAATTTGTTGTGCAACAAAATTACGTTAAATCAGTTGTTACAGAGCCAAGCGTTTAAAAACATTGCAGATGATAGATTTACATCTTTCGCCACACTTTTGTTTGGAACCGGAACGGTAAATTTAAGAAATGATTTAGCACATTGCAACACGGCATATTCGAACTATTATTCCATACATATTACAGCACTCTTATTCGCACTATTCACGATGGTTTCAGACGAATCATTTTTAAAATAACTTTCAACCTCCGGGAAAAACTCGGAGGTTTTGCTTTATATCTTGTTTAATTCCTTGAAATTACTTGATTTATTCATAAAAATGTGGTATAATAAATGTGCGAAACTAACTAAATATTGAAATTGTGCATTTTGGCTTCACAAGGGGGTACTATACCCTTTTTGCGCTTCCACGCATGAATTTGGTAAAAACGCAAATTCTAACTTAGTG
The DNA here is from genome assembly GCA_017410065.1 of Clostridia bacterium. Lineage (GTDB taxonomy): Bacteria > Bacillota > Clostridia > Oscillospirales > CAG-272 > UBA1740. The sequence goes on along the minus strand of JAFQRL010000002.1, from coordinate 1,445 downwards.
GAAGGCAATAAAATGCTTATTTCAATAAGGTTAGTTTCGCAGCTATCGGAGTTTGCGTTTTTCGGTGCGTGGCTTCGGTTGCGCACCTTTTTTGTATACATGGAGGTATGACGATGAGAAGGACATTATGGTTAACATTATGTTTGTTGATATGTGTATTAACTTTTTCTGCTTGTGATCAAGGTGATAAACCATCGGCGAATGATGATACTACAACTGTATGCCAACATACTTTTGGAGATTGGAATACTACCAAACAAGCAACATGTAAAGACGAAGGAGAACTTGTAAGAATCTGCTCCAAATGTTCAGCAGAAGAAAAAACTACGGTTGCTAAAACTAATGTTCATACTGAAGTCATTGATGCAGCCATTTCTGCTACTTGCGAAGCGACTGGATTCACCGAAGGCAAGCATTGTTCTGTTTGTGGTGTTATAACAGTTGAACAAACAACTCTGCCTCTCGCAAGTCATACATACGACAATGATGAAGATAGTAGATGTAACATCTGTGATTATGTTAGAGATCTAAACTGTCAGCACACGGAAACGGAAGTGCTTAAAGCGGTCACCCCTACTTGCACCACAAGCGGATTGAGCGAAGGTGCAAAATGTTCATCTTGCGGTGAAATCATCGTTTCTCAAACAAGTATACCTGCGAAAGAACACACTCCCACAACTACTGCTGGATATGATGCAACCTGCACACAGACAGGATTGAGTGATAGCAAGAAATGCTCGGTTTGCGGTACGGAATTAGAAAAGGCTATTGTAATCCCGATAAAACCGCACGAGTACACCGATAAATATGACAAATCTTGTAATAATTGCGATTTTGTGCGAGATGCGGAATGTGCGCACACAGAAACAATTACTATTGAAGGTAAAAACGCTACTTGTACCGAGCTCGGTCTAACAGACGGCATTAAATGTACTGAATGCGGTGAAATACTAATCGCTCAAACTACGGTTGGTGCACTCGGTCACATTGGAGTTATTGATGCTGCCGTAGCTCCTACCTGTACGGAATCAGGACTTACTGAAGGTAAGCATTGCTCTCGTTGCAATAAAACCCTCGTGGCACAGATCGCCGTCGGCTCACTCGGTCATATTGAGGTTGCCGATGCTGCCGTAGCTCCTACTTGTATCGAAACAGGACTAACCGAAGGTAAGCATTGTTCTCGTTGCAACGCAACCCTTGTAGCACAAACTACCGTTGATGCACTTGGTCATGCAGAAGTTATCGACTCTGCCGTAGCATCTACCTGTACGACAACAGGACTAACCGAAGGTAAGCATTGTTCTCGTTGCAATGCAACACTCGTGGCACAAACTACCGTCGGTGCGCTCGGTCATATTGAGGTTGCCGATGCTGCCGTAGCTCCTACTTGTATCGAAACAGGACTAACCGAAGGTAAGCATTGTTCTCGTTGTTCTACAACCCTC
>JAFQRL010000001.1 GCA_017410065.1 Clostridia bacterium | reverse complement strand
CTCCCGCGCAGCTTTGGAGGAAGGGACCAGCGTGCTTGCCGGTTCTTCCCTTTCGGCTGGCCGAAGGAGCACGGAACGAATGAATAATGAATAATGAATAGTGAATAATACGGTTTTCAATATATAATAAAATGCTTTTCGCCCAAAGGAAGAAAAGCTACCTTAATTATTCATTCTTCATCAGCGAAGCGACTTCATTATTCATTATTCATTCAAAATCCGCTTAAGAAAAAATGGCAGCCCGATAAATCCATCGAGCTGCCATTCCTTTACGGCTTTTTCTTTTTAATCTTCCGCCTTATCCAATTTATGATTTTCCATCGGTACGGAATTAAAAATGCAATTGCAATTTCTATAATTAATGCCGCTACTATTATTATCGAAACAACGATTTCTTCCTCGTTGATCAAGTAATACAGTAATACTCCTGTTGCAGCGATAAGCATAATATATTCGTAAACAAATATCAAGCTTGTCGATTGTTTTTTATGACCGTGATATTGTGAAAAAATCAAAGATCCATTGGCATAAATATCCAGCACAACCATAATACCTAATATGATCATACCTCGGGGCGTCATTGCACCAAGTTTTCCGGACAGAATTGCAATAACTGCATTTATTGCAATTGAGCACCACGCCCAAATTGAAAGCAATCTGTAGTTATAACTACCTCCGCCGCCCCTTTTATTTTTCCACGCTTTCATCGATAACCTCCAACGATGAATTTTGCAAAAACATCTTCAACCGGAATTGCCGCATCTTTCAATGAGTCTCGCGCAAATTTCATTATATCTTGTGCATTTTTTCGGATGCTTCGAGACTAAAATTTTAGTCCTTTGGTACACCTCGCCAAACGGCAAGAACCTTTCCATCTTTGCAATTCACTATTATATGACACGTTTCGTTTTCGTCTTTATGGGGTGTTCCCCTAACCAACCACACGTCTTTTATAAAATCACGAAATAGCAGGTAAGGCCTCTCGTCTAATACTTTTTCGCCGTATTTTTGAATCCAAATTCTTTCTGCACACCTGAAAAGATGGTCTTTATTTGGGATCTCACCAATACTTTCTTCCGACGGATTTTCTTTGATATAAAGCTCATAGTCTTTTAATTTGAAATGCTTGAAGTCGATCCTGACCTTAAGCAAGAGGTAAGAAGCAATTATCGCTATTATTCCAATTGGAAAAGATAAGTACGTCAATATATGAGATTCAATCGAAATATTTAGTCCTTCTAAAAACTGATTTGCTACATGCGGAACCAGTTCGTCCAAGAAACAAAACACAATAGACAGTGCTAGAGCTAACCCCGTAATAATGTTAATACATATCAATACAATAATCTTGATTTTTCTCATTTTAATACATACCCTCTTTGAATTGCCCTTAATTCAGGGTCAGGACTTAAAGCTGAGTAAATTGTTTCTATGACGTACATTCCTGCTAAAAAATACGCTAGCATACCGTTGCTCGGTTGCACTCATATATTTTACTGCCCCAAATATTTTATTAATTTTCTTTTGCTTATTTTAAAATAATACGGCCTTTCCCAATATCCTTTTCTAGTTAATGGAATCTTGTAAACTAGTGTGCTCTTACCGTTTTCTTCTATAACAAGACATAAATTTTTTATCAATTCAATTGCACATTTTTCTACGATTTCTTCGTTATGATTTTCAAAGCATTTGGAAATAGTAATATTTCTACCTTTTTTCTGAAAATGCTTTTGAACACGTTTAATTATAATGTCTATATCTTCTTTATTGATTTGAGTTATGAATTCAATATTTTGAGAACACTGAGGACAGAAAAATACTTTATGAATAAATTCACACGACCCTCCCATTATCGCTCCATCTCCAGCATTAAAATCATAATATTTTGCTTCTTCTGATTTTTGATCTACAATCTTTCGATGTTTAACAATCATTAATTTTTCGCCACATATATAACAATAATGTTCCCTGAATTTCACTTTAAAGGGATTACCATAGGTATAATATATCTTATTCATATATTTTTTCTCTTACGCAAATTTAACTCTAAAATGATAATAAAGTCCGAAGTCGGCGTCGTAGTAATAACCTCTGTAACCGAGAAGTTCTTTTCAAACCAATAGACATTCCTTTACGGCTTTTTCTTTTTAATCTTCCGCCTTATCCAATTTATGATTTTCCATCGGTACGGAATTAGAATATAAATCGCTACCCATATAACAGGTAATGCCATTCCTATACACGAAACAACCAAGTTGAACATTAATAATCTTATAAAACCTACCATAAATGCCGCAGCAAGAATGAAATTATATCTTATGGTTCTATCCACAAATCCGGCGTCGGATACAGAATCCGAATGTATGTTGTTCGTAAACACATCCGATAAGCCCAAAATGCTGTAGACAATCGCATATCGTAAGACTATGCTCGAAAAGGTAATGAAATAAAGCAACCAATATAGCAAGCTCTCAGCAATAAATAGAAATGAAGCAGATTTTATGCGCAATAGAATGTTTCTATCTTTGTCAGTTCTTTTATTCATTTAAACATCACCTGCTTAATATTATCGTTTCAACACCGTCAACAGTATACCACACCTCCCCGAGCCTTTCAAGCTCGGCGTGAACGTATCTTTCAGCATAACCGTTTCCGTAGGTTTATTAATAGTACCGTTTCAGTAAAATTTCGGCAGAAAAAATAAATGTTGAATCACACTCTGAAGCTAAGATTTTTTCCAAAGCCTTTCTGGCTTCTTCAAACAACACACCAAATTGTAAAGAAAATGACGCTGCGTTTATCACCACCCTCGAATCGCAATGGCTCAGAAGATTACTTAAAACCTTCTCACGTTCATTCTCATTTATTTCAGCAATTAACAAACCGAGTTTTTTTAATGCTTGATTGTGCTTTTTTACTTTTGATTTATCAACATAATCTTCTTTGGTACATTGTTGCAAAGAAAGCTTGATAAATTCATCATAAAAATCCTTCACTAATCCACCTCAAATAAACATTCTAATTTCATCGATCCGAAATTTATTTAGCGTCAGCTTTTTACAAATACTTGCTACTCATTGATTAATTTTGCCAATTCTTTATCCAATTCCGAATAATCTTTTTTCTCTTTTATTAAGATCACGATTCTTTCGGTTTTGAAATATATGACGTATGCCTCACTTCTGAAAACTTCAAAAACCAGTGCCGGTACTATCTTCTTTTCTACCTTTTCAATTTCAGACAGCATTACGATCTGTTTTTTGGAAAATGGCTTTTTACTCACAATTGAGTTATCTGATAATATCCAGTATTCGAAGCAGCGACCTCTTACAAACAAAACGGCACACAACGCAATAAGTACACCGCAAAAGCCTGTGCAAATAAAAAATGATATTAGATTATTCCCATTATTACCGAATACACAAAACCGTAGCAAAATCAAATAAATCAACACACTCACCAAAAAAAGTACGGTCACAATTATTGAATCAAACAAGTTGTTAAATATCTTTTTGTTTCGCATATTCAATTCTCTTTCCGAGTCATATATGTTGCCGCGAGAAAAATCAAATGCTCTCCTTCTATTCTTCTACCCAGGCAGCTATCAATCTTCCGTCTCCACCGTCGATCACAATATACATTACACTGCAATCAATAAGTTCATCTGTATCACTTGTGCTTTGATCTATCGAGTAATCAAATCTCCAAGCGTTTTCCTTGGAATAATAAACGTAGGAGCAGAGCACAAAATCCGAGTATTTCCCCGATTTTTTATATTCCTCTATCAAACGATCTCCCACCTCAATGGCATACTCCCTTGTTTCGATCGAGCCTATTTCATCCCAGATATCTAATTCTTCAAGGGTTAGGGGAAACTCTACGTCTTCAAATAAATTTCCATAGCTTTCGAGGCTTTGAAATGGAATTTCTTTTGTGCCGCTCGCCACATCATTGTTGCTATCCTTAATGTTACAGCCGCACATAATCAGGATTATAAACACAATTTCTATTATTGATAGTATTCTTTTCATATCATCCTCCGCATCCAAACGGATAATTTTGCGCCTCAATACCTCTTTCGGTCTCACCTTTACTACTTTAATTATACATCAATTCCCTGTCGTATGTCAATAAATCCTAGAAAATTTGTCGTTTGTTTGCTAAAGGGGAGCGAGAAGTCTTATGATTTGGGTGTGATAGAAGGTAGATGTACTTTATGTTTTATAAATTTCGGGGCGGTTTTGCGGGGGTCTTTCAAGACGTGTCAATTTTACAAAGTTTGATATATAAATTTCTTAAAAAATTTGATTTTTGCTTTACATTTTTGACCTATTTTTGAAATTCTATTGCAATTATTTTTAATTCGTGTATGATGGTTTTAGCTAAAGCTAAAGAGGAGAATTCCTTTTGGCTTCGGCAAGCCTGCCGCAAGCGCGGTGAGATCGAAAGGAAGAATATTGATTATGGAAAAGCAGGACATCTACGTTCTAAAGAACAAGCCCTTGCCTGACGGTGCTAAGGCCATAGTCGAAAAAATGACGGACGAGGGCGAGAGTGTGCTCTTCGTTATCGTTGGGGATATGTCCCTTTCGGGCAAGTATGCCGAAACGGCTCTTATCTTCACCAAAAGCTCGATCACCTATTATTGCTCAAACGGCGAGCCTGTGCGCAATATCCCGTTCTCGGATATGAAGGACGTGAAGTCTAAGAGAATGTACGGTAACGCAACCCTCTCCGCCGTTATGCCAAGCGGTAAGCGCGAGGTCTTCTACCGCTACACCTACTCTGTTGCCGCCTTGTGCGACAGCGCGGCGACCTTCATTTCAAGAGTCCGCGACGGCGAAAACCTGGACGACGAGCTCGCCGTAATGGAGGTCGTGTTTGAGCGCGCCCTTTCGGTTTGCCCGAAGTGCGGAAGAACCCTTCTTCACCCAGGTGCGGAGTGCATTATGTGCCGCTCCAAGATCAAAATAATCAAGCAGCTTTCGGGCTATATGAAGCCTCAGCTGCCTCTCATAATCTTTTGTATTATCCTCTCCCTCATCACCACGATGATGGCACTGGTTCCCCCCACGATCACAGGCTTTATAGTTGACGTGGTGTTCCCCTCGGGCTCGGGCAGCTCGGATATAGCACCCCTTCAATTTATCTACGACGCCCTGGGCGGCGACGCAGGCAGAGCACTCATAGCAATGATAATTCTGCTATTCTCCACCTACGTGCTCCAATACGGCATCGGTATCATAAGAGCATACTATTTCCGCCAGATCGGTAATCGCTCGGTATACGCCCTCCGAAACGACATTTACCGCAAGGCGCAATATCTGCCGATGAGCTTTTACGACAAGACCTCAACGGGCTCGGTCATCAGCAGAATATCCTCCGACTCCTCCACCCTTCAGAACTTTATGCTTCGCATAACCCAGGAGGCGGTAGTCCATCTGTTCCAGCTTGTGGGCATAGTTATAATTATGCTCACCCTTAATCCCACCCTCACTCTGCTTTCCCTTATTCCCGTTATCTTTATTGCCATAGTAACGAGAATATTCTCAAAGAAGATCCGACCCTTCTACCGCCGTATATGGCGCAGATGGGCAGCCGTTTTCTCAAATCTTTCGGACACTATCCCTTGCATAAAGGTGGTCAAGTCCTTCACGGGAGAGAAAAGGCAAGCGGCAAAATTTGAGGAAAAGAACGCCGAATGGCTTGCCATAGATAAGAAGATAGGCAAGCTCACCACAGCCTTTCCCCAGATCGTTTCCTTCCTTGTCACCTGCGGCTCGCTTATCATCTGGGGCGTTGGCGGCGGCAAGGTAATAGACGGCGAGGCGGGCTACTCGGCAGGTCTTATCGTCAGCTTTATCTCCTACGCATCAATGTTCTATAACCCCGTGACCTTCTTTGCAAACCTTTCGGACTCCTTCCAGAGTGCCCTTGCATCCACAGAGAAGATACTCGACATCCTTGAAGCCAAGCCCGAAACGCAGGCGGAAAGCCACGTCGTGCCCGATAAGCTTAAGGGCAAGATAGAATTCCTTCACACCACCTTCTCCTTCGACAGAACGAAAAAGGTCATAGACGACGTAACCGTTACAATAGAGCCGGGTGAGATCGTTGGAATAGTTGGCACCACGGGCTCGGGAAAATCCACTCTCGTTAATCTCCTGATGCGCTTTTACGACGGCTATTCGGGCGAGATACTCGTGGACGGACACAACATCAAAAACTTTGATCTTTCGGCATACCGAGCGCAGATCGGCTACGTTCAGCAAGAGCCGCAAATGTTCTCGGACACCATCTATAATAACATTGCATACAGCAGACCCGACGCCACCGTTGAGGAGGTTATCGGCGCGGCTGATATCGCAAACGCCCACGGCTTCATAGCAAGACAGCCCGACGGCTACGACACTATGCTCGGCGAGCGCGGAGTGGGTGTTTCGGGAGGCGAGCGGCAGAGGATCTCCATTGCCCGCGCCGTGCTGATGGACCCCTCGATACTTATCTTCGACGAAGCCACCGCCGCCGTTGACTCGGAGACCGAGCACCTTATTCAGGATGCGATAGACAAGCTTATAGCAGGCAGAACCACCCTGATGATCGCTCACCGTCTCTCCACTCTTAAGAGAGCAACGAGGATCCTCGTTGTGGATAACGGAAGGATCATTGAGAACGGTCCTCCCGAGGAGCTTCTCGCTATGAAGGGCAAATATTATAAGCTCGTGCAGATCCAGTCTATGGCGCAGGACGCCGAGAAAATGAGAAAGGAGGAGAGATTCGATGGCTAGAATTTACCTCACCAATAAGGATCATGTGACAGAATGTGAAAACAATCTCGTCACCCTCACCCTTGAGGACGGCACCGTTCACGATCGCCTTGAGCCTCGCCGCCTCTTTCCCATCAGCCGCGAGTCGGAATATATAACTCTCCTTGATGAGAGCGGCGTGGAGGTGGCTGTTATAAGAGCTATCAAGGACCTTAACGAAAGCTCCGCCGCCGCAATAAAATTCGGGCTCGACGACTATTATCTCATCCCTCATATCACAAAGATTATCTCAAAGCAGGAAAAGTACGGCACCCTTCGCTGGACGGTTGAGACCGACCGCGGCATAAAAAGCTTCGATATCCGCAACCGTAACCACGATATAAGAGTCTATAAGGACGGCAAAGTTCGCGTGAGGGATTCGGACGATAACCGCTACACCATAGACGATTACCGCAAGCTCGACCCCGCAAGCCGCGCAAAGCTGCTTATAGATATTTAAGAAAAAACAAAGGAAAAAACAGAAATATGGAAATAAAAGTTTACAAAGGTCGCCCCGAAAACGAAAGATCAGCAAGAGAGACGGCGGCATACGACTTTCTCGATGGGCTCGGTGTTGAGTATCGGAGAGCCGACCACGGCGCGGCTGAAACTATGGAGGCTTGCGAGGAGGTGGATCGCTACCTCGGCGTTGTTATGTGCAAAAATCTCTTTCTCTGCAACCGCCAGAAAACCGACTTTTATCTCCTCCTGATGCCCGCAACCAAGCCCTTCAAAACGAAGGAGCTTTCGGGTCAGCTCGGCACCGCAAGGCTCTCCTTTGCCTCGGGCGAGGATATGGAGTCGCTCCTCGGGGTCTGCCCAGGGTCAGTCACCGTCCTCGGTCTTATCAACGATAAGGAAAACCGCGTGCGCCTGCTCATCGACGAGGACCTCCTCGCCGCCCCCGAGTTCGGCTGTCACCCCCTGGTGAACACCTCAAGCCTCGCCTTCTCCACCGCCGACCTCACCGAAAAGGTCATCCCCGCCACAAATCACATCCCCACAAAAGTCACCCTCATCGGAGAATAAAGAGTGCTTTGTGCCGTGATGGCACAAAGCAGCGATATAAATTCCTAACGGAATTTGCGATATATTGCAAAGAAAAAAGGGCAGAGAACGCAAAAACTCTCTGTCCTTTTCTTTACGGAAAGATGATCCAACCAATGAAATTATTGATTTTCTCAAGATTATTGTTGGATTTTTGTTACTAATAGTTTTATTTATATTTGTTAAAGTTGTTTAACAAGAAAGAATAGCTCTATTTATTTTTGAAAGCTTTGATTACTAACAAGGTAAATATTGTTACTATAATTCCTAAAATGAAAGGTATTATTGCTATTATTATTTCATCTTTAGTCATTGGTATCTGTCTGCCATCTGATATATTATCTGGATTAACCATAAGCAACCAATTAAACATATAAATCACCTCTTGATTTGTTTAAAAATAAGTAATTAAGGTTTTTTAAAAATTGATATTATCAAGATAGTTATTCCGCAAAGTAGCGTTGCGGCAATAAAACCTAACCAAAATGATAATTGATCAAAATTATTGATTGTTATTGTTGTTTCAGGTATTCCATCTGTTCCCACTAAAAGCAACCAATCAAACATAAAATTACCTCTAAATTTTTTAATTATTATACACCCTCGTGGTGAATTTGTCAAGATTGAAATATGAGTAAAAAAAGAAAACCACTCCCGAAAGAGTGGTTATTGAGAAGTCTACCCGTATTAAGCCAAAGATTCTTCTCTGTCGCTGCGGAGTTCCCAGCGCTGCCCTGTTACATGGGGCTAGTGGCAAAATTATTATATCATAGGAGTTTGAAAATGTCAAGCGCAAATTATAGTTTAAAACATAAGCTTAAAATTTTGACAAATTATTATTGACGTTGTTTTTTAATGAGAAAAGAGACAGTCTCAAATTTCGCATTTGAGACTGTCTCTTTAAATTTTGATATGGTGTGGGCAGATTTGAGAAGTTTTCCTGATTTTGGTCTTTTTCGGTCTTACCAAATATGCCGGTCTCTTACTTTTTAAGCTCGCCGATAAGTCCGATCGCGCCGTCGATGATAAGAAGGATTCCCGCGATAAGAATGAGCACGGAAACGAGATTACCGAAGGCGAGAAGCACGCCGAGGAAGATTCCTGCGATGGCGTAAACAAGCTCGGGGATATTCTTTTTCTTGCTCTTGAGGATCTCGTAGAGGGAGATCGCGCTCTTGATGGCAAGAAGCACACCGAGAACGATAAGTACGATTTCCGTGAGGAGCCAACCAAACAGGATAATTGCCGCGCCAATAACGATGCTAACGCCGCCGTTTACCCAGTTTTTCTTGACTACATCAAGAATACCGAGCACGATGAAGATCACGCCAACAGCCGTCATCATCCACTCAAGCACGCTTCCGCGGAAGATCGCAAGAAGAAGTCCAACAAGGATAAGCACGATAGACGAAAGCAGTTCCGAATTTTTAAAACTAATTTTCTTTGCCATTATATTTTCTCCTTTCTATGGCCGAAGGACGGCATCGCCGCCCGAATATATTCTATCATATTTTTTTCTTCGTTTCAATATGCAGATAAAAACTTTTTGCCGAAATTCGGCATTTTTTTGGGAGAGATCTCTCCATTTTAAGTTTAGGAACAATGGCTTTATATATCCGAGGGCATCTTATTTATGCCAATCGCCCGCACTCATATTTTTCTCCCTTTACAGATGAAGGACTCTGTCCTGAATTTCCTGTGTTCTTCCCTGATTCCAATACTGCGTGCCGATATATCCGCAGGTGCGGCGAGCAACGTTCATCTTGGACTGATCGCGGTTATGGCAGTTGGGGCACTCCCAAACGAGCTTGCCGTCCGCGTTAACGATCTCGATCTCGCCGTCGTAGCCGCACACCTGGCAATAATCCGACTTGGTGTTAAGCTCGGCATACATAATATGATCGTATATATATTCCATCACGCCGAGGACCGCATCAATATTATTCTGCATATCGGGTACCTCGATATAGGATATCGCGCCGCCTGGGGAAAGCTTCTGGAATTTAGCCTCAAGCTCCAGCTTTGCAAAGGCGTCGATAGGCTCGGTTACGTGAACGTGATAGGAATTTGTGATATAATTTTTATCGGTTATACCCTCTATCACGCCGAATCTCTTCTGAAGACAGCTTGCAAACTTATATGTCGTTGATTCAAGGGGCGTGCCGTAAAGCGAATAATCAATATTTTCAGCACCCTTCCACTTTGCGGTGTACTCGTTCAGCTTTTTCATAACCTCAAGACCGAACGCCTCGCCCTCGGGCTCTGTGAGCTTCTTGCCCGTGATAGCAAGCACGCACTCCCAAAGTCCCGCATAGCCGAGAGACAGGGTCGAATATCCGCCGTAAAGGTATTTATCAATGACCTCGCCCTTCTTAAGTCGGGTAAGCGCGCCGTACTGCCAGAGTATGGGCGCAGCATCGGAAACTGTGCCGAGAAGCCTTTCGTGGCGAGCGCGGAGTGCCCTGTGGCAAAGCTTCATTCGCTCGTCGAAGATGCGCCAGAATTTCTCTATATCTCCCTTTGCGGAAAGTCCTATATCCACAAGGTTCACAGTTACAACACCCTGATTAAATCTGCCGTAATACTTGGGGTTGCCGTCCTCGTCAACGTAAGGAGTCAGGAAGCTGCGACAGCCCATACAGGTGTAGCACTGACCGTTACCGTTCTTATCCACCTTGTTTTCAAGCATTATCTTCTCGGAAATATAGTCGGGCACCATACGCTTTGCGGTGCATTTTGCCGCAAGCTTGGTTAAGTAATGATAGGGCGTGCCCTCGCGGACGTTGCACTCCTCAAGCACGTAAATAAGCTTGGGGAAGGCGGGAGTTATCCACGCGCCGCTCTCGTTCTTAACGCCCTGTATTCTCTGGAGAAGGACCTCCTCGATTATCATTGCAAGGTCGGCTCTCTCCTGCTCGTCCTTCGCCTCGCCAAGATACATAAACACGGTGATAAAGGGAGCCTGTCCGTTTGTGGTGAGAAGGGTGACGACCTGATATTGAATACACTGAACGCCGCGGTTTATCTCCTCGCGGAGCCTCTTTTCGGTGATCCTCTCGATCGCCGCCTCGTCTGTTACTCCAACGTCCGAAAGCTCCTCGGTTACTATCCTGCGAAGCTTCCTTCTTGAAATATCAACGAAGGGCGCAAGATGGGTGAGGCTGATGGACTGACCGCCGTATTGATTTGATGCCACCTGGGCTATGATCTGCGTTGCAATATTGCAGGCGGTGGAGAAGCTGTGCGGCTTCTCTATCATAGTGCCGCTGATGACTGTTCCCCGCTCCAGCATATCCCCAAGGTTAACAAGATCGCAGTTGTGCATATGCTGTGCGAAATAGTCCGCATCGTGGAAATGGATAAGTCCGTCATCGTGCGCCTCAACTATATCCTGCGGAAGAATAAGTCTGCGAGTGAGATCCTTTGAGACCTCGCCTGCGATATAGTCTCTCTGCACGCTGTTGACCGTGGGATTTTTATTGGAATTTTCCTGCTTGACCTCCTCGTTATTGCACTCAATAAGCGAGATGATCTTGTCGTCTGTGGTGTTGTTCTTACGCACGAGCGCGCGTGTGTATCTATAAGTTATGTAGGTTTTGGCAAGAGTGAACGCGCCAAGCTCCATAATCTCCCTCTCCACCATATCCTGAACCTCTTCAACGTTCACGGCGCGAGAGAGCCTCGTGCATTTTTTAGTGACTCTCGCCACTATCTTTTCTATCTGATGCGCGCTTATCCGCTCGCCCTCGGGTATTGCCTCGTTAGCCTTTTCAACAGCATAAAATATCTTGTCGCTGTCGAAATCCACCTCCGAGCCGTTTCTCTTTATAAGCTTCATATATACTCCTTGATTTTTCTCTTGAACAATAGCCGGAAGATAAACCTCTCCGAGCAAGTATCTGCCAACCCACCAAATTGGGGTAATGTATATTATACAATAGGGGTAATGTATATTAAAATACACGAAGTTCGCGTCTGTCGGCTTGCCAGCAAGCGCGAACGACTGTATTTCAAGGTATGTACGAAAATCCTTGATTTTCGTCGTGGTGCCGTAAGGCAACACAGTTGCTTTCGACAAAACAGGCGAAAGCAACTTCACATATATTATACTATAATAATATATTACTTGTCAAGAATTTTTTCTCCTCCCCATCTGCCACAGGCTATCTCCCTTCCCTGTCATCCTGAGCCTGTCGAAGTTTTGCGAGCGAGAAGCGAGCAAAACCGAGGAGCAAAGCGACGAAGGGATCTCGCCCGTCCCATATCTCGGGATAAAGAAAACTAACGTCAAATCCGCTCAACGAGCGGTATATTTGCTATTCGTCGGTCGTACACGCCGAATAACGCAAGATACCGTTAAAAACGGTATGCATCACGGCATAGCCGTGTATATCATCAAGGCGCAAGCCTTGTATATCATCAGCTCTTTGAGCTGTATATCACCAACCTCACAGAGGTTGCATATCATCAGCCGCAGGCTGTATATCATCCGCTCTCCGCGGACTGTCTGCACCGTTTCGCCAAAACAAAAAAAGAGATAACAAATCGGTATTTAATGCCCCGAAATGCTATCTCTTTTTCTGCGTTTATTTAATTACAAATATCAGGTTGACTTTGCACCTTGTCGGGCTCGATATCAGTTACCGAAAAGATCTCCAAGGTCAATGTCGCCGCCAAGAACGATCTCGTCTGCGTCACCGTTTTCGATCTCATCCTTAAGGTCAGCCGCGTTGTCTGTGTAAACAACGATGTAAACAGTTGCGTATGCGTCAACGTCAGCCTTTGTTACGCCGCCGCCAAGCTTGATAACGCCGAGGCTATACCAAGCGGCAGTCTCATCAGCCACACCGTCAAGCACAAGCTCTGTGCCGTCGATAACAAGAGTCATAGGCTTTTCAGCACCGCTGTTAACGCTTGTTGCAACAGGTCCGTAGAATCTTATGGGAGAATACTTAGAGGTGATCTTGCCGCCCTTAAGATTTACAGTGAGAGTGTCGTATGCCGCATTGCTCTGCTGAATGAATACGCCGTCCCAATCAGCAAAGATCTCGCCGCCGTTCATATTGAATACAGCCTCAACCTTTGCATAGGTATCGGAGCTGGAGGAGGCTACGCGAACCGCACCGTCGGAGGAAACGAGCTTACCGCCGTTCATATTGAACACGGTTGCCTCTGTATATTCAGAACCCCAGGCATTGGGTCTTACGTCTACCGCATAACCGATAGACCAAGAGCCTGTGAGCTCAATAGTACCCGATTCAAGGTTAAGAGTACCCTCAAGGTCAATGGTCCAACCAACGTTGGAGCTACCCTGAGCAAAGGTGATCTTACCACTCTCATCAGCACTGCTATCGCTAACTGTAAGAGTTGTGCCGTAAGGAACCATTATAAGGTGGCCCTGGCTTGCGTTGCAAACTCCGCTGAGTACGTAGCCGTTCAGATCAAGTTCGATATTGCCTGCGATCGTAAGTATGCTTTCAAGAGCGATGTCCGCATAAAGCACTACCTTGCCGTCTGCCGCCTCGTCAATAGCGTCCTGGAGGCTTATGTACTTAACACCGTCGACCTCTGCAACGCTGATGTCGCGAACAACGTATGCGCCGTCCTCCTCAAGAACCGCATATCCGCGAGGAAGAACGATGCAAGAGGATATATTACCAAGCATAGGATCAACGGAGAACTTACCGCCAAGAACGGTAACAACGGGGTTCTTTGCCGCATCACCAAGGTTGTTCTGAATATCAACGATCTTTGCAAAGCCGTTGAACGTACCGCCGTTAACGGTAACCTTTGCCGCGGTGTCCGCAAGGATCATACCGCGAGCCGCTGTTGCAAGAGCATTATCGCCAAAGTTATCGTTGGAGAATACGCCGCCGTTGATGATAAGCTCGCCGCCGCTGTTAAGAACACCGACAACCCAAGGTCCGTGGCTTGTTCCCTGATTGTTTGCTTCCTCCGCGGTGATGCACTCTGTGGAGAATGTACCGCTGTTAACTGTTACCTTACCGCCGCCGTTTACGGAAATCGCCATTGAGTTGTAAGGAGCTGTATACATACCCTTCTGCTCAACAAGCACGTTGTCAACCGTGATGGTCGCACCGGCAGCCTCGATACCGCCGCCGTATACGGAGTAGATCTTCGTATTCTTAATTGCGATCTCGGAGTCGCCAACGCCCTTGACGTTAAGGCCGTTTCCTCTGTAATTGTAAAGAACAAGGTTATCGAGAGTAAGCTTTGCTGTGTTTTCGGTACGTACTGTGCCGTATGCACCGGAGTAATAATCGCCGGCAGCAACAAGAGTACCGTTGATAAGAGAAACCTCCGATGTGCCGTTGATAAGAATATTACGGCTGTTGGTGGTTGCACCGCTGGTAACCGTGAAGGTCTTGCCGTTAAAGTCGATCGTTATATTCTTGTTGTTAATTTTTACGCCGTCTTCCTGCTCAACGTCATTAACAAAGTAGAGTATATCGCCATCCTTTGCCGCATCAACTGCCGCCTGGATAGACTCGTAAACCTCCGAGCCAACGCGAACTACCTCGTCGCCAACAGGCTTTACCTCAACCTCGCAGAAGTGAGCCGCATTGTAAACAATGTTGCCCTCTGTATCAACTACCGCATCGTCAACGAGCACGCCGTCGTGGTAAATGAGAACGGATGTGCCTGCCGCGATAGCATTTCCGAGAGGAAGCTTGACCTCAACGGGTACGGTGTTAGCGGAAAGATCGATAACGTTACCGTTCTGGTCAACGAAGTCGATAGCATCGAATACTACGTTGTTTCCGTCGATCTTGGGAGCCGAGTGGTTAAGAGAAACCTCGGTTACTTCTGCGGGCATTGCATCAAGTACCTCTGCGGGAACCTTTGCGCTAACGCCTGATGCGGAAGTGAAGGTGATGTCCTCTGTGCCGCCTGCGGTAGGACGGTCAATAGAGGGAGAGGTGATCTCCTGGAAGCCTGCGCCGTCGTCGTAGCTCGGACCGAAGGAATCGTCCTCGGATGCAAGTTGAGTTGCAAGCACTGTGAGATCAAAGCTGATAGATGCGTTCATATACTCGTTGCCTGCAAGCTCATCCATATGAACTGCAAGTGCGAAGTAATGAATACCACCTGCATTAAGAGAAACGCTGGGAGCTGAAACCACCTGCGAGCCGAGCTTAACGCTCTTTGCGCCTGTTGCGTCCCAACCCGAGAGCATATTTGCAGGAGCCTGTGCGTCGGGTGTGATGGTGTATGTAAGCACCTTGTCAAGATCCTTCTCAATGCCCGTGACGTTGAGAGCTACCTTATACTTAAGTGCAAGAGAGCCTGCGTTCTTGATAGCAAGATATACTACCTGTGTCTTGCCGGGCTCCCAGAGTGTGGACGAGCCGTCTGCCGCAGCAGCGAGACCGTCTGCACCGAAGATGGGATTTGTTGCGTTGGAAATATCAACGTATGCCGAGCCGTCATACATATGAAGCTCTACGTCAAGATTACCCGCAACGATCTTGTTACCT
>JAFQRL010000007.1 GCA_017410065.1 Clostridia bacterium | reverse complement strand
TTTTGCCGATCCTCTTTTCGTCATACTCTTTTTTGCCTCAAATCGAGGCTTTTTCTTTTGCTTTGCTCTGCATTTCAGAATTTGCATAGCAAAGGGGTGAGCCTTTCGCTTAATTAAAAGCTTTTGACTCAGCCCCTTTTGTTTTTTTATTTAGATTTTTGAGAATCTCAAAAATTCGTTTTTTATTTGATATCAACCTTGCTTTCAGATTTGAGCGCACCGTCCTTTATCAAAAGCTCAAAATGCTCCTCGGCGTATTTTTCGAAATCCCTTGGCAGGCGGTGGGCGAATTCCGAAAGGGGTGATAGCTCGGGTGTGCCGTCTCCGCGCCCAAGCTCATCAACGGCAATATAAAGCTCTCCGCTATCCGATCTGTATAGGTCGGCATTTGGCGGTGCGTTCTCGGTTATTATGGCGACCGCCTCCTTGAGCTTATCGAAAGAATCAGCCTCTAAAATGGCATAGCAAGCGCGTGTTCTTGAAATCACCGTTACTCTTTCCGATGAAGTAACAAGTCCTCTCGAGCTCTCTGTGAGTATACCGAGCCTCGTTACGAATATTTCGCAGCCTCTCCCTTTTATGGGGTAAAACTGTATAAGTAGCTTATCGCCCGAGGCGTCAAGCCCCGAATGCTTCTTCGCCTCCTCAAGAAGTGCCCAAAGGCTTCTGCGTACCGTTGCTGTGTCCTTATATTCCTCGTTTATGCATACTCCGTATTTTGCACATTCCGACTTATCGAGCACTATCTTCATTTTATGCTCTCCTATCCTCACGACCTCCATAGCCCACCTCTTCTTTTTTCTTTCATTATAGTACGGTGCTTTCATTTTGCTACTGTCGGTCTGCTTTCTTGGACTTTGGACGGGCTTATTTCCTCGCTCCTTTATATTTCTGCTGAAAATAATACGATTTGAGATAGCTAAAAATGAATATTGGTTCTTGATTTTTTCCTACGTCTGTGGTATTATAGAAGCGGTGAGTTCGAGACCTTCCTCACCGATCCGCTCTGCGGAGAAAAAACAAAACTAAAGGAGAAATAATATGAAGAGGAGAAGCTCTGCTCTTTACCTTACCCGCGGCGCAATGATAGCCGCGCTCTACGTTGCCATCACCTGGCTCTGCTCGGCGGTCGGCTTGTCAAGCGGTGTTATACAATTCCGCATTTCGGAGGCAATGTGCATATTGCCCGTCTTTTTGCCCGAGGCTGTCCCCGCCCTCTTTATCGGGTGTATGCTCTCAAATCTTATTGCGGGCGGTGTTGTTTGGGACGTGATATTCGGTGCCCTTGCAACGCTTATAGGTGCCATTGGCGCGAGGCTTTTGAGAAGGCTACCCCAAAGCTTGATGTGGGTTGCGACCCTACCGACCCTTATCGC
This sequence comes from Clostridia bacterium, assembly GCA_017410065.1. Lineage (GTDB taxonomy): Bacteria > Bacillota > Clostridia > Oscillospirales > CAG-272 > UBA1740. Next base: position 53,866 of record JAFQRL010000007.1, on the reverse strand, counting down.
AAACCTTCTGATCGTGCCTCCCGTACTTATATTTGCATACGGTGTCACGGATGCATATTGGTTTATCGCACTTACTGTTGGCATTGGCGAGCTTGCTTGCGCTTGCGTTGGCGGCTCGGCATTATATTATTTATTAAAAAGAATTTTCAGATAGGAGAATACTTATGAAGATCGGTGCTCAGCTTTACACTATTCACGATCACATCAAAACTCTTGAGGATTTTTCCGAAAGCTTAAAGAAGGTTGCCGATATCGGCTATACCTACGTTCAGGTCTCGGGCTCTTGCGACTTTGAGGCTGAATGGCTCGCAGAGGAGCTTAAGAAAAACGGACTTGTGTGCCCCCTCACCCACACAAAATACGAGCGTGTTTTGGGGGAGACCGATAAGGTCATCGCAGAGCATAAGATCTTCGGCTGCGATCATATCGGTATCGGCGGTATCCCCGGGCTCGGCGTAGAAAACGTTGAGGAGAGGATCGCCAAAGTGCGCGGCTTTGTTGCCGATGCAAAGCCTGCAGTGAAAAAAATTGCAGATGCAGGCCTTCTCTTTATGTATCATAACCATCACCGAGAGTATTTCAACAAAATAGACGGCAAAAACATTATGGAATTTCTCTCCGATGAATTTACTCCAAACGAGATGGGCTTCACTCTTGATACATATTGGGCAAAGGTTGCGGGCTATGATCCTCTTGATGAGATCAAAAGGCTTTCGGGCAGACTTCCCTGCGTTCATTTCAAGGACGGCAAACTTGATGAAAACGGCGAGATGAGGTTTACCTGGTGCGGCGACGGCGTGCTTGATTTTGAGGCTATGGGCGATGCTCTTATCGCCGCAGGCACAAAATACGTTTTCGTTGAGCAGGATAAGACCTTCCCCGACGAGCCCGACCCCTTCGTTTGCCTTAAAAAGAGCCGTGATTATCTCAAATCCTTGGGCTTTGAATTTTAATTTTACCTGAAAAAAGACTAAAAGGACTTTCTCCGAATCGAGAAAGTCCTTTTTTAAACGAAAGCTATTATCCGCCGTTTTGCGAAAGCCACTCCTCGGCGGTTTTCTTGGAGGCGCGCTTTATTTCTTCCTTCGGATACTTGGAATCAAAGCCGCCGTTCACGTAGATGAAATATGCGCCGTCGGGCATTTGGTAGAGGCTTTCCTCATACCCTGTCGGGTCGCCGTGATTGCCGTGAGTTATCTTCTTAACAAGGCGCGCCGTATCCGTGTCATACACCTTTTTAGCAATTACCTTTTTCATATTTTTCTCCTTTGCTTTTTTCTTAATTTATCCGCGGTTTGAGAAAAATATACCTATTCTTTAGAAAATAATGTAAAAGGTTTGGTTTATTTAACGTAGTCGGGGGCGATAAAGATACGCGCACCCTCGGCTTGGTCCGGAACCTGGCCCGCCGAAGGATCCTCTGTGAGACTGACGTTCTCAAAATTGAGACCCGAAACGGAGTCTGCCGTGAGGCAGGTCTTCGCGGTCATTTCTATATTCTTGAAATAGAGATTTTCCATAACTCCGCCGGGAAGGTTATCAAGGGTGATACCCGAAATAACGCTATCGCACTTAATATTCTCAAATGAGATATTGCGAACAACGGGCATATATTTGCCCGGCTCCTTTGCATCGTCGCAAGCCTCGCAGGAATAGCGATAGGAGATATTGATGCCGCGCATACCCTTGCTCTGGTGGAGATTCCTGTAATCAATGTTCTCGACTATGCCGCCTCTGCCGTCCTTGGACTTGATGCGAACGCAATTTGCGGGGTGGGCGAAGTCGCAGTTTTCGGCGAGGACATTACGAACGGAGGCGGACATTTCACTTCCAATAACAATGCCGCCGCTCATTGAGGGGCCGAGGCAACGGCAATTTCGGATGACGACGTTCTCGCAAGGAATACCCACCTCCCAGGCATCCTCGTTTCTGCCCGCCTTAAGGCAATACATATCGTCTCCTGTTGTGACGACGGTGCAATCCTCAACGAGGGCGCGATTGCAGGACTCGATGTTTACTCCGTCTGTGTTGGGCGACACGGTGGGGTTTTCGATAGTGACACCGCGAACGATAACGTCCTCGCACCAAACGGGATGGACCGTCCAGCAAGGAGAATTAAGGATAGTGATGCCCTCGATAAGAATGTTTTTCGAGGAAAGGATCTGCATAAACATTGGGCGCAGACCGTATTCGGGAGTGCCGAAGCGACGCTCCTCAACGGGAAGCTCGCCTGCATAGAGAATATCGCGGGCGGTAAGGTTCTTTGCCCACATCCACCAGAATTCGCCGTTGCCGTCAAGCACTCCCTTGCCCGTTACAGCGGCATTCTCGATGCCGTTTGCATATATGAGCGCGGAATAATTATAGCAACGGATACCCTCGTACATTGTGAATACAACGGGGAGATAATCCTCAGGGTCCTTTGAGAAGGTGACGTGTGCACCCTCTGCAAAATGAAGATCAACATTGCTCATAAGATGAATTTTACCTGTGAGCCATTCGCCGCTCGGAACGACAACTCTGCCGCCGCCCGCTTTTGATACGTGCTCTATTGCCTGCGCGATAGCATCGGTGCACTTTACACCCTCAACTGCGCCGAAATCGGTGATGCTGACGGTGAGAGGGGGAAATATTGGATCCTTGGGTAGGGGAAATTCTTTAAAAAACATTTCTTTACTCCTGAAATAAAAATTTGACCATATTAATTCTACAATAACTTTTTACGATTGTCAAGAACTCTTCTAATTAATAGCCAAATTTTTTCTTTTCGCAGAAATCGACCTCTTGCACGGTGGTCTCCGTGATATCATATCATATATTAAAATGATTTTTGAGGTGACGGAATGTATATACACAGAATGGAAAAGGGACAGACGGTTAAGGATGTTGCGCGGCACTACGGAGTTGATGAGGATATCTTAAGAATGAATAATTCTCTCGCCGAGGGCGAGCCCGCCATAGGAGAGGAGCTTTTAATTTTAACGCCGACTCGCACCTACACCGTACGACGAGGTGACAGCGCCGAGAGGCTGGCTTTGCGCTTCGGCATTATGCGGCGCGATATTTTTGCGCTTAATCCGACCGTATCAAGCGAGGGCTTGCCCGTTGGAAAAAGAATAGCCCTGAAATACGGCGAGAGAAAATACGGCGCAGGCTGTGCTCTCGGATATTTTTACAGCGGCGGCGATATAAACGCGCTCCGCGAAAGACTCCCCCTCATTACTTATCTTGCGGTGGCTGCGGCGATCCTTGATCACGGCAGGCTCTCAAGAATATTTGACGGCAGAGATGCCGTGGGACTTGTGAGAGGAGCGGACAAAACTCCCCTTCTCAGGATATACGCGAGAGACGGTGGATACCGAACAGGCGACGAAGACGAGCTGATAGAGAATATGCTCTACGCCGCAATAAGCGGCGGCTACAAGGGGCTTGTGCTTGGAGGAGAGGCACCGGGTGAGGAGCTTTTGATGAAGCTGCGGCGCAAGATGATTGGCTCGGACCTTATCCTTTTCACAGAGCTTACAGGAAGCTCCGAGGCCTATCTTTCGGAGCTTGCAGACGGAAGTGTGCTTGCTTCTCCCGACAGCGGCGACGGATGCGCCGACGCATTGCATAGCTTTGCAACGAGATGCGAGAGCAACAGGTGCTTGCCCGAGCTCCCCTGCTTTGCCCTCTGCGGCGAGAGCTATATTCCAACGGCTGACGCTCTTTTGCTTGCAAGGCGCGGCGGCTATGCTATCGATCGCGCCGACGGCAAATGCAGATTTATTCATAAAAGAAACGGAGAATATATTTTTCCATCCCTGGAAAGCATAAAAGCCACACTCGAAGCTGTGCACGAGTATGGCTATATGGGCATAAGCTATGATATTTCAAGAGTGCCGACCGCATACCTTATGATGTTTGAGGCGCTTTTCGGCTCAAGGGGCTGACATATTATTTTTCCTCGGGGCCGATATACTCACGGACTCTTAAAGCGACTCCGCACTCCTCGGCGATCCTCTTACATTCGGCAAGCTCATCCACGGAGATAAACTCATCGACAACCGAAAACACGGTGTGCGGAACGAAGGTCTTGACGCGCCTTGCAAAGGCGAGAATAGCACCGAAGGCAAGAGATCCGTCCTTTGGGTGGCATATCCTTTCGTAGCCCTCGGGAGTGGAGCTGTTCAGGCTGATGGACACGGTATCAAAGGCACCCTTATACATCGGCGCAGAGTCACAGCCGAGGATCAGATCCGACTGCCCGTTAGTGTTTATTCTTATTTTTACCTTGGGATATTTTCCCTTCAGCCTTCTTGATATCTCCGCGATCTCCTCAAGACGGAAGGAAGGCTCGCCGTAGCCGCAGAACACAAGCTCCCGATACGCCCCGAGATCGTGGGATAGGATCGATGCGAGGATCTCGCTTTTCGTGGGCTCGCGGATAAGCCAGAGGCTCTCCGAGCCGTATGCTCCATCTCCGTTATTTCTTATGCAGAAATCGCATCGGTTTGAGCATCGGTTGGTGACGTTCACGTAAAGCGAATCACCGACCACGTAGGTGATACACATTGTCTTTTTCATTTTCGTTTTCCTTTTTCGCTTATAGCGAAATTTAAAAATGCTCCTTAATCCTTTATACCGAAGAAGCCTTTTGCGTTTTCCTCGGTGATGCGAGCGCACTCCTCGGGTGTCACTCCCCATATCTCGGCGAGAGCTGCATTGGTGTATTCAAGATTGCCCGAATGATTGAGTGTTCCTCTTTTTGGGTGAGGCGCAAGGTATGGGCAATCGGTCTCGATCAGTACCTTATCCCGAGCTATCCTTTGGGCGACCTCCTTGGGCTTTCTCGCATTGGTGAAGGTTAGGGTTCCGGAGATGGATATCATATATCCCAAGCTCACAAGCTCCTCCGCCATCTCCGCGGAGCCCGAAAAGCTATGAAGCACGCCCTTTACTTTCGGATGGCGGCGTATGACCTCCATTATATCTCCGTGGGCATCTCTGTCGTGAATACAGATAGGAATATCAAGCTCCTCCGCAAGGCGCATCTGCGCTTCAAAATAGAGCATCTGCTTTTCCTTATCCGTGTCGGGATAATGATAATCAAGCCCTATCTCACCGAGTGCCACGCATTTATTCTCGGGAGCAAGGATCATCTCCTTTATTTCTTCAAGCTCCGAATTTATGTCCGAGAGAAATCTTGTGTCGGAGGGGTGAATACCGATTGCGGTATACATTTTTTCATATTTTTTTGCCTGCTCTGCGGCCTGCCTTGAGGTTTCGGGAGAGGTGCCAACGTTAACGATATACGAAACGTTTGATTTAAGAAGGGCGTCGATCAATGAATCGACGCCCTCCGTGCATTCTTCGCCGAATCTCTCGTCGTAATAATGAGCGTGAGAGTCGAAGTATTTCATCAGCGTATTCTGTCTCCGTTCTTTGCGGAGGGATCGAGGAACACTACCTTAACGTCCTCCTCGCCCGATGCAAGGATCATACCGAAGCTATCAACTCCGCAGAGCTTTGCGGGCTTAAGGTTGGTGACGAGAATGACCTTTTTTCCGATCAGCTCGTCGGGAGTGTAATACTTTGCTATTCCCGATACTACCTGGCGCTTCTCATATCCAAGATCCACCTGAAGCTTAAGAAGCTTTTTTGCCTTGGGAACAGGCTCACATTCAAGGATCTCGGCAACGCGAAGCTCAACCGCGCCGAAGGCATCTATTCCTATTTCAGCCTCGTGCTCAGGCTCTGCGAGGGGCGCATTCTGAGCCGCGAGAGCAGCCTCTGCCTCGGCTCTTGCCTTTTCCATTTCCTCAAGGAATTTCTTTTCGTCTATTCTTGCAAAGAGGGTGAACGCCTCGCCGAGAGGCTTACCTGCCTCAAGTGCGCCGAAGGCAACGTCTCCGTAGCTTCTCTTATCCGTGCCGAGCTGGGAGAAGATATTCTCCGAGGTCGTGGGGATATATGGCGCAAGAAGCACCGCACCGACTCTTATGGTTTCAAGAAGATTATAGATGACCGTTGCAAGCCTCGGCTTGTCCTCCTCGTTCTTCGCAAGGATCCAGGGGGTCGTTTCGTCTATATACTTATTCGCGCGGCGGAGCATCGTGAATATCTCATCAAGAGAATCCGCAACGTGATATTCGCTCATAAGCTTCACCGAATCGGCACTTGCCTTCGCAACCGCAGCCTTCAGCTCCTCGTCGATAGGTGCGGGACAGGTGGGCTCGGGAACGATGCCGCCGAAGTATTTTTTAGTCATTGCGTGAGTGCGGCTCACAAGGTTTCCAAGGTTATTTGCAAGGTCGTTATTATATCTTGAGATAACGCTTTCGTATGTGATGGAGCCGTCCGAGCCGTAGGGCATCTCGGAAAGTGCGTAGTATCTGACAGCATCGGTGCCGAAGGTCTCTGCAAGCTCGTCTGCAAACACTACGTTGCCCTTGGATTTGGACATTTTGTCGTTGCCGAAATTGAACCAAGGATGACCGAACACCTTCTTGGGCAGAGGAAGCTCAAGCGCCATAAGGAAGATGGGCCAATAGATGGTGTGGAATCTGAGGATATCCTTACCTATGATATGAACGTCCGCAGGCCAATAACGCTTGAATTTCTCCGACTGCTCCTCATATGACTTATCGGGATCGTAGCCGAGGGCTGTGATGTAGTTTGTGAGTGCGTCAAGCCAGACGTATACAACGTGCTTATCGTCAAAATCAACGGGAATACCCCACTTGAAGGAGGTGCGGGAAACGCAAAGATCCTGAAGACCTGCCTTAAGGAAATTATTTACCATCTCCTTTTTGCGGCTTTCGGGCTCAATGAATTCGGGGTGATCCTCTATGTGCTTGATAAGGCGATCAGCGTACTTGGACATCTTGAAGAAGTACGCCTCCTCTCTTGCCTGAGAGACCTCTCTGCCGCAGTCGGGGCATTTGCCGTCTGCCGCCTGGGTGGCTGTGAAGAAGGACTCGCAGGGGGTGCAGTACCAGCCCTCGTAGAAGCCCTTATAGATATCGCCCTTATCGTAGAATTTCTTGAATATTTTTTTGACCGCATCAACGTGATAATCGTCTGTTGTGCGAATAAAGTGATCGTAGCTCGTGCCCATAAGATCCCAGATACGGCGGATCTCGCCTGCAACGCCGTCAACGTACTTCTGCGGGGTGATGCCCGCCTCGTTTGCAAGAGTCTCTATCTTCTGACCGTGCTCGTCCGTGCCTGTGCAGAAGAAAACGTCCTTGCCCATAGCGCGCTGAAATCTTGCGAATGCATCCGACATAATGATCTCGTAGGTATTGCCAAAGTGAGGCTTACGCGATGCGTATGCTATCGCGGTTGTGAGATAAAATTTTTCCATATTTCTTTCTCCTTGATTTCTGTCGGCAAATGGAACCGACATAATACTCTTAGTATTTTAACATATTAAACCGAAAATTACAATAGATTTAGAAAATTTTTAGCGCAACTTGCGCCTTTATCCTTTAATTTGCTTGACTTTTTTCGCCCGAAGTGTTAAAATATAAGGTGGAGTATTATTGAAAGGCGGTGTTGGTATGAAAAAATACTTTCCGAGAGTTTTTGGAAACGTGCAGATATCCGATAGGATCGGCACGGCTATCGAATCGGGAAGAATGCCTCACGCATTTCTGATACTGGGTCCCGACGGATCTGGCAAGCATACCCTTGCAAAAGAGATCGCGGCGGCTGTGAACTGCGGGAGGCTGGGCAATTCTCTCCCCTGCGGTGTGTGCTCCGCCTGCAAGAGGATATACGACGGAAATTTCACCGACGTTAAGCTCCTGGAACGCCCGAAGGATAAAGCGACGGTCGGCGTTAATGCAATAAAGGATTTCAGAGAGGATATGTTCCTTTCCGCAACAGAATCGGATCATAAGATCTATATCATCGCCGATGCGGAGTGTATGACGGTCGAGGCGCAAAATGCGCTTTTGAAGGTTCTTGAGGAGCCGCCATCGGGCGTTATAATAATTCTCCTCTCCACAGAGGGGGATAAGATCCTCACCACCATAAAAAGCCGAGCGCAGACCGTGTCGATGGAAAGATTCGATCAGTCGGAGCTCTCAAGGCTCGCCTCCGAAATAAGCTCGGATGCAAGAGAGCTTAAGCACTCCTCGCCCGAAAAATTTGCCGCAGCGATAATGGGAGCAGACGGCAGGCTCGGTGAGGCGATAAGGCTGATGGACAAGCGCTTCTCCGAGGGGCTCGAGGAGGAAAGATCGGTCATAGCGAGGATAGTCCGCGCCCTCAGGCGAGGCACGCCGAGAGCCGAGCTTATATCGGCTACTAATGCCCTTCCTCAAAAGCGAGCAGAGCTTCTTTCCGAGCTTGAGCTGCTCACCTCGGCGATAAGAGATATGGTAGCCGCAAGGCGGGATGGCGGAGTTCATCTCATCTTTTTCAGCTCAAGAGAGGAATGTCTGGCACTTGCCGAAGCCATAGGCACGAAGCGACTTTTGGACTGTGCCGATGCCGTGCTTGAAGCTAACGGCCATCTTACCAAAAACGCAAACGTCACGAACGTTATAGCCTCTCTCACGGCGAGGCTGAATTCAAATTGATTTTTTCAAAACAGGCAAGAAAGGATATATAAATTATGGCAGAAATTGAAAATAAAGATACCGTCTCTGCCGAGCAGGCAGCTGTCGAGACCGTTTCGGTCGTTGGTGTCAGCTTCTGCGAGGCAGGAAAAATATATTATTTCGATCCAAGAGATCTCACCTTCCGCGTTGGAGATAAGGTGATCGTTGAAACCGCAAGAGGAGTAGAGTTCGGTGTTATAAAGCAGGCGAACAAGGATATCCCCTCCACCGAGATCGTCTCTGCTCTTAAGCCCATCATCCGCCGCGCCACCGCCGAGGACGTTGCAAAGAATGAAAGCAACAGGCAAGCGGAGCTTGATGCGGCTGAGATATGCAAAAAGAAGATCGCTCAGCATAAGCTTGGAATGGATCTCACAGGCGTTGAATACACCTTCGATAATTCAAAGCTTATCTTCTATTTCACCTGTGAATCGAGAGTTGATTTCAGAGAGCTTGTTAAGGATCTCGCTTCAACCTTCCGCACAAGGATAGAGCTTCGCCAGATCGGTATCAGAGACGAGGCAAAGATGATGGGAGGTCTTGGCGTTTGCGGAAGAAAATTCTGCTGTGCCAGCTTCCTTTCCGACTTCGTTCAGGTATCCATCAAGATGGCAAAGGAGCAGAACTTCTCTCTTAATTCCGCGAAGGTTTCGGGTGCCTGCGGAAGGCTTATGTGCTGCTTGAGATACGAGCACGAAACCTACGAGGACGCCATCCGCCGCACTCCCTCTCAGGGCTCGGTGGTACAGACAAAGGACGGTCAGGGCGTTGTTGTGGAGACCAAGCCTCTTGCAGAGGAGATAAGAGTTAAGTTTATCGATAAGGAAAAGGAAATAATCAAGACGTATAAATGCGCGGACGTTAAGGTCATCTCAAAGAAAAAGCCACCCCAGTCAAAGGACGATGACTCCGAGGAGCTCCCTCCAGAGGATTGATACGGGCGGTCTTGCTTCGATCGGCGAGATAACTTTTGTTTAGTTTGTATGTAAATTTGCGCAAATATTTGTTGGATTTGCCATATTTTCGGATTTTTTCAAAAATCACTTGATTTTTTTCGCAAATATGTTAGAATATTAATAGCACAATATTTTTTATGGAGGACATACCAATGGCATACAAGATTTCTGATGAGTGCATCAGCTGCGGCGCTTGCGCTGACGGCTGCCCCGTTTCTTGCATTTCCGAGGGTGACGGCAAGTACGTTATCAACGCTGATGAGTGCATCAGCTGCGGCGCTTGCGCAGACGCTTGCCCTGTTGGAGCACCTGCTGAGGAGTAATTCCTTCGCAACATAAAATTAGGGAGTGTGTGATGCTTTTTCTGTCGCACACTCTCAATTTATTTTGGAGTTGTATATGGAAAGATGCGATTCGGTCAACGACCGATTAAAGCTTATACAAAAAACCGAGGGTCTCACCTTCGGCACGGATGCTCTGCTTCTGGCGGGCTTTGTGTCGGGAAAATATAAGCGCGGCTGCGAGCTTGGGGCGGGTAGCGGCATAATCTCAATGCTTCTTCTTGCTCGCGAGAAGCTCTCCTCCGCCGTGGCGCTTGAGGTCCAGGAGGAATACGCCACGCTCACGAAAAGAAATGCCGAGCTGAACGGGCTTTCCGATAGGCTCACGGCGGTATGCTCGGATATCAGAGAATATCGCGGCGAGAGCGATTTTGAGCTCGTTTTCACCAACCCTCCCTATATGAAGACGACGAGCGGCAAGGCGTGCACTCTCGGCTCAAAAAATGCGGCAAGGCACGAGATCTTTGGCGACATCGGCGATTTCTGCCGCGAGGCTAAAAGGCTTCTTAAATTCGGCGGCGACCTTGCCGTGGTCTATCGCCCCGACAGGCTCTGCGACCTTCTTTACGAGATGCGCTCGGCGGGTATCGAGCCAAAGAAAATGACCACCGTTTATGCAGACACTCACTCCGAGCCGTCTATGGTGCTCGTCCTCGGCAGGTCGGGAGGCAAGAGCGGCCTTATCTGCACTCCACCCTTGATTATTTATAAGGATGATTCTCACAAGGAATACACCGACGAGATGAATTATATTATGGAAAACGGAAGCTTCCCTTCCGTCTTCGGGAGATAAGTATGGAAAAAAACAAGGTTTTGGGCGGTGTTCTCTATCTTGTTGGAACGCCGATAGGCAATCTTGCCGATATATCCGAGAGAGCCGTTAAGGTGCTCTCCGAGGTGGATTTTATTGCCGCGGAGGACACGCGAAACTCCGCAAGGCTCCTCTCTGCCCTCGGAATTCAGCACAAGGAGCTTGTGAGCTATCACGAGCATAATAAAAGAGCGAGCGGTGAGCGGCTTTGCGCAAGACTTCTTTCGGGAGAATCCTGTGCTCTTATCACAGATGCGGGTATGCCCGCCATCTCCGATCCCGGGGAGGACGTGGTGCGGCTTTGCGCTCAATCGGGAATACCCGTTTCGGTGGTGCCGGGTGCTTGCGCCGCTGTTTGTGCCCTTGCGCTTTCGGGGCTTTCCACGAGAAGATTCGCCTTTGAGGGCTTTCTTTCGGCGAATAAGGGCGAGCGAAGAAAAATGCTTGATAGCCTTAAGGGCGAGGCTCGCACTATGATATTTTACGAAGCACCTCACAAGCTGAGGGCAACCCTTGAGGATATGCTTTCCTCCTTTGGCGGAGAGCGGCGCATTTCTCTTTGCAGAGAGCTGACGAAGCTTAACGAGGAGGTTGAAAGAACCACTCTATCCGATGCCGTTGAAGCTTATTCGGTACGCGAGCCCAGGGGCGAATACGTGCTTATCGTTGAGGGCGGCGAGGGTGAGCAGTCAAACGACGGCTCAGGGGAGCTTTGCGCTCTTTCTCCCGAGGAGCACGTTGAGCATTATATTTCGGCAGGTCTTGGCAGAATGGATGCGATAAAGGCTGCGGCTAAGGATAGAAAGATGACGAAATCCGAGCTTTATAAGCTCCTCAACCAATAAATTTCTCACAGATCGTTTATCTCCGAGCTTATCCGATAAAAGCCTCAAAAAAATTTCATAATAATCTGTAAAATTTTCTTACTTTTAAGACTATTTTACATACTTTCGGTCGATTTTACATTGACAACCCTCCCGAACTTATGCTATCATAGGTTTGGGCTTTGGCGACTCTGGTATGCTTGGTCGTCTGTTCTGCTTCGGATATATTTCTTAAAGCCCCTCATTGGGGCTTTTTTATTGGCAGATACCCTGCCCTTTAATATTCCCAGTCAAGGAGATGGAAAAATGAATTTCAAGACCTTTGAATACAAAAGAATATCGGGCGGTATTCTTACGGAGCACTTTGACGGCGAGCGTTGGTGGCTTGAATATGCGGAGGGCGGAGACGTTTGGGTCCTGCCTATGTACTCTGTAAATAATGATGCCGAGGCTATCAAGCCTCCTTATCTTGGCTATACCTTGGAGGAGGTGCAGGCATCGGGCACGGATATTCTCGGCAAGGCTCTTATGAAGGACGGCGAGGTGGATTATTCCGACGTTATCGGCGCCTTACCAAGGATCACCGAGAATGCATACAGCTTCATCGGCGGACCTGCGAGCCATTCCAATATGACCGTTGATACCCGCGGCGCGGTTTATCGCCAGCTTTCGGGCAGAGATATCGGCGGAGAGGCGGAGCCCGATTATATGCCTTGGTGCGATCATCCCGAGCTTGAGGGTATTATGCCGAAGCAGATAATGCTTGGCGAGGAGATCCCTGTGCTTATCAACGTTTACACGGTTGGCGGGCGCACCATTGAAATCATTTATTTCATTGAGCCAGGCGACAGCGGACGTGATCCTATCCTTTGGATAAGAAAGAAATTCTACACAGGCAAGGAGCTTTGCGACCTTACCTATGAATATAAAGAGGTGGAGCTTATATATGAGCTTCCCGAGGCGGTCAAGGGCTCGGCGACCTTCAGCGCGGATCAGCTTATAGTTGAATTTACAAAGCACGCACCCGATCATATTATAATCGAAGCCTTTGCGGATACCGTGGCTTATTGGGTCAAATTTGCAAAGCGCGGCACCTCGCTTTCGCTTCCCGAAAAGAGACTTGAACGGGTGGCAAGAGGCGCTATGGCTGCTGCGGCTGTGACCTGCACGGCAAACAGACCTCATTACGGACACAAATATTACGGCAAGGAAATTCACGATAACTTCCCTCCAAATTACATCTGGCTTATTGAGACCGCCTGCGTGCTCGGCAGAGAAAACTGGGCGAGAAGCGTTTTTGAGTATCTTGTGGATTATGCCACAACGGATGAAGGAAGGATAGTATACCGTCAGGGTCGCGCGCTTAATTCGGGCGCGTCCGCAACCGAATACTCCTGCTTGCTTTTCCTTGCGGAGAGATACTTTGACAAGCTCGGCATAAGAAGCTATAACGAGCAACGCATATCGAGGCTTTGCGGAATGGGAAATATCATCCTTGCTCATTGCGTTCCTTGCCCCGAATTCGGCGGAAGAGTGCTTGTTAAGATGTGTGCGGAGGCAGACACGAACAGCCGCGTTCACGTATATCTTAACAACAATCTCTGGTCTGTCAGAGGACTTCGCGCTCTTGCCTCGATAATCTCAAGGCTCGGCTTGAACGATGGCGAAAAATATTCGGAAATGGCGGATATTATTTGGCAGAACACAAGCGAGCTTCTCCGCGAGCTTTCGGTTAAGGACGAGAGATTTGGCACACTTCCTCCCTTCAGATTTGATTACACCGCCACACCTCACACCCTTTCGAACTGCAAGGATACCTTTGCTCCAATGGGCGAGGAGGAATATGCGGAATATATGAAGGCGAGCATCTCAAGAGGTGATCAGAAATCCGTGGGGCAGGACGTTACGGAGAACTGCTACGCAAATTACAGATACTATCCCGAATCCCTTTCCGCAATGCTTCTTCCCGAGGAGCTGGCAAACGGAGCGGAGGCGCTCCGAGAGTCGCTTGGCGGCGAGGTGCTCGGTATGACCCGCTTCCGCACCTGGATAGACAACTGGCCTGTGCTCCACCATGCAAGATTTCTTATTGAAACCGGAAGGATAGATAAATATCTTCTTCTCCTCTACTCACACACCGAGCTTCACGGCAACCGCGAAAGGCTCTGCTACTACGAGCAGGTCAAGCTCTTTGGAAGAGTGAGCGCACACGATTGTCTCCCCTCCCTGCTCACCTCTCCCTGTATGATAGGCTGGATGCTTGCATACGAGCCGATGAGGGGCGGTCTGAGGCTGCTTTCCGCTTTGCCAAAGGCTTGGTACAAGGAAGGCTTTGAGGCTATTGGTGTCGGCTATTCGGGCGGCAAGGTCGATATCCTATCCGACGGTGTGAGCATCACCGTGAGATTCAGCGGTCTCTCGCCCGAGGGCTGTGAGCTTCATATCAGAGACAGAGAGTCCTTGACCCTTGATGATATAAGATGTGGCGCAGAAGCGATCGAGAGCATTTCGGGCAACGTTATCAAGCTTAAGAGCGGTCTTTCCGAGGTTACTGTCTCATTCAAGTGATTTTGTTTTATTGGTTTTTTATTTGATCTTCGGGTCGGCGATATCACCTCGCCGACTCTTTTTTATTGCAAACCGCGTTACCTTTTAAACTTTTTAAATTTTTTATTAAATATATTGTATTTTATCTGTTTTTGTGATAAAATGTAAAGAGAGTTATTTTTTAGGAGGTGCGGTATAGTATGGCTGAAAAGAAAAAAGCAAAGTCCTCTGCCGAAGCGAAAGCCGACGGAGCGAAAAAGAAAACCACCAAAGACGGCAATACCGTCACCAAAAAGAGAACGAAGAAGCCTGGCGAGGTTAAGGATACCACCGTAACCGCAGACTTCTCCGAGCAGGATCTTTTCGCTCTTGTGCCAGATGAGGACGAGGCGGCAAGGCTCACACCCATTGATGAGATCGGCGAAGCCGAGCTTGCAAGGATCGAGGCAGAGGCAATAGCCGCCCTTCCCCGAGCAGAGGTCGAGCCCGAGCTTCTTATGTACGATCCCGAGGAGATCGAGGATACTCACGAAAGCCCCGAGGAGGCGGCAAGATACGAGGACTATCTCCGAGATTATAAAGAAATTATGGCGGAGTTGCTGAAGGCGGCAAAGGAGTCGTCGGAGTTTTCTGTCGAGGATGATGCGACCCCCGATGACGACGACGCAGATGACGATGAGGACATTGACGATATCTCCGAATACGTTGTAACGGAGGACGTCACCGAGCCCGAGGATGAAGAGGAGCTTATATCCGAGGATTGCCTTACGTCTATTTCTGCCGCATCTTCCCTTGCCGATGAAAATTCCGCAGAAATGGCAAATATAAGTGCCGAGGCGATAGCAGACAAAACCGAGCCTTTAGCAGAAACGGCAGACTCCGACGAGGTCGAGGCGATAGCAGACGAAGTCGAGCCTTTAGCAGAGGCGGCAGGCTCCGACGAGGTCGAGGCGATAGCAGACGAAGCCGAGCCTTCAGCAGAAGCGGCAGACTCCGACGAGACAGAGGCAACGGCAGACAAAGCCGAGCCTTTAGCAGAGGCGGCAGACTCCGACGAGGTCGAGGCAACGGCAGACGAAGCCGATCTAACAGAAAGCGAAGCCGAGAGCACCACGCCCGAGGCAAATTCATTGGATGAAAACGGCGAGCCCGAGGAGCTTCCCATAGAGGAGGGCTTCGTTGAAATAAGCAAAAACAGATTTGACGAGGACTTCGATCCTCTCTCCACCATATCTCTCACCGAATACGTTTCTTCCCTTCGCGGCGAGGAGGAGAGCGAGCAGCTCAACCTCTTTGAGGACGGCGAGGAGACCGATGACGAGCAGTTCGAGGAGCCTGAATACGACGACGAGAGCGAGGAGCTCTACGAGGAGTTAGGCGAGGCAGAGCAGCTTGAGATGCATTTCGGCGGCGAGGATGACGAGGAGAGCGAGAGGGTCGATAGGAATAAATACGATCCCGAGCATCCGAGAAGGATCGACAGAGTGTTCGACCTTGTGGAGATGCTGATCTTCACCTTTGCGGCGATCATTATTCTCACCTCATTCTTCTTCCGCCACTCGGTTATAGACGGCTCGTCTATGGAAAACACCCTTCACGACAGAGACGTTGTGATAATATCCGATTTCCTCTACACGCCGAAGCGCGGTGATATCGTGGTGCTTGACGACAGATCTGCCCACGACGGCGCGATAGTTAAAAGAGTTATCGGCATTGAGGGCGACCGCGTGACCATCGAGCGCAACGGAGACGTTTACGTTAACGGCAAGAAGCTGACCGAAAAATATATCTACGAGGACCTTCCCCACTCCTACAAGGAGAACACCTGGTATGTCGGCAAGGGCGAGATCTTCGTGCTTGGAGACCACAGAAACGTTTCGGACGACTCCGAGGACTTTGGACCTGTGAGTGTTGATTCGGTGCTTGGAAAGGTTCTTTTCCGAGTGTGGCCCTTTGAGGTATTCGGGCAGGTCAAATAGCCTGTTAAAACTTTAGTTTTAAAAAGATCAATTTCAGAATTTTTTTTAAAGATAAAAAGCAACAAAGGAAAGGAGCTTCGGTATGGCAAAAAATCCAATACAATGGTTCCCCGGGCATATGGCGAAAACAAAAAGGCTTATGCGCGAGGCACTCTCCGAGGTGGATATCGTGCTGGAGCTTATCGATTCCAGAATACCGTATAGCTCAAAGAATCCCGAGATCAAGGAGCTTGTTGGCGATAAGCCTCGCATCACGGTTATGACGAAGGCTACCCTTGCGGATCCCAAGATCTCTGCGGCTTGGGTTGAAAAATTTGCAAGCGAGGGCACAAGAGCGGTGCTTATAGATTCCACAACAGGCTTCGGCATTGATGCGCTTGAGGCGGCGGTGAAGCACGCGCTTGCGGATAAAATTGAAAGATACAAGCAAAAGGGTATGTCGGGCAGAAGGCTCAAATCAATGATAGTCGGTATTCCGAACGTTGGAAAATCCTCTCTTATCAACCGCATTGCGGGCTCAAAAAAGGCGAGAGTCGAGGATAGACCCGGCGTAACTATGACGAAGCAATGGGTGCCAACGGGCATAGGCCTTGATCTGCTTGATATGCCAGGCGTTCTCTGGCCGAAGTTTGAGGACGAGAGGGTTGGAGAAAACCTGGCTATCACGGGAGCTATAAGAGATGCAATACTTGATACGGAGGAGATAGCGATGCTCCTTTGCGCCCGTCTTATGGAATGTGCTCCCGATGAATTTATGGCGAGGTATAAGCTCACGCGGGATGAGGTCGAGGGGCTTGACAGCTACGATCTTTTCGAGCTCGTTGGAAAAAAGCGCGGCTTCCTTATGAGCGGCGGCGCGATAAATCACGAAAGATGCGCCACGGTGCTTCTGGATGAATTCCGCGGCGGTAAGATCGGCAGAATATCCCTTGAGATGCCGAGGTGATCGGCGAGAGCCCGAGCGCGGAGGAGCTTTGATCTCTCACCGCGAAACCTAAATTATAATAAATTTTGGAGAATACTATGCCAGGATTTGAATACGAGGAAAAGCACTATTCCGAGGGCTACACCGCAGTTTGCGGCTGTGACGAGGCGGGTCGCGGACCTCTTTGCGGTCCCGTTGTGGCGGCGGCGGTAATTCTGCCCCGAGGCGAGATCATTGAGGGACTGAACGACTCAAAAAAGCTCACGGAGAAAAAGCGCGAAAAGCTTTTTGATATCATCAAGGAGCGTGCGGTAGCATACGCAATTGCAGAGGCAAGCCCCGAGGAGATAGACGAAATAAACATTCTCAACGCATCTATGCTTGCAATGAGGCGCGCGGTCGAGGCACTTCCCTGCCCTGCGGACTTTGCCCTGATAGACGGCAACTGCTCCCGCGGCTTCACTATCCCAACCGAAACCGTTGTGAAGGGCGACTCCCTCTCCTATTCCATAGCGGCGGCATCCGTGCTTGCCAAGGTAACGAGGGACAGGCAGTGCGCAGAGCTTCACAAGCTTTATCCCGAATACAACATTGCAAAGCACAAGGGCTACCCCACGGCAGAGCATATGGAGGCGGTGAGAGTTCACGGCGTAGCTCCCATATACAGAAAAAGCTTTTTGAAATTCCTTGATAAGGAATAAATAACGCCGAATGAATATACTTAAGATCAAAACCGAGAAGCGCACACTTGGAAACTTCGGTGAGGCTGCGGCGGCAAAATTTCTTCGCCGTGCAGGCTATAAGATCCTGGAAAGAAACTACGTTTCGGACGAGGGCGAGATCGATATAATATGCTGTGATAAAAAGGTTATGGCATTCGTTGAGGTCAAAACGCGCACGGTGGGCAAGGAAAGCCCTCTTGAGGCACGCCCCGCCTCGGCGGTCACGAAGGAAAAGCAAAGAAAGCTTGCGAGATGTGCCGCGTTTTACGGTGCGTATTACGGCAGAGGCTATCAGCTGAGGCTTGATGTTATCGAGGTCCTCGTTGAGGACTCGGGCGGACGACGCAGGATATCGGAGATAAAGCATCTTGTCGGTGCGTTTGATAGATCGGACGCCTTTTCAAGAGGATATTGAGGATGCAGAGTTCGATAATGATGGCGATCTTCACGCCTCCCCATTTGATTACTTTTAACTAGGATAAAAATTTTTGAGGATAAATTTATGAATTACATCAGCACAAGAGGATTTGACAATACGGGCGTTAGCTCCGCTATGGCTATCAAAAAGGGACTTGCCGAGGACGGCGGTCTTTATATGCCCGAGAGCATACCCGAGATCGATCTTGATTATATAAGATCGTTATCTTCCCTTTCATACCCCGAAAGAGCAGCCAAGGTGCTTTCGCTCTTTTTAACCGATTACTCCGAGGAGGAGCTTCTTGAGGATGCCCGCGGGGCATACGCCGAGGATAAGTTTATCCCCTCCGCGGCTCCCATCACCGCTCTTGACGGCGGCAGATATATGCTTGAGCTCTGGCACGGACCAACCTCCGCCTTCAAGGATATGGCTCTCCAGATTATGCCCAGGCTTTTCGTTCGCGCTCTCAGAAAGTGCGGCGAGGAGAGAGAGGCTCTTATTCTCGTTGCCACCTCGGGAGACACAGGCAAGGCAGCCCTTGAGGGCTACAAGAACATTGAAGGCACGAGGATCAAGGTATTCTACCCTATCGACGGTGTCAGCAGCGTGCAGAAAAGGCAGATGCAGTCCCAGGAGGGAGACAACGTTTCCGTCGTTGGTATCGTCGGCAATTTTGACGATGCTCAGAACGGCGTGAAAAAGATCTTCTCGGATGCCGATTTCGCAAAGAAGCTTGATCGGGGCGGCGTGTTCCTTTCAAGCGCGAATTCCATCAACTGGGGCAGGCTCGTTCCCCAGATAGTTTACTATATTTCCGCGTACTGCGATCTTTATGCGCGCGGTGTTATCGAGCTTGGAGACAAGCTTGACGTTTGCGTTCCCACAGGCAACTTCGGCAATATCTTTGCAGGCTACGTTGCAAAGCTGATGGGACTTCCTATCGGTAAAATGGTGTGCGCCTCCAATAAAAACAACGTGCTCACCGACTTCTTCAAAACGGGCGAATACGACAGAAACCGCAAATTCCACGCAACGATGTCCCCCTCTATGGATATTCTTATCTCCTCCAACCTTGAAAGGCTTATTTTTGTCACCCTCGGTGCCGAGAAGTGCGCTGAATATATGGCGGCACTCGCAAGAGACGGCAAGTATAAGCTTAAAAAGGAGGAGCTTGCCAAGATAAACGAGACCTTTGTCGGTTACTACACCGACGAGGAGGAATGTATGGCTTGCGTTAAGCGCACTTACGAGAATGTCAAGCAGCTTATAGACACTCACACCTCGGTTGCGGTCTCCGCCGCCGAAAGATATATGAAGGATGCAAAGAGCAAGACTCCTATGCTGGTTGTTTCCACGGCGTCTCCATATAAGTTTGCGGCAGACGTTTACAGGTCCCTTAAGGACGAGCGCCCCGAGAGCGATCTTGAAGCTCCCGCAATGCTTGAGGAGCTCACAGGCGTTAAGATGCCCGAGCCCCTTCGCAGAGTCCTCACCAAGGAGCCCATTCATCTTGACGTTATCCGCAAGGATGATATGCCCCACGCGGTACTGGAGTTTGCTCTTTCGACCATAAAATAATAAAAAAGCCGTCACCCTTTCGGGTGACGGCTCGGGATACTTCCCTTTATATCAGCATTCCTTGGGCTTGAAGGTCGCGCAGTTTGTGTTTGCAGAGCAGCTTGCTTCTCTGGGACCAACGGATATGGTGCCTGCGTAGCAGTTGTTCTCGCCTGAATGATAAGCGCAGTTTTTAACGTCGCAGATCACGCCCTTGATGCATTTTGTGCCCTCGCAGGAGCCTGTTGAAGTTTTTCTCTCGTTCATTTTTCTTACCTCGCTTTTTGTTTTAGCACGGTTTGTGCAAATATATTATTAACTGCCGCGCAGTTTTTATTCGGGCACTTTTCAATTGCCTGATTTAACCGACGTACAGTTTTTATTCGGGCATCTGTCTTTTGCCCGAGGGATCATTTTGAAAGGAGGGCGCAGATTGGCGCTTTACACACTTTCCGATCTGCATCTTTCCACGCTGGATTCCACCAACAAATCAATGGAGGTCTTCGGCTCAAGATGGGCAGATTACATTAAACGGATCGAAGCCAATTGGAGGCATCTGATATCGGAGGATGACACCGTTGTTATTCCGGGAGATATCTCCTGGGCACTCTCCCTTGAGGAGGCGGCATCCGACCTGAAATTTATAGATTCCCTTCCCGGAAAAAAGATACTCGGAAAGGGCAACCACGACTTTTGGTGGTGCACTATGCGAAAGCACGACGCGCTTTTTGAAAGGCTTGGTATAACTACTGTCTCGTTCCTGTTTAACAACGCCCACGAATGTGAGGATTTCATAATTGCGGGAACGCGAGGCTGGTATAACGAAAAGGATGCAACAAACGCACCTGACGGAGCTGATTTTGAAAAGCTGACGAACCGCGAAAATTTAAGGCTTAAGATGAGCCTTGATGCGGCAAGGCTTCTGAAGGAGCGGTCTCCCGAAAAGGAGATAATTGCATTTATGCACTTCCCTCCCTTCTGGAACGGCAAGTCCTCCGAGGGGCTTATAAATCTTCTTCACGAATACGGAGTGCGAAGGGTTTACTTCGGACATATTCACGGCAGCTACTCGGTCCCCGCCGTTACCGAATACGAGGGGATAGAGATGCATCTTGTGTCTGCCGATTATCTTAAATTTGTGCCAAAGGCAGTCGTTTTATGAGAAATTACCAAAGAAAAGCCTTAAAAGAAAATAAAATCTTTGGATAAGTATTGACAAATTCAAATATTTATTGTAAAATAACATAGTTAATTAAAAACATTATATACATTTCGGAGGAAAAGAAATGAGCCTTATTAAAAAGGAGCTCACAGAGAAGTCCGGCTTTGTTATGGAATTCTCTGTTAGCGAGGAAGCTTTTAAGAAAGCTGAAAACGAAGCCTATCTCAAGAACAGAAAGTCTATAACCGTTCCCGGCTTCAGAAAGGGCAAGGCGCCCAAGAGCATTATTGAGAAGTTCTACGGAAAGGGTGTATTCTTCGAGGATGCGATCAATGCTTGCATTCCCGAGGCATTTGAGGCTGCTGCTAAGGAAGCAGAGCTTGATATCGTTGGATCCCCCTCCTTCGATCTCGTCTCCACAGAGGGCGACATCGTGCTCAAGGCTGTCGGCTTTGTTAAGCCCGAGGTAAGCATTGAGGGCTATAAGGGCATCGAGGTTGAGAGAAACGTTGATGCTGTAACCGATGCAGAGCTTGATGCCGCAGTTGAGGACACAAGAAAGAGAAACGCAAGAACCATTGAGGTAACCGACAGAGCTGCCGCTATGGACGATATTGCAAATATCAATTACGAGGGCTCGGTTGACGGTGTTCCCTTCGACGGCGGCAAGGGCGAAAATCACGACCTTAAGCTTGGCTCGGGCGCATTCATTCCCGGCTTCGAGGAGCAGATCGTCGGGAAGAATATCGGCGAGGAGTTCGACGTAAACGTAACCTTCCCCGAGGAGTATCACGCAAAGGAGCTTGCAGGCAAGGCAGCAGTCTTCAAGACCAAGCTCAACTCTATCAAGTTTGAGGAGCTTCCCGCACTTGACGATGAATTTGCAAAGGATGTTTCCGAATTTGATACTCTTGATGAATATAAGGCAGACCTTAAGGCTAAAATGGTAAAGAGAAACGAGGAGCGTGCTGACGCGGCTGTTGAGAACGCACTCGCTGATAAGCTTATGGAGCTTCTTGTTGCGGAGATCCCCGAGCCTATGTTTGAGGCAGAGACCGAGAACCAGGTTCGCGACTACGACACAAGACTTCGCCAGAACGGTCTTGATCTTGCAACCTACTTCAAGTATACAGGCCTTACCCTTGAGTCTCTCCGCGAGCAGATGAGACCTATGGCTGAAAAGCAGGTAAAGGTTCGTCTTGCACTTGAGAAGATCGCCGAGCTTGAGGCTCTCACCGCCGGCGAGGAGGAGATCGAGGCTGAGTACAAGAGAATCTCCGAGGCATACAACGTACCTGTTGATGAGGTTAAGAAGATGATCCTCTCTGAGGACCTTGCAAAGGACATCGTTGTTGGCGCGGCTATGAAGCTCGTTCGCGAGAATGCAAAGACCAAGAAGAAGGCAGCTCGCAAGGCTCCCGCAAAGAAGGCGGCTCCCAAGGCAGAGGATGCTGAGGCTCCCGCAGAGGAAAAGCCCGCAAAGAAGACCACAAGAAAGACCACCAAGAAGGACGCTGAGTGATTTTCCCTTTGGAGATCAAAAGCAAATTTTTGATGCATTGTCTGACGGTTTTCGACAAGGGATGCAATAATTCCCTATCATTCAACTGAAAATTCAGCCGACGGTCGGGCGACTGTCGGCTGTTCTTTAAAAATATTACTAATCGAAAGGATGGGTCTATTATGGCACTTGTTCCAGTGGTCGTTGAGCAGACCTCGCGAGGCGAACGCTCCTACGACATTTATTCCAGACTCCTCAACGACAGAATAATCTTTCTCTCCGACGAGGTGAACGACGTTACAGCATCTCTCGTTGTTGCACAGCTTCTCTATCTTGAGGCACAGGATCCCGATAAGGATATCTACCTTTATATTAATAGCCCCGGCGGCTCTATCACCGCAGGTATGGCTATTTACGACACAATGAATTACATCAAGTGCGACGTTTCCACCATCTGCATAGGTATGGCGGCTTCTATGGGCGCATTCCTTCTTTCCAGCGGCGCAAAGGGCAAGAGATTTGCTCTCCCCAACGCCGAGGTTATGATCCATCAGCCTCTTGGCGGTATGCAGGGTCAGGCAACCGATATCAAGATCCACGCAGACCGTATCATCAACATCAAGGCAAAGCTCAACAGAATACTCTCCGAGCAGACAGGTCAGACTCTTAAGACCATCGAGAAGGACACCGAAAGGGATAACTTTATGAGTGCGGAGCAGGCTTGCGCCTACGGTCTTGTTGACAAGGTGATCTCAAAGAAGGAACTTTAATATGGCAGAGAGCAACAGAACAACACGCAAATGCGCCTTTTGCGGCAGAGGCGAGGAGTCGATAAGCTTCCTTATCCCTGCGGCGGACGGCAGAACATTCATCTGCGACGATTGCATTTCGGTGTGCTCGGAGTTTATAGAAGATCAGAAGGAGCTGCTTTCCGATGCTAAAGACGAGCTTTCCTTCTCTACCCTTCCGAAGCCCAAGGAAATAAAGGCGATGCTGGACGAGCACGTAATCGGTCAGGATGCGGCAAAGCTTGCACTCTCCGTGGCGGTATACAATCACTATAAGAGGATACTCACCCTGGAGGAGAGCTGTAAGGCTCGCTCAAAAAAGAAAAAGGGCGAGGTGAAGGACGCCGCCGATGAGGTCGAGATACAGAAATCCAACGTTCTTCTTCTCGGACCGACGGGTGTTGGTAAGACCTATATTGCTCAAACTCTTGCGCACAGCTTCAAGGTTCCCTTCGCGATAGCGGACGCAACCACCCTCACCGAGGCGGGCTACGTCGGCGAGGACGTTGAGAACATTCTCTTAAGGCTTATTCAGGCGGCGGACTACGACGTTGAAAGAGCTGAAAAGGGTATAATCTATATAGACGAGATAGATAAGGTTGCAAGAAAGGGCGAAAACCGCTCTATCACAAGAGACGTTTCGGGCGAGGGTGTTCAACAGGCTCTTCTCAAGATACTTGAGGGCACCGTGGCAAACGTTCCACCTCAAGGCGGAAGAAAGCACCCCAATCAGGAATTTATCCAAATCAACACCAAAAACATACTCTTTATATGCGGCGGCGCATTTGACGGCATAGAGAGCATAATCGAGCACAGACGCGGACATCAGCAGATCGGCTTCAACACCGAAAAGCGCACCTCAAAGGAGCGCGAGAGCGAGGGCGCATATAAGGACGTTATCGCCCACGACGTTGTGAAATACGGTCTGATCCCTGAGCTTGTGGGCAGACTTCCCGTGCTTGTTGCCCTTGATAATCTTGACGAGGAGGCACTAGTCCGCATCGTTAAGGAGCCGAAGAACGCAATATATAAGCAATATCAGAAGCTTCTTTCTCTTGATGGCATCGAGCTTGAATTTGAGGAGGATGCTTTCAGGGCTATCGCTCATCTCGCTATTGAGAGAAACACCGGTGCGAGAGGCTTGCGCTCCATCATCGAGGGCATTATGACAAAGCCGATGTTTGAGCTTCCCTCCGAGGAGGGCGTGAAGAAGGTGGTCGTTACGGCAGATTACGTCAACGGCACCGCTCCCCTTACGGTTATCAGAAACGAAAACGCTTTAGCAGAATAATTTTTTGCGGCAGATATTAAGATGCGAGTCTCTCGCGCCTTACAGTCTGCCGCTTTTTCTTTTCTATTTTTTCGAGATAAAATACATTAATTGTTTATTATGCACATAAGAGACCGTGTTTTATTGTTTATTCTGCCGAGCAAATTTGATTTTTTTAAATTTTTTTCAAAAAAATGAAAAATTCCTATTGACAACCGAGCTGAAATATGTTATATTTGAAGTACCAAAGCGAAAGCATAAAACGAAATAGCGAAGTTACGATAAATTTTGCAGATAAAATACTTTCGATTTGAGTTTCAAGAAACGGAGGACGCGCCAATGCAGAATCACGATGAACCTTTCCATTATATAACCCGTCGTCAGAATGGCGGCGAAGCAGCGAGAGCTTTGCATTCGGCGATGGGTAGAAGCGGCAGCACTACCTGATTCCTTTGTGTTTAAAGTCACAGAGCTTGATCTGGAAAATAATTAATAATCTAACAATCGGAGACGGTATTGCTTAAGAAACCGTCGGAGAATGGCAAAATAAGCTTGTAAGAGTAGTCCCTTTAAAATAATCGGTCAATAATGAACAGACAGTCCTGTATTTTATAGCTTACAAAGCATAGTATTCAGCCAAAGTAAACCGACAAGACAGAAAATTTTATATAGATACAAGGTTATGAAGGTTATAAAACGAGGCCATGACGCCGAAAAATGACAAACTGAAATAACCACAAGGAGGACACGCCAATGTACAGCTAGGTTAAGAGGGTCTGATAAATACTTCCAAAAATTATCTGTTTTGTTCCCTATCAGATCATATAAATATCAGACGACCTATCATAAGGCGTGAGCCCAAAGAGGCTACTGAAAACTGAATAATCAAATAAGCAATAAAGCTTTATAAAGCAAAAAAATCTCACTACCAAGCTGCAGATCGGTAGTGAGATTTTCTTTTTATCAGCTCTCGCCGTCGTCCTTCTTGAGGACAGAGAGGAAGGAGCGGATCTTTTCATTTTTGGGATTTACGAGGACCTCCTCGGGTGTTCCCTGCTCCACGATAACGCCGTCCGCCACGTAGATCACCTTATCGGCAACGCTTCTGGCAAAGTCCATTTCGTGGGTTACAATTATCATAGTTCTATCGCTTCCCTTAAGAGATCTTATAACCTTAAGGACCTCGCCTGTGAGCTCGGGATCAAGAGCCGAGGTGGGCTCGTCGAAGCAGAGTATTTCGGGAGAGAGCATCAAGGCGCGGGCAATCGCCACACGCTGCTGCTGTCCGCCCGAGAGCTGGCAGGGATATGCGTTAGCTTTATCGGAAAGTCCGACAGTTTTAAGAAGCTCGGTTGCTCGGCTTCTTATATCGTTCGGCTTCGGTGCACCCTCGATGGGCTCGGCAGGACCGCCCTTTGCGCCCTTTACCTTGCGGCAAAGCTTGCCCGCCTTGAAAAGAAGCTTTGAGCATCGCTTCATAAGAGAGGTGCGCTTCATCTTCTTTTCGCGGAGCTTGCAAGCAAGCATAAGGTTTTCCATAACCGAATATTGAGGGAAAAGATTGAACTGCTGGAACACAAGACCGAAGGAGAGCTGAGCCTCAAGGCTGACCTCGGGGCGTTTTCCCGCCTCGGCGTGATATACCGAATTGCCGTTTACAACGATCTCGCCCTCGTCTGCCTTCTCAAGGAAATTGAGACAGCGAAGGAGGGTGGTCTTACCGCCGCCCGATGCTCCGATAATGGCAAGGACCTCGCCTCTCTCAAGAGAAAGATCTATGCCGCGGAGAACCTCAAGATTTCCGAATTTCTTTTTTAAATTCTTAACTTCAAGAAATGCCATTTATTTTCCCTCCTATATCTTATAATAAGACAGCTTCTTTTCAAGGAAGCGGAACAGAAGGGTGAGCACGCCAACGAAGATGAGGAAGAATGCGCCGATATAGAAGAGAGGCCAAACAAGACCGCGGGAGAGATAATCCATCTCGTTAACGAAGAATATCTCGGCAACGGCGATAACTCTCGCGAGAGAGGTATCCTTAACGAGGGTTATGACCTCATTGGACATAGGAGCAAGAATACGCTTCACGACCTGCATCAAAATGACTGTGCGGAAGGTCTGCCACTTGGACATACCGAGGACCTGAGCCGCCTCGTACTGTCCCTTGGGAATACTTTCGATGCCGCCACGGTAGATCTCCGAGAAATAGCAGGCGTAGTTGATAACGAAGGCAACCAGCGCCGCGGTGAATCTGCCGTCCTCGCCCGAGAAGATACGAACGTGGAAAAGCATACCCGGAACGTAGAACACCACGAAGAGCTGAAGCATCAGGGGAGTTCCTCTGATGACCCAGACCACAAGACGGCAAAGCCACGACAGGGGCTTGAATTTGGACATTGAGCCGAAAGCGATCACAAGACCGAGGGGCAATGAAAACAGAAGCGTTAACCCAAAGAGTGTGCAGGTGGTTTCAAAGCCCTCGAGAAGCGACAGAGTTATTGAAAGAAAGTCTGTACCCATTATTTGCCGAGATCTTCAACAAGGTCGTATTCAAGACCGTACTTCTTTGCGATCTCCTGAAGAACGCCGTCCTCGTAAAGAGCCTCGATAGCCTCGTTAACCTTAGCGGTGAAATCGGAGCCCTTGCGCGCGCCGATAGCATAAACCTCGGGCTCGATAACGATATCGGAGGCTGTGCAGATGGTGAGACCTGCGTAGTCGCCTGTGCCAACCATTGCCTTTGCCATCTGAAGGTCGATAACTGCGAAGTCTACCTGACCTGCGGAAAGCTCGGTGAGAGCTGCTGCCTGAGAATCGAACTTTGCAAGCTTATCCTCGTTACCTGCAAGACCCTTTGCAACCGACTCGCCTGCGGAGCCGCCCTCAACTGCTGCCTCGCGGCCTGCGAAGGCTGCCTTAGCGTTAAGGGTCGCTGCATCCTCGGAGCGGATAACAACGCACTGCTCGTTCTTAAGATATGCGTGAGTGAAGTCAACGTAGTTTGTGCGGGGAACGCCGTCCTCTGCACCGTAGGTGAAGCCGTTCCAGATAAGGTCGATAGATCCGCTATTGAGCTCAAGATACTTGGAACCCCACTTGATAACCTGGAACTTAGCCTCAACGCCAAGGTAATCCGCAACTGCCTCTGCAAACTCTGTATCGAAGCCAACAAGATCGCCGTCCTCGTTGAAGTAGTTCATAGGAGCGTATACGGTGATACCGCAAACAAAGTAACCTCTTTCCTTGATTTCAGCCCAATCACCCGAATTGTCGGTCTCGCCGCAGGAGGTGAAGCTGAGAGTAGCACCGATGATCATAACGATGCTGAGCAATACTGCCAAAAGCTTTTTCATTTTTTTATTCCTTTCTCTTGCACTTTATCAAACTAAAGTGGTAATGATATATCTATTATACTACATTAATTTAGTTTTGTAAAGTGGTTTTTGAAACTTTTTTCATATTTTATATTATTTTATATTTAAAATTAAAGAAGCCGTCTCAAATTCACATCCGAGACGGTCTCTTTATCGATCATTTAGCCTCCATTCGTATCTTGCGATAGCCGAGAGGGCTTGTGTTCATATACTGCTTGAATATTTTATGGAAGTAATTCGGGCCCGAGAAGCCTGCAAGCTCGGAGATCTCGTTCACGGGAATATCCGTGGTGAGAAGGAGCTTGAGAGCCTGATTTATACGCGCGGTGTTGATATAGTCGATGGGCGTTTTGCCGATGCTGTCCTTGAACATTTTCGTGAAATAGTCGGGAGAGACGGTGATCATATCGGCAAGAAGCTCAACGTATATCTTCTCTCCGCAATGCTCGGAGATATAGTCGATAACAGGGCGCAGACGCATAACGTTATGATAGATCATACGGTCAAGCTCTTCCTTTGTGCCGCAATAATAGCGGAGCAGAGCCGTCATTATCAGATAAATATTGGCTCTTATGGGAAGCTTATAGCAAACGTCCTTTGAGATATACTCCTCGTACGCCTCGTCCATAGAGGCGCGAAGGGTGTTATATATGGGGTGCTCGGACCTGAAGACGGTCACTCTGCCCCTGGACTGGATATAGAACATATAGAATATCTCTGTGTCGAAGTTTTCCATATTCGCCTCAATGATGTCCGAATCAAACACCATAGCGCGCATCGATGCCTCGCCCTCACCTGCCGCGGCGCGGAATGGGAGCGCGGAGGGGACGTAGAGAAAATCTCCCGCGACCGCCTCGACCGTATCTGTTCCTATCTGGAAATTGACTGTGCCCGAGGTGATCTCAACGATCTCAACCGACTTTTCGTGATATCCTTCTGTGATTACGCCGTTTCCTCTCGCAGAATACATTCTGAAGGGGAACCTATAATCCTCTGCCATAACTGCCTCCAATAAGGTAGATTTTTGTGATTTGCGTTTTTAGTGACTGCCCGTCAATAGAAGGTTGCGACCTCCTCCGTGGGCTTCTCTGCTCTTTCAAGCTTCGTTACTGTGAGAACAGGGCCTCTGCCGCGGTATATGGGCGAGGGCTCCTCTGCGAGTTTTCCTTCAACTATGACCCAATCGCGTGTCTTAAGCTTCATACCCGGCATTCCCTTTGCCACAACACCGCGATATGCAATATCGTCTGCACAGCAGGTCATAATATGGCGACCGACGGCGAACTGCGCCGATGGTAACGCACGGTCAAGAGCAACTATGCCCTTGAAGCGGACCGTCTTGCCCGAATATTTTTCGAACTCCTCGGTCATATCGCGATAGAAGATCGCAAAATCCTCGTCCCTTATATCGATAACGGGAGCATTGATATCGAAGGGTAAGGGATCCTCGATCTGATCGAACTCGATCTCGCCCTGCATATCCTCGTAGCAGATATTCGCTCTGCGACTCACACCGCGCACAAGCTTATGAAGTGCCATTTTATCGGTGCTTTCGGTGGTCCTGTTAAAGACGACCATCTCACAGCCTGTGAGCTTATCCACCATAAGCTGACGCATATTTGCGTTATAGGATAGTGCCGTTGTGGAATCGACTACCATTATCTCCTGATACACCATCCAGCTCTGTGGCAATGCGTTATAAAGGCTATCAAGATTCCACATTCCGTTATACTCAATTATTACGATATCCGCGCCTGCGCGCTTCTGGAGAGCCGAAAGACGGTCGGGAGTGAGTCTTCCCTCCTCCTCAAAGGTAACGAGGGAGACGTTGTCGCCGTAGTCCTCGGGGTCTATTTCCTCCTCACCCTCCTCGCAGAGAATGATGAGATATTTGCGCTTGCCGTCGTTGAAATTGGGGTCGCGCATCGTTTCGGCTATAAAGCGTGTTTTGCCCGCTTCAAGAAAGCCTGTGAAAAGATATACTGCAATTTCCATTTATTATTCCTTTGCTTTTGAGAGCCCCTTTGGGGCTTTCTCACGGCTTATATTCCGAAGAGCTCCTTGATCTTTTCCTCGTTGAGGCCTGCGCCAATAACGCAAAGCCTGCCTATGATGCCTGCGGAGCCCTCGCGGATATCGGGCTCACCGGGTACGTAGTCGAAGTGAAGCCAACCGCCGTCCTTATTCTCAACGATACCCTTCGCACGAAGGACCATACCGAAGCTCTCGGTATCCTCACTGAACCCTTCAAGTATATCGGAAAGCTCGTCCTTGGAATACTTTTTGGTGGTCTCGGCACCGATGCTGTTGAAGACCTCGTCTGCGTGGTGATGGTGATGACCGTGACAGCCGCAGGTGCAGCCCTCGCCGTGATCGTGGTGATGCTCGTGCTCATCGTGGTCGTGGTGGTGCTCGTGCTCATCGTGGTCGTGGTGGTGCTCGTGCTCGCCGTGGTCGTGGTGGTGCTCGTGCTCGTCGTGATCGTGGTGGTGCTCGTGCTCGTCGTGGTCGTGATGATGCTCGTGCTCGCCGTGATCGTGGTGATGCTCGTGCTCGCCGTGGTCGTGATGATGCTCGTGCTCGTCGTGGTCGTGATGATGCTCGTGCTCGTCGTGATCGTGGTGATGCTCGTGCTCGTCGTGGTCGTGGTGATGCTCGTGTTCATCGTGATCGTGATGATGACCGTGACAGCCGCAGGTGCAGCCCTCGCCGTGATCGT
This sequence comes from Clostridia bacterium, assembly GCA_017410065.1. Taxonomy (GTDB): domain Bacteria; phylum Bacillota; class Clostridia; order Oscillospirales; family CAG-272; genus UBA1740. Next base: position 23,381 of record JAFQRL010000007.1, on the reverse strand, counting down.
GGTGATGCTCGTGGTGATGCTTATGCTCTGCCTCAAGAGCCTCAAGAGCCGCCTTTAGAGTATCTCTCTTTTCTATTGCGGCGAGAATATCGGCTCCGCCGAGATCGTACCAAGGGGTGGTGACGATGGTGGCGGTGGGATTTTTCTCGCGAAGAAGCGCAACGCACTCCTCTATCTTGTGGTCCTTTGCGCTTTGGGTGTGAGAGAGGACGATAGCCGATGCCGAGGCGATCTGGTCATTATAGAATTCGCCGAAGTTTTTCGAATACATCTTGCATTTATTAACGTCTGCAACCGCGGTGAAGGAATTGAGCCTTGCATCGTCAAGCTCCGCCGCCTCCACTGCTCGGATAACGTCCGAGAGCTTACCTACGCCCGAGGGCTCAATAATAATGCGCTCGGGGTGATATTCCTCTGTTACCTTCTTGAGTGCCTTTGAAAAATCGCCAACAAGCGAGCAGCAGATACAGCCCGAATTCATTTCGGTTATCTCAATGCCCGCATCCGCAAGGAAGCCGCCGTCTATACCTATCTCACCGAATTCGTTTTCGATAAGCACAACACGCTCTCCCGCATAAGCCTCCTTGATAAGCTTCTTTATAAGAGTGGTCTTTCCCGCACCGAGAAAACCCGAGAAAATATCTATTTTTGTCATAATCCTTGGCGCACCTGCGCCCCTCCTTACCTTTTGCCGAAGTGCAAAAATTCTTTAACTATTATATTATAATATAATATCGGAAAAAAGTCAAGAAGGAAAAGCTCGCAATTTCATCCTTGCCGCCAATATTTTCAATATTTTTCTAAAACCACTTGACACGGGCAGATATATGTGCTAAAATATTTCTATAAATCAGAGATAGAGGCGCACTTCACGAAGATTATCGCACCTTGAATAGCCGCCGAGGCTGTGCGAGAAAGGCGTGGGTGCCGAAGCGGATGCCTTGGCAAGCATCTTTGGCTGGCAGCTCGGAGAATATCCGTTCTGCTGTCGCAGAAATGCGTTGAGCTATCGGAGGAAAATGATGGGATCTGTGCCCTGTTCGTTTTTTGAGGTAGCCCTGCGGCTATCTTTTTTTGTTGTAACAGAGCTTAAAATATCCCATTCGGAGGAACATATAATGAAAAACACAATATTCACAGGCGCGGCAACTGCCATCGTTACCCCTCTCACCAAGGACGGAATAGATTACGAGCAGTTTGGCAGACTCATCGATTGGCAGATCGAGGCGGGCATCGATGCGATAGTCGCGGTCGGTACCACGGGCGAGGGCTCCACTCTCGACGACAGAGAGCACAAGGAGGCTATCAAATTCTGCATTGATAGAGTTGCGGGAAGAGTTCCCGTTATCGCGGGCACAGGCTCAAACGACACGGCTTACGCGATCGAGCTGACAAAATACGCCTGCGAGGTTGGCGCGGACGCGATGCTTCTCGTCACACCCTATTACAATAAAGCTACCCAAAGAGGTCTTTACGAATCCTTCGTGGCTGTTGCGGATATTTCCACAAAGCCCTGTATTCTTTATAACGTACCCAGCCGCACAGGCTGCAATCTTCTCCCTGCCACCATGGCGAAGCTCGCCGAGCATCCCAACATCGTGGCTATAAAGGAGGCATCGGGTAATCTTTCGCAGGTTGCCGAGCTTGCTCATCTTTGCGGAGACAAGGTAGATATCTATTCGGGTAACGACGATCAGATACTTCCCATTCTTTCCCTTGGCGGCAAGGGCGTTATCTCGGTGCTCTCAAATCTTATGCCCGCAGAGACCTCCAAGATGGTCAAGGATTATCTCAAGGGAGAAGTTGCGGCGGCAAGAGACGCACAGCTCAGGCTCATTCCTCTTATCAACGCGCTCTTCTGCGAGGTAAACCCCATTCCCGTTAAGGCGGCTATGGCGGCTATGGGCTACGGCGAGAATTATCTTCGCCTGCCCTTAACTCCTATGGAGCCCGAAAACGAAAAGAAGCTTCTCTCGCTTATGAAGGCAGAGGGGCTTATCTGAGGAGGCTTTAATGAAGATTCTTATCAGCGGATACGCGGGATTTATGGGCAAGGAGGTAAAAAAGCTTTGCCTTGAGGGCTATAAGGGCGCCGAGCTTGTGCTGGGAGTTGACCCGAATACCGACCCCTCTGACTCTCTTGCGGTGCGTAGCTTCTCGGAGGTGCCCGAGGATACGGCTATCGACTGTATCGTGGATTTTTCCTTCCACACAGCCACCCCCGCTCTCCTTGATTTTGCTGTCGCGCGCCGCATCCCCGTTGTGCTTGCAACCACGGGTCACACAGACGAGGAGCTTGAGATCATTAATAAAGCGGCAAAAAATATCCCTATTTTCTATTCAAGAAATATGTCTCTCGGAATAGCCCTTCTTATTGAGCTTGCGAAGATCACCGCTCTGGCTATGCCCGAGGCAGAGATCGAAATTATTGAGAGCCATCACAACAGAAAGCTTGATGCTCCAAGCGGCACGGCTCTTATGATCGCAGACACTATTTGCTCTGTGAGACCCGAGGCATACACAAACTCGGGAAGATCGGGCCAAGGAAAGAGGTCGCCCGAGGAGATCGGCATCCATTCTATCAGAATGGGTAACATAGTTGGTATTCACGAGGTCATCGTCGGCACGAAAAACCAGACCATCACCTTAAAGCACGAGGCTCACGACAGAGCACTCTTTGCAGAGGGCGGTCTTTCCGCGGCGGCGTTCATCGTGGGCCGCAAGGTCGGTCTCTACGATATGGCAAGCCTTGTTGACGAGCAGGCATCGGCTATATGATCCTGCAATGCGATAGAAATTAACACACCTTTTTTCAAGGCTCGCACGCTCCACAGCAGAGCCTTGATCTGAATTTTTAAGATTTACACCCACGTTTTGGGGCAAGGAAAAATATATGAGAATTGGTATATACGGCTACGGAAATTTAGGTCGCGGCGTTGAAGCGGCGGCAAAGTACAACCCCGATTGCGAGATAGTTGGCGTTTTCACCCGCCGCGATCCCGATGCAGTCAAAACCTTAACGGGTATTCCCGTTTACTCTTCCGAAAATATTCTTGATTATAAGGATAAGATCGACGTGCTTATAATATGCGGCGGAAGTGCCACAGACCTTCCCGAGATGACGCCGAGCCTTGCAAAAAGCTTCAACGTTATTGATAGCTTTGATACTCACGCAAGAATACCCGAGCACTTTGCAAGGGTGGACGAGGCGGCAAAGGCATCCCGCAAGCTGGCTCTTATATCCGCAGGCTGGGATCCGGGTCTCTTCTCCATCGCAAGGCTTTATGCATCGGCCGTTTTGCCCGAGGGTAAGGACTACACCTTCTGGGGCAGAGGCATCAGCCAGGGTCATTCGGATGCAATACGAAGGATCGACGGCGTTCTTGACGCAAGGCAATACACCGTTCCCGTGCCCGAGGCACTCTCTGCCGTAAGGGCTGGTGAATGTCCCGAGCTCAAAACAAGAGAAAAGCACAAAAGAGAGTGCTACGTTGTTGCGGAGGATGGGGCGGATCTTGCCCGCATCGAGAAAGAGATCAAGGAGATGCCAAACTACTTCGCGGATTACGACACAACGGTTGAATTCATCTCTATGGATGAGCTTCGCCGCGATCACCGCGGTATGCCTCACGGCGGCTCGGTTATAAGAAACGGCAAACTTGGGCTTTCGGGCGAGAGCACCTGCACTATTGAGTATTCCCTGAAGCTTGATTCAAACCCTCAATTTACAGCAAGCACCATATTAGCTTACGCAAGAGCTATATACAAGCTTTCGCTTCGCGGTGAGGCGGGCTGCAAGACTGTTTTTGATATCGCTCCCGCCGATCTTTCTCCCCTATCGGGCGAGGAGATCAGAGCTCATTTACTTTGATTTTTATAGTTTATATCTTTGAATTTATTTTTTAGCTTTTCTTCAAAATCGGTTGTTTTCAGCCGATTTTGACTACTATTATTTACAAATTACATTTATTTTCTTAAAAAAGGAACACAAAGTGGCAACGAAGATTATTGAAATAATGATTTGCGACAATCTTGAAAGAGACACCGACGGCGCGCTTCTTTTCGCAGGCTGCTCTCTTGAACCTCTCGCAAAAAAATACGGCACTCCTCTCTATCTTTATGATGAAGCAAAGATACGCGAAAAGTGCCGTGCCTATACCTCGTCTATCGCCGATTTCTTTGGCGGTCAAGGCCGAGTGATGTACGCATCAAAGGCGGCATCCTTCAAAAGGCTTTACGAGATAGTTTGCGAGGAAGGAATGGGAATAGACGTTGTTTCCATCGGTGAGATATACACCGCAAGCCTTGCGGGCTTCCCTCTTTCTCTTGCTTACTTCCATTCTAATAATAAGACCGATTACGATATCGAATATGCTATCGACCGCGGCGTTGGCTACTTTGTCGTGGATAATGCTGAGGAGCTTTACGCGATCAACCGCATTGCAGGTGAAAAGGGCATAAAGCAGAAGGTGCTTCTTCGTATAACTCCGGGTATCGATCCTCACACCTATGCGGCTGTTGCCACCGGTAAGGTGGATTCAAAGTTTGGCTCGGCTATTGAAACGGGACAGGCGGAGGAGATCACCTCCATCGCTCTTGCTCTTTCAAATATTGATCTTTACGGCTTCCATTGCCACGTTGGCTCTCAAATTTTCGACGGCGACGTTTATCTTGCTACCTCCCGAGCTATGCTCACCTTCGTTGCGGATATGGAAAGAAAGCTTGGCTTTGTTACCCGCGAGCTTGATATTGGCGGAGGTCTTGGCGTGAGATACATTGCCGAGCAGCCCGAGCTTGATATCAGGGCTACTCTTAAGGCTGTCTCCAAGGCTATGATGTCTATTTGCACAGAGCTTGGCATTTCCCTTCCCTTTATTTGCTTTGAGCCCGGCAGATCCATCGTTGCCGATTCGGGTCTCACCCTTTACACCGTGGGCACGGTTAAAAGAATACCCGGGTATAAATCCTACGTGTCGGTTGACGGCGGTATGGCGGATAACCCGAGATTTGCTCTCTACGGCTCGCCCTACACCATTCTTCCCGTAAGCCGTCCTGTGCCGAATGAAAATATGCTTTGCTCGGTTGTTGGCAGGTGCTGTGAATCGGGAGACATTCTCCAGGAAAACGTGCCTATGCCCGAGGACGTGAAGCGCGGCGAGCTTCTTGCCTGCCTCACAACAGGCGCATATCACTACTCAATGGCTTCAAATTACAACAGGCTCGGCAAGCCCGCCGTGGTTATGCTCCGAGACGGTGAGGATCATCTTGCGGTGCGCCGCGAGAGCGTTGAGGATCTGACGAGGCTTGACGTCTGATTGCGGAATTATAACATAAAAAAGCAGATACGCAAGAGTGATCTTGTATATCTGCTTTTTGTGTCTTTTCAAAACCGTTCTATATTATTCATTTGCTTTCGCGTCTTAAAAAGCCCGTTCTATGATAAACGTTGATATGACCGCTGAACGAAACGACCTGTCTTGCGTTTATAACGCTTTAAGCACGCAATTTGAGATAAGAGCCATTCCCGCAGCGTTCGGATGAAGCTTATCGGGTAGATATTTGCAGGCGTTTTCGGGAGTTATACCGTCCTCGCGCAGGTCAACGTATTTAACGCCGAAGATATTGCAGACCTCTATAAGCTTATCGCTCGCCTCGTCGAGCTCCGCCTTGGTATATGGAGCAAGCACGTAACCCGGGAGAATGGAGATAAGCTCTGCCGCGGGGTAGAAATGCCTCAGTCTGAGAATTGCCTCACGGTACGCCTCAAGAGTCGTGCCCCACTTTGTTGCAGCGAGATTCGGCTTGTTCGATCTGCTCAGCGATAACGGCTCCCCCAGAGGACAGCGTTTTTTCCAGATGTCGTTGGTGCCGCCGAAGAAAAATATCAGGTCGGGGGGACCGTTTGAGCCAAGGTTCGTTATTCTTGTTACCGAGGCGAGGGCTGCATCGGGCCCCTCGTTTTCCTTATGCTCGTCCAGAACGTTTCCGACGGTGCTTCCCGCCCAGCTTTCGTTTACACCGAGACGGGCTTCAAGCCCATTCAGTATTCTCATCCACCAGGTTTCGTTTACGTCGGTCAAGAGATCGTCCTGAGGGTATCTTTTTGCGTGATGGCGGTTTTTACCGTCAGCCGTGGGGATATACCCCGCAAAGGTTGATATGCTATCTCCAAGGATCGATATGATCTTATTCTTGTAACTTTTCATTTTTCCTCCAAATCAGACTGGTGCGAGCTTTATCCGTTCCCTATCGGTTAGCCAATGACAGCCTAAAGCTGTAAAAATCCGATGATATTTTTTGAAAACGAGCGAAGCAAAGTCCCTGCCGCCTTATTCGTGATACGAGCGTGGGGCGACATATTTTTCGTACGCCTCGTCAGTGACGCCTCCGTTCGATATTATCGACGAATAAAGTCTGCCGCTATCCTTGACGGTACGCTCCTGGGTCTCGTAGTTGATATGAACTATGCCGAAGCGCGCGGATTCTCCCTCACGCCATTCGAAATTATCCATAAAGCTCCAATGATAATATCTTTCGATACGGTTATCCGTCTCGGATATCATTTTCAGCTGATCGTAGATAAATCTCGGGCGGAAGCTGTCGCTATTATCACAGGTTCCGTTTTCTGTGATAAACACGGGATATTCCCTGCCGTACCTCTTGGAAAGACGGTTTGAAAGCTCAATAAGACCCTCGTGATAAATTTCCCAGCCGAGATCGTTTTTGAACGAATCCTCGCGCACTCCGTCGTCAAGCCCCGAAACGGTGCTTCTTGAATAGTAATTTATACCGATGAAGTCGTAGTATTTTCCTCGCTTTACGCCCTTAACGCGGCGCACGGGTATGCGGCATTTTCCCGTCATCATAGCCTTTGTTATGGCTGACTGGAAAAGGTATTCCGAAAGGCGCGCGGATATTCTGTGGAAAATATTTCTTCTGCTCTTTGGAGCAAATACACGAAGATGATTTGCAAAGCTAACGAGAGTCTGCTCCTTGCTAAAGCCGAGAGCAGCTCTTTTTTCGTGGATCATATTATAGCATCTGATATGGGCGGCGGTCATATTGCCAAAGGCGCGCATAAGTGAGCCCATAGACTTGCGCTCGGGAGGCCAGGTGCCCCAATAAAGAGAATTGAGAGCATATACGTTCGGCTCGTTTATGGTGATATATTCCGAGACGATGTCACAGTATTCAGAAACCACCCTTTCGGCAAATTCCATAAAGATATCGGGCGACTCCTTACACTCCCAGGCTCCCATATCCTCAAACCAAAGAGGATTTGTGAAATGATGGAGAGTGAGAAGCGGACGGATGCCGAGGGAGATCATATACTCAAGCTCCTCCCTGTAATGAGCGAGGGCTTCGGCGCAAAACTCGCCACGGGCGGGCTCTATTCTCGACCACTCAACTCCAAGTCGATATATCTTGAGCCCCATTTTTGCCATAAGGTCGATATCCTCGCGCCATCTTGCGTAATGATCTGCGGCGCGGGTTGGAGAGGTGTGATCGTGGATCTTTCCCTCTGCGGCAAATCGCGCCCAGTTGTTATTTTCGTCGCCGCCCTCTATCTGAGTTGCGGCGGTTGCGGAGCCGAGAAGCAAGCCCTCCTTCAAGGTAAATTTCATACCGTCTCCTCCGCGCTCTTACCGACATCACCCACGGCTGCTGCGCACTCCGCGCCGATCTCGCCGAATTCGGGAGAGTCGCACACCGCAGAGCCGTTTTTCTCGCCTCGCTCCTCCGCCTTTGCTCTTTCTTCAAGGTCTGCGAGGATCTTCTCATACATTTTTTCGTCTATCTTGAATTTTCTGCTGTAAATTATGAAGCCGACAAGAATACAGATAAGAGGAAGTATCATCATAGATATCTTCATTATCCAAACGGCACTTCCCGGGGTCGCCTCTCTCAGCTGCTGCTGGAGAGTGGGGTTGCCGTCTGCCGCAGCTACCGAATTTGCTATGGCGTTAATTCCCGAGATAATAAGAGTTATGGAAACGACGCCCTTGCTTATTGCCGAGCCGAACTGATTAATGAAGGGCTGGATCGCAAAGCTCACAGACTCATTTCTCTTTCCAAGCTTCCATTCGCCGTATTCAACCGCATCCGCAAGGAAAAGAAGCATCAAAAGCTGAATAAACGCCTGGGCGAAGAACAGACCGAGACCCGCAAGAACGATAAGAGGAAGCCATTCGAAGGAAAGGAAGAAGATGATATAAGAGATAACCACGGCTATCATTGAGCCGAAGTAGAGCTGTCGCCTTGTGAATTTCTTTCTGAAAAGCGGGAAAAGCGTGAGGGCGGTGAGCTGTGCTACCGCAAGGACTGCCGCAAATACCATATAGAGATTGCCGTCCTTCACCGCATAATCGAAATAGTAAACACCGAAGGCGGTGGTGGTGCAATAGCCTATCATAAAGAGTGCCATTGAAATGGCTGTTACCATAAGCTGATCGTTTTTGATGAGAGCCTTGAACATTCCGCGGATAGAGGTGTGCTCTGCCTTTGCGAGGCTTGAGCGGTCCTCCTTAACACCGAGGATGGTGAAGAGCTGAAATGCCCACATAAGCACTACGACTATGGCGCAGAAGACGAAATAGGTGTCTCTTGCGTTCATTCCCATAAAGGAAAAGAGATCGGGGACCATAGTGTAAACGATAACCATTGCAAACATACCAACGTTTGCGCAGATACGTGCGAACGCGCCTATTCCCTCTCTTGTCTTCTGATCCTTTGAAATAGCGGGCATAAGCGACCAATAGGAAATGTCGTTTGCCGAGAAGAGCATACTGAAAAGAAGATAGGTGACGGCAAGAAGCACTATATGACCTACCTCACTCATTTGGAAGTTATGGAACATAAGCAGGGTAAGCACGCCTGTGCCGATCATTCCTATGACCATCCATGGCTTGAATTTACCCCATCTTGTTTTTGTGTTATCGACGATCGTGCCGACAAAGGGGTCGATGACGGCATCGAATATTCCGAAAAGGGTGAGCATAATACCGACCGCAAAGAGTCCGCCGTCGGAAAGTCCGACAACGTCTGTCAGATGGTTTAAAAGATACATACTCACAAGAGAATACAGCGCGTCTCTTCCCACGGTGCCGAGACCGAAGAAATACTTGTTTCGTTTCATTTGCTTATCCATTGGAAAACCTCGCAAATCTTTATTTTCTTTGTGGAGCGGGGGAGGTGCGCCGTCGATCGTTTCCTCAACTAGTGAGGCGAGCGGCGCGGATGCCTTTATAAAAGCTCGGTTATAAGGTAGATATCCGAGCCGAAGTCGCCGAGAATTCGCAGATCCTTATGATATCCTGTGCCCTCGTATTGCATAGCGAGAGATATTCCCGATCTTAAGGCTTGACCCGAGCAGATATATTCCTCCATACCGTCGGTTAAGGAGAAATGCTTATCCACCGTGCGGAGGATAAGACCGTCGGGCTTCAGGCGAATGGGAGTTATATGCTTGATAAGTCCGCCGAATCGCTTGATGCGAAGCTTTTGCTCCATTCTTTCGACCTTATATTTTTTATTCGGGTCAGCATAAGGCACTCGGAGAATATCTCTTTCGGGAGCCGCCTGTGTGTGAGTGCGGAAAAGTCCAACGATTATTTCGCCCTCGCCGTATACCTGCCAGCAAACGCTATCTTCGTCTCCCGTCTTTACCTTAAACAGCTTGCCGTATTGGAGGGTTTTTCTGTGTGCCTTATAGAAGGCTATCTGCGCTCTAACCTGTGCGCGCTCATCGGGGGTCAGCTCGGAGGGGTCAAGCTCGTAGCCGAAGGGACCGAACGCCGCAACGTTAAAGCGGGTGGAGAGAGGGGTGTCTCTCAAGGTCTGCTGATGGGGTGCCATAGATACGTGGCAGGAGACTGCCGACTGAGGATAGAGAGTGTATATACCGCCCTGAATATCAAGGCGCTCTATGGGGTCGGTGTTATCGGAGGTCCATATCTCGGGAGAATAGCAAAGCATACCGAGATCAAAGCGGTTGCCTCCCGAGGAGCAGCTCTCAAGGAGCACGTTTTTATGGAGCTTGTGGAATATCCTATCCAGAATATCGTACAGACCGAGGATATATCGGTGATAAAGCTCGCCTTGATTTTTGAGGACGCGGGAAAATGGGTCGCTGATATGGCGGTTATAATCCCATTTCACGTACTCGACGTTCGCTTCGCTGAGCACCTTGTCTACCGACTCGACGATATAATCTCTCACCTCGGGGCGGCAAAGGTCCAAAACGTATTGATGCCTGCCGAGGCTTGCCTCTCTGTCCGGCACGCCGATTATCCAATCGGGGTGAGCACGGAAAAGCTCACTATCGGGGTTTACGCACTCGGGCTCAAACCAAAGTCCAAAGCGCATACCCAGCTTATTGACCCTTTTGGCAAGAGCCTTAATGCCACCCGGTAGCTTCTTTTTATTGACCGTCCAATCGCCGAGGCCTGCTTCGTCGCTCTTTCTTTCACCGAACCAGCCGTCGTCAAGCACCAGCATTTCCACTCCAAGCTTTTTTGCTCTGCCTGCAAGGGAGTGGAGCTTGCGGCGGTTAAAATTGAAGAAGGTCGCTTCCCAGTTGTTTAAAACGATAGGCCTTTCCTTGCCCTTATGCTCGCCTCGCACTATATTTTCATTGACAAAGGCGTGCATATTTTGCATAACCGAATTGATGCCGCCGTCGGAGACGGTGATGACCGCCTGAGGCGCAAAGAAGCTCTCGCCCGAGCGAAGCTTCCAAAGGAAGCAATGGGGATTTATTCCGCTCATTATGCGGACGGTGCCGAAGGGCGAGCATTCTGCGGCGGAATAATGATTTCCGCTATATACAAGGTTTACTCCGTAAACCAGACCGCGCTCCTCGGTGGCACCTCTTTCGGCAAGAAGAAAGCCGGGGTTATGCCTGTTTGAGGATGAGCCTGTTGTGGAATCGTTGACGACTATTCCCTGCAGGACAGGATGAATATGAGGATGAGCCTCCTTTATCCAGGAGCCGTCAAGAGTTATCATATCGTATTTTCTTTTCGGGAGATCAAGCATAAAGCTCATAAGCTTTCTTATAAAGAGCTCTCCCTCTCCCCTGTTATGAAGCTCTGCCGCGCGACAAATAACTCCCGAGGAATAAAAGACGGTGTAGTAAAGACGAAGCTCAACACCCGAGAACTTTTTATCAACGAGCCTTATCATAAGGGTCTGCCCTTCGCCGTATGCCGTGGGAAGCTCGGGGCTTGAATATGCCTCGTCCGAAAGCTCGTGACCTGCGTACACGAAATCGTTCACGAAGCTACCGTCGGGCATAATGATCTCGATGGGGGTGTGGCGATAGTCGCCCTTGCCTATTCCCGAATATTCAAGAAGAATATTATCAAGAGAATAAGTACCCTCTCCCTCGCTGTATTCCACGGACGAGCCGAGTGGCATCGTGTTTTTCATCCGCAGGGCGTCTTCGTCTCCCTCGGAGACCCTAGGCCCGAAATATATGCTTTCAAGATGACCGTGCTTTGTGACCTCAAAAATATAAGAGGTGCTCGCCGTATCAAGCCTGAATAGATTTTCCTTTATGCTTATCATCATCAAAGCTCCTTTTTTGAGATAAGGCGGAATTCATAAGGCGCGAGAGAGCCTGTCTCGGGAGAATTTACGCTCGAAAGCAGGACGTTGCCCGCGATTCCCTTTGGGATAGCTCTCCTTTTTGTGGAGAAATTGCAAAGCGCAACAATGCTATCGCCCGAAAGTCTTCTCTCAAAGGCGTAGACCGCCCTGCCTCTGTGCAATTCGGAAAATTCGCCGTCCTTCAATATCTCGGATGATGCCTTGAAGGAATTGAGTCTTTTGAAGAAGGCTATAACGCCGTCCTCGTCCGCAAGATCCGCCTCAACGTTTATCTCCTTATAATTCGGGTTTATCTTAAGCCAAGGCTCGCCCGAGGTGAAGCCCGCGCCCTCCTCGCCTGACCATTGCATAGGAGTTCTCGCGTTATCTCTTGAGGTCTTCTTTATAAGCCTCCAGCGGAAGGGATTGATTATTCCGAGCCCCTTTGCCATCTTATCCACGTTATGGCTTTCGATATCCTTGATCTCCGAGAGCTTATCAAAGGCTCCGTTTGTCATACCGATCTCCTGCCCCTGATAGATAAAGGTGGTGCCGCGAAGTGAGAATAGCAGACCGAGAAGCATTTTCGCTCCCGCCTTGCGCCATTTTCCTCCCTTGGTAAAGCGCGTGACCGAGCGGGGCTGGTCGTGGTTTTCAAAATAAAGAGTGTTCCAAGAGAGCCCCTCCTGCCATTTGGTGAGGGTGCTCATAAGGCTTTTCGGCTTGAATTTCTTCTTGAACCATTTAATGCCGATCTGATCGCACTCCATATGCTCAAAGGAGAATACCATATCAAGCTCTCCTCTATCCTCGGCGCAAAGGTCACGCGCCATAGGGATATCGACCATAACCGTCTCTCCAACAGTAAAGGCATCGTAATGCTCCATAACGTCGCGGCGAAGATCGCGCAGTATCTTATGGGTGCCCTCGGTGGAGATGTAGTGCTCCTTGCCTGTGAGAGCAAGATGCTTTTTTCCGTCCTCGTAGGAGCGCTTGTGGATAACGTTGATAACGTCACAGCGGAAGCCCGCAACGCCCTTATCCAGCCAAAAGCGCATTATGTCGCAGATCTCCGAATAGACCTCGGGATTATCCCAATTAAGGTCGGGCTGTTTTTTGGAGAAAAGGTGAAGATAGTATTCCTCGTTTTCGGGGTCGCCGAAGGGCTCCCAGGGGCAGTCGGCAAAGAAGTTGCCCCAATTGTTTGGAAGCTTTCCGCCCTTTCCCTTTTTGATAACGTAGTAATTCTTATATTTCTCCTCACCCGCAAGGGCACGGCGAAACCATTCGTGCTCGTCCGAGGTGTGGTTTATAACGAGGTCCATTATGATGCGGATACCGCGAGAGGCAGCCTCGGATAAAAGCTCGTCAAAATCCTCCATCGTGCCAAAGTCGGCAGAGATAGCCTTATAGTCGGCGATATCGTAGCCGTTATCATCGTTAGGACTTTTATAAATAGGAGAAAGCCAGATTATATCCACCCCGAGGGATGCGAGATGATCCAGCCTGGATATTATGCCCCTTATATCTCCGATGCCGTCTCCGTTTGAATCGGCAAAGGATCTCGGGTATATCTGATAGACGGTCTTGTCCTTGAAATTCTTAAGCATATAATTCTCGCTTTCAGAATGAATATTACTCCCCGAGGATCTCCTTAAGGAGCGCAACGAAGGAGACCTCTGCCTCGGCAAGGGTCTTATCGTTCATAAAATAATAGTCGTATTTATAGTTTTCAACGCAGTCGTCTGCCGCGTTTCCGTAGTGAGACTTTTTCATTCTCTCTCCGCCGCGAACGAGCAAAGCCTTCGCAAAGCCATCTGTTGCCCTGATAAATTTCTCTATCTCCTCGGGCTCGCGGATATGAACGAAGAGTATCTGCTCGTCGTTTTTCATAAACTCACGGAAAACGCCCATTGCCCAGTTGGTGGGGAAATCGTTGTATGCCACGGTGAGCTGCTTCATATCGGCAAGGAATTTCCTGGACCTATCGTCCTTTGAGCCGTCCCAGCCGCACATTCTTGCAAGCTCCTTTATGGGGGTTATGGTGGAGATATTTCTGATCTTAAGATGCTTTTCGGCAAGGTCGCAAAGAGTATCCTTTCCAACGCCTCCCGCGCCGTTTATAACCAAAACTGCTTTTTTCATTATACTGCTCCCGAATAAAAGTTTGTATATTACATTTTATGATAACATAAAATGAGCCCTTTGTCAAGGAAAGGGCAAAAATTGGCAATAAACAAAGGACCGAGGCAGAGCTTTTCCGTTTCGGTCCTTTGTTTTGGTTTTTCATTTCGCGTCAATTGCCAGGGAGGCAGTCCGTGGTCGGCTGACCGGAGAGGTGTGGCTTAAAAGGTCAAGGTCTCCCCGGGTGCTACCGAATAGAGCCTTGTGTCTATATCAAACCAGATCTTCGTTTGAGTGGGGTTATAGACCTTATTTCCCTTTGCGTTCCACACAAGGGATCCGTATGCCTGGCAATATTCGCAGATCTCTATATTTGTGGCGTACCAGGTGTCCTCCTTGAAGGCAAGCTTCTCGCAGATATCCTCTATTCTGTCCCAGTTATCGTTATTCCTGAATTCGTAGCTATGTCCCCAAACGTAGAATAATCTTGGGTGACGGTTTGCCGTTCTGCAATTCTCCTCCTTCAGGTTAAGGAAGGACTCGATATAATTAAACGCCTCGGTGTTGTTGTGGTGTATGCTCGGCATCCAATTATGCCAATCGGTGGGAAGAAGGAAGCTTGCGTTATCTTCGCCGAGGGTGCGCGAATAAACGATACCGAGGTCGGTGAGGATCCTTTTGACGTTATCGTAGTCGTTTCCGTTATGCAAGCGACGAACACCGCAATCGGGATAAGCCATACCGCGGATTATCGTATCGAAGGTATCCTCCAGCTGCTCGCGGCAGTTGAGAACGTCGCGGATCGCGTCGATGGGTCGGCTCACACCGGGGGCGATATGATGCTCACCGTGGACGGCTACCTCGTGTCCCTTCGAAAGAAGATGCTCTCTTACCTCCTCGGGGGTGAGGAACTTTTCGGTCTCGCCTGAAAGGAACTTTGAGCTGTTCAGATTAAAGGTGCCCTTCATTCCGTTTTTATCAAAAATTGATGCAAGCCGTATATCGTGCTTCACGCCGTCATCGTAGCTGAACGTGACCGCCTTGAATTTTCCTTCGGGAAAACGAATAAATCTGTATTTCATATCTAAAACCTCTCTGTGATCAGTGTGTTTTTTAAAAATTTAAAAGCTTATCAAATATTGACTTATTTGAAAATGAAAAAGGAAAGCCTGTTCTATGCATTTTTCAAAAGTCTTCCTATGTTGCAATGCAAAACGAAGTCTCAAAGCGCCGCTATGACCTCGACCTCGCAGAGCACACCCTTGGGAAGCGACTTGACCGCAACACAGCTTCGGGCAGGCTTGCTCGTGAAGTATTTTCCGTAGACCTCGTTGAAGGCAGAAAAATCCTGCATATCGGCAAGGAAGCAGGTGGTCTTGACAGCCTTCTCAAAGGAGGAGCCTGCGGCGGCAAGGATCGCGCCGATATTTTTCATAACCTGCTCCGCCTGTGCGACGATCCCCTCTGCTAAAACCGAACCGCTTTCAGGGTCGATCGGGATCTGTCCCGAGGTGAAAAGAAGCTCGCCGACTGTGACAGCCTGGCTATAAGGACCGATGGCGGCAGGTGCTTTATCCGTGGATATTACTTTCATTTTATCTCCTCTCATATTGAAGCCGAATGAGCGAGTGTGGCTTCTGCTTTACAGGTCTTATCTTATCATAAGTGCGTTTATTCGTCAAGTGCTTTCCCACATTTTTCGAATTTTTTTCTTTATCCGAAAAAACTCTTTCGAAGGGCTTTACTTTTTCGAATTTATGTTGTAAAATAAAGGAAAGACATTTTTTGGAGTGTACTATGGAAAAAAGATTATTCGGAAAGCTCTCTGACGGCAGAGAGGTTTATATCTATACACTGACCTTCGGCGAGGCTGTTGCCGAGGTCATGGACTACGGCGCAACTATCGTGTCCTACCGTCCATTCGACGGCAGAGATATCATCGGCGGCTACGACGAGCTCGCCTCCTACGAGACCGACGGCTCAAACCAGGGTGCGACCATCGGCAGAGTGGCAAACAGAATCGAGGACGCGGAGTTCACTATGGACGGCGCGATTTATATGCTTCCCGCAAACAATAACGGCAATTGCCTCCACGGCGGTGTGGGCTTCAAGAGAAAAATATGGGAGGTGCTTGAATACGACGGCGAGACCATTCTTCTCTCCTGCTTCTCGCCCGACGGAGACGACGGTTTTCCCTCCGATCTTGAAACAAAGGTGCGCTTCACCCTTTCGGGAAACGCGCTCATAATCAGCTACGAGGCGATCCCCTGCGGAAAAACTCCCATCGCTCTCACCAACCATTCATATTTTAATCTTTGCGGCTTTGGCGGAGATATAAAGGATCACAGGATCCGTATCTTTGCGGACAGCTACACCGAGGTTGACGAAAGGCTCATTCCCACAGGAGTGCGCCCGAGGGTTGACGGAACGCCCTTCGATCTTCGCGAGCCGAAAAGGATCGGTGAAGACTTTGGTGATGACTTCTCGGGATACGATCACAACTTTATTTTAGCTCCCAAGACCTTCCGCGACTTTGGCGGGACAAGGGTCGGGCTTGCCGCAGAGGTGTGGGGCGGCGGACTTTATTTGGCGGCGTACACCGATCAGCCCGGTATTCAGCTATACACGGCGAATTTCCTTTCGGGCGAGCCCGATTTCCGCGGCAGTGTTAAGAGAATCAAGCACGGCGCATTCTGCCTTGAGGCACAGACAGAGCCAAACTGCGTAAAGCGTGGCGAGGGCTTCTACGAGGCAGGCGAGATTTATAGGCAAACTACCGTCTACGAGGTTAAAAGAGACGTTTGATCAAATAAGGAGCTTTTATCAATATGGAAAAATTAAGCTACCGTTTTCTGCGCTTCCCCGAGGGGATGACCAAGGCTGTCACCTTCAGCTACGACGACGGCTCGATGTGCGATATAAAGCTTTGCGATATATTCGATAGGTTCGGTATGAAGGCAACGTTTAACGTTAATTCCTCTAACGTGCTCGACCCCGAATCCAACACCATTCATCTTCCCGAAATGGAGCAGCTTTTGAAAAGAGGTCACGAGATAGCGATCCACGGCTATTCCCACAAGGCTCACGCGGCTCTTGCTCCTCACGAAGCGGTGAGGGAGACTCTTGAGGACAGGCTCGGGCTTGAGCGCGCCCTTGGAAGGATCATCAGGGGTATGGCGTATCCCGATTCGGGCATAAGACGTCCTCACAACGGAAATAATTACGAAACGGTGAAGGCTATTCTCGAAAGCCTCGGGATAGCTTACGCAAGAGCTCTCGGGGCTGATAACCGCGAGTTTACCCTTCCCACCGACTGGCACGCCTGGATGCCCACCTGCCATCATAAGTGCGAGGAGGTCTTTGAGCTTATTGAGAGATTTCTTGCTATTGACGTGGATTCAAGATACGTCTCTGACAGACATCCCCGCTTGTTATACATCTGGGGACACAGCTATGAATTCAGAAACAATAATAATTGGGATAGGATAGAGGAGATCTGCGAGAAGCTTTCGGGGAAGGAAAACGTGTGGTATGCAACGAATATTCAGATATACGAATACGTTAAGGCATACGAATCTCTCGTGATAAGCGCAGACAGCAAAATGATCTATAACCCCACCCTTATCACCCTTTGGTTCAACACTATGGGCAAGACCTATTCGATAGCACCGGGTGAGACCTTGACTTTATAAATATTTTGTTATCACAAAATTTTTCCCGAGGTATAAAAATTCTCCCGAGGTATTGACTTTTATAGCTTTTTATGGTAATATAAGATAGTTAAAGCCGTGAGGAAAAGAAGTAGCGGCGGTGTAGCTCACAGAAAGTTGCCGTTTGATGAGAGGCGCGAGCGGTTGCCGTTTTGCGAATACGTTTCCGAGTGCGTACCGAAGCCGCCCCGAGCGGTGTGTAGGCTACGACGGGTGCGCCCGTTATTGCGCGTTTTCTTTGGCGACTGCGCCGAGCCTTTATTGCTCGCCCGAGCTATAATCGGTTACTTTTGCAGGGCTTCCCTCTTTGCGAGAGTCGCTCATCTCGCCGCTTTGCCAAGGAATGATGAGGCCGAATTTTCGGCAAATCAAGGTGGTACCGCGTTTGATAACGCCCTTGGGATATTCCCCGAGGGCGTTTTGTTTTTGTTCAGAGTTCGGTTTTAAGGCGGCTTTGGCAAAGTGCGTGCCACTCAATAAAACGGTTAAAAATAAAAAATATAAAGCGAGGATTTCAAAATGAAAATTTACGAAGAGCTCAAAGCTCGCGGTCTTATCGCGCAGGTGACAGACGAGAGCGAGATCAGAGAGCTTGTGAACGAGGGTAAGGCCGTATTTTACATCGGCTTTGACCCCACGGCAGACAGCCTCCACGTTGGTCACTTTATGGCACTTTGCCTTATGAAGAGACTTCAGATGGCAGGCAACCGCCCCATTGTGCTTATCGGCGGCGGTACGGGTCATATCGGAGACCCCTCGGGCAGAACCGATATGCGCTCTATGATGACCAGCGAGACCATTGCTCACAACTGCGAATGCTTCAAGGCTCAGATGGAGAGATTCATCGAGTTTGGCGAAGGCAAGGCTATTATGGTCAATAACGCAGATTGGCTTCTTGACATCAAGTACGTTGATATGCTCAGAGACGTTGGAGCCTGCTTCTCTGTTAACAGAATGCTCACCGCGGAGTGCTATAAGCATAGAATGGAAAAGGGTCTTTCCTTTCTTGAGTTCAACTATATGATAATGCAGTCCTACGACTTCTATCATCTCTTCAAGGAGTACGGCTGCAATATGCAGTTTGGAGGCGACGACCAGTGGTCCAATATGCTTGGCGGCACCGAGCTTATCAGGCGCAAGCTTGGTAAGGATGCTTATGCTATGACCATCACTCTCCTTCTCAATTCCGAGGGTAAGAAGATGGGTAAGACCGCTAGCGGCGCGGTTTGGCTTGATCCCAAGAAGACCTCTCCCTACGACTTCTATCAGTATTGGAGAAACGTTGGCGATGCCGACGTTCTTAAGTGCATAAGAATGCTCACCTTCCTTCCCCTTGAGGAGATCGACAAGATGGACACCTGGGAGGGTGCTCAGCTCAACGAAGCAAAGGACATTCTCGCATACGAGCTCACAAAGCTTGTTCACGGCGAGGCTGAGGCTGAGGCGGCAAGATCTGCCTCCAAGGCACTCTTTGGTGCAGGAGACGCTTCCCTCACTCCCACAATTGAAGTAACCGAGGATATGCTCAGAGACGGCGCGATAGACGTTAACGGTCTTCTCGTGCTCGCCAAGATGGTTCCCTCCCGTTCCGAGGGCAGACGTGCTATCGAGCAGGGCGGTGTTTCTCTTGACGGCGAGAAGGTAACAGACGTTAAGGCACTCGTCACTCGCGAGCAGCTTGTGGCAGGCGTTCTCGTTAAGAGAGGAAAGAAGAGCTTCAATAAGTTCGTTATGAAGGCTTAAAGCCGAAAGGAATAAAGATGAAGGAAATACTTGAAAAGCAGGGCTTTATCTGCGATATGGACGGCGTTATCTATCACGGAAACCGTATACTTGACGGTGTGCGCGAATTCGTTAATTATCTGATAGCAAACGATAAAAAATTCGTATTTCTGACAAACAGCCCCGAAAGAACTCCTCACGAGCTTTCAATGAAGCTTGAGAGAATGGGTCTTTCGGTGTCTGCCGATCATTTCTACACCAGTGCTATGGCAACTGCGGAGTTTCTCTCCCGTCAGTCCCCCGGGTGCACGGCGTACGTTATCGGCGAGGCGGCACTCTCAAAGGCACTCTACGATCACAAGATCTATATGAACGATATCAACCCCGAATACGTCGTTGTCGGTGAAACGAGAACGTATAGCTTTGAGAAGATCGAAAAGGCTATCGCACTTGTAAACAAGGGCGCAAAGCTTATCGGCACGAATCCCGATACAACAGGCGTTACCGAATCGGGTATTATGCCTGCCACAGGTGCGCTCGTTGCTCCCATTGAGATCGCAACGGGAAAGAAGGCGTATTTTGTTGGTAAGCCCAACCCTCTAATGCTGCGGCACGGTCTGCGCAAGATAGGTCTTCACAGCGAGGATATCGCCTTTATCGGCGACAGAATGGACACGGACATCATCGCGGGAATCGAATCCAACGTTGACACAGTCCTCGTCCTCTCCGGCGTTACCTCTCTTGAGGATATAGAAAGCTTCCCCTACCGTCCGAAGTACATAGCAGGCGGTGTTGGCGATCTTCTTAAGTGATGATTTTGCCGTCTGACAATTCCCGTGTTTTTCAATATCAAATAAAATAAAGCCGCAAAATGCAAATAGTTGTTTGCATTTTGCGGTATTTTATATAAAAAAGGGTGCTCTCTGCAAAATGCCGAGAGCACCCTTAATCTTGCTTTTATGCGTTTTTCAGCTTAAAAGCAATTGGTGAAAAAGCATCTTAACTATTATGCCTCAACAGTTACGTTCTTGGATGAATCGATAGTCATCTTCTTACCGTCAAGAGCAAGAGTGAGGTACTGCACGCCGTTAACTATAACAGCAGGCTTTGCAGGATTCATACTCTTGATTCTCCATTCGCCGGAGAACTCTGTGTCAACAGTATTACCGGAGGTAACAAGATCAACGCCGTTGCCGTAATTATCGATCTCGATAGCCGCGCAATTCTGGTTTGCAATCGCACCTGCCTTAGCGCCCTGATCTGCGTTAAATTCGCAATTCTTAACAGTTACCTTTGCAACCTCTGATCCGCCGTCGGAGTAGATAAGAATTGCCTTACCCGATGTGTTGAAGATACAATCGTCGAAGGTTACGTCATTACCGTAGGTCCAAACGTAGTTTGTGCCTGTTGCGGAGGTGGAGGTAAGATCGAAGGTACAGCCGATGAAGGTTGCGCCGTCACGTCCAACTCTGAAGCCGCCGTCAAAGTAGCAGTTAGTGTAAGTTACGTCATAAGAATAAAGAGCTGCGTAGTCGGAGCCATTGCCGCCTGCCATACCGAGACCGCCCTTAATGGTAACGCCGTTGAATGACATATCTGCATTTTCATAGTAGGAGCCGAGAGTAATATCAACTACGGTATCCTTGGTTCCGCTGATGCTGATGATCTTATCTGCGTATCTGTCAGATGAAATATCAAACTCGCCTGCGGGGAGAGTTACGTCAACGATCGCGCTGGAGCTGAGTGCAGCATTAAGCTCATCCTGGTTTTGGGGTGTTGAAACAACTGCTTCGTCCGCAATACCGTTATTAACGACACCGCTCGCATTGCCGTTTGCCACGCCGCCACCGATGAAGCTATCTACCTTGGTTCCAAGAGTAGTCATACCGTCGTTAACGAGCTTAACAACAGCACCGTCAAGAATTGTTACCTCAAAGCTACCCTCGTTATTCCAGCCAACTACTGCGCCAATGCCGCAATACTGCTCAACGTAGGAGCTTGTGGTGTTCTGGGACCAAGTAACCTTGTTATCCTTACCTGCGATGAAGCAGTTTTCGATCTTACCGCCCTCGCACTGACCTGCAAAGAGACCTGCCTGGCAGCCGTTTGCAGATGCGTTTTCAAGTGTGAGGTTCTTGATGATACCGCCGCCGAGATAAGAAACGAGACCGCTCTTACCGCTCGTGCCCTGACCTGCGTTAAGGTTGCTGATGGTGAAGCCGTTTCCGTCGAACTGAGTGAAGGTACCGTTGAAGGGGGTGTAATCAACGCCTTCCATATCAACGTCACCAAGAAGGGTGAAGTATGCGGAGATAGGACCGTATTCAAGTGCGGGAGCACCAGCGCGCCACTCGGAGAATGCCGCAACGCTCTCGCCGCTTACACCGTAATAGATTCTCTCGTTGCCGTAAGCATCGGGAGCGCCCTTGTAGAAGCCATCGGAAACCTCGGTAACAACTGTAACGGTGTAAACATTATAATTATCATCGTTTGCAGTGGGTCTCTGAGGACCGCAAGCAGCCGTGATCTTATCGGCCATTGCCTGAGAAGTTACGTAGAACTGCATATTGTGTTTGCCGCCTGCTTCTCTGTTGCAGAAGGTTTGCTCAGAAAGGTAGATGTCGTTATCACCCTCGATAATAACAACCTTGAGGTTGGGGCAAGCGCGGAACGCATAATAAGGAATATCTGCCTCGCTCTCAATAACTACCGTCTCAAGATTTGGCATATATGCAAATGCAGCGTCTCCGATGGTTTCAACACTTGCGGGAACAGTCAACTCAGTGACTCCGGCTCCATTGAAAGCGTTGGTTTCAATAGTGGTGACACTATCGGGAATTACGACCTCTTTAACGTTTGAACGGTAGAATAAGCGATCGGGAATAGTTGTGATACCGTCCTCAAGGATAACCTTATCAAAGGATGCGCCATTGAGAGACTTAAAACCATTGACAAGGCTTGAAGGAAGAGTAAGTTCTTCGATGGTGGTGTTACCGGCGAGTGCGCCACCAAGATGTGTTACACCTGCGGGAACTGCATATTCAGCGCCCACGTTTTCAGGAAGAGACTGAAGCTTGATAGATTCTCCGTCATCGGCATAAATAACCGTGGTGCCGTCTGCAAGAACCTTTTCGATACCGGTGTTGAAGATATCAAGACCTGCATCATAATCGTTGCCGAAGGAATCGGACTCGGAGTCAAGCTGAGTTGCAAGAACTGTGAGATCGAAGGAGATCTCGCCGTCCATATAATCGTTGCCTGCAAGCTCATCCATATGTACGGAGAGTGCGAAGTAGTGGATGTCGCCGGGCTGCATTTCAACGTATGCATCAACGTCGGTGCCCGAAACGAGCTGCTCGCCTGCAACCACCTTCTTGGCATTAGTGCCGTCCCAAGCGGTGAGGGGCGCATCGCCCTTAGCGTCGGGGGTGATGGTGTAGGTGACTACATCGTTAAGGTTCTTTGTGATGTTGGTTACTGTGAGCGCTACCTTATATTTGAGCGCAAGAGAACCGTCGTTTTTGATAGCAAGATATGCTACCTGGGTTTTACCGGGCTCCCAAAGGGTAGACGAGCCGTCTGCCGCAGCGGCGAGACCGTCAGCACCAAAGATGGGCTGTGTTGCATCAGAAATGTCAACGTACTTTGAGCCATCGTAGAGATGAAGCTCAACGTCAAGATTACCTGCAACGATCTTGTTACCTGCCGAGGTAACAGAGTCTGTGAACCACGCGAATGTCGTGCCAACGAGCATTGAAACTGTCATTACCAATGCAAGAATAGCCGAAAGCAACGCGCGCTTCGTGGTTTTCGTTTTAGTCATTTTCTTTCCTCCATAAAATTACATATAAAATATGTTAAGTAATATTATAAATATTTTGAAACTTTTGTCAAGTAATTTTAAGTAATTTTCTAGTAAATCTTTATAAATCTTTATCAAAACTTAATTCTTCAAGCTTTTCAAGAAGTCGATTCGAAGCAGGAGAAGCAAAAAATGCAGATCACCGCAAGGGTGGTCTGTGGAGAATTTGCGCCTGATGACTTTGCAAAGCTTGCGTAACCGGTTTTTTAGGAAAGTGTGTTGTCTCGCTCGGCGAGACGAGGCGCAATGTTGCGAACTCCCGCGCTTCGCGCAGGAGTCGATTCGAAGCAGGAGAAGCAAAAAATGCAGATCACCGCAAGGGTGGTCTGTGGAGAATTTGCGCCTGATGACTTTGCAAAGCTTGCGTAACCGGT
>JAFQRL010000006.1 GCA_017410065.1 Clostridia bacterium | reverse complement strand
GCAACCGCCGCATCGGTCGTATTCTTAAGAGCATTTACCTCGCTCTTAAGTGCACTGTTATTTTCAAGGGCATCAATTGCCTCGTTCGCCTCGTCAATTGCCGTACCGAGTGCGGCGATCTCCGCACCCTGCGCCAAATTTGAATTATCCACCGACTCAAGCTTTGCTTTAAGATCTGCTATCTCGGAGTTCATAGCATTGACCTTTGACTTAAGCTCGGCAACTGCCGCATCGGTCGTGTTTTTAAGAGCATTTACCTCGCTCTTAAGGGCACTGTTATTTTCAAGAGCCTCAATTGCTTCGTTCGCTTCATCGATAGCCGTACCAAGGGCGGCGATCTCCGCACCCTGTGCCAGATTTGAATTATCCACCGACTCAAGCTTTGCTTTAAGATCTGCTATCTCGGTGTTCATCGTATTGACCTTGGACTTAAGCTCGGCAACTGCCGCATCGGTTGTGTTCTTAAGAGCACTTACTTCGCTCTTAAGTGCGGCGTTATTTTCAAGAGCATCAATTGCCTCATTCGCCTCGTCAATTGCCGTACCAAGGGCGGCGATCTCCGCACCCTGTGCCAGATTTGAATTATCCACCGAATCAAGCTTGGTTTTAAGCTCTGCTATATCGGCGTTCATCGTATTGACCTTGGACTTAAGCTCCGCAACCGCCGCATCGGTCGTATTCTTAAGAGCATTTACCTCGCTCTTAAGTGCGGCGTTATTTTCAAGAGCATCAATAGCCTCATTCGCCTCGTCAATTGCCGTACCGAGAGCGGCGATGCTAGCCGAGTTTTGACCAACGTTTGCCGTCAAGCTCTGAACCCGCGAGGTAAGATCGTCTATTCTTTGGTTTAAAGCCGCCTTTGCCTCGGTAAGAGCCGCCTCAAGCTCCGCAACGTCTGCCGCCGTTGCCTCTCCGCTAGCCTTGACCTCATCAATAAGCTCCTGCGCTTCATCTACGGTCGTGGAGAGCTCGGCAATAGAAGTCGCGTTCTCATCTGTGCGCATTGCCAGGTCTGCCAGTGTGGTCTTCATTGCATCGATCTGCGACTGGAGCTGCGCGTCACCCTCCTCGTAGTCTGCCGCCTCGGCGGGAACGGTATTCAGGCAAAGCGCGGTGCAGGCAGAAACAATGACCGCCAAAGCCGCAAGCATAAACCTTTTAAGCTTAAACATAAATTAACCTCCGCTTTTTGGGGTGCCGCCATATAATGTGCCACCCACCATTCGATGATGAGGCTATTATATAACATTATGCGCGTAAAGTCAACACATTTTTACCTTTTATCTCTAATAAACAAAAAAACGACCGAGCATCAAATGATCCGCACCCTCGGGGTCTTTCTCTCCCGAATGGCAAATCAACCGCGCTCGGTCGTTTTTTTGATACGTTATTTTAAATAATCCGAACTAGATTATTTTGGTGGCTTCAAAGCCGCCCTCGGTGAGGAAGTCAAGCTCCTCGAAGCCTGCCGACTTGATATATTCAAGAGCCTCGGGGAAGGCATAATCAAGGTTATCCTTATTATGGGAGTCGCTGTTAAGAACGACCCTTCCGCCAAGCTCGCGAACAAGCTTCAAAAGATTCATATTGGGGTAGGGATTACTTCTCCAGCCCCTTGCCATACCGCCCGTGTTTACCTCCACCACAGGGCACCACTTAAGGCACTCACGGAGAGACTCCTCGGCAATAGCGATAAATCTATCGTCGCTCTCAGGCATATAGCTGAATTTATTGAGCACGTCGAAGTGACCGATAACGTCGGGCCTTGCAAGATAGGTGTGCTCCGCAACCATCTCAAAATAGCACCTCGCCATATCGAGCACCGAGCCGCCAAAGGCATCGCGCACACAGGTCTGCTGCTGAGCGAGGGTGTGGTCTATGGGATAGCAGACACCGCCTCTCACAATGTAGTGCACCGAGCCGATAACGTAATCAAATTCACTTTTATCTATCTCGGAATAATAATCCTTTTCAATGCCCACAAGCACAGGGAACACACCCTTATATTCCTCCTTAAGCGAGCGAAGCTCGGAGAGATACCTCGGATAATCCTCAAGCAGCATACAGTAGCTTGGGTCGCAGGCGGTGAAGCTATGATCGGAAAAGCCGATAGAGCGCATATCCTTTGCGATGGCCGATTCGATATTTTCTCTTGCGGTGTGCTTACCGTCGGAGAAGGTGGTGTGGGTGTGGAGGGTTGAAAATTTCATATTAATTCTTCCTTATGGAATTGTGATCAAATAATGCGAACTCTGATAACTCCCTCGGTTGCAAGAAGTCTCTTTTCTACCTCATCTTTAACACAATTGTTTACATCCAGCATAGTATAAGCATAATTTTCTCTGGATTTATTGATAAGGTTTTCGATGTTTACGTTACCAACAGCAACCGCCGAGGTGATGCTTGCAAGCATATTCGGAACGTTTCTGTGAATAACGCAAACACGGGTCTCGGTGCTTCTTGGCATAACCGCACCGGGGAAATTAACGGAGTTTGTGATATTGCCGTTTTCGATATAATCGATAAGCTCGTTTGCCGCCATAACCGCGCAGTTATCCTCGCTCTCGGGAGTGGATGCTCCAAGGTGAGGAATACAAACGACACCCTCCGCGCCGATCATCTCGTCCGTGGGGAAATCCACAACGTAGGAGGCAACCTTGCCCTCGGCAAGAGCCGCAAGCATATCCTCGCTGTTTACAAGACCGTCACGGGAGAAGTTAAGTATTCTCACGCCGTTTTTCATCTGTGCGAGGGCATCCCTATTAACCGTGCCGCGGGTATCCTTATTAAGAGGAATATGAAGGGTGATATAGTCGCATCTCTTATAGATCTCGCTTACGTCCTGCGCTCTGATTATGTGATGGGAAAGATTCCAGGCATTCTGCAAGGAAAGGAAGGGGTCGTAGCCGTAGACCGTCATACCAAGGTGCTGTGCCGCATTTGCCACAAGCACGCCGATGGCACCAAGACCGATAACGCCGAGAGTCTTGCCGCGAAGCTCGGGACCTGCGAAAGCAGACTTCCCTGCCTCAACCAGCTTCGGCACCTCGTCGCCCTTGCCCTTAAGTCCCTTTGCCCACTCAACCGCGGGAATGACCTTTCGGGAGGATACGAGCAAGCCGAGGAGCACAAGCTCCTTGACCGCGTTTGCATTTGCGCTGGGGGTATTGAAAACGCATACTCCCGCCTCGGAGAGCTTATCCGTGGGGATATTGTTTGTTCCCGCACCCGCTCTTGCGATAGCGCAAAGGCTTTCGGGGAAGGTCTCCTCGTGAAGATTTGCCGAGCGAACGATAGCACCGATAGGCGCTGCCGCATCGGAGGAAACGGTGTATTTTTCATCGAACTTGGAGAGTCCGATCTTCGCTATTTTATTATACGTCTTTATCTCATACATTTTTGTTTTCCTCCTCAAACTTCTTCATAAACTGAACGAGAGCCGCAACACCCTCCTCGGGCATTGCGTTGTAGATAGATGCACGCATACCGCCAACGCTTCTGTGGCCCTTAAGGTTAACGAAGCCTGCGGCTGCCGCCGCCTTGACGAATTTTGCATCAAGCTCCTCCGAGCCTGTGACGAAGGGCACGTTCATAAGCGAACGGTCCTCTTTTCTCACTGTGCCGCGGAAAAGGGTTGAGGAGTCGAGGAAATCGTAGAGAAGCTTTGCCTTTCTTTCGTTGATCTCCTTCATTTTTTCAAGACCGCCGATAGACTTTATCCATTTGAACACAAGCCCTGCAATATAGATGCAATAGCAGGGAGGTGTGTTGAACATAGAGCCTGCCTCGGAGTGGGTCTGATAGTTGAGCATCGTGGGGGTTATATCCATTGCCCTGCCGATAAGGTCCTCTCTGATTATAACGATGGTGAGACCTGCGGGAGCAACGTTCTTCTGTGCGCCTGCATAGAGTATGCCGAACTTGGATACGTCTATGGGCTCGGAGAGAATACAGCTGGAGATATCGGCAACGAGAGTTACATCGCCAACCTCGGGAAGCGCGTGATACTTCGTGCCGTAGATAGTGTTATTCATACAGATATGAACGTAGTCCGCCTCGGGATCAATCATATCCTTCGTTACCTTGGGGATATAGGAATAGGTGTCTGCCTCGGAGGACGCAACCGCCCTTGCCGCACCGTAGCGCGCAGCCTCCTTATAAGCCTTCTTCGCCCACTGACCCGTGATAATAAAATCAGCCTTGCCAGAGCCTGTCATAATATTCATCGGCACCATAGCAAACTGGGTCGACGCACCGCCCTGAAGGAAAAGGACCTTGTAGTTATCGGGGATATTCATTATATCGCGAAGATCTGCCTCCGCCGCATCAATGATAGCCTGATAGTCCTTTGATCTGTGGGACATCTCCATAACAGACTGACCGCTTGATCCGTACTCAAGCATCTCCTCTGCCGCTCTCTTGAGAACCTCCTCGGGAAGCATCGAGGGACCTGCGGAAAAATTGTAAACTCTTGCCATAACAATCACCTTTCCAAAAAAATCTTAACTACATTATTATATAGCTTCGATTGAAATATGCTACCATTATAATAGTCCTGTCGGTGTTTGTCAAGACAAATTTTTCAATTTTTTCGTGAACTAAATAGTTATTTTGCGAAAGTTAAAATAACCGTTTAGTTCAGCCTCGATATCTGTGAAAAGTGCCCAAAAGCGAACTAAACAGTTACCCCGTGTGGCATTTTTAAATGCTTTTCGCGCCCACCGCGCCGAAATGATAAAATCGGAGCGGAACAACGCGCCACCGCTTTGGAAAATTCAAATCTTAATTTTTTTGATATTTTATAAAAGCTTGTTGAATTGATGGGCGAGATGTGATAAAATATTATTTGGAAAATGCGGCGCTCTGCCGCACAAACAGTATATCACAGAGCGAGGGGATTTGTCAATCTCGGATCGCAATATCCGAGGGCGTTTCCCCAAAAATATGAAACGGGAGAATTATTATGAATGAATTTTTGAAGCTTATTGAGGAAAGAAGAAGTGTTAAGGGATATCTTCCCGATATGCCGAAGAAGGAGGATATCGACCTTGTTATAAAGGCGGGTCTTGAGGCGGCAAGCGGAAGAAATATGCAGGGAGCGATAATCGTTGCCATCACAGATAAGGCGGAGCGCGACA
Source organism: Clostridia bacterium (assembly GCA_017410065.1). GTDB lineage: Bacteria > Bacillota > Clostridia > Oscillospirales > CAG-272 > UBA1740. The sequence goes on along the minus strand of JAFQRL010000006.1, from coordinate 33,004 downwards.
GGCTCTCGGGAGCAAACGCCGCTATCCTCGGCGCGAAGTCGGACCCCTTCTACGGTGCGCCCTGTGTCCTCGTTGTGCTTGCAAACAAGGCTATCAGGACCTCTATCTACGACGGCTCGCTTATGCTCGGAAATATGATGCTTGCCGCTCACGCCCTCGGGCTTGGCTCCTGCTGGATACACAGAGCGAGAGAGACCTTTGAGCTTCCCGAATGGAAGGAGTGGCTCCGCTCTCACGGAATAGAGGGTGAGTACGAGGGCGTCGGAAACCTTGTGCTCGGCTACCGCTCGGGCGATTACCCTGCCGAAAAGCCCCGTCTGCCCGGCAGAGTTTACTATATCTGACGATATGAAAAATAAAAAAATATCTCCGCAGCTTATCCTCAATATAACGGCTCTTGTCATAATAATCGGAGTTGCCGCCTTCTTCACCGTGAGATATTGGGACACCTTCAAGGTGCTCGGCACCGAGGAGGGGCTTGAGGATTTCGTTGAAAGCATCAGGGGCACAGGCATCTTCGGCGCGCTTATACTCATTCTCATCCAAGCCCTTCAGGTAACTGTCGCCTTTATCCCAGGGGAGTTCGTTGAGCTTGCGGCGGGAGTTATGTTCGGCCCCTGGCTCGGGCTTCTTATCTGCCTTATCGGACTCAATCTCGGCACGGTCATAATTTTCGGCTTCGTTCGTTATTTCGGCAAGGCGTTCGTTCATCAGAACGTAAACGAGAGAGATTTTGAGCGTCTTAAATTCTTAAACGACCCTCGCCGTTCGCTGATAATAATGTTCTTTATCTTTATTATCCCGGGAATTCCAAAGGACGTGCTCATCTACCCCGTCCCGCTCACCAAGGTGAAAATGCATCATTTCCTGATAATGTCCACCGTTGCGAGAATTCCCACCGTCATCTCCTCCACCTTCGTTGGCTCGGCGGTGATAGAGGAAAACTATCTCTCGGCAATTATAGTCTTCTCCGTGTCGGTCGCCATCGCTATCCCGGGGCTTATTTTCAATAAGCAGATCTGCGCCTTTATCGAAAGGCTTTTCCCGAAAAAGCAGAGCGGAGTCACAAGCGATGCCGACAGCACCCAATAAATAAACGAAAAACAAAAGAGCGTTTCGATTTACCGAGCTGTCCCAAAGGACTCTAGGTTAAATCAAAACGCTCTTTTTATCTTTTTAAATCTTTAAATTATCCTCAAAAGGCTATCCTTTGCGGAGCATCAGACGTCTGCCGTTCTCTTTGCGTACTCCTCGGGAGTTTCAACGAAGAGGGAGAGGATCCTCGGTGCCTGATAGTCGGGAATAAGGTCGGAGACGGGGCAATTTGCGCACATCATATCGATATACTTCATACCGCTTCTCACCTTGCCGAACGCCGCGTAATTACCGTCAAGCGACTTGGTGTTGCTTTCACTCGTTTCCAGCACGATGAAGAACTGGGAGCTTGCGGAGTTCATATCGTAGGGTGTGCGAGCCATAGAGATGGTGCCGCGCTCGTGCTTGATATTATTCTCAACGCCGTTTGCGGAGAACTCGCCCTTGATCGCGTCCACACCGTTTGTATTACCGTCCACGGTGCCGTCGCCGTCACCGCCCTGGAGCACGAAGTTTTTCACGTATCTATGGAAATAGGTTCCGTCGTAATACTTCTCGTTGCAAAGCTTAACGAAGTTTGCCACGGTGATGGGTGCCGCGTTGCCGTAAAGCTCGATCTCAACCACCGCGTTTATAGGCTTGCCGTCCTCGTCCTCAACGCCCTCGTATTCCCCGAAAATAATGGTGGCAATATAAGTCACCTCATTTTCCTTCGGCTTGAACCAGCCGAGAACGATGCTTAAAATAATGGTGACGATAAGCGCAATTGCAACCACGGGAATACCGATCGCAAGTATGATCTTTTTTCTTTTAGTGCGCTTTTCCTCCGCTTCAAGAAGAAGCCTTGCCGCTTCCTTTTTCGGAGTCTGATAATTTGAATTCTTTTTCGTTTTTCCCATTATAGGATCCTTTCGCAAAGCCAATGAAAATTATATTGATAGCTTAAATTAAGTATTAAACGGCGGCGCCCTGCTCCGCCGAGCACACGTCCGGAGCTATCAAAAAGGGAGCGAAATGTCGCACCCCAACTATTATTTTACCATAAAGCGAGCCCTCTGTCAACCGTTTTCCGCTAAATTTATCTATAAGCTCAAAAGTTTTACCGTTTTATGAAAAATCATCAATTTTTTTGAATATTTTTTCTGAAAACTGTTTATTTTTAACAAGGAATATGTTATACTATAAATGGAGAGTGAAAGCTCCCCAAAAAGCAAGAAAGGATTTCTCTCACGGTGAGAGACGGTATTCACATGAAGATCACGATTTACGGCAAGCAGATGTCTGTGCGCGAGAGCTTGAAGCAAGCTATTGAAAAGAAGCTTCGGAAGTTTGACAAGTTCTTCGGCGAGAACGCGGAGGCGTTCGTTACCTGCAAGGTAAGAAAAGGAGATAAGATCATCGAGATCACCGTAAATTACGAGGGAACGACCTTCCGCTCCGAGGAGGAGTGCGAGACCTTCCTCACGGCTCTCGACAGAGCGGCAGAGGGTCTTGAGAGGCAGATACGTAAAAACAAGACGAAGCTTGAAAAGGTTATGCGCCGAGGTGCCTTCGTTATTGAGGAGGGAGACGACGACGAATACGTTGAGGAGGACGATATCGAAATAAGAGTCAAGACCTTCCCCTTCAAGCCGATGACCCCCGAGGAGGCTATCCTCCAGATGAACCTTATCGGCCACGCCTTCTATGCCTTCACCGATTCGGAAAGCGGCGAGACCTGCGTTGTTTATAAGCGCAAGGAGGGCTCCTACGGTCTTATAGTTCCCGAAAAGTAAGGCTCGGGCAGCTTGATAAACGAAGCCCTTGGATAATAAAGCGCCCGAAAAAACGCCGAGATAGCAAGCATCGGCTAAAGTGCCTTAAGAAAGCCCCGAGGCTTCGATAAATGGCGCACATAAAAGCGGCGCGGATATTGCACCTCTGCAATATCCGCGTTTTGTTTTTTCGTTTTTCAGGTCCCCAGAGAACACTGCCTCGCCGTCAAAGGACTTATGCATCTATATCCCTGTTTTCAAGAGCCGCAAGACCCTCGCGGAAGGCGATCGCCGCAACGAGGCGCTCCTCCTCCTTCTCGCTCTTAAGCAAAGGAAGGAGCTGGCGGAAGATCTCGCCCTTGACCGACATATCCCTTTTCAGGTAATCGGTGCCAAAGAGAGGCATCGTTTTATCAAGAAGCTCAAAGGAATAAAGACCGAAGGCATCGCTGCCGAGATTTTTGGGAACGACGAAGCGAGGATCGATATCTCCCACAAGCTCAACCCTGAGAGCCGTTTCCGAGCCGTACTTCTTATCGCTCACAAGTCTGCTGACTCGGTTGATTATTTCGTTGCTTGTGCCAACGCCCGTGATATCCACCTTCTCGCTCTTAAAGACGATGTGACCGAAGCTCATATTCTTCGCGTCTATGGAAAGCTCGCCGCCGTTATACTTCACCACCACGAGCTTTGCGCCGCCGATGCCGGGGTCGTCGAACCCGATAGACTCAAGCGCGCCCGAATAGCCGTACATAGAATCCTCAAGGCTCACGAAGTCACCGCCCTCGTGGCGAGAGCCGAATGCGTAGTAATCTGCGCCGAATCTCTTAAGATCTGCGGTTGCTATGGGGCAGGTGTCCGAATCAAGGGCACCGTCTATATCGGCATAGCCGATCACGATATTGATCTTTGAGATATCGTCTACCTGCTGATCGATAAGAGGATTTGCGTTGAGAGTGGGCTCGGTGAAGCCCCAGCCGTAAATACGGACGTTGTGATCGTCGAAATCAAATCTCTCCATAGTCTCCGAGGTAAAGACGTGGCAATTCTCGGGAAGCCTCTTTGATTCGTAGATGGCGTTGCCGTGAACGTGATCCGCTCTGCCGGGAGCTATGATAAACTCGGTCTCGGGGCAGTTGCGGAATTCTCTGACGAGAAGCTCGGCTGTGCTGTTTGTGGCAAGCTCCGCCTCAAAAAGATCGCCGCTGATGAGCACGTAATTTATGCCCGTGCCGCGGATATATTCCATCATCTTCATAAAGGAGGCTCTCAACCCGCGACGGCGCTCCTCGCTCTTTTCGGGGGGAAGGCCTGCAAAGGGGGTGTCCAGATGGATATCTCCGCAATGAAGGAATTTCAATATTTGTGCCTGACTTTTATCGCTCATTTCAACTCCGTTCCGCCGCCCGAGGACGGCAAGAAATTATTGGATGAGAGAGACTCCTGCCGCCGCAAATACACCTCGCAGAGCCGCGTTTGTCCCGTTTTCTCAAAGGGCTTTGGTGCCTCTCGTTTTTCTCACAAATACATTATACCATCTCTTTGTAAATTTTTCAATATTTTTGACAAAAAAACTAAAAATCTATTGCAATAATATAAAATTTATGATACAATATAGGTGTATAAATCAAGGCAGAAATTTTTTTCGGGAGTGTTATTATGCTGAATTTAGCGGTCAGAAACACAGCAAAGCTTATAAGGGAGCATTCCAAGAGCGAAAACATCAGGCTCGGAAGGCTTTTCTCCAAGAAGGAGAACGCGCGCCTTATGGCATCTATGCTCAGGCTGGATAGCGAAAAAACCGTATACACAGTGCTCGTCCCCGGTGCGGGAACGGGTATCCTTGCCGCTGCCGCGATTGAGGAGATCTGCAAAAAATATTCTGCCTGCAAGCAGATATTCATAACCTGCTATGAAAACGACGAGACCTTCCTCCCTATGCTTAAGGATAACCTTGAGCGCATCAGAAAAAAGGCTCGCCACGATTATAACGTTAAGATCTTTATCACCGTGTTTGAGGAGAATTATCTCGTTGAATCGGCAAATCACTACACCGTCTCCTTCTTCGGCGAGCACGTTGAGGATAAGTTTGATATTATTATTGCAAATCCACCTCAGGATCTGCTTGATAAGTCCTCTCCCGAGGCGCAGGCGGTAGGCGGTGTCACCCAGCTGAAGATCTCCGCGGCGTTTCTTTTCGCTCGCCTTGCATCAAAGCATCTTGAGGAGGGCGGTCAGCTCGTTATAGTTCTTCCCACGGTCTTTGCAAGTGCCTCGGCTCTTGCCCCCTTCCGTCGCGAGCTTGCCGAGCGACTTTCTCTTGAGGCTATCCATCTGTTCGTTGGCAAGCGCAAGAACGAAAAGCGCGCAACTCCTCTTAAGAAAAACCTTGTGCTCGCATACGGCAATTGCCCTCGCCCCGCCACGGTCAGCATCACCACGACCACCGAATCGGGCAAGGAGCTCACCACCCTTCCTCCCCTCGACTATAACTTTGTCGTTGATAAGGAGGACGGCTCCCTCACTCTCCCCAAGAGCGTTGAGGACACGAAGATAGTTAAGTATATTTCGGAATTTCCCGAAACCCTTTCGGGCCTCGGGCTTAAGATGTCCACAGGTCTTATTATAGATTCAAAGTGTGAGGGTCTTCTCTTCACCGAGCCGATCAAGGGCTCCGTCCCTCTCCTTCGTCCCTCCGCGATGGTTGGCGGTCAGATCGCCTTCCCCCGCCCTGTGAAAAGGCAGTATCTCGCCCCTGTAAATCCCAGCCTTATTCAAAAGAATAAGAATATGATCATCATCAAGCGAGTTCCCGCAAAGAGCGACGACCGCTTTGTAAACTCCGCGATCTATATGGCGGCGCAGCTCCCCGCATACCGCTATATCAGCACCCATAATAAGATCAACTTTATAGACACGAAGGATAAAAACTCCGAGATCTGCCCTCGCTTGGCATTCGGTCTTTTCGCCCTTCTCAATTCCACTATCTACGATAGATATATCTCCATCGTTTCCAAGTCAAAGCAGATCAACTCCAAGGAAATGCGCACCCTCCCCCTTCCTCCGAGAAATATCATCGAAAATATAGGTATGCGCCTGATGGCAATGAGGCAGACCTCTGTTGCCGCTTGCGATTCCATAGTTAATCCCACTCTCCATATTATCGAAAAGTAATTTCGATGTGGATTTATTTTATCAGCAAAAATATAATACCGAAAGAGCAGACGTGCAAGGTAGTAAAATTTTGTGCGTCTGCCTTTTTTCGTGTGCGGAAAAATCGATTAAAATATATTTTGTATTCGGCTTGACTTTTTTCTCTCGCGATAGTATAATTTATTTAGCTTCTCTGCAAGCTCGCTTGCAAGGAAGCCGACAGACGATTGCTCCGCGAGTGTTTTGCAAAGCAAAACGAAGTGCGTAGCACCGCCTCATAAGAGGCGTAGCTCGCTGGGAGCATAATTTATGTGATGTTGCTTTTAACTAAATCCTATGGAGAATATCTATGTTTGAAAAGATCACACCCGAGGCGGCGGGTATATCCTCCGCCCTTGTTGAAAAGCTTTTAAGAAAGCTTAATCAGCGCGCTCTGCCGATGCACAGCCTGCTTATGATGAAGGGAGATAAGCTCTTTGCGGAGTATTATTGGTCGCCCTTCCATAAAAACAGGACCCACAGAGCCTATTCGCAAACGAAAAGCTACACCGCCGTTGCCATCGGTCTGCTTGAGGAGGACGGAAAGCTCTCTCTTGACGACCCCATAAGCAAGTATTTTCCCGAGAAGATACACACAGGCGAGCTTGAGCCCCATCTTGCAAAGCAAACCATCCGCCAGATGCTCACTATGACGACGGTTGGCGAATGTGCCAAGTGGTTTGATACCAACTACCCCGACCGCACCGAGCTTTACTTTAACCACAACAGAAATAAACTTCTTCGCCCTGCGGGAACTATATGGGACTACGACAGCGCAGGCTCCCAGGTGCTTGCAAACCTTTGCGAGAAGCTTTCCGGGATGAATCTTTTTGATTTTCTTAACGAAAGGATCTTCAAGCATCTCGGCACCTTCAAAACAGCCTTTATGCTCAAAACGAGAAACGGAGACGCCTGGGGCGATTCGGCAATGATATGCACCCCGAGAGACACCGTCTCCTTTGCAAGATTCGTTATGAACTTGGGCAAATGGGGTGGCAAGAGGCTGCTTAACGAAAAATATCTCCGCCTTGCCACGAGTGCGGCGGTGGACAACACCGAATACGGCTTCCCCGTATTTATGAACGGCTACGGCTATCAGATCTGGCACACCGAGATGGATGGCTTCGCCTTCTACGGTATGGGCTCACAATACGCAATTTGCATCCCCTCTCTCGATCTTATTATCGCCTGCAACGCAGACACCCAGGGCTACGACCAGGCAAACGACGTTATCCTCGGCTACTTCTTCGATCTTATCGCTGAAAACATCAAGGATACCGCCCTTCCCGCCGACCCTGCGGCATATAAGTCTCTTTGCGAATACGGCAAGTCCCTTAAGCTCTACGCAATATCGGGCAAGGAGGATTCTCCTATGCGCCCCCATCTCTCGGGCAAGGTGTATGAATGTTATGAAAACCCGATGGGCTGGAAGCATTTCTCCCTTGATTTCTCCGAGGACGGCAGCCGCGGCACTCTCCGCTACGAAAACGCGCAGGGCAAAAAGGAGCTTCCCTTCCGCATCAACGAAAACGATTTCGGCTACTTCCCCGAGCTTGGATATTCGGATATGCAAGGCGGCTTAAGGACGGCAAACGGTCATCTTTACCGCTCGGCTACCTCCGCGGCTTGGAAGGAGGACGGCAAGCTTATAATCAAGGTGCAGATAATCGATAAATACTTTGGAAACGCCATAATCGTGCTCGCCTTCAGAGACGGCGAAGCCACAGTATTTATGAAAAAGACCGCCGAGGACTTCCTTCAGAGCTACGCGGGTGTTGCCGTCGCGCGCCTTAAGGAATGATCGGGCAACCGTATCACGAAAGCACAAATCAGCAAAACACAAATACAAAAACACATAAAGAGGTAATCAAAATGTTTGAAAGAATTACTCCCGAGGCAGCAGGTATATCCTCCGCACAGGTTGCAAAATTCATAAGAAAGATCGAAAGCCGCGGCGCAACGATGCATTCGCTTATGCTTGTGAGAGACGGCAAGGTGTTCGCAGAGCACTATTGGGCACCCTTCAACGAGAATACTCTCCAGAGAATGTACTCCCAAACAAAGAGCTACACGGCTATGGCGATCGGTCTTCTTGAGGAGGAGGGCAAGCTTTCTCTCGACGATAAGATAGCCGATCACTTCCCCGAGAAGATAGAGTGCGAGCTACCGAAGCATATAGCGGCTCTCACCGTTCGCAATATGCTCACGATGACCACCGCGGGCGGTCCTCGCAATTGGTTCATTGAGGGCGACCCCGACAGAACTCACCACTATTTCAACCACAGAGAATTTGATCACGCATCGGGCACCTTCTGGAAGTACGACAGCGCAGGCTCTCAGGTGCTTTGCGCCCTTGCCGAAAAGCTTTCGGGAATGAAGCTTCTCGATTACCTTAAGATGAAGATGTTCGATAAGGTCGGCACCTTTAAGACCGCGCGTGTTCTTATGTGCGGCAACAACGACTCCTGGGGCGACTCCGCGCTTCTTTGCACCACAAGAGATATGGCATCGGGCGGTCTTCTTATGATGCAGGGCGGTAAGTGGAACGGCGAGCAGCTTATAAACGAGAAGTTCGTTAAGGACGCTTGCTCCGCGCTTGTAAATAACCGCACCAACTGGTGCCGCCACTCGCTTGACTCCGAGGGCTACGGCTATCAGATCTGGAGAGCTCCCGAGAATGGCTTCGCCTTCGTTGGTATGGGCGATCAGCTCACTATCTGTCTGCCCGATAAGAACTTTATGTTCGTTTGCACCGCAGACCATCAGGCTCCCGCAGACGCAGGCGAAAAGCCCATCAGAACTATGCTCATCAACGCGGTGTACGATTTCATCTACGATTATCTTGAGGATGCTCCCCTCCCCGAGGACAAGGCGGCATACGATGCGTATATGAAGGAATTTGCAAGTCTCGAGCTTCGCGCCGCACAGGGCGCCGAGGATTCTCCTCTTCGCGAGAGGATCAACGGTGTTACCTATAAGTGCGAGGATAACGCTATGGGCTGGAAGAGCTTCAGGTTTATCTTCAAGAACAAGACCGAGGGCGAGCTCCACTACACCAACGCCCAGGGCGATAAGGTAATGCCCTTCGGCATCAATAAAAACGCATACGGCTACTTCCCCGAGCTCGGCTATTCAAACGAGCACGGCACGGTCAAGACCACCGACGGCTTTATGTATAAGGATGCGGTCTCCCTTGCCTGGATGGACGACAACAAGCTCTATCTCGACATCAAGATCATAGACACATACCTTGGCACCTGCTCGGGCGTGTTCGGCTTCTCGGGCGACTATGCAGCGGCTCACTTTGAGAAGGCTGCCGAGCATTTCCTTGATGAATATCAGGGCGAATTCGCGGCAGAGATCGCTAAATAATATTTAAAATAACAAAAGAAAAACCATCGGTTTTGTAAATCAGAGTTTGCAAAATCGGTGGTTTTTTATTTTTTGTGCGTAAGATGCAGCTCACTTTATTTTTGTTTTGTGAGGCAACTTATTTTTCGTTTTGAAAATGCCTTCAACGCTTCTCCCGAGGCAGAGCATTCTCTTTATGCAATGGAGTCTATCATTTCCTTGAGGTTTTCATATCCTTTGCGCAGGGCGTATTCGGGCTCCTCGGGTCCTTCGAATTCAAGGGAAACGCAGCCGTCGTAGCCGCCCCTCTTAAGTGCGCCAAGACACTCGGCAACAGGCACGACTCCGTGACCGACCACGGTGCCACGCAGGGCGGCTCCGCCGCTTGTGCCAATATTAAAGCCCGCTCTCGCCTTATCCTCGGGGCTCTTTTTGAGGAAGTCCTTTGCGTGGGCGTGGACTGTGTATTTTGCGGCGATCTCGGTCGAAGCAAGGGGCTCGCAATCGTCGCAAAGGAAATTGCCCACGTCGCAAAGCCAGCCGAAGTTTTTCCTGTCAACGGCGAGGATAAGCTCCTCCACCCTCTCGGGAGCTTGGAATATTACGCCGTGATTTTCAAGGCAGGTGGTGATACCCAGCTCGGCGGCGCGGTCCGCGACCTGTCTGATGCGGGGTAGTGCGACGGCGATCGCATCCTTATAGTTCATCCCCTCGGGAAGCTTGAAGGTTATATCGTGGCGCATCACGGGAGCGCCGAGAGCCTTTGTGATCTCCAGGCAGAAAAGAAGCTCCGAGACAGCCTCGTCCGCCCCCTCTCCCACAAGGTCAGCACCCACGGTGTACGCGGGTATTTCAAGCCCGATTTTTTCGCAATGCTCGCGGATAGCCTTTGCCGTCTCCATTTTCCATTCTCGGGTGCAATCCCCATCGCGGCAAAGCCCGATAAATTCGATGGCATCAAAGCCGATCTCCTTTGCCATATCGCATATCTCGATATAGCCCGCCCCCGTTCTTTTTCTGTATGCCGAGAAGCTATAAGATGAAACGCCGATCTTCATTTTCAAAAAACCTCCGAGTGATGCTTTCATTTTAGTTTAATTTTATCACGGAACCCCTCTTTCGTCAATATGAATTTTTTTGTTTTTTCATATTTTTCTTATATCCGAGCCCTTGTTTTTGTGCACAGTTATGGCAGTTTCCCGCAAAAAAACCGTACGTTTTCTCTTTTGAACGAAATTTTGGTAAAATTTTTCATTTTTTTCGTTATTTTTTTACAATTTTATTGACATTTAAATTTATATGTGCTAGAATAGTGATAAGGTGTAAAATATTTTAAATATAAAAATGTAATTAATTATTATAAGGAGAAGGAAAAATGCCCGAAATCAAGTATGAAGTAGTTGACAAGATCGGCATTGTAAGCGAGGGTAACAACGGTTGGAACAAGGAGCTCAACCTTATCAGCTGGAATGAGAGAGAGCCTGTTTACGATCTTCGCACCTGGTCCCCCGACCACGAGAAGATGGGCAAGGGCGTTACCATCACCGCTGAGGAAGCAAAGATCCTCCGCGATATGCTCAATAGCCTCAACCTCGACTAATCGTCGCCAAAGGCTTCTGAATAGCTCAGGGAGCGCGTTTTAAGCCCTCCCCTGTGTCTTTACGCCCTGAAGCTGGAAATCGCCGCCCTCGGCGATCCTTAAGCGCCACAATGAGAAAAGAGAGACCGTCTCGGTTATGAAGCCGTGAGGGTCTCTCTTTCTTTGCTTGTCATCGAAGCTCTATTCAGTTGCTTTTAGTCTTATTTTTCAAAAACTATTAAAAAGCTATTTTTTCTTTTTTGAGAATAGCCTTGATAGCAAGCCGCGACGTTTTCCTTCGCTATCGCCCGACTGCTCCATCCCCTCGGGGATGGCGTTTACCTCGGGGATACCAACGCTCTCCTTGAAGAATCTATCCACGATAGCGCGCACGAATTTCACAGCGGAGGACTCCACCGCCGCCTCGGCGTTTGCCTTTGCGAGAATACCCTCGCGACATTCGCTGTCTGCCCTTGCGGCAACGAGCCTCGGCGTGAATACCTCCTCCACCTTCTTTTCAATAAAGCTTTCGCCGAAGCGGCGTTCAAGAAGGTCTATGGCAAAGCCCGCGATACTGCTGGTGTGAGGCACTCTTGAGAGAAGCTTATCAACGATGGCATTGTTCGGCACCTCGGAGAATTCAATGTCGAGCCGTCCGTCCTCGCCGCGCTTCATTTTTATCATTCTGGTGTTTGGCATTTCGGGGAACACGAACTCAATGCGGTATTCCTCCTCGCCCACGGCATCGAGCAGAGCCTCGCCCATAACCTCGGCAATATATTTTTCGCCGCGGAATTCAAGCACGCAACGCCTGTATTCGTAAAGTCCGACCTCAACCGAATAAGCCTCGCCGCCCTCAACGAAGGAGAAGATAAGCTCCTCGCCGACTCTCTCAAAGCTGAACCTCTCTATTCCCGCCTTGAAATTATTCTGCATACTGACAACGAACAGAGGCAGAATACTCACGTTGTTTTTCATCATAAGGTATTCGCCCTCAAGAGCCGACCATCGCTCGTCGTAGGCAAATCTTGAGCGCAGATGAAGGAAATAAAGCAGACCGCGCTTCTTTTCAAGAGGGCGCACCCACTTGCGCGAATCGAAGAAATGCGCCTCCCTTTCGTGGAGCGCGCGGATATCCTGCCTTGAAAGTCCGTCCTCAATATCGCATCCGAGATATTTTCTGATTATATCCATAGCGGGAGATAGCTGGAAAAGCTCGTTGTTTCCCGAATTTATAACCGCAACGATATTGTTCTTCGGGCAGAGCCAGACGTTTTGCCCAAGCATTCCGTTAAAGAGGATCTCCTCGCTGCTACGTCCGACCCATATCTGATATGCGTAATTGAAGTCTCCGTCTGCCATAGGAGCCTCGGCGTGCATCGTGGTGGACCTTTCGCACCACTCCTCGGAGAGTATTCTCTGCCCCTCAAAGACACCGCCCTCAAGAAGCATCCAGCCGATCTTGCCCCAGGACTCGGGCGAAAGGAAAAGACCCCAGCCGCCCTTTTCAACTCCCTCGGGACCGATCTCCCAGAAGTAGTTTTTTATTTTCAGAGGACCGAAAAGCCTCTCCTCCAAAAAGTCCGTGAGGCTTCTGCCCGTGATCCTTGTCACTATCCTTGCAAGAATGTATGAATTCATACTGTTATAGGTGAAGGATGTGCCGGGGGTATATTTCAGACCCGAGGCAAAGAACGCCTCAGTCCAGCTCGTTTCGGTAACGGCACCCGCCTCCGCGAAGGGCACCCCCGACTGCATCGCAAGAAGATGCTCAACGGTTATTTGCGCAAATCTTTTATCCTTATAGGGCACCTCGGGGAAAAGCTTCACGAGCTTATCGTTAACAGAAAGAAGCCCGTCGTCGCAAAGCATACCGATAGCCATACCAGTAACCGTTTTGGACATTGAATGAGAAAGATGCCAGGTGTTTGTGCCGTAGCCATCCCTTGAGCACTCACAAATGACCTCGCCTCCCGCAATGATAAGAAGGTTATGTATATTTGCTCTGTGCTCCGCCTCAAGCTCGCAGAGCATATTGTAAAGGCGCTTTGAGGATATGCCGAAGCTCTCGGGTATCGTGCGCCTGAAATAACGCTCCTCGTCGCCCGAGATAACCGTCTTTTGAGGGTAATAAGGAATAACGGATCTGTCGCCATCCTTATTGAATGAAATTGACGTTAAAAGCTCAACGGTCCTCTTAAACCACTTATCCAAGAAAAGCACCTCCTTTTGTTAAAGTAAATTTCCGCTTAAATATTTTATCATATCACGGCGCGTATTTCAATATTTTCGCCCCTTGTATTTAATGGAAGGAGTGTAAAAATTTCGGCAAAATTCCACAGCAGATGCCATAAAATTTCGCCGAAATCGGCTAATATGAAATGTATTGTTTACATTTTTAACATTTTTTTCAAAAATTTTATAGCCAAAAGAGATCGGATCCGCACAAATTATTTTATGATTTTTATGTAAAAATGACCTCGCCGAGAAGTCCGAAGGCAACGCCCGAAAGTATAAGCACAAGAAGGATCAGAAGATTTGCCTTATAGTGCCTGTTCACCTTAAAGAGCACAAGCGTGCCGACTCCCGCGCCCGAAAACAGTCCAGCAAGCATCGTGCCGACGGTGATCATTCCCTCCGAATAAAGAGTGACGAGAAGCACCGACGCCGCACAGTTCGGAACGAGTCCGACGACCGCCGCAATCAGGTGGCTTATCACGGGCTTATCGTACATCACAGCGCCGATCGTCTCCTCCCCGAGGAAGAACACGAGGGCGTTTATACCGAGGGTGACGATAAGAATAAAGAGGGATATTGTGAGGGTGTGATGAATTGCCGAATAGAAAATGCCGCGCTCGCAATGGCAATCGTCTCGCTCGCAGAGCTCGTCTATATTGATCTCGCCCTTGCCTCTGTGGGTGAGCCTTAAGACAAGGTCCACCGCAAAGCCGACCGCGATAGCGACCCCCGCCTTATAGAGTACGAGAAGCAACACCGTGATAGCAGGTACTCTGCCGCCGATAAGTATGGGAAGCATTTCGTCTGAGGTGGAAAGAAACACGGCAATAAGCGTGCCCGCCGATATAACTCTGCCTGTGTATAGATTTGCCGCAGCCGCGGAAAATCCGCATTGAGGCACCGCGCCGAGAAGTCCGCCGATAGCGGGACCAAACACGCCCGCGCGCTTCATAAATCGCTCTGCCTTATCCGCCGCCCTGTGCTCGATAAATTCCATCAGAAGATAGGTGAGGAAAAGGAAGGGAACGAGCTTCAGGGTCTCAATAAGACCGTGCAGCATTACCTCCTCGAGGAAGGAGACGAAGCCCTCTGCCTCGGAGTGGGTATGCGTGTGCAATAAGAACATATATTTTTTCCTTAATTTCCGTTATTTTAAAATACCTTAATTTATTAATATATATAATGATACACTTTTTTTAGTTGGTTGTCAAGTACGGACGTGCAAAATCGCCGCGGACTTAATAATATTTAAGCAGGAGTCCGTCAACGAGCGGAAAATATTATTGTCTCCTCCTTGTTTTTCGTATATCTTCATTTTTTCTTTATATATTCCCCTTTTACTTTTCGTATTTCCCCCTTTTTGCTTTTCGTATTTTCCCCTTTTTATAATTTACCCTTGCTTTTTTCTGCCATTTGTGATAAACTTATTTCAGATTTGAAAAAGGAGAGCTGATATGGAAAAGCAGATATTTGAGATCGTAAGAATTGAGGGTGAATACGCATATCTTAAAAGCAAGACCGACCCCTCGGCAGAGGAGCTTTTTATTGCCCTTGCCCTGCTTCCTATGGGCGCGGATATAGGCTCAATTCTCGAATATGAAAATTTAAGCTTCACCCTGATCTGAATAATATTCGTAGCAAAGGTGCGAGCTTCGGCGCGATTTGAATAATATTCCGTATTGCGGCAAAAATAAGAGCACGAAATATTTTTGCAAACGGAGAATATTATGAATCAGGATACAGTAAAGCTTCTGCGCGAATGTAACGCAGGCATCAAAATGGGCGAGAACGCCATTAAAAAGGTCTTGCCGAAGGTGAAAAACCGCGAGCTTAAAAGAACGCTGGAGGTCTGCAAGGATACCCACGCCGAGCTCGGCGACCGCACCCACTCCATCCTCCTTGAGAGCGGCGAGGACACGAAGCCTCCTCACGCCATAGCAAGCGCGATGAGCGACGCGAAGATCTCCATAAAAATGATGATGAACCCCACCGACGGCGAGGTTGCAAGCCTTATGACCGACGGCTGTAATATGGGCATAAAGTCGCTTTCCAAGTACCTCAATAAGTATAAGGGCGCAGACAGCAGATCAAGGCAGATAGCCAAGGAGCTTATCGCCTCCGAGGAATATCTGAATTTGGGCGTGCGAGAGTTTTTATGATTATTTGATCCTTTGCGATATCTTGTGATAAAAAGGATATCTCGCGCAAGGCTTAAAGCCGAAAATAATAAAAGCAGATTTCACCCGAGCTTTGCTCGGGTGAAATTTATTACTCGCGCACTATTGACAAACGGTGGCACTTTATAGTAAAATAAAGATAGAAAAATCCGAAAAAGGAGACTTTTTATTATGAACGCCATCGGACAGGATATGTTCTCGGGCAACCCGATAGCAGGATATATTTCACTGGGTATTATAGGCTATTTTATCCTCGGCACCGTCGTTGAGATGCTCTTCGGCTGCAAGCGCGGCTGGAAAAGACAGCTCGTCCATCTCGGCTTCTCCGCCCTCGGGCTTCTCGGCTCGTTTATCATAACGGAGATATTAATTAATTCAATAGTTCCAAACTTCGATAGTCAGGATATGGCAGACATTCTCGCAACCCTTGAGGGTTGGGGGCTGACCCTTGTGGCAGATGCAAAGGAGGCTCTCCTTTCGGTGGACCCCAACCTCGCCGCTCTTATCCTCGCGCTCCCTGCGGCAACCGTGCTTGCGCCTCTGGTCTTCACGGTCGTGTTTATTCTTCTGAACCTTGTGCTTAAGCTTATATCGCTTATCGTCCTTCGCATCTTCCCGAAGGCAAAGGGCGCGCCCTCAAGGCTTATCGGAATGGCTGTTGGTATCGTTGAGGGAGTGCTGGTCACCTCGCTTGTGCTCCTCCCCGTTGCTGCCTGTGCGGACCTTGCAAGCGGCATAGTCAGCACCGTCGATGAAACCGCCGCCGAGGAGGGGGATGCATCCTCCTCTACCGAGATCCACGCATTTTTAGACGAATACCTCGATCCCATCTCCAAAAATCCCATCCTCACCCTCACGAGAACTCTCGGCGGCGAGGCTATGATAAATTCCTTTGCGACCCTTGAGCTTCGGGGCGTGGAGGTGGATATGCGCCGCGAGATCTACGGCGCCGTGGATATTCTCACGAGCACCCACGGCTTTGCGGATATAAACTGGGAGAAGCTCGACGAGAGCGACAAGAGAGCTCTTGACACAATTATTGATTCCATTTCAGACTCCGAATATCTTGCAGAGGTATTTTCGGGCGTGTTCAAAACCTTATATAATCTCTCCGAGGAGGGCACCTCTGTTTCGCTTGTGAGCGAATCGGACGGCGAGCTTATGGTCGCGCTCTTCGACGATATAATATATATTCTCGGCAGAAGCACAAGAGCCACCGTTGGCGAGGATCTGACCACCTTTAAGGAAATTCTCTACATACTCTCGGACGGAGACGTTATCGCCGCCTTTAACGGCGGAGTAAGCACGGAAATTATGATCGACGTGCTCAACACCAAATACGACGAGGAGCACACCATCATCACGAAGCTCATCACCACCATCAGGGAAAACGAGCGCACAAAGCCCCTTATAGCCACCCTCACAAAGCTCTCCATCACGATTATGGCAGAGGATATGGGTCTTGGCGAGGAGGCAGACGCTCTCTACGATAACGTTATAGACGGTCTTTCCGGCATCAACGATATCGATCCCGATAGCTACGCGACCCCCGAGGAATACACCGCAGCCGTCTCAGACAGCATCAAGGACACCCTCACGAGCAACGGCATCACCGTGGAGCAGGAAATGATAGATTCTCTTGCAGATTTTGCGGCGCAAAAGCATAAGGCAGACGGCGACCTCAGCGAGGACGACGTGCAGGACGTTATCCTTGAATATTATGCAATTTGCGCAAATTCCACCGCAAATCCTTGATATAAAACTATCTCGAATTTTGCATAAAATCGCAGTTTTTGAATAGTATTATTTACATTTTACCCATTTTTCGGCAAGTTAAAAAGCCCGAAAGAGTTTTCTCTTTCGGGCTTTTCTTTATTGTTTTTATGTGTTCTCTTTAAGGTAACACACAGGGTACTATGGGAAACTATTCCGCGCTCTTTATTGCCGCGCAATAGATATTATCGAAGTATACTGTGCCGTTTGCGGTGCCTCTTGAGTCAACGATCTCAACCTTATAAATCGAGGAGATCGTGCTTGCCGACATACCCGACGCAACGTGAGTATAGGACTTGCCGTAAACATCGCTCTTTCTTGGTACCTCGTTGCCGTCAACGAGAACGTTCATACAAAGAGCCTCGCCCTCGACCCAGAGCTCTATCGTGAGACGGAAGGTAGTGTCATCAGCAGGAAGAATTCCGCCGAGCCATTGATTTCCGCCCTCGCACATAAACGTCGCTCCGTTAAGTCTGAAATCATAAAGAGTGCCGTTTGCCGCCTCGGGGCTGCCGAGAGAGTAGAATTTAATATCATACTGCGCCTTGTCTGTCGAAACGGTATCTGCCGCATCCATATTGGTTATATCAAACTCAAACACAAACTTATCTGCGCCCTCTACGGTATTGGGTGTAATTGTGATCTTCTCGGTTGCACCTGCCGCAAAATCAACCTTAAGTGCCTTGCCGCCCGCAAGAGGAGAAACAACTATTGCCTCCTCGTTGGATACGGAAACACCTACCGCACCAAGAGATTCAATATCCTCAAAGGTTATTGCTCCGTCTCTTATATCGGGAGTTGAGGGTGCTACGTAATCGGGGTCTGTCTCGCCACATTCGCACTTGCCGTCAACAAATACGTGCTCGTGAGGTGCTACGTAATCGGGATCGGACTCGCCACACTCGCACTTGCCGTCAACGAATACGTGCTCGTGCTCGGGCTCATCGCCGCCATCACCCGAGCCGCCTTCGTCAGCGGAGGTGTTAAGCAGAACGAATTTATAGTTATCAACATAAACCGAGCCGACAGTGGAAGCCGCGCCGTCCGTGATCTCAACGTATGTGATGCTCTCAACAAGATCAGCCTCACAGGAAAGATCAAGGTTTACGCCGTATCCCGTGGTTGCGCTTGTGGGACGGGTAACGATGTTATCGTTAATATAGAGGTTCAGGTCGATCTTACCGTCAGTTACCTTCACGGTGATCTTGATCTTGAATTGAGTGTCCTTGGTATAATGGCCGCTGCCCCACCAGGAATTATTGCTCTCTGCTCCGAATCCGCCTGAGCCGTTGATTCTGAAATCGTAAACAAGCCTTGAGCCTGCGTAGATCTTCAGCGTTCTTGGTGCGCCGAAGCTATCCGTAACGCTTGCCTCAAAGATCATCTCGTCAGCACCGCTCTCTTTGAGAGTGGGTGTAAATTTGAACTTCTCGGTAGCCGTCGACGTGTACTTCATTTCAAGCTGCTTTGAGCCGCCGTGATCAACCACAGCCACAGTGCCCGAGGTGGTGGGCACGATATAGGGATTGCTTTCCGCGTTCATACCCTCAAAGGAGATAACGCCGTTCGCGTCGGGTGCTATGGGCTTTGTTTCCTCGGGGACGTAATCGGGGTCTGTCTCGCCGCACTCGCACTTGCCGTCAACAAATACGTGCTCGTGAGGTGCTACGTAATCGGGGTCGGACTCACCGCATTCGCACTTGCCGTCAACGAATACGTGCTCGTGCTCGGGCTCATCGCCGCCATCAACCGTGTTAAGGAGCACGAACTTAAGGTTGTCGGCGTACACAGAGCCTGCGGATGCGGATGCTATTGTCGTGCCGTCAACTATCTCAATGTGAGTGATAAGCTCAATAAGATTATCTGCCGCAGTGATATCAAGATACGTGCCGTATGCGGAGGGACGTGTCACAAGCGTATCGTTAATATAAAGATTAAGATCAAGCTTGCCGTCGGTAACCTTTGCGGTTATCTTGAATTTATAGGGGGTATCGAGAGTGTACTTGCTACCGCCCCACCAAACGTTGTTACCTTCTGCCGCAAAGCCGCCCGAACCGTTGATACGGAAATCGTACACCTTGGTCGTGCCTGCGTAGATGGTGAAGGTTCTGGGCTTGCCGAAGCTATCTGTGAGATCTGCCTCAAAGATCATCTCGTCAGCGCCACTCTCCTTGAGAGTGGGTGTGAATTTGAACTTTTCGGTGCTGTCTGCCGTGTACTTCATCTCAAGCTGCTTTGAGCCGCCGTGATCAACCACAGTCGCAGTTCCCGCAATAGTGGGAATAATAAGGAGGCTTCCCTCCGCCGTCATATCCTCGAAGGAGATAACGCCGTTCTCGTCGGGAGTAAGAGGATTTTTGCCGCTGTTTCCGCCGCCCATCTCGCAATCGGGGAAGCCGATGCCGTCGCCGTTTGTGGGAGTGTAATCCTCGCCGTAGGGATTAGCGAGAGCATACTTGATAGCCTCCTTGATAAGAGCAAGCTTTTCAGCGTCGATCTCCGCAAAGCCTGTCGCCTCGCTTGTACCCGCAACCATATCGGGAGTGGGTACCCAGGTGATATCGTCAACCGATTCGCCTGTGAGATATGCGTAATAAAGAAGACCGATGGCGTATCTGCCGAGACCGTAGTTCATATGACCCCAGTCACGGGTGATGTCGCCTGCCGTCCAATTGCCCGCGTCGTCCTTGGTGGCATCTGTGAGACCGTGATCGCGAAGATACTGAATCATAGTTGCCGAGGGAATAAGACCGTCGAAGGCACTGTTGGAGGTAACGTAAGTGTCTGTTATCTGAAGAATGGAGTTGTAAAGACCCTTGGTGTCGGAGGTGTTGTTGTGTGCCCAGATCATGTGGAACACAAGCTTAACGTCCTCGTTGGTCGTGCGCGCGAAGATATAATCAAGGAAGTCCTGAAGATGAGAATAGGTGTCGATCTGCTTAAGCTCGTCGGGCGCGTGCTGGATAGAGATGATCTCCCAATCCTCGTCCGCAATTGCATAAGCATAGTCGTCGGGGGTCGAAACCTCACTGCCATTCACATATTTAGTGTAGAAGAAGGAGCCGTTGTTAGGCTCGTTGCCCTCAATTCCGTCAAGGAAGGACCAATGCTCATTGATACAGCAGCCGCCTGTTGCAACGTTACCGATAACAACGTCGGTGTAGCCTGCCTCAAGGAAGATCTTGGAGAGCCACTTTGTTGCGTCAACCGAATAGCTGTTGCCGAAGAAGAGTATCTTTATGCCCTTCTTTTCGGTCACGGGAGGTATATAGTCGGGATCTGCCTCGCCGCACTCGCACTTACCGTCAACAAATACGTGCTCGTGAGGGGGTACGTAGTCGGGATCTGCCTCGCCGCACTCGCACTTGCCGTCAACAAATACGTGCTCGTGAGGGGGTACGTAGTCGGGATCGGACTCACCGCATTCACACTTACCTTCAACAAATTCGTGCTCGTGAGGGGGAGTATTTGGCTTGGAATCGCCGTCTTCTCCGCAAGAGACGAGAGTGAAAATAAGTGCAAGAACGGTAATCAAGAATAATAGCTTTTTCATTTTCTTTTCCCTTCTTGTATATTTTTATGCTACTTTTTCACTTTAGAAATTATTCCGCGCTCTTTATTGCCGCGCAATAGATATTATCAAAGTATACCGTGCCGTTTGCGGCAGCTCTTGAGTCAACGATCTCAACCTTATAAATCGAGGAGATCGTGCTTGCCGACATACCCGACGCAACGTGAGTATAGGACTTGCCGTAAACCAGGCTCTTTCTTTCTACCTCGTTGCCGTCAAGGAGAACGTTCATACAAAGAGCCTCGCCCTCGACCCAGAGCTCTATCGTGAGACGGAAGGTAGTGTCATCGGCAGGAAGAACTGAGCCGAGCCATTGATCTCCGCCCTCGCACATAAACGTCGCTCCGTTAAGTCTGAAATCATAAAGAGTGCCGTTTGCCGCCTCGGGGCTGCCGAGAGAGTAGAATTTAATATCATACTGCGCCTTGTCTGTCGAAACGGTATCAGCCGCATCCGTATTGGTTATATCAAACTCAAACACAAACTTATCTGCGCCCTCTACGGTATTGGGTGTAATTGTGATCTTCTCGGTTGCACCTGCCGCAAAATCAACCTTAAGTGCCTTGCCGCCCGCAAGAGGAGAAACGACTATTGCCTCCTCGTTGGATACGGAAATACCTACCGCACCAAGAGATTCAATATCCTCAAAGGTTATTGCTCCGTCTCTTATATCGGGAGTTGAGGGTGCTACGTAATCGGGGTCTGTCTCGCCACACTCGCACTTGCCGTCAACAAATACGTGCTCGTGAGGTGCTACGTAATCGGGATCGGACTCACCGCATTCGCACTTACCTTCAACAAATAAGTGCTCGTGCTCGGGCTCATCGCCGCCATCAACCGAGCCGCCTTCGTCAGCGGAGGTGTTAAGCAGCACAAACTTAAGGTTGTCGGCGTATACGGAGCCCGCGGATGCGGATGCTATTGTCGTGCCGTCAACTATCTCAATGTGAGTAATAAGCTCAATAAGGTTATCAGCCGCAGTAATATCAAGCTGTGTGCCGTATGCGGAAGGACGCGTTGCGAGCTCATCGTTAACATAAAGATTAAGGTCGAGCTTGCCGTCGGTAACCTTTGCGGTTATCTTCAATTTATAGGGGGTCTCTAAGGTGTACTTGCCGCCGCCCCACCAAACCTGGTTACCTTCTGCCGCAAAGCCGCCCGAACCGTTGATACGGAAATCGTACACCTTGGTCGTGCCTGCGTAGATGGTGAAGGTTCTGGGCTTGCCGTAGCTATCTGTGAGATCTGCCTCAAAGATCATCTCATCAGCGCCGCTCTCCGTGAGAGTGGGTGTGAATTTGAACTTTTCGGTGCTGTCTGCCGTGTACTTCATCTCAAGCTGCTTTGAGCCGCCGTGACTTACAACGCTTACTGTTCCCGAAACGGTGGGAACAATATAAGGATTATCCACAGCCGTCATATTTTCAAAGGAGATAACGCCGCTCGCGTCGGGTGTAAGAGGCTCTGTTCCCTCTCCGCCCTCGTCGGGTACGTAATCGGGATCTGCCTCGCCACACTCGCACTTGCCGTCAACAAATACGTGCTCGTGCTCGGGCTCATCGCCGCCGGGAGTGGTAGTTATTTCCTCAACCTCAGAGACGATCTTAAGGAATGCATAGTTATCAACGTAAACGCTTCCCGCAAGGGTCTTGGAGCCCATAATATCGATCCTGTTGATCTTGGAGGGCGCGTTGTTTTCTGTCATTGCGAAAGGCTCGCTCTCGTTCACAAGAGTGCCGTTAAGGTAGATCTCCTCCTTAACCATTGCCACGCCGTCAACCTTGACCTCCTTATATTCAATACGAAGCTTCAGGGTATTTTCAGCGGCAAAATCGGTCTTCTTGAAGCCGTAATTATCATCTGCCGAGAAGCCGCCCGCCTCAAGAGGAGTGATATTAAGAGCGTAAACCTTTTCGCTTGCACCGCCTCTGAGATAGAAGGTCATATAATTTCCGCTGCCCGCGTTCACGTCGAAGGTGAATTCCGCATCAAGGATCACGGTATTTGCACCGTCTTCCTTGTAGGAGGGCTGGAAGAGGACCTCGTCCCAAGCGGTGTCCAAGAATTCAAGCTTTGCGGCATCGGAGCCGTTTACCTGACCAACGGTGATAACCGTTCCCGTGGAGCCGGGTCTTATAAACGAGGTGTTGATCTCTGCCACGCCGTCAAAGCTGTGGTAGTATTCGGAGTAATCCTTTTCGCCCTCGGGTACGTAATCGGGATCGGACTCACCGCACTCGCACTTGCCGTCAACGAATACGTGCTCGTGCTCGGGCTCATCGCTCTCTGCGATCTCGTCGGTCTTTGTGAATCTGTAATCTGTGAGATAGATCTTGCCTGTGTCGACTGTGGTTGTCTGCTCGTTATCTACGATAACGATGTGAGAGATATCCTCGATCAGGTCAGCCTCCGCGGTAAGATCAAGCTTTGTGCCGTATGCGGAGGGACGCTTAACCTCTGTTCCGTCGATAAATACCTTCACGTCCACCTTGCCGTCAACCACGGTTACAGTAACCTTGAAGTTATAGGTAACGTCTGTCTTCGTGTTGTTTGCACCCCACCATACGTTGTTGGATTCGGATGCAATACCGCCCGAGCCGTTGATACGGAAGTCGTAAACAAGTCTTGAGCCTGCGTAGATCTTGAGGAATCTGGGTGAATTATAGGTATCACGCACGTTTGCTTCAAGGGTAAGAGTGTCGGCATTCGCCTCGCTCTTTGTGGGATAAAGGGTGAATTCCTCGGTCTTGGACTTGTTGTATACGAGGATCATAGCCACCTTGTCTTCAAGCTCGCCAACGGTGATTGAGCCGTCAAGCTTTGCCTTGGCAATAAGAGGATCGATAGCCTCCATATTTTCAAACTTAATGAAGCCGTCCTCATCCACCACGTCCTCGGGGAGAGT
This sequence comes from Clostridia bacterium, assembly GCA_017410065.1. Lineage (GTDB taxonomy): Bacteria > Bacillota > Clostridia > Oscillospirales > CAG-272 > UBA1740. Next base: position 9,369 of record JAFQRL010000006.1, on the reverse strand, counting down.
TATGTTGGTATTCACCACCTCGGCAAGCTCAACGTTATCGAGATAAAGCTTGCCTTCGCCGTTCTTATTGTTTTCCGCAATCTGAAGTGAGGTGATGCTTCTTATGCTGTTAGAATCGCTTGCGAGATACTTATCTATAAGCTTCGATTCAAACTTAAGCTCGCCGTCGACGTAAACCTTTGTTTGCATATAGGTCTTGCCTCCCGACTCGACCGCTCCGTATTCCATTCTGATGTTGATGGTCTTCTGGACCTCTGCAAAATTAGGCTGCCAAGAATCGTCTGCGTCGTACGCGCCGCCCGAATTATTAATGGTGAAGCTATATGCGATATTAGTACCCGCTCTGAATCTTAAGCTATACTGACCCGTGATGGTGGGAGTTATATCCGCTTCAAAGACGAGTGTGTCTGCGCCCGCCTCAGCCGCCTTGGTCTTGTAAATGAAGATCTCGTTGCTTGCGTCTGCGGTGAAGGTGAGCTCAAGAGCCTTGGAGCCGTTATGGTCAACTATTGCCGATGCGGTTGCGCTTGAGGGCTTGATGACCGCAGGATCGACCGCCGTGATCTTCTCAAAGTCCACGGGTGAGCCCATACCGCCGTCAACTATAATGCTGCCGCCGGCACCCTCATTATCGGGGAATTTATCGGGAGCCTCGTCGCCGTCCTCGTCAACGTAGAGCGCAGGACCAAAGTTGAAGTTATCAACGTAGATGAGACCGCCGTTCTTATAAGAGCCCGCGAACTCAATTCTTGAAAGTCTTGTGGGTGCGGCACCGCCGATATGAGTGGTATTGCCGCCTGCGTTTGTGATAGTGCCGAGATACTTACCGTCGGAGTTGATACGAAGCGCGCTCTGACCCTTGCTGTTAAGGAAGTATTCAAGGCGAAGATGGAAGGTCTTTCCTCTCGTGCCGACAACAAAGCTCTTACCCGAGCCGAAGCGGACGTCCTTAATGGAGATGGTATTTCCGTTCATAAAGAACTGGAAGTACATAGGCTTTGCGGACTTGCTGTCGTCGGAATTAATATAGAATTCGTAGTAGCCGTCAGCCTCGTTGCAGAAGGTGAAGTCGCCCTCGATCACCATATAGTCGCCGCTGTTCGCCGCGCTGGTCTTGGTGATATCCATACCGGGCCAGGTCTTGCCTGCCTCGCCTGCGCCCGAAACACCCATAACGAGCCTGTTGGAGCCGTCGTATTCAACAACGTCAAGGCTTGCGCCTCTCATAGGAACGAAGTAGGAAGGAAGCGCGCCGTCCTCGAAGTCGATAGTAACCGATTCAGCTTCGTACTTCTGCACGGGTCCGAGACCCTCAAGGGTCTCAATAAATCTCATTGCATCCGCTTCGCCGAAGATACCGATCCTTGTGAAGCCAAAGGCATTGAAGCAGTTATTCCAGTTACCGCCCATACAAATGGAGGTCGCGTTGATACCGCTCTCAGCAATGTTGAGAGATACGGGCATACCCTGGGAGGAGCCGCCGTTCATATTATGGTGATAACGGAAGCCGCCGTCCTCGTTCTGGAACTTTGAAACTCTCTCACGGGTCTTGTTGACCATATCAACGGCACCGTCGAGGAGAGCCTCCTGAATGTAATCAAGAACCGCGTCACGGGTCTCGGGATCGTCTGCATAGCATTTCTTCACGTTGTCCTTGATACCGTTGAGAGATACCCAAAGGTTGTAGTTATGGCAAACGTGGCTGGGATCCTCACTGCTTGTGAGGCCCTTGATGCAGGATTCTGCCGCCTCCATAGGATAAGGAAGGGGCGCGCCGAAATCGGTGTAGGAGGAATTGAGCTTCATAAAGCCGTTTGTTCCCGCGAAGTTCGCTTCCTTCTCCCAAAGACCGTTCTCGGGATTTACCTTTGCGTTGAAGTAGTCCACCCAGATATCGCAAAGAGTCATATTATAATAAGGCTTTGAGGGGTCCTCGGTGTAAACGCCGAGAGCCTTGGACTTCGCCTTGATCTGGGATCTTGTTGCGTTGAAGTCGTTACCTATCGTGTAGGACATTCCGTCCGTAAGAGGAAGACTCCACATATAATTATAGAAGTTTTCGTGATTTGCAAGATAATCGGTGTTATCGCTTGCGGTAAGCTGAACGTCCGATACGGCGATAACCTTGGAAACAGCCGCTGCGGTCGAGCCGCCAAGCGAGATCGTAAGAGATGTCTCCGAAGGAGACTCCTCGGGAAGCTCGCCCATATAGCCGTACCAATCAACAGACTCCCAGAATTCCTCAACGGTCACGCCGTCACCCTTTGTACCGTCAGGCGCGTCGTAGGTGGGAGCCGAGCCAAACGCACCGAGAAGGGAGGTTGCCCAGCCAAGGTCACGGCCTCGGCGGGAGATCTTGTTGTCAACCATCTCCTGTGTCCACTGGGGATGATAGAAATAGCCGTTCTTTGAGCTTTGAAGTCCCTTTGCGAAGGCGATGAGCTGGTTTCTCATCCAATCGGGAACTGCCTTTGCCCAAACACCGCCAACGTGGTCTGCCATACCGAGAGACGCAATTGCATTAAGTGCCTGCACGGTGCTCTCGATATCGGGAAGGAAGCCGTCAACGTTACGGCCGCTGTTTGAAATATAGAAGCCGCCCGTTACAGGGTCGTAAAGGTTGGCATACCAGCCAACGACGTTTTCATTATACACGCCGTGCCAGCTCTTGAAGGCGTCCACGATAGCCGCAGCGCGCTCGGGGTTCGTCTCGCCGCCCGCTTCGATAAAGAGCCTATCCCAGGCCTCTGACATTTTTGCGCCGTCAATAAGCTCCTGCTCCTCAATGAGATCCACCCTATCCTCAACTCTGTTGCCTGCGCCGAAGGCAATGTATTCTCTGCCCTCAACGTAGTTTTCGATGAAGTAGTCTATGGCGTAATCTCTCGCCTGTAGAGTTGTGTATTTATTTTCGTCGTACGCAATACCGACAGAATTATCTCTGGCATAGATAACGTATCTTGCGTCAAAGTATCCGTCCTTTTCCATACGCTCGAGAAGTCTGTATGCCTTAACGGAGACCTCTCTGTCCTCAACGTAGCCGACAACTATCTCATATTCGGTCTTTTCGGCATAAATAGAGGATATGTATGCAGTGTCGATAACCTCGTCAAGCGCCTCCTTAAGAGAAGCAACGTGGTCTCTTGTGACGCCCTCTCCGGGAATTATCGAAACCGATGTGGAATCAAGCCATACAACGCTTCCCTCGGGGAATTTCTGAACCTCGGGGGCAGGATCGTTTTCATTATCCTTGCCGCAGGAGGTGATAGCGAAAAGCGTTACAAGCAAGATCATCAATGCCAAAAGCAGCTTTTTCATATTATTTCTCCTTTCTAATAATCAAATAAAGCCTTTAAGAAAACACGGAGAGCCCAAAGGGGGACAGCTCCTCATTATCTTTACCTTTATTTTATCACACTTGATTTTTTTGTCAATTCAACAATTTAAACAGTTTTTTGGGTTGCATTTTGTTCATCTTTAACAAAGCCCAAAAAAACGTATAAGCAAAGATAACGTAGGTACAAAATAATCTCAATTGGCAAAAACAGGAAAAATCAATATTTACAATTTGTTCATAATTTTATCTGTCAAAAATTGGGCAAAAAGCCAAAAGCTCCCCTTCGGCAAAATAATATAAAAAGTAAAAAGGCCAAGCCTCGCGCTCAACTTGGAGCCTTGGTTCAGCCTTTTTATTATTACTGTAATTTGCTCGGCAATATAAGCCGAGGGAAGCTTAATCGATGGTCATATCCATCTTTCTGCGGAGTATCTTTCTTAAGGTGTTCTTGGGGAACTCCTCCTCGCGCACCTTAAGAAGTCCTATCTTCTTATAAGGCACCGCGGTCTTGTTATAATCGTCCACATACCTTTGGAAATAAGCCTTGAAATCGGCGATACCCTGATCCTCAAGGAGAGTCTTATCGGGATAGATCTCGGCAACGATGGTATTAAACGCATCGCCGCGCCTTGATTTGCCCTCGTAGACCACGATATCCACAACGCCGGGCACCGCGGAGAGCGCATCCTCGATCTCCTCGGGATAAACGTTCTTACCGTTGGAAAGAATGATGAGGTTTTTAAGTCTGCCCGTGATGTAGAGCACGCGAGTGCCGTCTTTCTTGATCTCCATCTTTCCGTAGTCGCCTGTGCGGAAGTAGCCGTCCTCGGTGAACGCCTCGGCATTTGCCTCGTCGTTCTTATAGTAGCCGAGCATAACGTTGGGGCCCTTGACCTGTATCTCGCCCTCGCCGTCCTCGTTGGGCTCGTCTATACGTGCGTCAACGATGGGAAGAACGGGACCGACGCTCCTTGGAACGATATAATTATTGTGGTTAACTGCAAGTATGGGTGCGCACTCGGTGATGCCGTAGCCGTTAAGCACCTTAACGCCGATGGAGCCGAAGAGGTCTGCCATCTCCTGATTGAGCGGCGCGCCGCCCGAGATGATCATATTAAGCTCACCGCCGAAGGAGGAGAGTATCTTCTTTTTGAAGATGCCGCCAAAGGGGTTGAGACCGATCTTCTTAAAGCCGTTATTGACCTTCATAAGGAACTTGAGAAGCCCCTCCTTGCCCGAATCCTTAATTCCCTTAAGTATTCTGCGGTAGAAGGTCTCAACGTAGAGAGGAACGGCAACGAGATGACCGGGCTTATGCTCGTTGAGCTCCTTGAGTATATACTTAACACCCGAGGAGATATAGATATCACAGCCGATAGAGTTCTGACCGAAAATGGAAACGGATGAGCCGTAGGTGTGATGAGGCGGAAGCACGTTCATACATTTCGTGGAGAAATCGATGAATGGGATAACGTCGCAAAGGTCGGACATAAAGTTGGTCTGGGAAAGCATAACGCCCTTGCCCTGACCCGTGGTGCCCGAGGTGAAAACGAGAAGCGAGAGCTTATCGGGGTCGACGGTGTTATCGTAGTAGGCTCTGTTGCCCGAAGCAAGCTTTTCTGCTCCCGCCTCCCGCCAGGCGTCGAGGGTGTATTCGCCCGCGCCGATGATAAGAGGTGCATCAAGACCCACGAGCTCACAGATCTTCTCTGCCTTTTCCTTGATGTCCTCATCTGCGATAACAAGGGCGCAGTCGCCGTTTTTGACCGTGTCCGCAAGATCCTCCGCGCTCCAATCTCTATCGAGGGGAACGAGGACTGCATCCGCGCAAAGAACCGAATAGTAGGTAACGATCCAGGGGTAGCTGTGCTTGCCGATGAGAGCAATGTGCTTGCCCTTATAGTCTCTTGCAAGAAGCTCTGTGGTAAGAGAGCGGATATGGTGGCGGAGGGTCTCGTAGTTGACTACAACAGCCTCCTTATCGTGGGGCTTCACGCGGTAGCGGTATGCGGGCTTGCCCTCATACTCCGAGCCGATGAACTCCACCATTTCTCTGATATCCTTAAAATTCATTTTTGGTCTTAATGCTTTAACCTTCATAAAAACTCACTTTCTTCGGCGAAGCCGCCGCCTTCTGTTTTATCTATTATGAACAAAATATAATGACCTTACATACGTCTACATACGTCGTGTGTTCCTAGTCATTTTAACACATCGGTAGAGTTTTGTCAAGACTTCCGCATTAAGTTGAACACTTGACCCCGAAATTCAAAAACAATCGTTTAATAAATGAGGGATTTATCAAGAATTAACTGACAAATCCCAAAAATAGTTTAATAAATTTTGGCAAAAATCTTTCACTTTTGTGTTCGCTTTTTTCTGAAATATTCGGTGAGAAGCGAGGAGCACTCCTCGCCGAGCACTCCGCCCTCGACCTCGGGTATATGGTTGAAGGGGATCTTTGACAGATCCACCAACGAGCCGAGCGCGCCAAACCTATGATCGGATGCCCCATAGACCACGCGAGGTATCCTTGCGTTGATGATAGCTCCCGCGCACATCGCGCAGGGCTCAAGCGTAACGTAGAGAGTCACCCCGGGAAGCCGCCAGCCGCCAAGGGCGGCGCAAGCCTCGTTTATGCATATAAGCTCGGCGTGATGAGTCGCGCACCTGGACGTTTCGCGAGTATTGAAGCCTCGGGCGATGATCTCGCCGTCGCGGACGGCAACCGCCCCGATGGGCACCTCGTCTATCTCCTCGGCGCGCTTTGCCTCAAGGATAGCCTCTCTCATAAAATATTCGTCCGACGGTATTAACTTATTCTTATCTTCGGTCTTTGGCATAAGCCACCTCCGCGCGCCGGGGGGAGCGGCGCATCACAAAATGAATTCAAGCACCGCAAAGGCGGCACAGGGGATAATAAACAACAGGGGCATCGGGTCCGAGCAGTAGGGCTCTCCCGCAGAAAAAGCCTCTGTGATTTTAGAAATAATTCTTTTGCGGAAAGCAATGAAAATCGCCAAAGAACCGCAAAGAAGTAAACTTAAGATTACAATTAAGCATATTTTCACGGTCGGAATGTCGCCCCAATAGGAAAACGTGAGAGAAAGAAAATTGTTCAGAAAATGCAACACGACCGAGGGGATAACGCTTCCCGAGCCAATGTCTATCAGCATAAAGAGTATGCCGCCAAGGATGGCGTAGGGGATGGAAAAGGCACTTCTGTGAGCAAAGGCAAACATCACCGCCGATAGCAAAATGCACACTCTGCCAGACCTTCGAAGAAGCAGCTTCATAGGAAGGTATCTGAAAAGAAGCTCCTCTGAAATTGCGGGCAAAAGCGCCGAGCTTATAAGCGCTGTGGCAAACGGAATATCCGTGGGTATCTCGTTTGTTTGCCCCGAGAGAGCAACGATGAGGGAGTTGGTGGCAAAGGAAACCGCCATAACGCCGATGACCGTGGGTGCGCCGAGAGCACCGAGCATTATTAAAGAATCCCGCTTCGGCAAAAGATATTCGCAGGGCTGCTCCAATATCTCCTTATTCAGAAGGAAGATCACAATTATGGGTATAAGAAAGCTTAAGGTGTAAGCGACCTCGCCCCAAAAGCCCGATAGCCCCGACGACAAAACCATCAAGGCAAGAAATATAAGATACGCAAGCGTCAGATGCTTAACGGCTTTTTTCATCCTACCCCTCCTTCCGATAGAAGCTGTTTTTTGCGCGTGATTTTTGTTGTGCGGCGGCAGAGACCTATCTCACCAAGGAAAATCTGACCTTTCCCTCGGAGACGTCGCACTCCTCCACCTTTACCCTGATTTTATCTCCGAGCCTGAATACAGCCGCTCTTGACGTCAGGGCGACGTTCTTTTCGTCGTATCTGCACTCAAAGGGCATCTCGCTTATGGGAATAAGCCCCTCACAGGTATTGGGCAGCATAACGAAAAGACCGAATGAGGTAACGGAGCTTACGGTGCCCCAAAGCTCCTCGCCGATAAATCGGGACATATAAACGCATTTATAAAGATCCTCGATCCGTCTCTCCGCACCGACCGCACGAAGCTCGCCCTCGGTCGCCGCCGCGGCGGCTCTTTTCGCATAGCCCGAAAGCTGTCCCGCGGGCTTGTCTCCGAGGAGGACCTTTTTGATTATTCTGTGAGTTGCAAGGTCGGAGAGCCTTCTTATGGGTGAGGTGAAATGGCAATATTTTTCTATTCCCAAGCCAAAGTGAGGCTGATGGATCTCCGAATATTTAGCCTTGGACATTGCCCTGAGCATACTGTATGAAAGAGGCTCCGAAAGACCTCTTTCCTCTGCCGCGAGCAGAAGGGATCTGAGACTCTTTGAGCTTACCTCATCGCGGCTGATATAGCTTGTGTCAAAGCCAAGGTTATGAGCGAAGGTAACAAAGGCGTCAAGCTTATCGGGTGGCGGCGGCTCGTGAATTCTGTAAACGCAGGGGACACCGCGCCTCATAAGCTCGGTTGCCACAGCCTCGTTCGCCGTGAGCATAAACTGCTCGATAATTCTTTCGGCAACCCCTCTGTTTCGCGGAATAATTTCACACGGGTCGCCTCTTTCGTCAAGAATGATCTCCGCCTCGGGGGCTTCAAAGTCTATCGCTCCGCGCTCGATATGCTTTTTGAGAAGCACCTCGTAAAGCTCTCTCATAATAGTGAGAGAGTCAAGCACCTTCGCGTATTTTTCGGTGAGAGCGTCGTCCGCCTCGCCCGAGAGAAGCTTATTCACCTCCGAATAAACTCCGCGCACCGCCGAGCGGATAATGGAATTTTCAAGAGAAAGGCTCCTTATATTTCCCGCTTTATCAAGCTCTATGATCGCAGATAAAGCATATTTATCCTCGCCCGAATTCAGGGAGCAGGCACCGTTTGAGAGCGCGGGCGGAAGCATTGGAACCACCTTATCGGTGAAATAGACGCTCGTGCCTCTTTGCATAGCGCACCTGTCAAGCGGGGTCTTCTCCGTAACGTAGTGGGAAACGTCCGCGATATGCACGCCGAGCCTGTATCCATCCTCGGTCCGCGATATGGAGACCGCATCGTCAAGGTCCTTTGCGCCCTCGCCGTCAATTGTGAAGATGATCTCTCCCACTCGCCTTACCCTTCCCTCCTCGGAAATGGGAGAGGCGGCACGGCTTGCCGCCTCCGAAAGCTCCTCGGGAGTAAATTCAAGAGGGATACCGCATTCGGCAAGTATTGCCTCGTAATTTGCCTCCCTCGTCATCGATTTGCCGAAATTGCGAACCACCTCGCAGGTGATCTCGCCGCCCTCGCGGAGAAGCTTGACCTGCACCTTGTCGCCCGCCTCGCACTCCTCGCCGCCAACTATCTCGGGAGCGGGATAAAGTCTGCCGCCGTCGGCAAAGAAAACAAGTCCGCGATAAACTCGCCTTCCGTGGCGGCGGTAGAATTCGTCCACCTCACCGACCACAAGCCTTTTACCGTATTCAAGTATTTTTCGGACACGTCCCTCGGTCTTTTTCTCGCCGAAGCGGTTTTCGTATCTGTGATAAACTATCTCAACGAGATCTCCGTCTATGGCACCGCCCGACCTTCCCTCGGGGATAAAGATATCCTCCTCGCCGATATTAACGAAGCCGTAGCCCGACCGCGACCCGATGTAGCCGCCCTCGGCAACCGTCTCGTCTCTGTGCGCCGAGTGGGACACTCTGCCGCGCCTGCCAAGATCCATCCTGTCTCGGATCTTCACGCCGTCTGCCGCAGTACCGCTTTCGCGCACCGCCCGAAGAAGCTCCGCCCGAGCCGCATCCTTCGCCGCCCTTTTGTGAGTGTTTCTTTTTGTAAATTTAGTGAAATTTCTGTTCTTCATTTTCTTCCTTGTTTTTGTTTTTCTTTCCGCTTTTTCAAACGCAATCGAGTAGGTAGAAACTAATCCACCTCTCACACCACCGTACGTGCCGTTCGGCATACGGCGGTTCAATTCAAATTAAATATGTGCTACCTTTAGGTAGTAATCGGAAAGACTGACTAAGCCTCGCTTGGTCAGTTTTT
>JAFQRL010000005.1 GCA_017410065.1 Clostridia bacterium | reverse complement strand
TTCATTATTCATCATTCATCATTCATCATTCATTGTTCTTGTGATACGGCTTTTGGTAATATAACTCGGTGTTTTGCTAATATTTCTTTACATATTCTTTATCTTCCGTGCTTTTCTTTCAGGAGGGCGACGTTGCGGTCGACCTGCTTTTTGTGGAGCGGGTACCAGAACCAAAGCACGGCGGCGAGGGCGACGAAGCCTGCGGCGGGCACCAGGGTGGAGATATTATAGAGCCCTGCTTTTACAGAGTCCGCGACGGGCGCGCCTGCTATTTTCTCATAGCCGATGAGGGTGAGGAGCAGACCTGTGATACCTGCGGCGGCTGCCTGACCGAGCTTTCTTGCGAAGGAGTAAAGCGAATAGATAGAGCCGTCCTCACGGATACCGAGCTTAAGCTCGGAGTCGTCTATAACGTCGGTGATAAGAGCCCAGGAGACCATTGTAAACACGCCGAGCCCGAGCCAGGCGAAGAGGCTGAAGGCAACGTATACCCAAACGTTTGAGGGTCGCACGAAGAACAGGACAAGGAGAATGGCGGCGGCGACGAGGTTTGAGACGGCGGAAATTTCGGCTTTACCGAATTTACCTGCCAGGGGCTTTGCGCCTATGGCGGCGATGAACATACCCAGCATCATTGCGACGGTTGACGCCGACTGTGCGGCGGTGTTGGCGTAGTAATCGGGGTAGATATAATTTGCGAGCTGCTGGAGGGTGAATTGGGATAGGAGCATCAGCACCGAGGCAACGATAATTGAAATAAGCGCGCGGTTTTTAGCTGAATTTGAGATAAGTGCCAGGACGCTTGGCATTTTGCGGTCCTCTTTATGCAGGACTATTACGCGCTCCTCGGTGAGGAAGTAGCAGGCGAGATATGCTAAAATTGCGAGAATTGAGAAGACGCCTGCGATAACCGTGAATTTTGTGCCGTTCAGCTCGGCTATTTCCACGCCGTCGACGAGCCTTGTGTCGTATGCGAGGATGGGTATTCCCGCGCCGACTATCACGCCCGCAAGCACGCTACCTATCGAGCGGAAGGTGGAGAGGGACTGACGGTGATCGGGCTCGGGGGAGATGGAGGATGCCATTGAGCCGTAGGGGATATTGATGGAGGTATAGAACACCGAGCCCCAAAGGATATAGGTGACGGCGAGCCAGGCAACTCTGAACCAAAGTGGAGAGGTGGCAAAGGCGGATTGATAAATAAGGAAGGAGGAGAGCGCGACGGGTCCGCACATACGAAGGAGCCAGGGCTTGAATTTGCCGCCTTGGGTGGGCTTGCGGCGGTCGCATATTCTTCCCATCGTTACGTCTGTGAAGGCGTCAACGAACCTTGCGAGCATCATAACGATGCCGACGATGCCTGCCGAAACGTGCATTACGTCTGTGTAGAATTTTAAAAGAAAGCTAGAGGATAATATAAAGGTGAAGTCGTTTCCGAAGTCGCCGAAAAGATATCCTATTTTGTCCTTTATTCCAAAGGGGCGTTTTGTTTTTGTTTCCATTTATTCAGCCTTTTTGATTTACTTGGCAAGCACACGTGGGTGTTGCTTTGCCTATGATTAGTATTCCTTAATTGCTGAAAATTAACCGAAAAATGATAAATCGTAAAAAAACGCAAATAAAACTGAATATAGAGCAAGTTTAAATGAAGATTATTTATTGACGGGTTGGGCAAAATAATTTATAATAATATTAGAAAAAACTGTGAGGTGATTTTATGAAGCTTTCATTCAGATGGTACGGAGAGGGAGATCCCATTCCGCTTGAATACATTCGCCAGATACCCAATATGCGGTCTATCGTTTCCGCGGTCTACGACGTGAAGCCCGGTGAGGTCTGGCCCGAGGAGTCTATAAGGAAAATGAAGGAGCAGGTTGAGGCAAACGGTATGCTTTTCGATATCGTTGAGTCTATACCCGTTCACGAAAATATTAAGCTCGGCAGAGACAACGTGGACGAGCTTATTGAGGTGTATTGCGAGAACGTGCGTCGCTGTGCAAAGTACGGCATCAAGTGCGTGACTTATAACTTTATGCCTGTTTTCGACTGGACGAGAACTCAACTTGATAAAAAGGCAGAGGACGGCTCCACGAGCCTTGTTATGTATTGGGATCAGATGCGCGGTCTTGATCCGCTTGTTGACGATATCAACCTTCCCGGCTGGGATGCAAGCTACTCGAAGGACGAGGTACGCGAGCTTATCACGGCATACGGCAAGCTTGGCGAGGAGGGGCTTTGGGCAAATCTTGAGAAATTTCTCAAGAAGGTTATTCCCGTTGCAGAGGAGTGCGGCGTGAGAATGGCGATACATCCCGACGATCCGCCATATCCCATTTTCGGACTTCCGAGAATAATTACAAACGAGGAAAATCTTGATAGATTTTTGAAGATAGTTGATAGCCCTGCAAACAGTCTTTGCCTTTGCACAGGCTCGCTCGGATGCGCCGCAACCAATGATATTGTGGCTATGGTGAGAAAGTACAGCGCGATGGACAGGATCGCATTTATGCACATCAGAAACGTGCGCTTGCTTGACGACGGAAGCTTTGAGGAGTCGGGTCATCTTTCAAGCTGCGGCTCGATGGATATGGCAGAGGTGGTCCGCGCTCTTGTGGAGAACGGCTTTGACGGCTACGTTCGCCCCGACCACGGCAGAATGATCTGGGGTGAGACAGGCAAGCCCGGGTATGGGCTTTATGATAGGGCGCTGGGGGCGGCGTATATAAATGGCCTTTTCGAAGCTACAGAGAAGGCTTTTCGGTGATTTTTGGCGATTTTCGGTGATTTTCGGCGAGGACAGGAATGGTTTTCCCGAAATGAGTTTTCGTAGGCTGTGAATTTTCAGAGCGGTAATTCCTACCTCCGTTTAACGATCTCGACGTATTGCGTACTATTGCGGTTTGCAAAGCAAACGGCGGCAACACCCAACGCCGCCGAGCAATATACGCACAGCATTTATGCTGTTATATACTGCCTGTCGGTCATTAAACGAAGCTTCTCATCCAAAACTCCCTCGAAAAGCCGATTTTCAGCGTTTTTATAAAGAAAAAATAAGGAGATAATCGATGATCAACAATAACGTTCTCAACACCGATCTTTCGGGCAAGGTGGTTGTGGTGACGGGTGCGGGCGGAGTTTTGTGCTCGCATTTCGCGAAGGTGCTTGCGAGGGCGGGCGCGAAGGTTGCGCTGCTCGATCTTAACGAGGAGAAGGCAAGACAGTATGCTGACGAGATAGTTGCCGAAGGCGGCGTTGCCAAGGCGTATGCCTGCAACGTGCTTGATAAGGAGCTTTGCTACTCGGTGGCTGATGCGGTTGCCGCAGAGCTTGGCAGCTGCGATATACTTGTGAACGGCGCGGGCGGTAACAACCCTAAGGCGACCACCGACAAGGAATATTTTGAGATGGGCGACATTGATGCGGACACCAAGAGCTTCTTTGATCTTGACGCCGCAGGCGTTGGCTTCGTGTTTAACCTCAATTTCCTCGGCACTCTTATTCCCACACAGGCGTTTGCGCGCCAGATGGTTGGTAAGGAGGGGTGCAGTATTTTGAATATTTCCTCGATGAATGCATTCACGCCTCTCACAAAGATACCCGCTTATTCGGGCGCGAAGGCGGCGGTCTCCAATTTCACAAAGTGGCTTGCCGTTCATTTCTCCAAGGTTGGTATCAGGGTGAATGCGATAGCTCCAGGCTTCTTCTCCACCGCGCAGAATGCGGCGCTTCTCTTTAACCCCGACGGCACTCCCACCGCGCGCACAGGCAAGATCCTTGCCGCCACTCCTATGGGCAGATTTGGCGAGGCTTCCGAGCTTGAGGGCGGTCTTCTCTTCCTCCTTAATGAGAAGGCGGCAGGGTTTATTACGGGAGTGGTGTTGGCGATAGATGGGGGATTCTCCGCCTACTCGGGCGTGTAGTTTTCCTACGACTTCGGGCGAGACCGACTTCGTCTATCGCCGAATTTCCCGGCTTGCTGTATGTATATACAGCAGCGCAGTAAATTACGACGATTCTCGCTCCGAATTCGCAAGGAAAACGTGCTTTTCGGTGATTTTTGGATATATCGGTTCGGTTGAGTACGACCTCACCTATCGCCGAATTTCCCGGCTTGACGTATTGCGTACTATTGCGGTTTGCGGAGCAAACGGCGGCAAGCCCTAACGCCGCCGAGCAATATACGCACAGCATTTATGCTGTTTTATACAGGCGGCGCAGAAAATTACGACGATGCTATCGGGGAAATCCCTCGAAAATCTATTCTCATCGGAGGCGCTGAATCAAAGCATCTCATCCAAAATCTTTTTGGAAATTCGGAAATTGATAAAAATAAAAAGCTTGCTCGGGCGATGGTGGCTCGGGCAAGCTTTTTGTTGATTTTTCTTATAGGAAGATGCTTTAAATTTTAGATTTTCGCTTTGATCATTTCATTGATCATCTCGCGAAGGGCGTGCATTTTCTCGGAGCTATTGATATAGGTATTAGCTTTTATGGGCGCGCCGAGGAAGGCTTCGAGGGCGGAGATGACTTCGTCGCGGGAGTAGAGGCTCTCGCAGAGCTTGAAGGCGCGAAGGTCGCAAAGACCGTCTGCAAAGCAGGAGAGGCGCATTGATTCGAGGGGGGTGCCGCCTGTGCCGGGGTAAACCGAGAAGGCGTCGCCCGAGGGGAAGTGTCCGCCGGAGTTTGTGTCGTGGAAGGGGTTAATTTCGTTATAGGAGCCGCTTGTGTTATAGAAGTTGAAGCCCCAATGAAGGAAGCCCTCAATATTGTACTTATAAAGAACAAGGGCGAGAGAACGGTTGCGCGAGAGGGTCATCGGCAAAAAGCGGTTGGAATAGCCGCCTGCGGGCGCACAGCAATTATAAGTCCAAAGACCTGGCACGCCCTTTTCTGCAAATTCTTCAAGATGATGAAGAATAACGACAGGCTTTTTAACAACTCCGCGCTCGTAGAAATCGTAATGTGAAAGGGCATCGAAGATGTGATAGCCCTCAAGGAGATCCGCGACGGCAGATTTTGCTTTATTATAGGTTTCAAGCTGGGTGTCGCTTGGCTCGTCCGAGATATGGAACATCATTCTCTTATCGTCGCCGCGCGCCCTCATATGTGCGATGAGAGAGGTGAGGAGCGCTCTTAAAAATCTGACGTATTCGGGGTCGTCGCAGGGAACGTCCTTTGCAAAGAGTCTTTGGTAAACTCCGTTCTTGACACCCGAGACCTTGGTTGCGTATGCCGCTCCTCCTTGGGTAAAGAGGTGGCCTATCTCAAATTTTTCAATTCCGACTCTATCGCAGATGTCGATCCAACGGTCAAGCTTATCCCAGCCGAATTCATAGCCGCTATCGGTAACGGTGACGTCGGCGAGCTGGAGGTCGCGCGTGTCTGCCGCGTTATCGAGAGGGGGCGTGATTATTGGGGTGAATAGCATATTTATACCGTTCTTTTTGGCGCATTTTGCGAATTTTTCAATTATTTCAAAATGCTCGTCCGACCATTTTTTAACCCTGTAATAATTTGCAAGGCAGTCGTGGTGGAACCATTGAGTGAAGATAAGCTCCTGCTCGGGAAGGGTGGCGTCTATTATATCAACGGAGAGAGCGAGAGAGCTTGTGAATGAGCCTTCGACCTCGTCTGTCCATTTTTCGATCTCAAGATCCAATTTGAGATCAGCCTTGCCCGAAAGCTCGGCATTTTCGGGTATCTCGATCTCTATCCAAAGGGATTTGAGAGCGCCGTAGCAAGCAACAAGTCTGCCGTTAAAGGAAAGAGGCGCCAGAACGTCGGGAATAAGGGAGGGTGCTGTGGTGATAAAATCATCGTCAACATCTCCGCGGTAATTAAACACCGCAGGCACCGATTGAACGTCTTTAAGAGTGGTATATTTAGCAAGCTCGCCCGAAGGATTTACGGTGAGGTTTCTTGAGAAGTTTCCCTCTTTCCTGAAATCCAGGGTGTATATCATCTGGAAGGTAGCCTTTTCGCCGCGAAGCACGGATATATTGGTGCGCTCCTTGTAGTCCTCAATTTTACTGCCGAGAAGGGGCTTATCAAGTCCTGAAATGATTTTACAATTCAACATAGCTTTTTCTCCGTTTTGTTTTATTTTTTATTAATTTTGAAAATAATTGTTTACAAAAAGCCTTATAAATTCATAAATACGATAGCTCCGATACCCATTACCATACCGATATATTGAAGAAGCGAGAGCTTTTCCTTATATATGAAGATGGAGACGAGGGAGGTGAGGACGATGCCGCCTGCGGATATGAGAGGGAACATCAGCGAGGTGTTCATATTGGGGGAGAGAAGGATGACGAAAAGGTTGACCGCGCCGTTTGCCGCGCCGCAAAGCACCATCAGGTACCAATTTTTCTTAAGGGAGGTGCCGAGGGAGCCGCGCTCGGTGAGGAAGGCGGCGGAAAGCAGCACAAGGAAGACCGCCGAAAGTGCGATTATCATAAATTCGGAGGTGCCCTGCGCGTGAGTTTTTGCGTAGCCGCTTTGCACCGTGGAGCAGATACCGTTGCCGAGGAATGCAAGCAGCACGAAGATCGCCCATTTAAGAGTGATCTTTATTTCGCCGCCCTTTGCGTTGATAAGCACAAGGCTGATAAGAAGGAGTGCGAGACCTATAAAGAACCAATGGGTCGCCGTGTCGTTATAAAACAGCAGACCCCAGAGGGTTGGGATAAGCAGGGAATAGGAGGTTGCAAGAGACGTGAGGGAAAGGGAGCCCTCGTTGATGGCAAGCATACCGAATATAGTTGCGCAGCAATAAGCCGCCGCAAAGCCGAAGGCGTATGGCAGAATGTCTGCCGAGAAGCTTAAGGGGTACTTTGCCGATGCGACGAAGAAAAGCGCCGCCGAAGCCACGGTGATCGAGCCGAAGATAAAAACGCTGCTATAACCGCGCTTGTTATACGCCTTTTTGAAAACCGATTGGATCGAGGTGCCGACCATTATGCCGATAAGCAAAACTATTTTTACAAAGCTACTCATATATTTCTCCGTTTCTTTGCCAATGCCTTAATAATTATATAATAAATAAGAAAAAAATGCAACAGTAAATTGTCCTGCTTTTTATATAAAATCTTCCCGAAACAAACTAAAATTTATAGGCGATGGAAATAAATGGTGCTTGATTTTTTGGGATTTGGTGGTTTACTTTTCTTCTTGCCGTGGCAAAATAAGAGCAAAGCGCGGCGCAAACTCACGCGCTTAAGTGCCAAAGCTATCTCTCATT
Organism: Clostridia bacterium; assembly: GCA_017410065.1. Taxonomy (GTDB): domain Bacteria; phylum Bacillota; class Clostridia; order Oscillospirales; family CAG-272; genus UBA1740. Next base: position 81,163 of record JAFQRL010000005.1, on the reverse strand, counting down.
TGGGCGAGGAGCCCTTTTTCGGGATAGGGCACGAAATAAAAATGCGCGGAGCGTTATCCGCCCGAAAACATTCTTAAGGAGAAATATATGAAGGACGGCAAGAAGCGTCGGCACCCTTATGCGACCCTGGCACTTTTCACTCTTGCGGGCGCAAGTATGATAAATCTTTACAACAAGACCAAGGGGCTCGTGAAAACAGGGCTTGAGAACGTTAAGAGTATGATGAAAAAATGATAATTTTGGGGATGTGATATTGGGTAGGATAAGATCTGCCCATCCCCTATCAAACAAAGCGGGGTTGTTTCAAATGCGAGACAGCCTCCTTTTTTTATCTTATATCATATACTGATTTTGACGGGGTTTTCCGTCACGAGGTATATATATGGAAATTTTAACTTACGGTATGGGGGAGAGACTCAGGGTGTGCTCCTCTGCGGTTGCCGCGGACTACGTTGGCGACTGCCGAATTATCATACTTCCAATTCCCACCAGCCGAGACGGCGTTCACGTTTCGGGCACGGAGGTGGAGCTTTCCGAGGTTTGCCGAGAGGTGAGGGAGGGTACGCTTGTTGCGGGGTATGGGATACCCGAGGGTGTGGCGAGAGAGATCTTGGAGCTTGGCGGCTCTATATACGACGGCTCTCTTGACGAGGTGCTGATATCCGAAAATGCGACACTCACAGCCCTTGGCGCGCTTGGGTATATTCTCACCGAGCTTCCCGCCTCTCCCTCGGAGCTTTCCTTCGGGATAGTTGGCTATGGGCGGATAGGGTCAAGGCTTTTGAGGCTGCTTCTTTTTCTCGGCGCGAGAGTGAGGGTTTATAGCGGAAATTCCGCCACCTTAAGAGAGCTTTCGGAGCTTGGAATTGAGGCTGTTGACTACCGCGGCTCGTCTGATTTTTCGGGGCTTGACGTGCTTATAAACACAGCCCCTGCAAGGATAGTTACAAAGAAAGCGATTAGGGAGTGCTGTGGCTTGAGGGTCATAGATCTTGCCTCGGGGAGATATCTTGAGGGGATTTCGGGCTTGGTGAAGCTACCCTCGATTCCCGAGAAATATTATCCCCAAAGCGCGGGGAGGCTTTATGCGAGAAGGATCGCCGAGCACCTTAAGGATAAGCTTTCAAGAGCCTCCGACAAAGGGCGCGGATAGGGGGAGAGGGATATGCTTGGATATGCTTTTTGCGCTTCGTTTTGCACGATGGGCGCATCTTTTTCTTCACTTCGCACACTTATTGATATGGGGTATGAGATACAGCCCATAATGAGCGAGAATGCCTACACAAAGGACACAAGATTTCATAAGGCAGAGGACTTTATCGGAGAGGTTGAGGAGCTCTGCAAAAGAAGGGTGATACACACCATAGAGGCGGCAGAGCCGCTTGGACCGAAGGCACCTCTTGAGGGGCTGATAATCGCACCCTGCACAGGCAACACTCTTGCAAAGCTTGCAGGGGGTATCACCGACACGGCGGTGACTATGGCGGCAAAGGCGCACCTGCGGCAGGATAGACTCACCCTTATTGCCCTTGCCACAAACGACGGTCTTTCTCAAAATCTCTCCAACATCGGCAGACTGATCACAAGGCGTTCGGTTTATTTCGTGCCGATGCGGCAGGACGACCCGACGGGCAAGCCGCACTCGCTGGTCGCCGATATGAAAAGAGTACCCGAAGCGTTTTTATCGGCTATGAGGGGCGAGCAGATACGGCCTGTTTTTGTGTAGAAAGAGGGAGATGCAGCCCAAATGGCTGATGATATACACGGCTGTGCCGCGATGCATACCGTTTTTAACGGTATCTTGCGTTATTCGGCGTGTACGACCGACGAATAGCAAATATACAGCTCAAAGAGCTGATGATATACAAGGCTTACGCCTTGATGATATACAGCTCAAAGAGCTGATGATATACAAGGCTTGCGCCTTGATTATGAGAAACGAGGCACGTTCCGTCTGTTGTCATTTTGAGCGGAGGGCGGGAGCCCGAAGCCGAAACCCGAAGGGCGACCGCCGGCGGTCGGATCTCGGACGGAGAGCGAAGCTTTGGAGGATATTTCAAGAGGAAAATTCGGGGAATTTTCCAAAATAATTTTCGGGGGATTTCGGGAAATTTTTCAAAAAGGTATTGACAAAGCCGCGGCGGTGTGGTAAAATCATCACATAACCGATGAGAAAGAGTAGTAGCCATAGTGTTATTAACACAGAGAGCCGCAGGCGGTGGGATTGCGGTATAGTGCGCTTTGGTGAATGGACTTTCGAGGGCGAACCGAAAGCTTTGCGAGTAGGCTTCGACGGCAGGCAGCCGTTATCTGCACAATGTATGGTTGGGGCGTTGCCCTTTAGTACATGAGGGGACGTTGTCCCGAATCGGGTGGCACCGCGGATTTATTCGCCCCGAGCTATTATTGCTCGGGGCTTTTTATATTCCTCGGGCGGAAAAAATGCGTAAAACGCAGGGAAGTACGCAAAGGACGCGTGCATAACACGCAAGAAAAAAAGAAAAGAGGAAAGAAAAATGGAATTTAACGGCATCAATTTTGACACTTATTTCAAGAAGTATCCCTCAAAGGAGGGCTTCTTCGGCAAGTACGGCGGAGCATATATTTCTCCCGAGCTTCAGGTGGCTATGAAGGAGATCTCCGACGCTTATCAGACGATCTGCAAGTCGTCTAAATTTATTGCTGATCTTCGCAAGATCAGAAGGGAGTTCCAGGGCAGACCCACTCCCATATCCCATCTTGAAAGGCTCTCCAATAAGATCGGCACAGGCGTTCAGCTTTACGTTAAGCGCGAGGACCTGAACCACACGGGCGCGCACAAGCTTAATCACTGTATGGGCGAGGCACTTCTTGCGAAGTATATGGGCAAGAAGAAGGTCATTGCCGAAACAGGTGCGGGTCAGCACGGTGTTGCTCTTGCAACTGCGGCGGCTTATTTCGGTCTTGAATGTGATATTTATATGGGCTCTGTTGATATTAAAAAGCAGGCTCCCAACGTAGAGAGAATGAAGATCCTCGGCGCGAACGTGGTTGAGGTGACACACGGTCTTGCTACTCTTAAGGAGGCGGTAGACGCGGCGTTTGCGGCTTATGCAAGAGAGTACAAGGATGCCATCTATTGCATCGGCTCGGTTCTCGGCCCTCACCCCTTCCCGATGATGGTGAGAGACTTCCAGAGCGTTGTCGGTATTGAGGCAAGAGAGCAGTTCGTTTCTATGACAGGCGAGCTTCCCGACGCGGTGGTTGCTTGCGTTGGCGGCGGCTCAAATGCGATGGGTATGTTCTCGGGCTTCCTTAATGACCCCGTTGATATTTACGGTGTTGAGCCTCTCGGCAGAGGCGCAAAGCTTGGCGACCACGCCGCAAGCCTTACCTACGGTGAGGAGGGCATAATGCACGGCTTCAACAGCATTATGCTTAAGGACGAAAACGGCGAGCCCGCTCCCGTTTATTCGGTTGCAAGCGGTCTTGACTATCCCTCCTCGGGTCCCGAGCACGCATTCCTTCGCGATCTCGGCAGAGTTAAATATGACGTTATCAACGACGAGGAGACCATCGACGCCTTCTATACCCTCGCAAGATTGGAAGGCATTATCCCCGCTATCGAAAGCTCCCACGCGGTAGCTTACGGTATGAAGCTTGCAAAAACTATGGACAAGGGCTCCGTGCTTATCTGCCTTTCGGGCAGAGGCGATAAGGATATGGATTACGTTATAGAGAATTATCCTATTCCCGAAAAAATCTAATAAAATGTAAATTACTATTTGCAAATAATGTAAAAAACAGCGGAATTTCAGCTTTAGCTTCACTGCTAAACTTGGAGTTCTGCTGTTTTTTAAAAACAAAAGGTGTCACCCCTTGCGAGGTGACACCGCAGAATACCTCTCGCGTAGTTGTCACACTAACAGAACATCCTTTTTCAAAGTGATATCTTGCGATACGGTATTTTTACCAATAATTATTTTTAAAGCTTTTGCGGAGCTTTTCCCGAAAAGCGACATAACTATAGGGTGGAGATTTTGGGGCGACGTAATCGCTAATTATCTTTCCTCGGCGGTTTGGTCGCAGAAGATGCAACGGTTCTCCTCGTCAAAGAGGAGCTTGACACCGCGCTCGGAGGAGGAGATGCAATGGGGGTTTTTGCAAACGAGGCGAGGGTTTTCTATTCCGTGGTAGCGGCTATCCTCAACGCCCTTGGTTTTAAGAAGCATAAGAATGAGTGCCATTCGGATATATCTGCCGTACATTGCCTGGTCGAAATAATCTGCTCTCGGGTCGTCGTCCACGTCCACGTCGATCTCGTTTACACGGGGGAGGGGATGGAGAATTGAGAGGTCCTCCTTTGCGCACTCCAGCTTTTCCGCGTTCAGGATATAGGAGTCCTTAAGGCGTTCATATTCCTCGCGGGATTCAAAGCGTTCTGCCTGAATTCTCGTCATATAGAGGATATCGAGGGAGGGAATCGCGCGTTCAAGGTTGTCGGTTTCAACGTACTCACAGCCGCCGCCGAAAAGGTATTCGTCCTTAACGTAGTCGGGAAGTCTCAACTCCTCGGGGGAGATCAGCACAAAGCGCACGTTGTCGTAGCGGCAGAGGGCGGAGATAAGCGAATGGACGGTGCGCCCATACTTAAGGTCGCCGCAGATACCAACAGTCAGGTCGTTGAAGCGACCCTTTTTCTTTTTGATGGTGAGCAGGTCGGTGAGGGTCTGGGTGGGGTGGAAGTGACCGCCGTCGCCTGCGTTGATTATGGGCACGTTTGAGACACCCGATGCCACAACAGGCGCGCCCTCCTTGGGGTGGCGCATAACGATGATATCCGAGTATGCGCTGACCATACGAATGGTGTCTGCCACCGTTTCGCCCTTGGAGATAGACGAGCTTGCCGCCTGGGAGAAGCCGAGCACGTTGCCGCCAAGGCTCATCATTGCAGAGGTGAAGCTCAGTCGCGTTCTGGTTGACGGCTCAAAAAAGAGCGTGCCGAGAATTTTGCCGCGGCAGGTGTTCACGTATAGCTCGGGGTTGTCTATTATGTCCGAGGCGGTCTTGATAAGGTCGTCGATTTCTTCGACGGAAAGGTCGAGGATGTTGACTAAATTTCTCATAAAATTCTCCTGTTTTTTCGCGTCTTCGGGCGAGATCGACTTCGTCTATCGCCGAATTTTCCGTCTTGCCGTATTCATATACGGCGGCGCAGAAAATTACGACGATTCTCGCTCCAAATCCATCGAAAAAACCTGCTTATTTGTGTTTTTGGTGTTGCTTTATGAAGCTGTTGATGCTGGGTGGGCGAAGCTTCTCAACTCAAAATTATCTGAAAAATGCTGCTTATTTGTGTTTTTTGTGTTGCTTTATAAAGCTGTTGATGCTGGGTGAGCGAGGCTTCTCAACTCAAAATTATCTGAAAAAATGCTGATTATTTGTGTTTTGTGTAGGTGTGGGATTTGGTTCAGATTGGATCAGGCGCCCCAGACGGTGAGGTAGTTTTTGATGCGGGCGACGTCATCGGCGTGGGCGGGGTTTTCTTCGAGGTACTCGATGATGTCGTAGACGTCAACGACGGAATAGACGGGGAAGCCGAACTCCTCGCCGACCTCTGCCATTGCGGACTTTGTGCCCTTGCCCTTTTCCTTTCTGTCTACCATAACGAAGGTTGCGATGACCTTTGCGCCGTCCAGGGAGGAGAGGATCTCCATACTTTCGCGGATGGCGGTGCCTGCGGTGATAACGTCCTCAACGATAACGATCTCCTCGCCTTCGGTTGGCTTACAGCCAACGAAGATGCCGCCCTCGCCGTGGTCCTTTGCTTCCTTTCTGTTGAAGAAGAATGGAACGTCAAGTCCGCTCTTGGAGAGACCGATGGAGGTGGCAACGGCGATGGAAATGCCCTTGTATGCGGGGCCGTAGAGGACGGCACGCTTATTGCCGACCTTGTCAAGATAGCTCTTTGCGTAGAACTCGCCGAGCTTCGCTATCTGATCGCCTGTTTTGATCTCGCCTGCGTTGATGAAATAGGGAATCTTTCTGCCGCTTTTTGCGGTGAAGTCTCCAAACTTGAGAACGCCCGCGTTCTCAAGGAATGTAATGAATTCTCTTTTATAAGATTGCATAGCTTTGTCCTTTTCGTGATTTAATTATAAAATTACAGATATTCCGTCCGATTTTTAATAAATTTTAGATGGGATTTGCTGAAATTCAAATTTATTAAAGCTCTTAAAACTCTGAATTTCTAGGAATTTTCGAGGTAGAATCGTCGTAATTTTCTGCGCCGCTTTATATGAATAAAGCAAGACGGAAAATTCGGCGATAGACGGCGGCGTGCGCGCCAGCCGCGATCTACCCGAAAATTACAGAAATTCCTTGCAGCAGCGGTTGTATGCGGCAACAGGATCCTCCGCGGCGGTGATGGGTCTGCCCACAACGATATAGTCGGAGCCGATCTTCTTTGCCTCCTCGGGGGTCATAACTCTGACCTGGTCGCCCTTATTGCCGTCTGCAAATCTTACACCGGGGGTAACGGTTATAAAGCTCTTGCCGCATCTGTCGTGGACCTTACCTGCCTCAAGGGGAGAGCAAACAACGCCGTCGAGCCCTGCTTCCTTTGCGCAGGAAGCGTAGTGCATAACTACCTCGTCTATGGGTGCTTTGATAAGAAGGTCTGACTCCATTCTCTCCTGGCTCGTGGAGGTGAGCTGTGTGACGGCGATGAGTATGGGGCGTGTGCCGTCGGGTCTTGTGAGACCCTCAAGAGCTGCCTCCATCATTGCCTTGGTGCCCGAGGCGTGAAGGTTTGTCATATCAACGTCCAGGCGAGAGAGCACTGCCATACCCTTTTTTACTGTGTTGGGGATATCGTGAAGCTTAAGGTCGAGGAAGATCTTGTGTCCTCTTTTCTTTATCTCACGAACGATTTCGGGGCCCTCTGCATAGTAGAGCTCCATTCCGATCTTAACGAAGGGCTTCTTGCCCTCAAATTTATCGAGGAAAGCGAATGTTTCCTCTGCGCTTGCGAAGTCGCAGGCGATGATGACGTCCTTACCCATCTTAATTACCTCCGTCTTTTTTGCGTCTTCGGGCGAGACCGACTTCGTCTATCGCCGAATTTCCCGTCTTGCTGTATTCATATACTCCTTGCGAGCATCGCCGATACTCGGCGGCACTACGTGCATCTTCGGTGAGACCGAAGTGCTCGCGGAGCAACCTGCGTCAGCCTTGCTTGCAAGCGAGCTTGCAGACAAGTCTTGACTTGGTTATACGTCGGCTCACAAAATTACGACGATTCTCGCTCCAAATCCATCAAAAAATACTGCTTTTTATTTTTTTAATTATTGTTTTTAATTATGCTGTTGTATACAAGCGGCACCTCGAATTACAACAAATCGCATCTGAAAATAATTGGAAAATCCTTTCCTTTTCTAATTTTTCTTTTATTCGCGGAAAAATTATTTCGTTTTAAATTCTCTTTTTCAGGGATTTTTGGATGAGGTTCGTCGTAATTTACTGCGCCGCCATATAACCAAGTCAAGACTTGTCTGCAAGCTCGCTTGCAAGCAAGGCTGACGCAGGTTGCTCCGCGAGCACTTCGGTCTCACCGAAGATGCACGTAGTGCCGCCGAGTATCGGCGATGCTCGCAAGGAGTATATGAATACGGCAAGACGGTAAATTCGGCGAAAAGTGAGGTCGTTCTCGACCGAAGTGTCCTCGCCTAAAATCACGAAAAAGCTAGTGCGCCGCGCCGATGATATTGTCGATCGATTCTATTCCGTATTTCTCCATTGCTTTTGGGAGTGCTTCGATGATATCGCGGCAGGCGTAGGGGTTGACGAGGTTTTCTGCGCCGACCTCGACTGCGGTGGCACCTGCGAGCATAAGCTCGATGACGTCCTCGGCGGTGGCGACGCCGCCCATACCGACGATAGGAATTTTAACTGCCTCGTAGACCTGATATATCATTCTCACGGCGACGGGCTTGATAGCGGGGCCCGAGAAGCCGCCTGTTTTATTTGCGATAATGGGGCGTCTTTTCTTAAGGTCTATTCTCATACCCATAAGGGTATTGATAAGGCTCACGCCGTCTGCTCCGCCTGCCTCGCATGCCTTTGCGATGGAGACGATGTCTGTGACGTTGGGGGAGAGCTTTATGATGATAGGCTTTTTGGTGACCTCTCTCACCGCTCTCGTTACCTGCTCGGCGAGCTCGGGGGAGGTGCCGAAGCTCATACCGCCGCCGTGTACGTTGGGGCAGGATATGTTGACCTCAAACCAGCCGATATCTCCCTCTCCGTCAAGCCGTCTTACGGTCTCAACGTATTCGTGGACCGAGAAGCCTGAGACGTTTGCCATAACGGGCTTATGGAACACGCGGCGAAGCTTGGGGAGCTCCTCGGAGATGACCTTATCAACGCCCGGGTTTTGAAGTCCGACCGCGTTAAGCATACCCGACGAGCACTCCGCAATTCTCGGGGTGGGGTTGCCGAAGCGAGGCTCAAGGGTCGTGCCCTTAAAGGAGAATGAGCCAAGCATATTGATGTCGTAGAGCTCGGCAAATTCATAGCCGAAGCCGAAGGTGCCGCTTGCGGGGATAATGGGGTTATCCAGCTCCACTCCGCATAAATTGACTTTTGTGTTTATCATACTTGTTTTATCACGGCAGAAGAAGCCGAGGCTTCCTTAAAGCTACCAGATAATTTCCTCCTTTACAAGAACAGGGCCGTCGCGGCAGATGCGCTTATTGCCGTATTTCGTTTTGCAGGAGCAGCCCATACAAGCGCCGAAGCCACAGCCCATACGCTCCTCAAAGCTGAACTGACCCGAGGTCGCGCTTGCGTTATACACAGCCTTGAGCATTGGCTCGGGACCGCAGGTGTAGAAGTAGGTGTAGTCAAGACCTGCCATAGCATCGGTGACAAAGCCGCGCACACCCACCGAGCCGTCTGCGGTGGCGACTATGACCTTTGCGCCGAGCTCTTCAAACTTTTCCTTGTAAAATACTTCATTTTCGGTGTTGAAGCCGAGAATGACTGTGGGAGCCTTGCCCTCCGAGATAAGCTTTTTGCAAAGCATATACATAGGGGGTACTCCCGCGCCGCCGCCGATAAGCAGAGGCTTATCTCCCGAGAGGGATGTGTTGTAGCCGTTGCCGAGACCTGTGAGGGTGAGCCACTCTGTGCCCGCCTCTGCCCTCGACATAGCCTCCGTGCCCTCGCCGACCACCTTATAGATGATGGTGAGCACTCCGCCCTCCGCGTCGCACACCGAGATGGGTCTGCGAAGGTAGAAGCCGTCAAGCTTTATATTAACGAATTGACCCGAGGCTGTGATATCCGAGATATCTCCCGAGAGCTTACATTCGTAGGTGTTTTTTGCTATCAGCTCGTTTGATATGACCTTAAATATAATGTCCTTCACTGTGGGTCTTCCTTTCCGACAGTTTTTATTTTGGGTGATCTTCCCCCATCCTTTCCACAAGCCGCAAATGCGGTGCGGCTTTTGCTTTTTAGCTGTCTATTGTGGAAATGGTGATCGTGATATCCTCAAGGACGTCGAGGAGAACTCTGACGGTGTCGAGAGAGGTGAAGAGGGTGGTGCCTGTTTCGGTTGCGAGGCGGCGGATCTCATATCCGTCCATCTGATGCTCGCCCGCGCCGACGTCGCTTGTGTTGATAACGTAGGCGATATGACCCTGTCTCATAGATTCGGGGATATCGTTTGCTCCCTCGGAGATCTTTTTCTTAACACGGGTCTTGATATCGTGCTCCTTAAGGAATCTTGCGGTGCCCTCGGTCGCCTCAATGTTGAAGCCGAGGTTATAGAAGCGGCGAATAAGAGGAAGTGCCTCCTCCTTATCCTTATCCGCGATGGTGACAAGGACTGTGCCGTAGTTCTGAACGTTCATTCCCGATGCCTGAAGTGCCTTATAGAATGCGCGGTAGAGGTCGTCGTCGTAGCCGATAGCCTCGCCTGTGGACTTCATTTCGGGGGAGAGATATGCATCGATTCCGTTGATCTTCTTGAAGGAGAATACGGGAACCTTGCAATACCATCTCTTTTTCTCCTCGGGATAGATGGAGAAGATGCCCAGCTCCTTTAAGGACTTACCGAGAATTACCTCTGTGGCGATATCCGCAAGCGAATAGCCTGTGGACTTGGAGAGGAAGGGAACCGTTCTTGAGGAGCGGGGGTTTACCTCGATGATATAAACGTCGTCGTTTGAATCAACTATAAACTGAATGTTGAACAGACCAACAATGCCGATGGCGAGACCGAGCATCTTGGAATACTGAAGGATCTTGCCCTTTACCTTATCCGAGATGGAGAAGGAGGGATAGATGGAGATGGAGTCGCCCGAGTGAACGCCTGTGCGCTCAACAAGCTCCATAATACCGCCAACGAACACGTCGTGTCCGTCGCAGATGGCGTCGACCTCTACCTCCTTGCCCTGGATATAATGGTCAACGAGAACGGGCTTGTCCTCGTCTATCTCAACCGCCGTTCTCAAATAGTGGCGAAGCTGCTTTTCATTGCCGACGAGCTGCATTGCTCTGCCTCCGAGCACGAAGCTGGGGCGAACGAGCACGGGGTAGCCAACCTGCTCTGCGACCCTGACGCCGTCCTCGATCTTTGTGACAGCCTGTCCCTTGGGTTGAGGAATACCGAGGGATGAGAGGATCTTCTCAAAGGCGTCGCGGTTTTCGGCTCTGTCGATAGCCTCGCAGTCTGTGCCGATGATCTTAACTCCGCGGGACGCGAGAGGCTCGGCAAGGTTGATAGCCGTCTGACCGCCGAGAGAGGCGATAACGCCGTCGGGCTGCTCGTAGTCGATAACGCTCATAACGTCCTCTGCGGTGAGGGGCTCGAAGTAGAGCTTATCGGAGGTGGTGTAGTCTGTGGAAACGGTTTCGGGGTTGTTGTTTATGATGATCGCCTCGTAGCCGCATTTTCTGATGGTGTTTACCGCGTGAACGGTGGAGTAGTCGAACTCAACGCCCTGACCGATACGGATAGGACCTGCGCCGAGCACAACTATCTTCTTTTTGCCCGAGGAGAGTCTGGACTGATTTTCTCCCGAATAGGAGGAATAGAAATAGGGGGTATATGCGCCGACGTGGGCGGTGTCTACCATACGGAACACAGGGATAATGCCGTGGGTCTTTCTGTCGCGAGTGACGTCAAGCTCGGTGCAGCCCCAAAGCTTTGCTATATACTTATCCGCAAAGCCCATAAGCTTTGCCGCACGGAGGACTTCCTTTTCGTGAGGTGCCGCCTTAAGAGCCGCCTCCATATCGGTGATCCTCTTGAAGGACTCAAGGAAATAGGGGGTGATGCCTGTGATGGAGGCGATCTTTTCAACCGTCTCGCCGCGGCGGAGAAGCTCTGCAATAACGAAGGCGTTGTCGTCGTGGAATTCTCCGAGATAGGAGAGGAGCTCCTCTGTGGTCTTTGTGTCAAACTTGCTCATATAGAGATGGCAAACGCCGATCTCAAGAGATCTTACCGATTTGAGAATACATTCCTCAAGATTTGAGCCGATGCCCATACATTCGCCTGTTGCCTTCATCTGGGTGCCGAGCTTATTGGGAACCGAGGTGAACTTATCGAAGGGGAATCGGGGGAACTTTGCAACGATGTAATCAAGGCTGGGCTCAAAGGAAGCCTTGGTGCCTGCGACCTCGATCTCGTCAAGGGTCATACCGAGAGCGATCTTTGCGGTAACTCTCGCGATGGGGTAGCCCGAAGCCTTGGAGGCGAGGGCGGAGGATCTTGAAACTCTGGGGTTTACCTCTATGAGGTAATATTCGGAGGAATTGGGGTTAAGAGCAAACTGAACGTTGCAGCCGCCCTCTATCTTAAGCTCCTTGATAAGCTTGATCGCGCTATCGTTGAGCATCTTTTTATCGTGGTCGGAGAGGGTGAGGATGGGAGCAACTACCATACTGTCGCCTGTGTGAACGCCGACGGGGTCGATATTCTCCATACCGCAGATGGTGATGGCGTTGTCTGCCGAGTCGCGCATTACCTCAAACTCTATCTCCTTATAGCCCTTAACGCTCTTTTCCACAAGGACCTGGCTGACCGGGGATTCGGCAAGCGCGCCACGCGCTGTCTCGCGCAGCTCCTTTTCATTGTAGGCAAAGCCGCCGCCTGTGCCGCCGAGGGTGAATGCGGGGCGAAGGACTACGGGGTAGCCGATGCGGTCTGCAACCTCAACCGCCTCCTCCACGGTGTTCGCTATATCCGAGGGGATAACAGGCTCGCCGATGGATTCGCAAAGCTCCTTGAAGAGCTCTCTGTCCTCGGCTCTCTCAATGCTCTCCGAGGAGGTGCCAAGCAGCTCAACGCCGCTCTCCTTAAGGATGCCCTTCTTTTCAAGAAGCATTGCCATATTAAGTCCTGTCTGACCGCCGATGCCGGGTACTATTGCGTCGGGTCTTTCATACCTGATTATCTTTGCGATATATTCAAGGGTGAGAGGCTCCATATAGACCTTGTCTGCTATGGTGGTGTCTGTCATAATGGTGGCAGGGTTTGAGTTGACGAGTATGACCTCGTAGCCCTCCTCGCGAAGCGCAAGACAAGCCTGCGTGCCCGCATAGTCGAACTCAGCCGCCTGACCTATAACGATAGGACCTGAGCCGATGATCATAACTCTTTTGATGTCTGTTCTCTTTGCCATTTTTATATTCCTCCGTGTTAATTAATTCAAAATTCTTTGCTTTTCTTAAAAAAGCCGCAGAAGGGGGATGCAACCTCTGCGAGGTTGGTGATATACACGGCTGTGCCGTGATGATATGCAGCTCGGAGAGCTGATGATATGCAACCTCTGCGAGGTTGGTGATATACAACCTCTTTGAGGTTGATGATATGCAAGGCTTTCGCCTTGATGCATACCGTTTTTAACGGTATCTTGCGTTATTCGGCGTGTACGACCGACGAATAGCAAATATACAGCTCGGAGAGCTGATGATATACCGCCGTTGGCGGATGATATACAACACTTGCGTGTTGATGATATACAACCTCTGCGAGGTTGGTGATATGCAAGGCTGCGCCGCGATTTAGAGGGCAGAATATACTGCTTTGCCTTCGTAGACGGTGAGCAGACATTCAGCCTCGACGGGGGTGCCGAGGAAGGGGGTGCTTTTGCCCTTGGAGAGGAAGTCCTTTGCGTCGATGGGCTTTTTCTCGCCGAGCCTCCAGATTGAGAAGCCCACGTCCGAGGTTATACCGAATCTTCTGCGGGGGGAGATGGACAGCAGCTCAACTGCTCGCTCCATAGTTATTACGCCTGTTTTTACAAGATAGGTGTATACAAGGGGGAAGGCCGTTTCTATTCCGACGACGCCCATTGCGCTCTTTTCAAGTCCGCGGGATTTTTCCTCGGCGGAGTGGGGCGCGTGGTCTGTGGCTATTGCGTCTATCGTGCCGTCCTTAATTCCTTCAAGGATGGCGAGTCTATCCTCCGCGCTTCTTAAGGGGGGATTCATTTTGAAGCGGGCATCCTCCTCCATTGAGCTATCGTCAAGAAGAATATAATGCGGGGCGGTCTCACAGGTGATATCAACGCCCTCCGCCTTTGCCCGCCTTATAAGCTCAACGCTTTCCTTGGTGGATATATGGCAGACGTGATAGGAGCAGCCGCTCTTTTTCACGAGCTCGATATCTCTTTTTATGGGACCCCATTCGCTCTCGGAGCATATACCTCTATGGCCGTGAGCTCTTGCGTATTCGCCATCGTGAATATAGCCGCCGCGGAGCAGGGAATTATCCTCGCAATGAGCAACTATGGGCTTGCCGAGGCTTGCCGCAAGCTCCATCGCGCGGAGCATCATCTCCTCGCTCTGAACACCTCTGCCGTCGTCCGAATAGCCCGCAACCTGCTCATTCATAGCCGCCATATCGGAAAGCTCCAAGCCGCCCTCACCCTTGGTTATAGTGCCGTAGGGGATAACCTTTATTACCGCGTCCCTTTCGATAAGATCAAGCTGGACCTTCAGGTTTTCCTCGGTATCGGGAGTCGGGGCAAGATTTGGCATAGAAAGCACGCAGGTGTAGCCGCCGCGAGCCGCCGCAAGAGAGCCTGTCCCGATGGTCTCTTTATAAGAAAAACCCGGCTCTCTGAGATGTACGTGAACATCACAAAAACCGGGCAAAACAGCTATATTATCAAAAACGGGAATAGCGGAGGGGGCGGATACGTCACCCTCAAAAACGGAGAGGGAGGTGCCGTCAAGAAGCAAATCGGACTTTTTCATAGTGCCGTCAGTATATATTTGTGCACCGCGAAGAATAGCCTTCATACCAAACCTCCTAATACTTTAAAGCGGGCGCACGCGCCGCGCTTGTTTTTTATCTTTAGTATTATAGCATAAAATATTTTATTTGTCAATAGGACGCAAAAAAATAAACCCCAACGCAAAAAAATAAACCCCGAGCCTGAAATTTAAGAAAAACTGGCTTCTTAAATCCTCGCTCGGGGTCTTTTTTTCAGTTATAAATTTGGCTTCGCCAAACATTTAGATTTTGCTGCTCGCCCTTAAGCACATAGCGCGGCGTTCCGCCGAAGTAGCAATTATTGAAGCTCAGGTTGGTGAGACAGCCTGTGGAGTGCATAAAGGTGATGGCGTTTACGTCGTTGATATCCTCAAGCTCGATGAGGAGCTCGGAGGTGACGTAGTAGGGAATAAACTCGCCGACTCCATAGCTTGTGCCGCCTGAGGTTATGCTGCTGCCCGTCTCGTTTTTAACGAGGAAGGAATAGAGATAGCCTGTGTCGGTCTTTTCAAGAGTTATCCTCAAGGTGCACCATTCGCCCGACTTCACGTGGGTCTCGGCACCTTGATAGGTGAGATAACCGCTGCTTGTTTTGAGGACGTGATAGGTTACTCTCGTGCCGCCGCCCGAGGTGTTCCTGCCTGTGTAGAGACGGACGTAGATACCGCCGCCGAGAGCCGTGCTGTCGTACTTGAAGCGGGTCTCGAAGTGTATCGTGTCGGCAGACACAGAGGTGTCTCTTATAAAGTCTACCCAGGTGTTGCTGTTCGTGGTGTTGATGACCTTCTCGCAGGAGAGGATCTTGTCTCCGTCCTCGGTGACTACCGCCATATTTGCGTGGGCCTTTGGGGCGTAAAGATGGATATAGCTACCGTTTAGGGCGACAGGAAGATTCGCATTTGTTACCGTACCATCGGGGGTGAGGAAGGACTGTGCCTCCATATCCTCAAAGTCAATAAGACCTTCCGCAACGAAGCCCTCGACGCCACATTCGGTGCAACGGTCGTTAACAACGCTGTGAGGCGTCATTTGGAGAATGCAGAGCTCTCTTGAAAGCTCCAAGCCACAGCCCGAGCAGTATCCGACAAGCTCAAAGCTGCCCTCTGCCGTGCAGGTGGGCTCTATGCGGTTTTCTTCCTTGGTAGCGGGCTTATGGCCTGCGGGGATCGGGAGGACCACTCTCGATAATACCTTGCCGCAGCTTGAATCGGAGCAGAAGGTTTTGAGAACGTAGCTTCCGTCCTCCGTGCAGGTGGAGTCTATAACGTCGGTGATCTCGGTATCGGTGAGGTGAGTGTGAGAGGTAGGCGAGCTGTTGCCGCCGTAGTCTTCAAGACTGCCGACATAGATATCGTCGTAGTCCAGAGTGCCGAGCCAGTTCGTGTCGCACGCCATTCTGAAGGAGAGAACGGACGCCGCAGGAGCATAAACAAGTCCGTCGCACTTTCTTGTGTCCGAATCAATGAGCTTGCCGTTGATGTAAATAGAGCAAAGGAAGCTGTCCTCCGAATAGGTTGCCGCCGCCGTATATTCCATTCTTAAGGTGAACCATTCGTTTTCCTTAACGTCGGTTGCTATAAGAGTTGAAGCAAGACCTGATTTTTTGTTTTCAACGCCTGCGTACAGGTAGCCGCTCACAATATTGAGTCCGCCGTAGTACGCGCCGCCGCTTGCACTGCGAACGGTGATGGGAATAACACCGCCTGCCTCGCGGTTTATCCTCATTCTCGTTTCGAAAACAACGGTTGCCGCTTTGTTATCTCCGTTCTTGAAATCAAAGTAATTCTGGGTGCCATCGGGAGATGAGCAATTATCGTCAAGGCGCAGATACTTGTTGCTGTTCTCGGAGATTATGAGAGCATAGGACTTGGTCGGCCCGTCTGCGGTCTGGTTGGTGAAGTTGATACCGCTTGAAGCAAGACCGACGTCAAGCTCGCCGACCGTAAAGCCGCTGAAATCTATAAAGCCGTTATCGTTGATTATAGAGCTTTCGGGAGTGATAAGGGCGAAGGTCATATTATCAAGGGTCGTGCTCTCCGAGGCAATAGCGAGAGAGGTGATATCGGAAAGAGAGGAAATATCCGCGCTCTGCTTCTCCTTCATAAGGAGCGCTCCGTTTGAGAGAAGCTCGGACACGAGAGCACCGTCCTCAAGATAATAAAGGAGATGAAGCTTCACCTCGCCTCCCGATATATCGGGATAAGCCGTGCTTGCCGTGGACTCTCTTTCGAGAGCGCAGACTCCGTTATCGACGTAGAGGGTGAGGGTGTCTATCACTTCGTTGCCCGAGAGGACGTTGAGGCGGACAGAGCTTGTGAGGGTGATGCTTGCGCTTACAGCAAGCCTTGTGCCCTTGGTGGAAAGCTCGGAGAGGGAGATGCTTGCCTCGCCCGAGATATTAAGCTTACCGTTTTCAACGGCGAAGTCGCCCTCAATATTATTTTTATAGAGACCGTCCTCAAAGTCCTCTATAAGCTTATCCTCGTCTACCTTGCGAACAGGCTCCATTACTTCAAGGGTGTGAATGAAGCGGATATAATCTGCCTCGCCGAAGAAGGCGGGACGGTAGCTGTCAAGCCCGAAGGCGTTGAACATACTGCGCACAAGTCCCGTTGAGGAGATACAGGTCGCGTCAACGTCGCCGCCCATATTTCCTGCGGGAGCAACGGGACAGCCCTGATGCATCGTGCCGCCCGAGGTGTAGCTGTGGGAGAAGGAGCCGTCTGCCTTTTGGTAGCCCTTTATCTTATCGAAGGTGATGCGCACGGCATCCGCTCCGCGGACCTCAAGGCTCTTTGCTATAAACTGCGATACGGTCATTTCCACCGCGCCCTCGTCGCCCTCCTTGGCAACTGTCACGTCATCTTCGGTGACTACGGCGTAAACGGTATTGGTTTTTGCGGGGTTGGAATCAAGGGAATTAATAGCGTTCCAAACATTATAGACCTCGCAGGCATTGCCTCGGGAGGGGAGGTCGGGATTTGTCAGGTTATCAATAAGGCTGACCGCCGCCTCTGCCGCATAAGGATATGCAACACCCTCTCCGTTGATAATGGAGATGACCTTGAAGAAGCCGTTGGAATGGGAGAAGTTTAGGGTGTCGCTCCAGGTGCCGTCCTCGTTGTAGCCGCCGTAGAGACCCGTTTTGGGATTTATAACGTCGATGAGCACCTTGATGACCATTTCCATCATCGTCAAGCCCTCAAACTGCTTGTAATCCTCGGCTGTCGCGCCGTCTGTGAGAGCCTCGTCGCCCTCGGTGTAGGTGTAGGTGCCGTTAAGATTGCTGTAATAGGAGATCTGACCGTCGGTGGCGTTGAGGGTATTACCTGTGCTGTACTGATTGGTCTTCATTCCCGGCTCAATAACGGTGAGAAGATAATTTATAAATGCGGGGAGAGTTTTGAGATATGCGGTGCTTGCATCCTCCTCGGCTGCCACGAGGGTGGCGAGGCGAACTCTGCTTTCGGTGCTTTCGCCGAGATGTGAGGTGAGAGTCACGCCGAAGGTGGGCTTTATTATACCGAGAGACGCAAGGTATTCGTCTGCGCTCACGCCGTCGCCCTTAACGCCGTTCGGTGTGTCGTATTGGGGCTTTGCGCCGAAATCCGAGAGAAGCGACGTTCCCCAACCGAGGTCTCTGCCGCGGCGGGATATATGCTCGTCTGTGAATTCCTTGCCCCATTGGGGATGGTAGAAGTAGCCGTTTTCGTGCTGAAGGGATTTTGCAAAGTAGACCATTTCGATCTGCATCCACTCGGGGATATCCTTGGAAATAGAGGAGATAACGCCCGATTGCTGGAGGAATCTGAGGAGCTGAACGGTGCACTGAAGGTCGGGGCCGAAGCCGTAGGCATCCCTTCCCGCAACGGTTGCGTAGAAGCCGCCCGCCCAGATGCCGTTTTCAAGGTCCATAAAGCCCTTTGCGTAAAGGCTTGCCACCCAGTCCACAAGCTCGGGACCGTAGAGGGTGTAGAGGTTTTTCATTTCGTCGGTGATCTTTTTCGCGTTTTCCTCGGAATAGCCAAGCTTTGAGATCATTCTTTCTTCAAGAGCTGCCCATTCTGCCGCCCTGTTTGCCGCGTCTCTTATCTCTGCCTCGGCGATCTGCTCCCCGAGGAGCACGTCGGGATCCTTAACGTAGACGGCGGCAAGCGAGGTCGCGCCCTTTGAGAGGCTGACGGTGACGGTGGAAAGCTCGGAGAGAGTTTCGGTGATACTGCCGTCCGCACCTGTGACGATGATCCTCCAGCCCACAAAAAGATAGTCCTTCGGAATGGCGCTTGGATCGTAGGTGACGGTTATAGTGTCCGTGGGATCGACGGGGGAGAAGAAGTCCGAATAAGAGCCCTTAACCGAGGCGTATGCAAGGCTATCGGGGTCGGTTGCGTTTTCGTCTCCAAACACGGCGTAAGCCTTTGAATTATATTCGATAAGCGCCTCGTAGAGCCTGCGGCGGCGGAGGTCCTGTGTGTCCTCGCCCTCCACGTTTATGAAGCCGTCGTGCATAAGTCGCTCGTAGCAATATTCTATAACGCTGTATTCCTCGGTTTTGCCGAGGGTCTCGACTCCCCCCTTATCTATGAGCGCGGGGGTTGCGTATATGGGAGTGGCGAGATCCTTCGCCGCTATTCCTTTGGAATAGAAAACGTAGTATTCCTTCGCCTCGCCCGTGATGGCACTTATGGTCATAAGGGTGGGCTCGGTGAGGGTGTATGCCTCGGTGGTCGGGTTTGCCGAGCTTACCTTAAGGCAGAGCGAGGAGCCCTCGGGCACCTGCTCCTTCGGTATGGCGTATAGAAGATGAAGCTTTGATGCGTAGCTCACGTTCTTGCTCACTATTTCGGGCGCGGCGGGGGTCGTCTCGCCCTCGCTCTCCTCGGCTGTGCCGCTTGCCGATGCGAAAACCGAAAGCATAGCAAGCAGAGCGCATAGTGCAAGCGCGAGTGATAAAATTGTCAACAGTCTTTTTTTCATAGCAGTTCTTCAAATCCCTTTCAATTAAAGCCTTGGGCGATAAGCTCGCCTTACGAAATACTATAAAATTTTACCATTTTAAATTATAGCATAACGAATTTTGATTGTCAAGAAAGGACGGTTTTATTTTTATATATAGTTCGTTTTGATTATAAAAAAGAGCGAGCCGACTTGCGAGGGCTCGCTCAATGTGTTTGCAAAACGACAAGAAATGTAAATAACAATTTACAAAATCAGAGTTTTGCAGAGTTTTATTAATGCTTTGGGTTTTCTTTTGCCTGCTACTATTCGGTTCGCAGAGCTACCACGGGGTCCTTCTTCGCGGCACTTCTTGCGGGCATAACTCCCGAGAATAGGGTGAGAACTATGCTGAGGAGCACGAGGATTATTGCGTGCATCGGCTCAAGGGTCGCGATATTGGGTATGCCGAAGAGGGACTTGATGATAAAGCTTGCAAGGAGTGAGAGAAGGAAGGTGACTCCGATGCCGATAAGTCCCGAAAGCAGACCGATGATAAAGGTCTCTGCGGTGAACAGACGGCTGACGTCCTTCTTTCTTCCGCCAAGGGAGCGGATAACGCCGATCTCCTTGATCCTCTCAACAACCGAAACGTAGGTTATAATTCCTATCATAACCGTGGATACCACAAGAGAGATAGAGGTGAAGGCGATGAGAGCCGCGGAGACTACGTCTATCATTCCGTTGATAAGGTTGATAACAAGCTCCAGGGCGTCGGTGTAGGTGACGTCGCTGCGCTCGCTTGCCGTGATGACAAGCTCGCTTGGGGTGCCCTTACCGAGGGTGATGTCGCCCTTGCCGTTCCATTTATCGAGGTAGTTTGTAACGAGGTCCTTGGATTCAAAGCTGATGGGGTATATGGAGACGGCGTTTGCAACGTCAACTCCGCCAACGTCTCTTGCGCTGAGGGTCTTCATTGAGCCGATGAGGGAAACGTCGATGCTTCCGCCCGAGCCCATACCGCCGCCTGCTCCGCCAGAGCCGCCGCCCGAGGAGCCACCGCCGCCCATATTACCCATACTGCCGAGCATATCGTCTATGCCGAGGGATGAGCCAACGAAGGCGGTTGCGGTCTTGGTCTCGCCGCCGTAGGCGGTGAAGTCGTAGTTATAATAGATACCGATATTCATACCGCTCACGTTCATTGAGGTGATCTGGTTGTTTGCGGTGGTATCGAGAAGAAGGTACTCAACGATATCCGAGCTCATATTTTTTTCGAGCACGTGCTCTGTGAGAGCCTCGGTGTAGTAGATGCCCGAGGTGAGGCAGCCGTAGGTGGTGGTCTCGTTGGCGTATAGAATACCGACGACCTTGAGATTGACGCCCTCTGCGGGGTCTGTGCCCTCTGCGTTATACGCATAGGAGAAGGGGTTTTGAGGATTTATCATCGTGGTGCCGCCGAAGGAGATCTCGTTTTTCTTGAAGATCTCGTCGTTGGGGTACCAGGTGAAGGTCTTGCCGAGCAGCTCCTCGTTTGTGAAATACTTGCGGTAGTGCTCGCCGCCCTCTGCATCCTCTCCCGCAACAGCCTTATCGATTATTGCGAAGAATTCCTCCTCGGAATAATAGCCGAGGCGAGCAAGAAGGAGGTCGGAGATCTCCTCGTTTCTATCGAGGACGAGCATAACCTCGTCGTATTCGTCGGCTATCTCGCCGATAACGTCGTACTGCGCCGCGAGATAGTCCTTATTATTGGGTGCCTGCTTGAAGGAGGGGACTATCTGGGTGATGTAGGAGGCGTACGCCGAATATTCGGTGCTTTGGAGAATGGAGGTATAGATATTGGTGAGGGCGCTTATGGAAAGGGGCTTTTTCTCTCCCTTTGCCTCAAACTCGGTGTAGATGCTGTTTGACATATCTATGCCGTAATCGAGGAGCATTGCCGAATAGTATTCCTCGGGCATTTCGGTGACGTATTTTATATAGTTTTCCGAAATGTCGTTTTTGATGATGAGGGAGTTCATACGGTCGCTCATCATTGCGATGTACTCAACGAGGGAATTGATGTATACCTTGCCGGGCTCCTTGATGATCTCCACCTTTTCGCTTGTGGACATCATACCCGTGAGGGCTTCAAGGTCGTAGGTGGTCTCGGTGATCTGAATGGGGTTGCCCGAGAGCATATCGTCCTGCATAGACTTAACGTAGCCCTTGATACCCGAGGAGAAGGCAAGCACCATTGCTATGCCGATTATGCCGATAGAGCCCGCAAAGCCGACCATCGAGGTCCTGCCCTTTTTGGAAATAAGATTCTTTGCGGAGAGACGGAAGGCGGTGAAGAAGGACATCTTTGCCTTTTCGCGGCGCGCGCCCTTCGGTGCCTTTTTATCCTTTTTCTTTTTTTGCTTTGCGTCGGCAACCGTGGAGACCTCGCCACGCGCCGTCCTTAAAGGACGGATGCTTACGGTGCGGCTCTTTTCAGCCTCGAGGCGAGCGGTGTATTCGTCGAGCTCCTCTTTTGAGACAGGGTTGGAATCCTCAACAACTCTGCCGTCAAGCAGGCGGATGATCCTTGTGGAATACTGCTCGGCAAGCTCGGGGTTGTGAGTTACCATTATGACAAGTCGCTCGTCGGCGATCTCGCGGATAAGGTCCATTATCTGCACCGAGGTAACTGTGTCGAGAGCTCCCGTGGGCTCGTCTGCAAGAAGTATCTCGGGGTCGTTGACGAGGGCGCGAGCGATAGCCACCCTCTGGCACTGACCGCCCGAGAGCTGATTTGGCTTTTTGTTGTATTGACCCGAAAGACCGACACGGTCGAGGGCGCGCTTGGCGCGTGCCACTCTCTCGGATTTTCCTATGCCCGAGATGGTGAGGGCAAGCTCAACGTTGCCGAGTATGGTCTGGTGGGGGATAAGGTTGTAGCTTTGGAAGATAAAGCCCACCCTGTGGTTTCTGTAAACGTCCCAATCTCTGTCTTTATAGGAGCGGGTGCTTCTGCCGTTGATGATCAGATCGCCCGAGGTATAATGGTCGAGACCGCCAACGATATTGAGCATAGTCGTCTTGCCGCAGCCCGAGGGACCGAGGATAGAAACGAACTCCTTATCGCGGAAGGTGAGATCGACCTCCTTGAGAGCTTTGACTGTTTCCGAAGATGTCACGTAATCCTTTGAAATTTTTCTTAATTCGAGCATCTTTTTTCTCTCTTTTTTATAGATTTAAAAACTTTCCTAAAATAATTATAAATCACATTTGTGAACATTTTTATTCGCAAATTTATACTAATTGTAAAACTGAATGAATTTGCCCAAATTTTTTTACAAATTTTGCGGGTATTCGCGAGGGAAAAACAAGAGAAAAAAGATGGAAAAAACGAAAAAATCAGAGAATAAAACGGCAGATGGATAAAAGGGGGGATGTAGGTGAAAAATGTGAAATTTGAGCGAAAATGTAAATAATTATTGTCAAAATATCATATTTGGAGTTAGTTTGGTTTATCCTGCAAGGTACGCACCGTCCGCTGTCATCTTGAGCGGAGGGCGGAGCCCGAAGCCGAAACCCGAAGGGCGACCGCTCGCGGTCGGATCTCGGACGGATAGATGCAGCTCGGCAAGCTGATTTGACGTTAGTTTTCTTTATCCCGAGAGGGTTGACGGGCGAGATCCCTTCGTCGCTTTGCTCCTCGGTTTTGCTTGCTTCTCGCTCACAAAACTTCGACAGGCTCAGGATGACAAGTATGCAGCCTGCGGCTGATGATATACAAGGCTTGCGCCTTGATTTTGCTCGCTTCTCGCTCGCAAAAAGGGGCTGATGCCATACCGTGCAGAGCACGGATTCCATACTGCGCTATGCGCAGATTATACGGGAATTTCTTACGCGCAAATGTGAACAAATTGTAAATATAACTAATTTTGCTTGAAAAATAATAAAAGCTATGATAAAATAAATTAACTAGGTGTGTTTATTTTATTTATATCTTTTGAGTTAATTAAGATTTCTTTGATAGGAGGATTTGGTTGATGCGCCGCGACGACACTTTAACTGCCAAGGTCTTTTTCATTTGTCTCATTATCATTCTCGGCTTTGTCGTTTGGATGATCGTCAATAATTTCTCCGACGATAAAGAGGTTGATTTCGACGCCGAGGGCTTCCACGAGACGGTCTTCATCGAGGGGTTAGCACTTGTGCCCGGTGACGAAAGGGATTACAGCTTCAAGCTTAAATGCAGAGACAAGGGAGAATATCAGGTCGGTCTCAGGATGGTTGAAAAGCCCGAGGGAGACGGAGGACTTAAGGAATTTATCAACGTTAAGATCGTGCTGGACGACAAGGTGCTCTACGAGGGAAGCCTCAAGGAGGTGCTCCTTGGCGAGGCTGTGATATACGGCGAGCCCGTATCCTTTTCAAGAGAGAGCGTTGATCTTGTTATCACCTATGCTATGCCGATAGAGGTCGGCAACGAGGCGATGGGTACCTTCGCGGATTTTGATATGACGCTTATGGTCTCTGAGAAGGGAGCACCGCTGAATGTCTGATAGCATTGAGGTATCTCGTTCGGAGGCAAAGCCTCCGCTCGGAAAGCGGATATTGCGGATAGCCCTCACGGTTGTGCAGTATTTCTTTATTGCCCTTTGTATTCTTGCGGTGATAATCGTTATCGTTGGCAAAAAAGATGCAAACGACGGAGCGATAACCGTTTTCGGGCACCAGATGCGCACAGTTCTCACAGGCTCTATGGAAAAGAGCGAGCAGACCGACGTTTCGGGCTTTGAGATAAAATCCATACCGAGAAAGGCTATGGTATTTATAGAGACCGTCCCCGAGGACCCCGCCGAGGCTAAAGCCTGGTACGATGGGTTGAGAGAGGGAGACGTTCTCACCTTCAGATACGTTTACAGCACCTCCGAGGTGATCACCCACCGCATCGTGGATCGCGAGGCTGTGGAGGGCGGCTGGATCATCACCCTTGAGGGAGACAACAACACAGCGGAGTACGGCGGCGATCAGCAGAAGATAAACACCACCACGGACAGAGCCGTTGCCACAAACTACGTTATCGGCAAGGTGGTTCACGTGAGCCCTGTTTTCGGCTGGTTTATATCCTGTGTTAAGGAGCCTCTCGGAATGGCTCTGATCATCATTTTGCCCTGTCTGCTTATTATTGCGCTTGAGGCGGTGAAGATCGCGCGCGTGGTCGGCGAGGAAAAGCGCAGAAGGATTGGCGAGGTGCACAAGGAAAAGGACGATAGGATAGCCGAGCTTGAAAGGCAGATCGCGGAGCTATCGAAAGGGAATTCGTCCGAGGATAAGAAATAAGCCCGTAGGGCTTCTCTCATTGGATAATAATTTTTATCATAAATCAAAAGCAACCATTTTAGACTGACAGAGAGGATTCGTTATGGTCAAAAAGTCTGATTATTTAAAGTCAATTGTCATCGCCGTGCTCACCATCGTTGTGTGCGTCGGTATAGTTACTGCCAGCACTCTTGCGGTGTTCACGAGCAGTATGCTTGTTGAAAATCATCTTGAGGCAGGCACTCTTAACGTTAAGCTTGAGAGGACCAAGCTTGAAAAAACAGGTCTTAACAGCGACGGTCTGCTTGAGACCTATCCTGTGGATAATTCGGTTATTGAGTACACGGGCAAGAATACGGTCAACGTTCTCGGTCTCGGCACCGATGAGCTTATAGTTCCCGGGCTTGACTGCAAGTCAACCTTAAGGCTCACGAACGGCGGAAATATTGCCTTCACCTACAACATAAAGCTTGTTGTTAAGGGGGACGCGGCAGGTGCTATGAATGCTCTTGGCGAACAGCTTGTTTTCACGGCTGTTACCGAGGAGGGCACCTACTCCAAGACCTTTGGCGAGATCGGCTTGAATAACTACGTTATTGCATCAGGCTCTATGCTCGTTGGCGATCCTGCTGAAACCTTCACCGTTCAGCTTCAGTTCAAGGACTACGATAAGGGCCCCGATGCAGACACGGTGCTCGGCACCACAAACAACAAGGCACAGGGCAAGAGCTTCTATTTCGATATCGTTATCGAGGCGGTTCAGAGAACGAAGTGATTTCGGCTGAAAGCGAAAAGAATTTTTTAAAGTAAGCAATAAAAAAATACATATAAAGCTTGTAAAGCTTGGAGAAAAGAAATGAAAAGAAGAAACCTGATCGTTTCCGCGGTGCTCACCATCGCGCTTTGCGTGAGCCTTATTGCGGGATCTACCTATGCGATCTTCACAAGCTCCGATCAATTTAATATTGCTGCCAACTCCGCAACGGTTAAGCTCGTTGCTACGGCAGACGACCTCAAGGTATACACAGAGCTGGAGAGCGGCGTTGTTTCCTATGAGAACAGCACCGCAGATGCAA
The DNA here is from genome assembly GCA_017410065.1 of Clostridia bacterium. Lineage (GTDB taxonomy): Bacteria > Bacillota > Clostridia > Oscillospirales > CAG-272 > UBA1740. The sequence continues at coordinate 55,582 of JAFQRL010000005.1, read as the reverse complement.
ACGGCAACGTTCTCTTTGAGAACGGCGGCTACGCGAAGCTTAACGACGGCCACAACCTGGATATAGCTAATATGACTCCCGGTGACGGTCTTGAGCTTAAGATCAACATTGATAACACCGAGACAAACGTTGCTATTCAGTACAGAGTTGTTCTCACCGTTAAGGGCGAGCTTGCTCCTGCTCTTACATCCACCGTTACCGATGCGGCAAGCACCAACGCTATCAATATTCCCGTTGATTCGAACTCTGCCACCGATGCGGTCGTTATCGCTTCGGACTGGAGATCTATCGACGTCGACGAGCTTGACAGCTTCGGCCCTCTCACCGTGAACGTATTCTTCCCCAACGGCACGCCCGAGCACGACAATGCTTTCCAGGGCAAGACCTGCCAGATCACCGTCAGAATCGAGGCGGTTCAGGGCAATGCAGACACCACGGGTGTTATCGTTCCCTAAAATAATATCAATTTGAGAACTGTATATCGGGCGCCGTATTTGGCGCCCGATGAGTATTTTTCGGAGCAAATTTAAAATCAGTCTAAATATTTTAATTATCTTTAATTTATTATTTTATTTTGGCTGTTGACAGAGCCGCTGTGCGGTGCTATAATTTGGTTAAAGTAATGACAGCAAAGGAATCTGACTCTCAATATATAATATAAAAGGGAGAAAAAACAAAATGAAAATCTCAAGGATCATTTCACTTATTCTTGCGCTTATGCTTTGCGTGGGATCGCTTGTTTCCTGCTTTGATGGCATAGGCGGCGAGGAGCAGAAGCCCTCCACCGAGGGTGAAGGTGCGGAGAAGCCCTCCGAGGGTCTCGATTATGCGCTTATCAATTCCGACGAGGAGTATGCCGTTAGCGGTATGGGCGAATGCAGAGATAAGAAGGTAATCGTTCCCGAGGAGCACGAGGGCAAGCCTGTAACCGAGATTGCAGAGCGCGCATTTGCGGGCAATCCGGATATTATTTCGATCAAGCTTCCCGCAACCATCGTTAAGGTTGGAGACAAGGCTTTCTCCGACTGCGTACAGCTTGAAAGCGTTACTATGCCCGATGCGGTTCAGGTCGGAACAGACGTATACCGCGGCAGTATCAACGTTGTTATTAACGTAAATCATAATCTTATTTACGTTGCGGCAAAGGAAGCTACCTGCGAGGAGGCAGGCAACAAGGCTCACTACTATTGCGAGGCTTGCGATGAGTATTACACCGATAAGAACGGTCAGAACAAGATGTACGACGTGCAGATCCCCGCATCGCATAACTTTGTTGACGGCTATTGCGACAAGTGCGGCACCGTGCTTGACAGCGTTAACATCGTGAGCGTTGACGCGGTTCCCGCCCTTGGTAAGTTTGCTCTCGGTACTCTTGAATCCGCTATCGGTCTTCCCGCAGAGATCAACGTTTACACCGCAGACGGCACAAAGCATCAGCTTCCCATTTCCTGGGATCTTTCGGGCTACAACAAGGCGGTTGCGGGTCAGTACACCATCAAGGGTCACGTTCAGGCAGGTAAGCTTCGCTTTGCCGAGGGTGTTTCCTCCGCGGTCGAGGCAAGCATTGAGATAGTTGAATATATGAAGGGTACGGCGGATATCGTCTTCGTGCTTGACGTTTCGGCCTCTATGGGAGAGTATATCGCAAACGTTAAGAACAACCTTTCCTCCTTCGCACAGGCTATCGAAAACGAGGGCGTTTCCGCTCGTTGGGGTATTATTACTTATAGCGACTACGTAGACGTTCCCGGCGATTCCAAGGAGGAGACACAGGTTATTAAGAACGGCGCGTCCGATTGGTACGTAACCGCATCCGAGGCGGCATCCGCTATCGGAAAAATTCAGCTTGCATACGGCGGAGATGCTCCCGAGTGCGGCGTTGACGGTCTTCTTCTTGCAAACACTCTTTCCACCCGTCAGGATGCGAGAGTATTCTATATACTTCTCACCGATATAGACAGTAAGGTAAACAACCACTACGGAGTTGGCAGTATGCAGGAGTGCTCCGACATACTTGCGGCGAACGGCGTTAACGTAAGTGTTGTTTGTCCCACAGGCTATTACAGCCATTACAGCTGCTTCACCTCCACAGGCGGCGTTCAGATCAACATCAGCAACGATAGCTTTGCAACCAATCTTAAAGATGCACTTGTTCCGATCATCTACGAGGACGTTGTGAATTAATGCTCCGAGGAGCAAAAGTTAATTAAAATTCAAAAACCGAAGTAAGAATTGAAGGAGAAATTTCCTCTTTCGTTTTAAAGTAATTCAAGCCGCATCAGAAATGGTGCGGCTTTTGAAATGCATGGGAAATTTACATAGATAATTCAAAATTCAATTTTGTAGCATTAAAAAGTCAAATAATATTGCCATCGCTAAAATAATTTATTGACAGCAGTGAAATTGTGTGGTATAATGAATACATAAAACGGAAATACATATTTTGAGGTGCAAAATGGCTGTTAGCTATAAAAAACTTTGGAAATTATTAATAGATAGAGATATGAAAAAGAAGGAACTCGCTGAGCTTGCAGGAATCAGTAGTTTTACGATAAGCAAGTTGAGTGCGGGAAATAACGTAACCGTTGAGGTACTTGGAAAGATATGCAAAGCGTTGAACTGCACGCTTGATGATATTATGGAGTTCATTCCTGAAGATGAAGAAAAGGAGGGAGGGGCTAATGACTAATAGAAATTATGGAATCTTAAGCGGTGATACAGTAGTGGCCGTATGGCAAGATAACAAATTGGATATTCTTAATGAAGCTTTGCTTCCTTTATATCTGAAGAAAAATCAGAATGCAGATCTTTGGCTTGAAACCCGTGCGATAGACAGTCACCGTGCTAACTCGCGTCTTTTGAAGAAGGCTCTTCGTCTTGTAGAGAAGGACGATATCTCTACTGTTATTCATGTCAACGGTGCGACGATCACGGACAATTATTGGATACGCGAGATCGGCTCAAATTTAACCTATAGTGATGTTAAATTCTCGGACGACTACTTCTCCAACCTTGCTTTAAAGGGAAACTACGATAGCTTTAATCGTGCCGCTAACAGCAAGCGTTCCAAGACTCCTGAACTTACCAATGTAGGAAGCTTTGAAAAGTGTTGGAAACTTCGTGATGGAAAGTGGTGGATGTTAAAAAAGGCATCTCACAATGAAATGTTCTCGGAACTGTTTATCTATGAGCTTGGACGCGCACTTGGAATGAATATGGCTGTTTACGAGCGTGGAGAAGGATGCATTAAATCCCTCGATTTCACCGATGGAGCAAGTGTAAATTTTGAGCCTGCTTCGACTTTTATGGGTGATAACGAAGATTATTCTGATGTAGTTCAGACACTGGAAAAGATTTGTCCAGAAGCTATTCCGGATTATATCCGAATGATTTTTATGGATACTATTTGTGCGAATCCTGATAGACATACAAATAACTTTGGACTTTTGCGTGATGTTAAAACAGGAAAGCTCATTGGATTCGCGCCGAACTATGATAACAACATGGCATTGATTTCGCGTGGATATCCTTCAAAACCCGGTGCAAAGGATATGCTGATTTCGTTGTTCAATGAGCTTATTGAGGAGCATCCTGAGTATAAGTCTTATATTCCCGTGGTTACTGAGGATATGGTAAGAACTGTGATTATAAAATTGAATATGAAGGTTAAGTCACAGGTTATTGTTGATTTGGTTGTAGGAAGATATAATCAAATAGATAAATAAATTTAATCGTAATATATATATTTGATGAAGCAAACGCATGGCTTGATCTATGGTGCCACACGGCATATGAAGATCCTGACAATGCGTTTTCTTTTTCTTCGGTTTTTATTATTGGGCGGTGCAAAACTTGGATAAATAAAAATTTGGATTTTTACAAATTTTTTCGTTTTTTCTGCGATAAAACTGTTTTTTCCTTGATTAGTAATATGAAAGCACCCCGAAAAAGACGTGGTGAAAGATCGAAAACAAAGGAGAAAAACACAATGAAAAAAGCGATTTCTAAAATTTTGGCACTTGCAATAACCTCGGTGGTTGCCATAGGAGCTCTCACGAGCTGTACTGTTAATTTACATAGCTATGAGGACGGAGATTCGGCATACGAGGTTGCCGTTGCGAACGGCTTTGAGGGAACCGAGCGCGAATGGCTCAATTCTCTTAAGGCAAAGAGCGTTTCCGACGTTAAGGTTGGCTATGAGGCTGACGCGACGGGTAAGGTATACACCGTATTCACCATTTGCTATAACGACGGCTCAAGCTCTGTGACGAGGACTGCGGCACCCGAGGCGGTCATCAACGAGGAGCAGCTTGCGGCGGCACTTGGCGCAGGCGAGAGTATTCTTCTCGGAGCTAATATCAACGTAAGCGAGAACGTGCTTATGCGCGGCGGTATCTTTGACGGCGCGGGGCTCACGGTAGACGGCACGGCAATTGAGAACAGCTATTACAACTGTATGATCACCACCCTTGGCGGAACGGTCTCCAACGTGAGACTTTACGGCGGACCTCGCGGTATCGGCACAGGCAGCTCAGGCACCTATAAGCTTGAGGATAATCTTATTCTCAGGAATGTCGGCGTAGACGGCGGCACTTATGCTATCAACATTGGCGGCGGCGAGGGCAACAACCTTTACGTTTACGATTCGACCCTTTACGGCTGGAGCAGCTATTCGGGTCTTGGGCTTGCATACTTTGAGAACGTGACCTTCGGTCAGGGCGAGACCGATTACTCCTACCTGAGAATGTACGACGACAGCACCTTCGTTGGCTGTAAGTTTGAGGAGGGCTTCAAGCTCGGCGTTAATGCGGACGGCTTCGAGGACGGCACTCCCCTTAATATCTCCTTCACCGACTGCTACTACGGCGACACTCTTATCACCGTTGATAACTTTATGGAGCTTCTCACAGATTCCTCCGACAGCGACGCGGTGGATCTTGTTGAGTGCCACGTTATCGTCAACGGCGAGGACGCTGATCTCTGCCTCTGCGACGTGAATTAATCATATCATAACGTTCGCTCTGCGAATTCATAGCTTTTGCGAACAGCAAAATCTAAACGCTTGGCAAAGCCAAATTTATAACTGAATAGAAAACAGACCCTGAGGCAGGAAAAAGGAAAAGCGTTTTTTTCTCTTGCTTCGGGGTCTTTTTTTGGTGAAGTTTTCGCGAAGCGAAAGTGAAGTTTGTGCTATGCACAAGTGAAGTTGCTTTGCAGTGAAGTTTTTTGCAATAGCAAAAAGTTGCGCTGACGCGCAGGTGAAGTTTGTGCTTTGCACAAGTGAAGTTTTCGCGAAGCGAAAGTTGCGCTACCGCGCGCGCTGACGCGCAAAAAAGAAGGCTTGATTTTATTTTAAATATGTGGTAGAATATAAAGAGACGGTTTTAAGACGATAATTTTATGCGAGGATATGGAGGGCGTATGAAGGCGGAATATCTTGAGGCAGGAAGGATCTGCACGGCTCACGGAGTTCGCGGTGCGCTGAAGGTTGAGCATTTTTGCGACAGTCCTTCGGTACTTGCGAAGCAAAAGCGAATATATTTTGCCGAGCGCGGCTATCTTCGCCCCTGCGGGGCTATCGGTGCGAGGGATATTGCTTCGCCGAGCGGCTCACGTAACGGTGCGCCTATTGAGACCTTTGTTGAATACAAGGTGCTTTCAGCATCGGTTTCGGGTCAATTCGTTATAATGACGGTTGAGGGAATAGACAGCCGAGAGGATGCCATAGCTCTGCGCGGCAGAGCGATCTATCTTGCCAGAGAGGATATTCCCGTGGCAAAGGGGGCAATGCTCATAGCTGATATGATAGGTCTGCCTGTGTATCACGCGGAAAGCGGCGAGAGGCTCGGGGAGATATCCGAGGTATCCGACGTTGCGGGCAGAAGAATATACACCGTGAAGCACAAGGGCGGCGAGGTACTGCTTCCCGACGTGCCCGAATTTATAAAGGAGATTAGCGAGGAGAACGGAATGAGGGTGCTTCCCATTTCGGGCTTCTTTGATGAGGCTGATGAGGTTTGATATATTAACACTCTTTCCCGCGCTTTGCGAGGGCGTGCTCTCGGAGAGCATAATCGGCAGAGCACAGACGGCGGGAATTATCAGCGTTAAGTGCCATAATATAAGAGATTTTTCCACCGACAAGCACAGAAAAACGGACGATACTCCCTATGGCGGCGGCGTTGGTATGGTGATGACCTGCCAGCCTATTTACGATTGCTATAAGAGCGTTATCTCGTCTATTCCCGAGGGGGAGAGAACAAGGGTCATTTATATGTCTCCCAAGGGAAGGATCTTCTCTCACGAGGTGGCGCGCGAGCTTGCGGAATATGATAATCTCATTTTCCTTTGCGGCCATTACGAGGGAGTTGATCAAAGGGTGCTTGACGAGATAGTTGACGAGGAGATCTCTATCGGAGATTACGTTGTCACAGGCGGAGAGATACCCGCTTGTATCGTTATTGACGCGGTGGCAAGGCTTAAGGAGGGCGTGCTTGCATCGAGCGAATGCTATGAGGGCGAGTCGGTCGCATCGGGCATTCTGGAATACCCTCAATACACAAAGCCGAGAGAGTTTATGGGCAGAGAGGTGCCCGAGGTGCTTCTTTCGGGAGACCATAAGAAAATCGAGCGATGGAGGCTGGAGGAGGCTGTGCGCATAACGAAGGAGCGCAGGCCAGATATGCTCCTCTCTCATCCCGAGATTGAAGAATCCTTGAAGCCGAAGGAAAAGAAAAGGCGCAAAAGATCGGCTGAAAATCAATAAAATACTAACAATTATTTACATTTACACATATTTATTTGAATTTTGAAGAAGAAAGGGGTGTGGTGCGACTTGGCAAAATCATCGTTTTTTGATTTTCTTGACGGATACGAAAGCGATAAAAAGCACGGAATAAAATCCTCGGGCGGCAAGAGATTTTTCTCAAGGAGCTATTCGGGGTCTGTAACGCGAAGCGGCGGAGCCGTGCTGAAAAGATCTGTTAGCTTTGGAAACAGAATAACAGATATGCTTTCCTTCACCGCCTCAAACGCCTACGGTGCGGGGCTCCTCGCTTACGGCGCGATCACCTTCCTTGCTTATTTTCTTATAGATTATTTCTCCATCCCCGTTGAAAACGGCGGATATTCGGTGTTCGTTGGAATAAGTGCTGTGCTTATAGCTTTGCCGTTTCTGTTCTCGGATAAGCCGCTTGCGGCGGTGCTTCAGGGCAACAGGGTGGTGGATTTCATCTGCTTTGAGTTCTTCTGCATAAAGAGGCCTCATTCCTCGGAGAAAACGAAGCCCATACCCTTTGCGGTGCTGCTTATCGTTGGAGCTGTGCTCGGCGGGCTTGGATTTATCATTCCCTCCTGGATAGTCGGGGTGTCGGTGGTTGCTCTGCTCATTATATTTCTTGCCTTCCTATCCCCCGAAAGCACCTTCCTGCTGTCCCTGATGGCACTTCCTTATATCAGGCTTATTCCTTATTCGGATGCGGTTTTTTCGGCACTTGCCTTGCTGACGGTGATCTCCTTTATCAGAAAGGTGGTTTGCGGCAAGAGAGTTATTTTCTTTGAGCAATACGATCTGCTCATCGGGCTTCTTGCGGTCAGCTTCCTTGTGAGCGGCATATTTATGAAGGGAACGGAGTCCTTTTTGAGCTCGCTTGTGATGATCGCGATGGCACTTGGCTATACCCTTTCGGGCAATCTTATAACCAACCGCCGCCTTGCGGAGTGCTCGCTTAACGCGCTGGTTATTTCATCTATTCCCGCATCGGCATATTCTCTTTACACCTTCATTTTCGCCATTGCGGCGGAGGGTCCCTTTAGCGGAGAGCTGAATTTCTCCTCCACCTTCGCGTCGCGGGCGGAATGCGCTATATTCCTTATCGTTTCCATCGTTTTTGCGGTGGCACTTGCAAAGCATACCTCGGGCGCGCTCTCCGTGCTTTACGGCTCGGTTGCGGCGCTTAATACGGTGGCACTCCTTCTCACGGGAGAGAGCTTTGCTATTCTCGCGCTTGTGCTGGGCGGTGCTATGTATTTTGCAACGCGGCTTGGATGGGCGTCGGCACCTGTTGCAATTATTCTTGCTCTTGTGCCATATTCAATAATGCTTATTCCCGACGGCGTGGCAGAGGCGGTGGCTCGGTACATCCCCGGCTTTGACGGTACGGCGGAGCTTCGCGAGGTGTGGAGCGCATCCATCCTTGCCTTTAAGGAAAACATCTGGTTTGGCGCAGGTATGGGAGAGCAGAGCTTTGCGGAGGAGATGGCAAAGCAGGGCATCTTCGGCTACACAAATTCTCAAAACATTTTTATCGAGCTTGGGCTTGAGGCAGGCGTTTTTGCCTTGGTTATTCTTGCCCTGATATTTATGGTGCGCATAAGGCACAGGGCGAGCTACGGGATATATCTTAAGCAGACCGAGATGGGCTCGCTTGCTCCGTACACTGCGGCGGCGACCTTTGCTCTTATCTCTTTTGGTGCGACCGAGTATATTTGGTCGCAGGGCACCTCCTTCTATCTTTTCTTCTGCGTGTTCGGTATCGGAAGCGCGATGCTGAGGGTAGCGAAAAAGGAGGTTGACGACAGGACCCTCTATTATGAGGACACCCGAGACGTGGATTTCTCCGCAATAGACATAGATCTGCGCTGAATTTTATGCATAATTCATAATAATTTGTAGATTTTTATGCATAATTACTAAAAAAAGTCAATTTCAATTAAAAAAGTTTAACGGAGTTTTTCCGAAAAACTATTGATTTTTAATGCTTAATTTGGTATACTTGATATGATAAAGTTCTAAATGAACACGAGGAGAGTGCATTATGATTACTCGTAACGTAACTATTTCAAATAGCGTTGGTCTTCACGCGAGACCCGCAACCTTTTTCGTTCAGAAGGCAAATTGCTTCAAGAGCTCTATATGGGTTGAGAAGGACGACTGCCGTGTGAATGCGAAGAGCCTTCTTGGCGTTCTTTCTCTTGGTATCTCCAAGGGAACCGAGATCACCCTTATCGCAGACGGTCAGGATGAGTCCGCGGCTATTGAAGGACTTGCAACGCTTGTTGAAAGCGAATTCGGAGAGAAGAATTAATCTTTGGCGGCATAAGCCGTTTTGAGAAACAAGGGCGGCAGCCGGAATCGAAAGCAGATTCGTGGCTGTTGCCTTTTGTTTTTATGTGGACTTTGGCTGTTTTTGACAATAGAGTACAAATAAAATTCAAAATTTGGAGCATATATGAAAAACGAAAATTCTATTGTTATAAATACTCTTTCGGTGCATATTTCAAAATTTGAAGAAGAATATATTAACAAACGCCGTCCGAATAAAAAAATAATTCCAAAGTTGGAACAGACGGCAGAAGACGTTCATAGATACATTACAGAAAATAGCGTAGAGTTTAAACACATTTCTACCCGGTTTTTAACCGAGGAGTTGTGTTGCATAGTCGTTTCAAGAAGTGCTTCAGATCTTCGTTTTATCCCAGAAAAACTTAAAACAAAAAAAGTATGTTTTACCGCCGTTTTGAAAAATGGTAAAGCAATTGAATATGTTGACAAAAGTCTAATCGATGAAGAACTTGCTTTTGTTGCGGTTAGACAGAAATTTAATGATGTTTATTCGCACCCGATTAATCATATTCCGCGCAGATTAATAACCAAAGAGTTGATTGAAGAGGCTGTTGCTTACACACCCTGCTGTCTAAAATTTGTGACAAAAGAATTTATTAACGAAAAATTATGCAAAAAGGCTGTGAGTTTGGATGGTAGAGCAATTGAATTTGTTCCAGAGGAATTTGTCAATTCTGATTTGGTTGACATTGCAATTTCTGTTTATCTTGAGGCATTAAAAATGATTCCAAAGTCTTTTTTGAACAAAGAAAAATGCAATCAGATTTTTAAAGAAAACATAAATGCATTTCAATATATTCCATCAAAATATAAAAACCTCAATATGTGTTTGGGTTTTATCGAAAAAATAGCGGATAAATTTTCTTTTAAAGATTTTTGTTCGATACCCGTTGCCATTAGGGAAAACACCGATTTCTTGAATAAACTAATGCTGCATATTCCTGCTAATACAATTATTCGTTGGGATAATATAGTTCGCAACAGTAAACCGGATTTTGGGGAGGCACATTACAAAAGTCTTTCCGAAAAAGCTATAAAGCATTTGGAGACCAAGGTCCAAAGAGGCAATTTTATCAACCGTGAACGCTGCGCTTTGCCCGAAGCGCAAAATTCAAATGATGCATTAGACACGAATTCTGTGGTAGCATATGATTTTTCAAACAGTGATGAAACGAATAGATTGATTTATTACATATCCGATATTCATCTAGAACATCAGTTTGAATTGTTTGACGTTAAACTTTCCGATGATGAACTCGAAGAATGTATAAATCAAAAGGTGCAAGAAATTATTACAAGTTGCCCTGATAATACTGCAACACTTATGATCGCGGGAGATGTAGCTTGTTCAAAAAAGCTGGTGGACATTTTTATATCAAATTTGTCAAATAAGTGGAGAGGAAAAATCATTTACACTCTAGGAAACCACGAGCTTTGGGACTGCTATGATGAAGAAGGAAACACTCTTGCAATCGACGAAATAGTAACAAAATATCAGCACGTTGATCAAGTCAGATATTCCGCACGGAACAAAATATTTCTTTTAAACAATTCGCTTTTTTTGCACTATAAAAATGTGTATAATGTTGTTCTAACTGAAAACGATTTATTGAATATATCAAATGAAGTTCTCAGGGAAGCTATCAAAATGTCCAGTCTGGCAGTATTTGGAGGAACGGGATTTGCAGGTCTTAACTCACGCTATAACTCTACTTGTGGCTTATATAAAGATGCTGTAACAAGAAGAGAGAGTGAGCGCGATCTATCGAAAAGGTTCGAGAAATTATATAAAAAGATTTCATCCGTTGCATCGGATAAAAACCTTGTAGTGCTTACTCATATGCAACCGAAAGATTGGACGAGTCAATTACTCAATAAAAATTGGATATATGTGTGCGGGCACGACCATATAAATAAAGCCTATACTGACGATGATGGTGCAGTTGTTTTAGCTGACAACCAGATTGGTTATAAAGCAAGAAAATTAAATTTGAAATCTTTCACAATCGACAACTCATATGAGATGTTTGATAGCCTTTTGGACGGCATACATTTAATTTCCTCGAACGAATATCGCGAATTTAATATCGCAAAAGGGATATTATCTTATGGTTGCAACCAAAAGGGATCTATTTATATGCTGAAACGATTCGGATATTATATGTTTTTATTTAAACCAAGTAGTAAAGAAAAGCTTTACATATTGGAGGGCGGATATACACGAGTTGCGGATAACCAAGACATTGAGTATTATTACGAAAACTTGCCGAGCTACTGTGCTGCGATAGAGCGGTTTTTGGAACCTTATCAAAGAGCATTGCAGGATATTGCTAATGAAGTGAAACGGTTTGGTGGTGTGGGAAACATTCACGGATGTATTGTTGATATAGATTTTTATTCGCACATCTATTTGAATCCGTTCAACGGTGAAGCAACACCTTATTATTCTCCGTATATGGGAGTGAGATCTGTATACAAAACAGTTGGAAAACTGTTACAAAAACATCGTCCTGATTTAGAAGAAGCTTATAATATCAGTTTGGGTTTGGGTGAATTACAAACGCTACAATCTAACGGATCAACAACGAAGATGGCTCATAAAAAAGTAGAGCAACCCTTGATTGATATTGATTTGCTTAATAATCATCAGATGTATTATCCATCAAGAATAATCAAGTCTTTGCAATATGTTGTTTGCAACAGAGTTGTTCGCCGTTGGAACGAGGCCTTTTTGAAGAAAGCGAATGTTCGCGATGATGCACAAATGATAAGCGACCAAAACGCATAGAACTTTAGGCTAGTAAGAGGCAAAAGGTGATATATTGCATAGTTTTGATGAAAGGATAAAGGGATATTTTGAGGAGAAAGTTGGCAATGCTTACGGGAAATTGAGGAGATTTGCCGAGTTACAGCACCTTCGGGCACGAGCAGAAAAGGACGGAGGATTGCACGGATTCCATACAGCCTGCGGCTGATGATATACAAGGCTTTCGCCTTGATGATATACACGGCTATGCCGTGATGCATACCGTTTTTAACGGTATCTTGCGTTATTCGGCGTGTACGACCGACGAATAGCAAATATACAGCTCAAAGAGCTGATGATATACAAGGCTTTCGCCGTGATGCATACCGTTTTTAACGGTATCTTGCGTTATTCGGCGTGTACGACCGACGAATAGCAAATATACAGCCCAAAGGGCTGATGATATACACGGCGGAGCCGTGATTGAATATTGCGGTGCAATATTCAAAAGGAGATGAGGGATAGGTATGACGGTGATAGAGCGGCTCAGGGACAAGGCGAATTCCTTGCCGATGCAGCCCGGCGTTTACATTATGAAGGATGCCGAGGGGAAGATAATTTACGTTGGAAAATCGAAAAAGCTGAAAAACCGCGTGACGAGCTATTTCGTTGGTAGCCATCACTCGGTCAAGACGGGCAGAATGGTCTCTCTTGTGAGAGATTTTGATTATATAGTTTGCTCAACGGAGATTGAGGCACTTGCTCTTGAAAACGTGCTTATCAAGAGACATTCTCCGAAATACAACATCAAATTGAAGGATGCAAAGTCCTATCCTTATATCAAGGTGACGGCGGAGGAATATCCGCGACTGCTCGTTACCCGCGAGAGGCGGAGCGACAAGGGCAGGTATTACGGACCGTATAGCGGCACTCGGGCGGCACACGCGGCTCTGGAGGCGGTGATGAGGATATTCTCTCTGCCAAGCTGCAAGCGGAGCTTCCCGAAGGACATCGGCAAGGATCGCCCTTGCATATACAGGGATATGGGCAGATGCATTGCTCCCTGTGCGGGCGGAATAGACGGCGCGGAATACAGAGAGCTTGTGCGCGGTGCCGAGCGTGTGCTTGGAGGCAATTCGGGGGAGGCGAAGGCGTATCTTACCGAGGAGATGGAAAGGGCGAGCGAGGCTCTTGAATTTGAGAGGGCGGCGGCATACAGAGACAGTATTGCGGCTCTTGATAAGCTTTCAGAAAAGCAGAAGGTTGTGGCGGACGGCAAGGTAAACCGCGACGTTTTTGCCGTTTACATTTCGGAGACCGCCTCTGCTCTTGCGATGCTTTCGGTGCGCGGAGGTGCGCTGATCAATAAAAACGAATTCATTCTTTCTGCCGCCGATGCGGCAAGCGACGAGGAGCTGACCTCGCTTATTGCGGCTCATTACGACGAATGGGGCAACGTGCCGAGGGAAATTATGCTTGATTTCCCCATCAGCGAGGAGGACAGAGAGCTTCTCTCCGAATATCTTTCGCTTGGCACTCGCTATAAGGTGGCGGTCAAGATACCCGAGCGCGGCGAGGGCAGGGCACTTTGCGATATGGCGATGGAAAACGCGAGGGAGTCTGCAAGGCAACACAGGCTTGAGGGAGAGAGAGAGGATAAAAACATCAAAAGACTTTCCGAGCTTCTCGGGCTTCACGAGCTTCCCTCAAGGATAGAGGGATACGATATTTCAAATATCGGAAACGAAAATATAGTTGGCTCAATGGTGGTTTGGCAGGGCGGAAGACTTAAAAAGAGCGACTACCGCTTGTTCTCCGTTAAGACCACCGAAGGTGCCGACGACTACGGCTCTATGCGCGAGGTGCTTCGCCGCCGTCTTCTTCATATCGGTGACGGCACGCCATCTCTCGGCGAGGCACCCGACCTTATCCTTGTGGACGGCGGTGATGCTCACGTGGGTGTGGCGAGGTCGGTGCTTTCCGAGCTTGGGCTTGAGGTGCCTGTGTTTGGAATGGTGAAGGACGACTTCCATAAAACGCGAGCTCTCACAAGCGGAGAATATGAGATATCTATTGCAAAAGAGTTCGATGTGTACGGTTTTGTTTACAATTTGCAGGAGGAAGCCCACAGATTTGCGGTGAAGTCCTCCCAAAAGGCGAAGACAAAAACTCTCACACATTCGGTGCTTGAAAAAATTGAGGGCATAGGTCCCGCAAAGGCGCGCGCTCTCCTTTCGGCAATGCCGCTTGGCAAAATAAAGTCTGCGACGGTGGAGGAGCTTTGCTCGGTGAAGGGCATCGGCAGAGCCGACGCGGAGAGGATAGCCTCCTATTTTGGCAAAAGAAAAAAGTAAAGAAGTCTAATAGACACTAAAAACCTAAAACAGAAAGCAGGAATTATTATAATGATGCGAATAATTACGGGCACTGCCAAGGGCAGAAGGCTTGAGACCCTTGAGGGCGACGCAACTCGCCCTACCTCGGAGAGAATAAAGGGCGCGATCTTCTCCTCCATTCAGTTTGAGTGCGAGGGAAGGGTGGTGCTTGATCTTTTTGCGGGCTCGGGACAGATGGGGCTTGAGGCACTCTCCAGGGGGGCTGTGAGGGCGACCTTTATAGATTCCTCCCGCGAGGCTATGGAGATAGTTAAGAAAAATGCTATAAGCACAAAGCTTTCGGATAGGTGCCACTATCTTGTGAGCGATGCGAAAAATTATTTGAGGAAGGCTTCGGGCAGAGAGAGGTACGATCTTGTTTTCATAGATCCGCCTTATGCGCTGGAGTGCTGTGTTGATATGGCGGATGCTCTTGCCGCATACGGCGTGATCATCCCAGGGGCTATCGTGGTGCTTGAATCGGGGGAGGAGAGGATCGAGGCAAGCGACGATAGGCTTCGCGGCTACGAGGTGATAAAATCTCAAAGCTACGGCAAGAAAACGGCTGTTAATATTCTCTTTTACAGAGGCAGAGAGGACGGGGAGAGATGAAGGTTATTTTGCCAGGTAGCTACGACCCAATAACCCTTGGTCATCTAGAAATTATTAAGAGGGCGGCGAGAGAATACGGCGAGGTGTTTGCCGTTGCCTTTATAAATCCCGAGAAGGAATACGCCTTTTCTCCCGAGGAGAAGCTTGATATGTTGAGGCTTGCCACGGAGGGGATGGGGTGCGTGAGTGTGGACTTTTCCTCGGGGCTTGTGGTGGACTATATGAGGGAGAAGGGTATTGAGCTTATCGTGAAAGGCTATCGCACCGATGCCGACCTTCCCTGGGAGATGAAGCAAGCCGAATGGAACGAGGCTCACGGCGGATATAAAACCAGGCTAATCAAGTGCGCGGAGGGCTTTGAAAATATCAGCTCAACGGCGGCGAGAGAGGCTATGGCTTCGGGGGACAGAGAGGCTCTTTCCTCACTTTTGCCAACAAGGGTGGCAGAATATATTGAGGCTCTTGGAAAAATTAAAAATTCTTAAATTGTTAAAAAGATAGCTTAAATATATTGACAAAATATGAACTAAAGCTATATAATTAGAATAGCTTTAAGAAAGGCACTGGGTGCCGATCGGTAAGTAAAATAAACTAAAGGAGATCATCAATGAAAAAAATCATATCCGCACTTTTGGTGCTCGTTATGCTTATCGGCTGCGCTCTCACTCTCACGTCCTGCGCAAAGCCTGAGCTTAACTTCGAAAAGGCAAAAGCAAATCTTGAGGCGGCAGGTTACGACGTAGAGTATTCCGCGAAGGCTGAAGAGCTTAAGTCGTTTGGCTATCTCGGACTTGTTGAGGTTCTTGAGGCTGAAAACGACGACGGCGAGGAGATCATTATCGCTAAATTCGATAAGACCAAGACAGCAAAGCTCTATATCAAGGAGCAGGAGATGTCGAAGGAGCGTCAGATCGAGTACATCAAATATGAGATCAAGAAGGCTGAGCATATGGTAAAGACCTATAAGGATGAGCTCAGCGCAGACGAGATAGAGGATTACAACGAGGAGATCGAGGAGGCCAAGGAAGCACTTGAGGCTATGAAGGAAGACTTCATCGTTGGCAGAAGCGGCAAGACCGTTTGGTATGGCACAAAGGCAGCTGTTGAGGCTTCCAAAGGCTGATATCACCCACTAAAATAAAATTTAATTTAAGTAAAGGAGAATAAACGATGAAAAAGATCCTATCGTCCATTCTTGTTTTTATAATGCTTGTGGGCTGCGTCTTCACTCTCGCGTCCTGCTCAAGACCCGAGCTTGATCTTGCAACCGCAAAGTCCAATCTTGAAGCTAAAGGCTTCACCGTAATTCTTCAGACAAACAAAGACTACCTCTCCGAGGGCATTGTGCAGAAGCTTACCGCTTATGACGGACTTTATTCCGACGAGGGTCAGTATCTCAATATAATTGTTTTCGACAATACCAAGACCGCGAAGATCGCGCTTGAGGAGCAGGAGATAATAAAGAAGCAGAGCAAGGAGAACCTTGAATATCAGATCGAGCTCACAGAGCACCTTCTCAAGACGTACAGAGATGAGCTCTCCACCTCCGAGATCGCAGATTACGAGGATGATATTAAGGAGTATGAGGATGCTCTCGCTACCTATGATGATGAATTCATACTCGGAAGAAAGGGCAAGACCATCTGGTATGGTACAAAGCTTGCCATCGAAGCTTCTAACGGCAAATAATCACCGTTAACATAAACTTAAGTTAGCAAACAGCGCGCAAAAGCACGCAAAAAAAGAGACCAAGGCGGCGAGCCTTGGTCTCTTTTCGTTATAACTACAATCGAAAGTCGAAATTCTAGAATTTCGACGGCAAATCAAAGATTTGCGAACAAATTTCAAAAAGAAATTTTTCGATTTCTGTTGCAATGATATAGAAGCAAAAAGCAGTTATTTGCTTTTTGCAACGGCTGAAAAATCAGCCGCGAAAAGGCTTTTTGCCTTTTCGATATTCTATAATCATTATAAATAAACTATCCGAAAATTTCATATTTTCATCCATATTTGATGACCTCCCGATTGTTTTTCACAATAGGTTTTGCAAATTTCGCGAATTGTTTTGGCGGGAGTATTACAAGCTTTTCAAATATTCCTCAACATTGACATAGTGAATATCGCCGACATCCTGTGTTGCGCCTCGATAGATCACGTATTTTCCTACGACATTTCCAAATCTATGTGCAACGATGGAGATTTTGCTTTCATCACGCAGATATCTTGTTTGCTGTTCTACGATCTTGTCGCTATGCTTGATTTCGTAAACGCAGCAATTGCAATCTGTCTTGTTATACACCACCATATCGTATTCGCCACCTTCTTCAAACTTGAATCTGAAGGCCTCGTGATCTCGTGGGCAAGCCTTGCTGGTTTCAAGGAGGACAATATCCTCAAGCATTCTGCCCTTCACATCATAGAGTATTTTATTTATGATATATGCTTTATCGCTTTCGGGGCGTGTTGCAAAATAATCGTCTTGCTTCAGAGAATAGACAAGTGCTTTGGCAATTGCATAGCGCATTCCCGATTGTGAAAACAGCGTGTAATTTGATTGACCGCGGTTTTCGTAACGCTCCGTGCAATCAACAAGAAGGTCAAGCATAAACAGGTATTTTTTGATCTTATCAATATGCTCTTGCGTGACCTCTATCGCGGTTTCATTTCTTTCCTTGACATCAATAATAGCCTTTAAGCGTTCAATGATCTCTTGTTCGTTTACATCGTAGAGAACGTGCGCTCTTTTGTTGGGTAGATCGTGAAGGAGCAGATTTCGCGCAGAGCCGAAGTCGGAGGACCTGAAATTCTCGCGAACAACCCTAAGGAGAAACTGATGATTCATATTCTGCACTATTCGGTTGATCACGTTGGTCAGCTCGCCTTTTTCGTAGAGATCGCGTAATTGGTTAAAATACTCACCAAAGCTATCGTTTTTCAGCGAATGCTGAATATTACGGCTGATAGCCGAATCAATATATTTTCGCGTACTTTCATCATCACGGAATGACACGTCGTCAAAGGTGGAGTCAGGATCTTCAAAGCCCATATTTTCCATCTTCAAAGTACCGCCGTACTCAATGTATTTGTCAACCGAATCAATGCCGAGCAATCTCGCGTACTCCTTAAAGGAAATGAAGGAGGTGTGTATCATAATGTTTCTGTCAAAGAGCTCGTCGCGATTTGCCATCGCAAAACCGAGAGAGTCTGTTCCTGATACCACGATTTTCATACCCATAGTTGCGAATAGATCCGAGAGGAGTGCAGAGGTGTTGATAAAATCATCCATCAGTGTTACCTCGTCGATAAACGCGTATCTGCATCCTTTATCATATAACACACCCAGATCTTTAGTCAGCATAGACATATTATCGGAGTTTTTGATCTTAATATATGCCGTCTTGTTTAATGGGAGCTCGTTGATCATTTGGAATAAGAGCGTCGTTTTGCCTGTTCGGCGCAGACCGTAAAGTGTACAGATTTTTCCATCGATTGGAGTTGTAACATATCTGTGTAACAGGGCAAAGCAATCGCGTTTTTGATATTTTGCAACTCCGCAAATAAGATCCTGAAGTCCATCACCCATTACAATATTCGTTTTGTATTCGATACGGTCTGTGGCGGCGGAGAAAGAGTTGTCGCCGTATGCTTCAAGCTTTTTATAGAGCGCGTTATATTTGGCGGTGGCTCTGCTGTTTTTGCCGCTCTCATAATTCTGATAATTTCTTACAGACATTCCAAGATATTCAGCACATTCGACTTGACTTAGCCCCTTGGATATTCTTAATTCCTTTAGTGTCATTATCATCACCTCGATGTTATTATACCACAGGGCTTTAAAAAAATCAATAGAACTAAGTGAAAATTTCGTGTTTCTTTCGTGTTTTCTTCGTGTTTTCTTCGTGCTTTGCTGTTTTTTACAGATAGAGGCGTGCGCTTTATGATGTATATGAAAAGTGAAAGGGATGGCTACGGCGACCTGCAATAAAGCAGGTGCGCCGAATGATGTTTGCCCTTACGGGCAAGTGATGTCGGCTTCGCCTAATGATGTAGCCTACGGCAATGATGTGTGCCTGCGGCACAGTGGGCAAACATCACATCATTGCGACCGCAGGGAGCAACATCATTATGAGCGAAGTGAGTAACATCACTTTTGCGTAAGCAAAAACATCACTTCTTTACCGCCCGAAAGTAAAATACAGTATAACACACTATACCTTGCATAGCAAGGTAGTGTGCAAAAGGGACGAGATTTTCTCGTCCCTTTTGATATTGATGAAAAACTGCTTTACGGTAGGGATGGCTACGGCGACCTGCAATAAAGCAGGTGCGCCGTAGCCATCCCTTTTTGGTGGTGAGATATTTATTTTCTTTAAAGCATTTTGGATAAGATATTTTTCCTTAATGCTTTTTGTGCGGGTTTTTTAATTACTTCACGGAGGAGGTGGAGCGGAGCATAACGTCGTGGTAGCCGCCTTCGACGATGCTTGTGGCGGAGACGAGGGTCATCTTTGCCTTTTCCTGGAGCTCCTCGATGGTGATGGCGCCGCAGTTACACATTGTGGATTTTACCTTGTAGAGAGACTTTTCAACGTTATCGTGAAGAGGGCCTGCGTAGGTTACGTAGGAATCAACGCCTTCCTCGAAGGAGAGCTTTGCCTTGCCGCCGAGGTCGTATCTCTGCCAGTTTCTCGCGCGGTTGGAGCCCTCGCCCCAATACTCCTTAACGTACTGACCGTTAACCATAATCTTGGGTGTGGGGGATTCGTCGAATCTTGCGAAGTATCTGCCGAGCATCATAAAGTCTGCGCCCATTGCGAGAGCGAGAGTCATATGATAATCGTGGACGATACCGCCGTCCGAGCAGATGGGAATATACACGCCTGTTTTCTTGAAGTATTCGTCACGCGCAGCGGCGACCTCGATGACCGCACTTGCCTGACCGCGACCGATGCCCTTCTGCTCACGGGTGATGCAGATGGAGCCGCCGCCGATACCGATCTTGATGAAGTCTGCGCCTGCCTCGGCAAGGAACATAAAGCCGTCTCTGTCAACGACGTTGCCCGCGCCGACCTTAACGCTATCGCCGTACCTTGCCCTGATGAAATCAAGGGTGCGCTTCTGCCAAATCGTGTAGCCCTCGGAGGCGTCTATGCAAAGGACGTCTGCTCCTGCCTCAACGAGAGCGGGAACTCTCTCCTCGTAGTCGCGGGTGTTGATGCCTGCGCCCACGATATAGCTCTTGTTTTTATCAAGAAGCTCCTGGGGATTTTCCTTGTGCTGGGAGTAGTCCTTGCGGAATACGAAATACTTAAGGTTGCCATCCTTATCAACGATGGGGAGGGAATTGAGCTTATGATCCCAGATGATATCGTTTGCCGCCTTAAGGGTGGTGCCCTCGGGTGCGGTTATAAGCTTATCTATGGGAGTCATAAAGGTTTTAACAAGCTCGTCTGTGGACATACGGCTCACGCGGTAGTCTCTGCCTGTGACGATGCCGAGAAGCTTGCCGTGAGCGGTGCCGTCGGAGGTGACAGCCATAGTGGAGTGTCCGTTCTCCTCAACGAGGGCGAGAACGTCTGCAAGGGTGCTGTCGGGGGTGAGGTTTGAATCGCTCACAACGAAGCCTGCCTTATAATTCTTAACTCTTGCGACCATTGCCGCCTGGTCCTCAACCGACTGGGAGCCGTATATGAAGGAAATGCCGCCCTCCTTTGCGAGAGCTATGGCCATCTTATCGTCTGAAACCGACTGCATTATCGCGCTCGTCATAGGAATGTTCATCATAATAGGACATTCCTCGCTGCCCTTTCTGTACTTAACAAGGGGGGTGCGAAGCGATACGTTAGCGGGAATACATCTTTCGTCGGTGTAGCCGGGAATGAGAAGGTATTCGCTGAAGGTATGGGAGGGCTCGGAGAAATAAGTTGCCATTTTTGTTTCCTCTCTTTTTTTATTTTATAAATTATATAGCATATATTTTAGCATAAGAAAAACCAAAAGTCAATAGCTATTTTTTATTTTTAAAATTTGGTTTTAAGCTCGGTGAGGGGCGGAGCTACTCGACCGACGGCGGCTCTATCGCCGATAACGCAGGTGGAGGAGCGGACAAACGCACCCTCGATAATATCCGCGGCGAGACGGAGGCTCTCGCCGTTTGCCGAGAGGATACCCTCCTTTAAGGCAAGCTCCTTTTCGGCGGACCAGCCTGTCATATAATCGTAGAGGGCTTGGGAAGCCTCTGTCCTCGGGGTGGAGAGGATATCGTAGTCGCCGTATGCGCCGATGATGAATTTGGTGAGGTCGCAGTTATCCCTTGCAAGCTCGCGGAGAAAGGCGGGGGCTCTTTCATAGACCGACAGGGCGGCTTCGGGAGAGGGGTCGCGGTAGGAATAGAACATCATCTCGCCTGTTTTTCTGGTGATAAAGCCCGTGCCGTATGCGCCGCCCTTGACTCTCACCTCTCCCCAAAGGTATTCGTAGTTGAGGATGGAGCGAGCAACGCGCATTGCGCCGTTATTCTTACAGCACTCCTCGGAGATAGCACCCGTGACTGCATAGGAGACCTTTGCGGGGATGGGTATACCGTGGCGCAGAGGCTCGCCCGAGAAGCTCTTTGGCTCGGGAGAGGGCTTGCCCGAGGGAAATGCGGAGAGGATAGCAGATATGAGGGCCTCGTCCTTTTCCGAGGCGAGGCTCACGGTGAGCCTTTCCTTAACCGCGATGCGCGAGATAAGCTCGGGCAGCTCCTCGGAGAGAGCCTTCGCCGTCTCCTTTGCGTTTTTCGTTATTTCGTTTATCCATTTATAGGCGGTGTAGCCGCTTGTGAGCTCGGATATTCTGCCCGACTCGGAGAGGGAGGAATTGACTCTTGCGAGGGCAAAGCTTAAGGAATCGGAGGTGAGAGCCTCGTCCATTACCGAGCGGCGCTGAATAAGCCGTCTTTCGATCTGGGCGGTGTCGCTGAAATCGGTGGTGAGGAGCACCTCTCTTGCAAGCTTCACTATTTCGTGGGCACATCTTTCAAGGGCGTTAGCCGTAACGGAGAGGGTGACTCTCGCTCTGCCCGAGCCGTCGCAGAAGGGGAATTGCGTGAGCGAGAAGTTGAGGTAGCCGAGCTTGGATTTTATTTCGCTTTGGAGCGAGGAGACCGAGTGCTCGGCGGTATTCAGGTTTTTAAAGAGGCTTGCGGCGAAGGAGAGCTTCTGAAGCTCGCTGTCTGTCAGGTCGTTTGCCTCAAAGGCAAGGGTGAGATAGGTTATGCCGCGAGTCTCGATGCCGTGGCAAAGAACGGTCGCACCCTCTGCCACCTCCTTTTGAGTTTTTACCTTTGAGGGGCGGGGCTCGATATCCGAAAGCGCGAGGCGCGGAAGGGTGGCTATTGCCTCGGGGGTGTCGGGGGTGTCCTGAAATTCCTTAAGAGACAGAGCGCACGCCTTTATTTTTTCAAGCTCCTCTGCCGAAAGGGAGCTTTTTATATTTGAGAGCCTCTCTCGGAGAGCTTCTGCCTGCTTTTCTCCAAGGCCCTCCTTCGGGCGCATAACGACGCAGGCTCTGTGGGGGTTATCCACGGTTGCCGAAAGGAGGAGCTGCTCGTAAAAATCGCTATCAAGGGAGGCTCTTGCAAATTCGATATCGTCCGAATAGCTGAGCGCCTTGGAGACAGGGAAGCCGTAGTTCTGGAAGGAATAAGCGACAAGTGCGTTTGAGACGCCTCTCGGATAGGAGCCGTCGTCGCCTTCCTTCATTCGGAGCTCGTCGTTATTCAGGGTGGCGGCGAGCCTTTCTTTGTCTATACCCGCCTTTGCGATATCTCTTATGGCACCCTCAAGCGCTTCGGCGACCTTGGGGATATCCTCCTCCTTAACGCCGATAAGCTCGACGGTGTATTGGGTCTGGCGCGAGCGGTAGACGTAGGTTGACATATCCTCGCAAAGTCCGCTGTCAAGCATTGCGCGCTTAAGGGCGGTGTCGTTGGTGGAGGCTATGGTGTTATCAAGAATGGCGAGGGCATAGTCGGTTGCCTTGTTTTCGGGAGAGGAATAAACGTAGCCGAACAGCACTCTTGCGAGGGGGTCGCTGCCCGGCTCGAATTCGACCTCGGTGCAGCCGCCGTCTGTGGCAGGCTCCTCGGGGTAGATAACGCTTATATCAAGGCGGTCGTATTCGTCAAGATAGGAGGCGATAAGGGGCAGCAGCTTATCAAGGTCCACCGAGCCGTCAAGGAATATCATTGAGTTGGATGGGTGATAATAAGTGCTGTGAGCGCGTAGGAGCTCGCCGTAGGTGAGGGTGGGGATGGCGTCGGGGTCGCCGCCGGAGTCGTGACGGTAAACGGTCGTGGGGAAAAGGGCGGAGCGGAGGGCGTTGCTCGCTATCTCCTCGGGAGAGGAATAGGCTCCGCGCATTTCGTTATAGACCACGCCGTTATAGGAGAGAGTGTCTTTATTTTCATCGTATTCGTAGTGCCAGCCCTCCTGAAGGAAGATACGCTCATCCGAGAGCATACGGGGGTGAAACACCGCGTCAAGATATATATCCGTCAGATTAAGGAAGTCCTTTTCGCAACGGGAGGAGACGGGATAAACCGTTCTGTCCTCGTAGGTCAGGGCGTTGAGGAAGGTGTTGAGCGAGCCCTTAAGCAGCTCAACGAAGGGGTCCTTCACAGGATATTTTCTTGAGCCGCAGAGCACCGAGTGCTCGATGATATGGAAGACGCCCGTGTCGTCCTTCGGGGGAGTGCGGAAGGCAATGGAGAAGGTCATATTGCTATCGTCGCGCTGAAGGAAGGTGAGAGGCGCGCCTGTCTTTTCGTGCTCCATTGTGTAGAGCGTGCCGTGGGCATCCTCGGCGTTTTCTATATTTTTGACCTTGAAGCCGTAGAGGGTGTCGTTGATCTTCATTTTTTATCCTTTCGATTGGGGTGCTTTGAAAATAATATAATATTATTTTAACACCGCGAGGACGGTTAGTCAAGTGAGGTTCTTACTATTATATCGATTTTTTGATTTTTTATTTTGAAAACAGGAATAATTTGATTAATTTTTATCAAACTTTTTTAAAGTGCTTGAATTATAATATGATCTGATATATAATAAACAGGAAAAAGATGACGCTTTGATTGGAGAATTATTGATGTTTGACGTTGCTGTTATCGGTGCGGGAGTTGTTGGCGGACTTGTGGCGCGCGCTCTCGTGAAAAACGGAATGAGGGTGGTTATTCTTGAAAAGGAGAGTGACGTTGCCCTCGGCGCCACTCGCGCAAATTCCGCAATAGTGCACGCGGGATACGATGCAAAGGAGGGCTCGCTTAAGGCAAAGCTCAACGTTCGCGGCTCGGAGATGATGGAGTCTGTTTGCGCGGAGCTTGGCGTTAAGTATAAGCGTTGCGGCTCGATGGTGGTCGGCTTTAGCGAGGAGGATCGCGAAACGCTTGCGGCACTTCTCAAAAGGGGCGAGAGCAACGGCGTTCGTGGGCTCAAGCTTCTTTCGGGCGAGGAGGCTCGCAAAATTGAAAAGAACCTTGGCGACGGCGTGAGCTGTGCGCTTCACGCACCCACGGGTGCTATCGTTTGCCCATACGAGCTTTGTATGGCGGCGGTGGGTAACGCGATCGATAACGGCGCGGAGCTTCGCCTTGAATTCAAGGTGGATAAAATTGAAAGAGCTAATGGCGGATTTATTATAGGAGCCGCCGATAAGTCGGTTTCGGCAAGGTACGTTGTGAACTGCGCAGGGCTTTATTCGGATGAGGTCGCAAGGCTTGCGGGCGACGATGGCTTCACCGTGAGAGCACGTCGCGGAGAATATATTTTGCTTGACA
The DNA here is from genome assembly GCA_017410065.1 of Clostridia bacterium. Taxonomy (GTDB): domain Bacteria; phylum Bacillota; class Clostridia; order Oscillospirales; family CAG-272; genus UBA1740. The sequence goes on along the minus strand of JAFQRL010000005.1, from coordinate 30,905 downwards.
AGGAGTGCGGCGACCACGTTGGCTCGACCATCTTCCGTTGCCCCTCAAAAATGGGCAAGGGCGTGCTCGTTACGCCAACGGTGGACGGCAACCTTCTTATAGGACCCACGGCGGAGGATATTGACGACAAGACCGACTTAAGCACAACGGCGGCGGGTCAGGCAAGGGTGCGCGCCCTTGCATCCGAGCAGGTGAAGGGTATCAATTTCGGCAAGACCATCACTAATTTCACAGGTCTTCGCGCGGGCGGCTCAACAGGCGATTTTATCATAAACGTAACCGAGGACGGATTTGTGAACGCGGCGGGAATTGAGAGCCCGGGGCTTTCGGCGTCGCCTGCTATTGCGGAGTACGTTTGCGAGCTTCTTTCGGGGGTTGGAGCACCGCTTAAGGAAAGAGAGGACTTCGTTCCCACACGTCGCCCGATGCATTATTTCAAGGAACTCACACAGGAAGAAAAGAACGAAATAATCAAGGAGCACCCCGAATATGCAAGGGTCATCTGCCGTTGCGAGCTTGTGACAGAGGGGGAGATAATTGAGGCTATAAGGACCGAGCCTCGCCCTGTGACCGTCGACGGAATAAAGCGCAGAACGAGAGCAACTATGGGCAGATGCCAGGGCGGCTTCTGCACGCCTTATATCGTGGAGATACTCTCCCGTGAGAGAGGAATTGATTATCTTGACGTAACAAAGAGCGGCGGAAAATCCTTCCTCAATATTTCAAGGACAAAGGAAAAGCTTTGGAAAAATAACGAAAATGCAAATAATAGTTTGCATAATAAGGCGAAAACCGTTAAAAATGCAGATGGAGGCAATGCGTAATGGAGAATGTAATTAAAACAAGCGTTGCCATAATCGGCGGCGGACCTGCGGGAATGGCGGCGGCAATTGCGGCGCGTGAGGCAGGAGTATCCGATATTCTTATTCTGGAGAGAGACGATTCGCTCGGCGGTATTCTTCGCCAATGTATTCACGGCGGATTTGGTCTTCATACCTTTGGCGAGGAGCTCACGGGCCCCGAATACGCCGCAAGGTATGAGGCGAGAGTGCGTGAGATGGGGATCGACTTTATGCTGAACACTATGGTTATAGAGCTGCATAAGGACAAGACCGTAACTGCGATGAGCTCCGAGCGCGGCATCTTCACCGTGAAGGCTGATGCTATCGTGCTTGCGATGGGCTGCCGCGAGAGACCCAAGGGTGCGCTTGGAATTTCGGGCACTCGTCCTGCGGGAATATATACCGCCGGTCTTGCGCAGAAGTTCGTTAATATGAAGGGATATATGCCGGGTCGCGAGGTGGTAATTCTCGGCTCGGGCGACATCGGGCTTATTATGGCAAGGCGAATGACCCTTGAGGGTGCGAAGGTCCACGCGGTGTGCGAGCTGATGCCTTATTCGGGCGGTCTTGCAAGAAATATTGAGCAATGCCTTAATGATTATAATATTCCCTTGAAGCTTTCTCACACTGTCACGGCGATCCACGGCAAGGAAAGGCTTGAGGGGGTGACGGTGTCGGCGGTGGATGAAAATCGCAGACCTATTGCGGGGAGCGAGGAATATATCAAGTGCGACACCCTGCTTCTTTCCTGCGGACTTATTCCCGAAAACGAGCTTACCGTCTCCTGCGGTATCGATATGGACAGGGTGACGGGCGGTGCGATAGTCGACGGCGACAGGCAGACCTCGGAGGAGGGAATATTTGCTTGCGGCAACGTGCTTCACGTTCACGACCTTGTGGACTACGTTTCCGAGGAGGCGGTGATCGCGGGTCGAGCGGCGGCGGAATATGCCCTCCAGGGAGGCGTCGCAAAAGGTGATTTGATCAAGGTTAAGATAGTCACAGATGGCAAAATTCGCTACACGGTACCCCACATACTGCATAAAGCGGAGGATACAACTGTTTATTTCAGAGTGAGCGACGTATTCCGCGATAAGAAGATCGTTGCAAGGCTTGGCGATAGAGTTATCCTTTCCAAAAGAAAGCTGAAGCTTGCGCCTGGTGAGATGGAGACCGTGAAGCTATCCGCAAAGGATATTGCCGAGGCAAAGGTCGGAGAGATCAGACTCTCTCTTGAGGAGGTGTGAGGATGGAAAGAAAGCTGACTTGTATTATTTGCCCGAGAGGCTGTGATATGACGCTTTACCTCGATGATGGAAAGCTTATCTCGGTGGATGGTAATGCTTGCCCGAGAGGCAAGACCTATGCAGAGGATGAATGTACCCATCCGAAAAGATCGGTGACGAGCACCGTGCGCACCGAGTCGGGCAGACTTCAGCCTGTTAAGACCTCTGCGGCTATCCCGAAGGAACTGGTGTTTGCTTGTATGGACGAGATAAATTCGGTGGTTGCACCCGACGGTCTTTCTATCGGCGACGCAGTCATCTCCGACGTGCTCGGCACAGGGGTCGACGTGGTGGTAACAGGCAAGGCAATTTAAGTTTTTTTGCATTAAGTGGCACCCTGTGTCCCGATTTTTCAGATAATTAGGGAACAATTTATTGCGCCTTGCGGGTTTGTGTTCCCCAAAAACCGAATAAAAATCAGAGCGGGAATAAGGTAATACCCAAATAAAAATCAGAGCAGGAATAAGGAAAAACCAAATAAAAAGCAGAGCAAGAATAAGGGAAGAGAAGATCTGCCGAGGCGAGATGCTTCGGGGAAGATCCAAATTCCTTTGTGTTCTTGCTCTGTTTTTTTATGATTTTCGGTTTATAAATGGGAGCTATCTTTTTATAAATGGGAGCCCTCTTTTGCGGAAAAATTATTTCGGGAGGGAGAGCTCGGTTAATTATCTGAAGCGACAGCTTTTGCGGGACGGTTTCCTACCTTGGGTCACCACACTCGCTCTTTTTAAAAGCCGCCGAGGCGTTGGTCTCTGCCCGCGAAGGGAAGAATGATCGATCTGCCAACAAGGCGCGAATAGATCCTGCCCTCATATTTTCTTGAAAGCTCCTCGGCATCAAGGTTTGTGGAAATGATGGTTGCCTTGCCGTGGTTCATTCTTGTGTTGATAAGATTATATATGCAGGAGACGGTGAACTGATTTGAAAATTCGGTGCCGAGATCGTCGATGATAAGCAGATCACATTCAAGATATTTTTCTGTTTTCGGCTCGTATGGGCCGTAGCCGCTCTTGAATTTATCCTCCTCAAAGTCGGAGATGATGTTGTGGATGCTGTCGTAGATAACGTCGTAGCCCTGCTTGATCACCTCTCTTGCGATCGCGGTGGAGAGGTGGGTCTTACCTGTGCCCGTGGTGCCGATCATAAGAATGTTGGTTTTGTTGGTTCTGAAGGAGCTTGCATATTCCTTTGCCTTGGCAAGCACGCCCGACATTTGCTCGTATACTGCGGGATCCTTTTTGTATCTATCCAGCTCGAAGTTATCGAAGGACTGCTCCTCGATAAGATCTCCGATGCCCGAGGATGCGATGGTCGCCTTAACGAGAGCCTCGTGGAAGCAGGAGCACATTTTCGCGCCGTTTATATATCCGCTGTCCGAGCATATAGGGCAGTGGTACTTAACGTCGGAATAGTCCTCGGGGTAGCCGAGACTGCGAAGGACCTCCGCTCGCTTTGCGCGAAGCAATTTATTACGCTCCTTGATGGGTGCAATATCCTGACCTGTGCAAGCCGCCTTGAAGATAATAAGTCCTGTTTTGGAGAGCTCGCCGTCGATCTCTCTTATTTCCTCGGAGATAGAGCGGAGCTTTTCGTCTCTTGCATCCGCATCGGCAATAGCCTTCTTTCTGCGAGCTTCTATTTCTTCCTTTACCTTATGGTAATTTTCGTAGCTATACATATCCTTCTCCTGTTTCTTTATTTTTTATCAAAGGAACGCTTGATGGCTGCTTCAAGTGCCGCCGTGGGGTCGAAGTTTCCGTATTTCGGGGTTTGGGGCTCGGTCTTGGATTTTTGGTTGCCGCCGCGAGATTTTTTCGCTTGGAGGCGGGAGGTGTCGTAATTTTTACATTCCTCAACGGTTTTGCAGCCCGCCTCGTGCCAGGATGCAAGCACCTTATTCATATAGCTTAAGGATGCGTTTGCCTTAAGGGCGGCGATGTCGTATGCCTCGGAGATTATCTCCTCGCCGAAGCAGAATTCGTCGGTCCACTTGCGGAAATAATCCTTCTCGGATTTTGAGATGCGTCTGTTCCAGATGCCGAGGACACGGCGGATTATGTGCTCGTCCTTCGTGTCGTTTTCAACCGTTTCGATATAGTGCTCAAGAAGCTCAAGGGAGTCCACGCCCTTTTCAACGAGAGCCCTTGCTCGGGTGACGATATTTCCAACGCGAAGCCTCGTTTCCTTACCCGCCGCCTCGTGGCGAGCCTTTATATGGTGAGCGAGGGTGATGATATATTCCTCCGAGAGAGCAAGCTCCGAATAGAGGGCGGTGATGCGTGCGATCTCCTCCCTATCAAGGGCGGGCTTGCCGATGATGGAGGCTATCTCCTCGTGGAGCTCACGAAGCCCCTCTTGCCTGATGGTCTCGGCGGTCTTTTTTGCTTCGACAGTTTCGGTGTCGGGATCAAATTCATCTATAATATTGCTCTCCTCTGTGGAGATGCTTATTGCGCCCTCCGACTCCCAAAGGGTGATGGACGCCCGAGCTCGGTTGAGCGAGGTGCCCGCTCTTTTTGAAATTTCCTCGGCGGTGACGCATTTTCCGTCCAGAGCGATCATACAAACCAGCACTCGAAGCTCCTCTGCGGTTGCTTCCCTGAAGCTCTCGGAGAGGCTTGCGGCGGTGGGATGCGCCTTTATGTAAAAGCTTTTCATTTAATACTCCGTGTGTGAAGGATTTTTGCGGTGAAAAGATTTTGCACCGCTTCAATTTTTTGGTTCGGGACTCTTTGATTTTTTTAAGAAAACCTTAAAAATGAGACACAGGGTGGGGTCTTTTTCTTATTCTTCGCCCTCTGCGCTCTTTTTTATCTGGTCGTTTTTCACCTTGACCTTATAGCAGAGAGTCATAAGAGAATCTCCAAGATGGATGTTTTCAACTATAACGGAGTCGTCGTCGAGCTTCAATTCCATATTCGCGAAATTCCATATACCCTTAACGCCTGCGGCGGCGAGAGTACGCGCCACGTCGTATGCGGCGGACTTGGGAACGGTGAGAACGCCGATGTTGACCCGCTTGTGCTTGCAGAAGTCGTAGAGCTCGTCTATATGGTAAACGGGTATGCCGTATATCTCGGTGCCAACGATCTCGGGGTTGACGTCAAAGAGGGCTATGCGGTTTATGCCGCGCCTGCCGAACATACGTGTGGAGGCGAGGGCTCGTCCGAGGTTGCCCGCTCCCACGATAACGCAGTCGTATCCCTCGGCAACTCCGAGAAGCTCGCTGATCTTTGAGAAAAGATATTTTATATTGTAGCCGTAGCCCTGCTGACCGAAGCCTCCGAAGCAGTTAAGGTCCTGACGGATCTGGGAGGCTGTGACGTTCATAATTTTTGAAAGCTCGGAGGAGGATATACGAAGTCTGCCTGCTTCAAGAAGATCGCCGAGGTATCTGTGGTATCGGGGAAGTCTTTTTATAACGGCGGTGGGAACGTCGGTATCCTTTGTTTCCATAACGCGGCGCTCAAAGGTGCCGTGTACCTTATCAATGCTTTCCATTTTTTATCCTTTCGGTTGTTTTCAGAATAATTTATCTCGTGATAGAATCAAGTGCGCTTGCGTTGAGGGAGGAATCCGAGAGATTTCCCTTGATAAATTCATAATAGCCCGCCGCGGCGATCATTGCCGCGTTGTCGCCGCAGAGCTCCACGGGAGGCATAAACAGAGACACCCCTGCCGACCTGCACACCTCGGAGAGCCTTGCGCGAAGGTGGGAGTTTGCCGCAACACCGCCCGCTAAAACGAGGTCGCAGCCTTGGTATCTCTCTAGCGCGAGACTTATCTTTTTTGCCACCGCCTCAACCGCCTCAAAGGTGTATCTTGCGGCGAAAAGCTCGCGGGGGACAGCCCTTCCGTGCTGCTCGTATTTGTGAAGAAGATTAACTCCCGCGGTCTTAAGTCCCGAGAAGGAAAAATCAAGGGAGCCGTCGGAGAGTGCGGGGGAGGGGAGAGTCATCTCCTTATCCTTATATGCGGCACAGCTTTTGTATTTTTTATAGAAGTCCTGCTCGTCGCCCGTGGCGAGGATGAAGCCCTCTCGGGAGAGCTGATCAAAGCCGCGACCTGCGGGGTAGGGGATGCCGATAAGTCTGCCGATCTTGTCGAAGGCTTCGCCGATGGCATCGTCTCGCGTTGTGCCTATGAGGGTGAAGTCGGTGTAGTCGGTGACGTGATATATAGCCGTGTGACCGCCCGACACGGTGAGGGCGAGATAGGGTGGCTTCGGGGGCTCGTCCAGAAGGAGAGCGGCGGCGGTGTGCCCCTTGATATGATCCACCGCGACAAGAGGAATACCGTTTGCCACGGCAAGTCCTTTTGCGAAATTAACGCCGACAAGCAGTGCGCCGATAAGCCCCGGGTTTGAGGTGACGGCAACCAGGTCAATATCCGAAATTGAGACACCTGCCGCCTCCAAAGCCTCGTAAGTGATAGAGGATATCACCTCTGCGTGTGCTCGGCTTGCTATCTCGGGAACGACACCGCCATAGAGACGGTGGGTCTCGATCTGGGATGCTATTATATTGGATCTTACGGTGAATTTACCTTCGGCGTCGCAAGAGACGACCGCCGCGCTCGTTTCGTCGCAGGAGCTTTCAAAGGCGAGTACGTTCATTTTTTCTCCAATGCTTTTTGATATGTGAATTAGTCGATAGCTTTTATTTGTGAATTAATTGATAGCTTTGATATCCGAATTATTTACCCAGCATCATAACGATGGCGTCGTCGGCGGGGTCCTTATAGTAGCCTGACCTTCTGCCAACCACCTCAAAGCCGTAAGCTTTATAGAGGGAGATGGCGGGGAGGTTTCTCGATCTCACCTCAAGGAAGGTGGTTTCAAGTCCTCTGCCGCGCTCGGTTTTGAGGGAGTAGGAAATAAGCCTGAAGCCAACGCCTCTGCCTCGGCGGTCGGGGTGAGTGGCGATCCTGTATATCTCGCCCTCGGGTGCGATAATTCTGCCGATGACGTATGCTATCACCTCGCCGCCGTCTGTGGCAACGAAGCACATTCCGTCCTCGGAGCAGACGTAGCCCGAGATAGTCTTTCTGTCCCAAGGGTCGCCGAAGGATAGCTCCTCTATCTTCTCAATGCCGAGAATATCGTTAGGATTAGCGCGCCTGATCTCCATATCAGCTCTCGTCGCCGCTCTCGGCAGAGGACCTTTCAGCCGCCGCCTTTATCTCGGCATCGCTTTTCTCTATTTCCTTAAGCTTCATTGCGATATACGCGCCGTGCTCGATAGAGCCGTCCTTAACGAAGTGAAGCTCAGGGGTGATGCGCAGATTAAGATGCACCGCAAGATGATGCCTTAACATACCCGTGCACTTTTTAAGACCCTCAAGTGCCTTTGCGGAATCTCCGATGCAGGAGAAGTAGATGCTTGCGAACTTAAGGTCGGGTGCGACCTCCGCTCTCGTGATGCTCACGAAGTTATCTATAACCTTGGGCTCTCTGACCTCTCTCAATGCAACAGCCAGCTCCTCGGCAACTGCATCGTTGATCCTGCCGCGTCTGTATTTTGCCATTTTTATTTCTCCTTGTTTTTGTTTATGTCCGACCCTGTGTCCGAAATTTGGGCATTTCAGGGCTATTTTTGACCTAATTTAGTAAACTCCTGTTTACATTTCTTTGCGAGCCATTCTGCGCCGAGGCGCGCCGTGTCTATGATTTTTATCTCGCCGAGCCGCGCCTTGAATTCCTCCTTCAGGTGGGAGAAATGAGTGCAGCCGAGGATAAGAGCCGATGCTCCCGAGGCTTTGATATCCTTGCAAATACTGTCTAAAAGCGCACTTTCTCTTGGAAAAAGAATACCGTCTCTTGCTCCAAGCTCCACAAGGCTGACGAGCATTTGCGCACCCATCTCGCAGACCGAAACGGCGGGGTCTAATTCCTCAATAGCCTTCTTGAAGGTGTGGTTTTTTGCGGTGAGCTCGGTTGATATCACCGCCACGAGTCCGCCGTCGGAGCCGATTTCTTTATCTATCCCCTTGCCCGATAGGATAGAGGATATATCATTTTTGGCTTTTGCCTCTCTTGCCGCCTTCACCGCTTCGGCGGCGGCGGGGAAAATTATTGGGGTGGATATGCTTTTTTCCTCGTCCGTGAGCTCCGACCATAGCCCCGATGCGGTGCAACAGGCTATGAGTATATGCTCGGCTCCCCGTTCTCTTAAGGTGCGGACGTTCTTTTTCGTGAGGGAGAGGACCTCGGATCTTGTTTTCGTGCCGTAGGGGGCGTTTTCCGTGTCCTTCAGGTAGATTAGCTCCTCATTTGGCAGAAGCTCCTTTAGCCGCTCGTAAGCGCAAAGACCGCCAACGCCGCTATCGAATACGCCGATCATAAGCCCGCCACCTCGCTTATCAGCGAGTTTATCGCAAGGGCGGGGTCTATGCCCGCTTTTTTGAGAAGTCTTGGATAAAGACTGCCGACGGTGAAGCCGGGGAAGGTGTTTATCTCGTTGAAGATTACGCCGCCGTCCTCGGATATGAAGAAATCAATTCTTGAAATATGGCGAAGCCCGATGAAGCTTGCGAGAACCCTTGAGTATTTTTCGATAAGCTCGGCTTGCTTTTTGGTGGTGCCAGCAACCTCCGAGATCTGCGCGGTGGTGCTTTGATATTTTTTGCTGAAATCGTAGAAGCCGTCCGTACCCGAGACCGAGCCCGGGGCGGTGAATATCCTTTTGCCCGAAAGCTCAAGGAAGGCGATCTCCGCCTCCTCCTTAACCTTGATGCACTCCTCGATCAGCACTCTGCCCGAGCCAACCTCTTTCGCCTCGGCTATTGCTTTTTCAAGGGAGGCGCGATCCTTTGCGAGGCTTATGCCAACCGAGCTTCCAAGCCGCGCGGGCTTTACGAACATCGGGTAGCCGAGATGCCTCTCAAGCTCGGGTATATCGGGGGAGGTGTCGCAATTTTCAATATAAGTGCGGTATTTTGCGACAGGTATGCCGAGGTGCTCGGCAATTATTTTGGTGAATATCTTGTCAAGGCAGAGACTGCCCGCGCTCGGGTCGCAGCCGATATAGGGGATGCCAACGGTCGTGAGCGCGCCCTGAAGGGTGCCGTCCTCTCCAAGGTCCCCGTGAAGCAGGGGAATAGCCGCCGCAAGGGGAGTGAAGTCTCCCTCCGCGATAATGCCGCCTCGACCGAACATTCTGAAAAGATGCGCCGCAACGCCTGTGTCTTTTACGTTGCCGCCCGATATTTCCGCCTCTGTCATAACTCCCGAGCTTTCGATCAGGATGGGTATGACCTTATATTTGGTTTTGTCTATAAGACTGTGTAAATAGGGTGCGCCGCTGATAGAAATTTCGCGCTCGTATCCCATACCGCCGAATATCAGGGCGACCGCAGGTCTTGTGTCTCTCATAGTAACCTCCAAAGCCTTTGCACTGTGAATGCATTCTCCTCATCATACTATGAGAGGCCGTCACTTTGGGTTACTGTGATTGAAGATTATTTGAAATATAGGGGCTCTGAAATCAGCTCTTATGCCTTAAAATCGCAACACGGGGGTGGCCTGAAAGGTCGAGCCGCACCTCACAGGTCATATTTTCGGCTCTTGCGATATCCTCTATCAAGGACCTTTGATCATAGCCGATCTCAAAGGCGATGAAGCCGCCCTCTTTAAGAGAGCCACTATAAGCTTTCGTTATATGGCGGTAGAAGTCGCCGCCGTCCTCGCCGCCAACAAAGGCGATCCTCGGCTCGCGGTGCACCTCTGCTTCAAGCTCGGGGTAGACCGAGTCCTTAACGTAGGGGGGGTTTGAAAGAATGGCATCAAAGCTACCGCTTGGGGCGGCGTCGGAGAGGACGTCGCGGAGGATAAAGTCAACTCTATGTGAAACTCCGTTTTTCTCTGCGTTTTCCCTTGCCACCGAAAGTGCACCCTCGGAGATATCTAGGGCAAGGGCGGTCGATTTGGGAAGATTTTTCACCGTGGAGACGGCAATGCAGCCGCTGCCTGTGCAAAGGTCAAGCACCCTTGCGCCGCGAGGGAGATTTTTCACCGCGTAGTCCACAAGGATCTCGGTGTCCTCTCTCGGGATAAGGCAATCGGGCGTGACCTTGTAGGTCTCCTTATAAAAGCCGACCTCGCCGATTATATATTGGAGAGGCTCTCTTTTGCACCGCCTTTCAACCGCCTCGGCAAACGCCTCGGAGGTGCTCTCGGGGTCGGATGCGATAAGGGTGTATTCGGGCGCGCCCTCTATATGGGAAAAGAGCCTCCTCGCCTCCTCGCGATAGGTGGAAATGCCTGCCTCGCGAAGAAGCCTTGCCGCCTCACTGATCCTCATTTTCGGAGGTGAGGACGGAGGGAGTGTCGCAATTTTGGGTATTTTCTTTCGCTTTGGCGGACTCTGTGTCCAAGTTTTCGCCGCTTGTGACGGCTGCACTCGCTTCGGCAACGCTTGCCTCGCTGATCTCGGCGGAGGCTACCTCTGCTTTGGTGCTATCTGCATCTTGGGCGTTGGAGTCAGGCTCTGCCATTTCGGCGGTTGCGTTTGCTTCTGCTTCGGCGGGCTCTGCCGCTTCGGCGGTTGCGTTTGCTTCTGCCTCGACGGTTGCTACGTCTGCTTCTGCTTCATCACCTTCGGGGGATGGCTCTTTCGGAGCGGGCTCCCAAGCCTTTGCCTCAAAGAATTCCTTGAATTCGGGGAAGTCGTCGCGAAGGGCGCACTTGATGGAGACTATTGCAACCTCAAGCATATCCTCGGTGGGCTCCTTGGTGGTTATTCTCTGCACCCACATACCCGGAGCGGAGATGATGCGAGTGACGATATTATCGTGCTTGCCCGCAAGCATTATTACCTCGTAGCCTATGCCCATAAGAATGGGAAGTATGCCGAGCCTTATAAGCGAATAAGCCCAGGTGGGAAGCCCAGGGATAAGGGTCTTTATAAGAATTCCCGCAAAGATGCCGAGCAATATCATAAAGAACATAAAGCTCGTGCCGCATCGGGGATGAAATCTTCTGTGCTTCATTGCGTTTTGGGGGGTGAGCTCGTCTCCCGACTCAAAGCAGGCTATGGATTTATGCTCCGCGCCGTGATACATAAAGGTGCGCTTTATATCGGGCATAAGCGAAACGAGAGAAAGATAGGTGATGAAAACGCCTACCTTGATAAGACCCTCAACTATCGCGGTGAGTATAGGACCCATCGGGGGCACCGAGCAAAGCTCAAGAATGAGATTTACTCCCGCCGTTACCCAGATGGGAAGGAAGAGAAAGAGAAGCACCGAAAGTCCGAGACCGAGAATGACCGAGATGACCATAACAAGGTCTGTGAGACGGATGCCAAGCCTTTTTTTGAGCCAACGCTCAAATCTTCCGGGGTTTTCCTCCTCGTCCAGCCCCATAGCATCGGCAGATGCGCCGAGGGTGGTGATGCTCAGCTTCATCATTTCAATGAAATTAACGACGCCGCGAAGAATGGGAATATTCAAAAATTTCAGTTTTTTTCTTATGGAGACGAAGGAGCCGTCTGTAACAGCGAGGCTTCCGTCCTCCTTGCGGCAGGTGGTGACTGTGTGCTCGCCCGCCTTCATCATAACGCCTTCAAGGACCGCCTGACCTCCGACTCGGTTGAGTCTTGAGGGACAGCCCGCCTCGCAGGCACTCTTTTTCTTTTTACTCATAATGTTTACCTTTTTTGTGGATACGGCTATCCGCTACCTTTCCAATATAACATTATAGCATATTCTTTTTAAAGAATAAAGAGAAAAGATTAAAAATTAACATTTTTCTCTATTCTATGACACAACGGGCGACGCTAGATGATAAAATTACTTTCCGACAGAGCGAAAAGCTATGCTTCGCTGATTGACAAGAGCCGAAAGATATGGTATAATATTTTGTAATGCAAAAATATTTTAAATAATCGGCGGATATGCGCCGAGGAAATTTCAAGGAGCTTGGCTCGGGCAGGAGACGGTATGCTTAAGGTAGACAGAATTTCGGTTATGAATATGGAAAACGCTATAAGGGGAGCGAGAAACCCGATGAATAGCTGGGCGAGAATGGATTCGCACTATGATGATATGGGTAATTTCGTGCTTGGCGAGAACGATCTTTCCCTGGCTTCAAGGCTTGCAAGGGCGGGCTCGGACCATAGAAAATATCTCAGGCAGATATTCGTTTCCCTGGATATTCTGGCACCCCTTTATTGGTGGAAGGAATTTGATACCTACAAGGTCGGAACGGTGGCAAACTCCACCTCCACTATGCATAAGATACAGGCGAAGAAATTTGAGAGAGCCGATTTCTCTCACGACCATCTCACCGAGGAGGGTCTTTGCGCGCTTGATAAGCTTATCGATTTCATCGAGAGCGAGAGGCTTCTTTATCTTGAAAGCAGAGACAAGGCTCATTGGCACAATATGATCCAGCTTCTTCCCACCTCCTATAATCAGCTGAGGACGGTCACTCTGAACTATGAGGTGCTCATCAATATCTACTATGCAAGGCGCACCCATAAGCTTGACGAATGGAAGACTCTCTGCGAGGCGATCGAGCAGCTGCCCTACGCAAAAGAGCTGATACTTATCAAGGACTAAAAAAGATGAATATATTTGATCTCTTTAAGAAAATTGAGCAAAAAAGCGACACGGGTCCCGTGTCCTTCATAATCTGCGGACTTGGAAATATTGGCAAGCAATATGAGATGACGCGCCATAACGCGGGATTTCTTGCTATCGACTATATTGCCGAGAAGCTCGGAGTTAAGATAGACAGAGCGAAGTTCCACGCAACGGTTGCCGAGGCGAATTTTGGCGGAGCAAGAGTGCTTCTTATGAAGCCCACGACCCTGATGAATAATTCGGGAGTTGCGGCGGGCGAGGCGGCGGCATTTTATAAGATACCCCCCGAACGTGTCCTGATTTTGCACGATGAGATAAGCTTCGACCCCGGTGTTATCCGTATACGTCGCAAGGGCTCGGCGGGCGGTCATAACGGACTTAAGAGCATTATTGCGCACCTTGGCAGCGAGGAGTTTCCGAGAGTGAAGATCGGCGTTGGCAAAAAGCCCTCGCCCGAATACGATCTTGTGGACTTCGTGCTTGGCAGATTCCCCGAGGCGGCGATCAAGGCAATATCCGATAGATATGAGGATATTATGTCTTGTGCAGAGCTTATCGTCAAGGGCGATATCGACACCGCGATGAACAGATTTTCAAAGTGAGGCATTTTGAGTTTTCCGAGAGGGTGCTTAATTGCTTCTTTATAGTGATATTTTAATTTTTCTTCGGGATAGAAAATGAAAAATTTAACAGGAATTATCCGCGCGGACGGTGAGTTTTTGAAATATCTCACCTGCTTTGCCGAGAGCTTCAGCTCCGAGGAGCCCTTACCCATTGCGGTGAACGGACTTTCGGGCGGAGCCGAGGTAGCCTTCGTTGCGGAGAGCGCGCTTGAGGCGAGGCGCATATCGGGCAGGGCCGTGCTGATCCTTGCGGAAAGCGAGGACGCGGCACAGAAGCTTTCCGAAAAGCTTATAGCCTCGGGCGTGCGCGCGGCGCATTTCAAGCGGCGCGACCTTATCTTCTATAACATAAGAGCCTCCCACGACATTGACCGTGAGAGGCTGTCGGTGCTTCTTTCGGTGGCTCGGGGCGAGCTTGATGCGGTGGTGGCAACGCCGTCTGCCGCGCTCTCCTACACCGTTCCCAAAAAGAGGCTTCTTGAGCTCACCTTATATCTTAAGGTTGGAGATGAGATAGCTCCAACCGACCTTTGCGACAGGCTTTTTGCCCTTGGCTTTGCGGCGGTTGATTCGGTTGACGGCAAGGGGCAGTTCTCCCGTCGCGGCGGCATCGTTGATTTTTGGAGCGGGGACACGGAAGAGCCTACCCGTGTTGAGTTTTTCGGCGATGAAATAGACAGAATTGCCTATTTTGATCCCATTTCTCAAAGAAGCGGAGATGCCCTCGACTCACTTAAGCTTCTGCCCGCACTTGAGGTCACGCTCTCGGGCGGCGCAAGAGAGAGGGTGCTCTCGGAGATAGATAAGCTGATTATCTCGGCAAAGGACGACACGGTAAAGGAGAGGCTCAACTCCGAGCGCGCCATAGTTGCCTCGGGGCTGACGGTGGATTTCAGAGACAGATTCCTCGGAGTCATATATAAGAGGGGTGAATGTCTTCTCGACTATCTGGGAGCCGACGGCAGAGCGGCGGTGCTGACGGTTGGCACCTCGGGCTGTGAGGAGGAGCTTCGGGTATTTTGCGAGAGGCTGAAGGAGGAGCGAGATAGCTTGCTTGAGGGCGGGCTCGTTACCGCCGAGGCGGCGAGATACCTTAAGGACGTGTCCGAATTTCGGGCTTTTCTGGCTGAAAATCTCACGGTTCATATAAACACCTTTGCGGGTGGAGTTGGCTCTATGAGGCTTTCGGGTCTTTTTGGCTTCAGGGCGAGGAGGACTATCTCCTACGGAGACAACCCTTCGATGCTTTACGAGGATCTTTCGGCACTCAGGCGCGGAAATTACAGGATACTTCTTGTGTGCGAGAGCCGCGCGGGGGCGGATTCGCTTGCCGAGTCGCTCAGGATGCAGGATATTTTTGCAAGCTGTGTTTATACTAACGATAAATTTGATATAACCCGAGAGGGCGGCGGTAGAATATTTATAACCGTTGGCGAGGCGGAGGGCTTTGATCTTATCTCTCCGAAGATAGCCGTGCTTTCTATGAAGCGCGACAGCGGCAGAGCCGTGATGAGCGAGCGCAGACGTCGCAGGATAATAAAGCAGGCAGGGGGAGCGGGCAAGCGACTTATGAGCTATGCCGAGCTTTCCGAGGGTGATTACGTCGTTCACGCAAATTACGGTATAGGTCTTTTTGATGGTATGCAGTCGGTGACTGTGGACGGCATCACGAAGGACTATATCACCATAAGATACGCGGGCACGGATAAGCTTTTCGTTCCCTGCGACCGCTTGGAGATGATAGGAAAATACATCGGCGAGCGGGATAGATCGGGCAAGGTGAAGCTCTCCAAAATGGGCGGCACCGAATGGCACAGAGCCAAGTCCAAGGCAAAGGCGGCGGCGAAGGATATCGCCAAGGAGCTTATTGCCATTTATGCGGAGCGGCAGAGGAAGCCCGGCTTTGCCTATCCTCCCGACTCCGAGCTTGAATATTCCTTTGCGGACGGCTTTGCATACGAGCTGACCGACTCGCAGAGGACGGCGGTTGACGAGATAATGAAGGATATGCTTCGACCCGTGCCGATGAACAGGCTTCTTTGCGGAGACGTTGGCTTCGGCAAGACCGAGGTGGCTCTGCGTGCGGCGTTCAAGGCGATAATGGGAGGCAAGCAGGTCGCAATTTTGGTGCCCACCACCATACTTGCGCTTCAGCATTATCAGACGGCACTTTCACGAATGAACGGCTATCCCGTGACGGTGGAGATGCTTTCAAGATTTAAAAAGCCGAAGGAGCAGGCGGAGATATTGCGCCGTGTGAAGCGCGGTGAGATAGACGTGCTGATCGGCACTCATAAGCTTTTATCAAAGCAGCTGGAGTTCCGCGATCTCGGGCTTCTTATTATTGATGAGGAGCAGAGATTCGGCGTTATGCAAAAGGAAAAGCTGAAGGAGATGGCGGAGAATATCGACTGTCTCACCCTGACGGCAACGCCCATACCGAGAACTCTTAATATGGCGATGAACGGCATCAGCGATATATCTATTCTTGATGAGGCACCAGGTGAGCGCAGACCCGTGCAGACCTACGTTCTTGAGCACGACAACGCGGTGATATTCGATGCGATACGCCGTGAGCTTGCAAGGGGAGGGCAGACTCTCTATCTTTATAACAAGGTGGAGGATATCTTCGTTGTGGCAGACAGGATATCAGAGGAGTTCCCCGATGCGAGGGTCGCATACGCTCACGGACAGATGGAGCGCGAGGAGCTTGAGGATATATGGCAGAGCCTTGTGCGCGGAGAGATAGACGTGCTGGTTTGCACCACTATTATTGAAACAGGCGTGGATCTTCCAATGGCAAACACCTTGATCATTGAGAATGCCGACCGCTTCGGGCTTTCCCAGCTTCACCAGATACGAGGCAGAGTGGGAAGAAGCGAGAGGCAGGCTTACGCATACTTCACCTTCCGCCCGGGAAAGGCACTTTCCGAGGAGGCAAACAAAAGGCTCACGGCGATCAAGGAATACGCGGAATTCGGCGCGGGCTTCAAGATTGCTCTTTGCGACCTTGAGATACGCGGAGCGGGAAATCTGCTTGGCGCGGAGCAGCACGGATATATCGAAAGCGTTGGCTACGATCTTTACGTTAAGATACTTAACGAGGCGGTTGCGGAGGAGCGAGGCACCGTTAAGCCCCAGAGGAACGAATGTCACGTTGATCTTAAGGTAAACGCGAATATTCCCGAGCATTATATATCCGTTTCGGCGCAAAGAATGGAGATGTATAAAAAGATATCTCTTATTCTCACACCCGAGGATGCGGACGACGTGACGGATGAATTTATAGACCGCTTCGGCGATCCCCCAAGGCAGACGCAGAGGCTCGTTGAGGTCGCGCTTATCAAGGCTCTTGCCACCGATGCGGGCATAGAGCGGATAGAGTGCAACGGCGGAAACCTCACCTTTGTGACGAAAAAGCCCTCCTTGCCCCTTTGGTCGGAGGTCTTTGCGAAATACCCCGGGATGAGATTCGGTCCCACGGGAGACAGGATCATATACAGACTCACGGACGGCGATATTTGCGCTGTGGCATCGGCTATTATGAAGGAATACCGCAGGGCTTCGGAGCTATGAGGCTGTGATGTGGGGTGCCTTGCGGCGCGGTCTTAATCGGAAAATATGGAGGGGGAGGCTCCCCGAGATTTTCTATTCAGAGGAGAAAAAATATGAAGGATAATAAAGGCGGTGTGGTTCAAAATAAGAAAAAACCAAGCCTTTTGTTAAGAATTGTTTGCATTTTCCTTGCAATTTTAGTAGTTTTCGGAATTGTGATGGGAACTATTGCTATTGTGAGAGGTGCAAGAGCCGTGGCAAAGGCAGGCAATATAACCGTTGAGGAGGGGGTGGCAAATTACTTTGCGTCCCAATTCAAGATAACCTATATTGCAGCTCTTAAGGGCAGCGGCGTGAAGGGTGTTGAGGATACCTCGGAATTCTGGGCGAGGAAGGACGAGGACGGCAAAAGCTATGGAGAGAGGCTTGAGGGCGAATTCAAGGTCTATCTTTCCGAGATAATTGCGGGTAATATAATCTTTGATAATTACGGCGAGCTTTCGGGCGGTGACGAGGCAATAATCGAGAGGACTATTGCATCCACGCTTAAATGGAGAGCCGACAATTCCAAGGATAAATTCAACTCTATGGCGAAAAAATACGGCTTTGATTATGATGATTTCTGCAAGGCGGCAGAGCTTCTTTATAAGGCGGAGAGAGCCCAGGAGATCATCTACGGAAGTGACGGAAAAAATCTTGATTCCACTCTTGCCGAGGAGTATTACGAAAACTATACCCACGTTTCCCTTGCGTTTATCCGCACCGATTATAAGAGAAAGGTAAACAGCTCCACAGGGCTTTACGAATACGAGGAGATAGACAGCATCGAGAAAGCGCAAAGGCTTGCGAAGATCGCCGAGCTTCGGGGGTATATAGACAATATCAAAACGGGCGAGGGCGATATTATGACGGCTCTCACCTTCCGCGAGATAGAAAACGACTATGAGGGCGACCCCGACGTTGAGTTTTATTTCTCAAAGACCTCGGTTGAGACGGCGATTTTTGCCGAGGATTTCGAGGGCGTTGTGGAGATGTCCTACAAGATGAAGGACGGCGAATTTGCATACGTTGAATGTAACGTTCCCGCCGACCCCGAGACAGGTTACAGAGGCTTCGTTGGCACCTGCTTTATATACAGGACCGCAGACAACACGATGCCCTATCTTGATAATGACAACACCTTCTTCTCCGATTTCTACACCAATGCGGCGGACTATTACTACTCCCAAAATCTTAAGGAATTTGCAAGAGACGTTGAGTTTACCAAGCGGTACGAGGAGAGGATAGACCCCGTTTCCGTGCCTGTGAACAACGAGCTTTGCATTATGGGCTGGGAGATATAAACTAATAAAAAAGACTGAAATTACAAAAAGAAAGAACCGAAAAAATATAAGAAAAAGCTGAAGGCGCGGAGACCGTGCTTTCAGCTTTTTACTTATTTGAAAATATTAATTACTCGGCATAGCCAACGATGAAAGACCTTTCGGCGCGGTGCGCGAAAGGGGTGCCGTGATGGCGGGGCTTTTAAGGTCGGCTATTCGGGAAATTATCTCTGAATTCTGCCCGAGCCGTCGCCGCCTGCGAGCTTTTCAACCTCGGCAACAGTGACCATATTGTAGTCGCCCTCGATGGAGTGCTTAAGAGCGGAAGCCGCAACTGCGAACTCAACTGCGCCCTGGGTGGTCTTGCCGTTAAGGAGAGAGTAGATAAGGCCGCCGCCGAAGGAATCGCCGCCGCCGACTCTATCTATGATGTGGAGATCGTACTTCTTGGAGAAGCAGTATTCGTCGTTTGCAACGTTATAGAGCATTGCGGACCAGCCGTTATCGAATGCGGAGCGGCTCTCACGGAGAGTGATAGCAACGTACTCGAAGCCGAACTTATCAGCGAGCTGCTTTGCAACAGACTTATAGCCCTCGTGGTTGAGCTTGCCGCCGTAGATATCGGTTGCCTCAGCCTCGATGCCGAATACGTCCTTTGCGTCCTCCTCGTTGGAGATGCAGACGTCAACGTACTGGCAAAGATCGGTCATAGCCTCGCGAGCTTGGTCTCTTGTCCAGAGTTTGCCGCGATAGTTAAGGTCGCAGGAGATCTTGATGCCCTTTGCCTTTGCAGCCTTGCAGGCGTCGCGGCAGATCTCAACAACGTTTGCGCCAAGAGCGGGAGTGATACCTGTGAAGTGGAACCAATCAACGCCCTCGAAGATAGCATCCCAATCGAAGTCCTCGCGGGAAGCCTTGGAGATCGCGGAGTTTGCGCGGTCGTAGATACAAACGGAGCCTCTCTGGGAAGCACCCTTTTCGTTGAAGTAGATACCAACACGGTCGCCGCCGCGGACGATCTTGGTGGTGTCAACGCCGTAGCGGCGGAGGCTGTTTACTGCTGCCTGGCCGATAGCGTGAGCGGGGAGCTTTGTTACGTACGCAGCATCCACGCCGTAGTTTGCAAGAGAGACTGCTACGTTAGCCTCGCCGCCGCCGAAGGTGAATTCAACGTGGTCGCACTGAACGAATCTCTCGTAATTGTAGGGTTGGAGACGAAGCATAAGCTCGCCGAAGGTAACAACTTTCATTTGATGAAAATTCCTTTCCTGATAATTAATTTGCTTTATGCTGCATATATTGTAACATACTTCTTTCCGAAAATCAAGACACAACGGTAAAAAATATAAGGAAATTATATTAAAGAAAAAGCCGCACCCTATTGGGCACGGCTGTTTGATCAAAGGGATGCGAGCTCGTTGACACAAGCGCGGCATACGCACTTATCCTTATACTCAACGATATCCTCGGTGCTGCCGCAGAAATGGCAGACGGGAGTGTACTTTCTGAGAATTATACTGTCGTTTTCAACGTATATCTCAACGGGATCGTTTTTTGCGATTCCGAATCTTTGGCGGATCTCCTTGGGCACGACAATGCGTCCAAGCTCATCAATGTTTCTGACTATACCGGTTGATTTCATCAAAATTCCCTTCCTTTATATTACATAAGAGTTTGTGGTGCCGCCCGAATAATACTGCCCGGGCAACTCCAAGGAAAAATACTATGGCAATATTTTATCATATTAAAAGACTAATGTCAAGCAAAAAAACGGTAAAAAAATGGCGAATATAAGGCTTAAAAGTAGATTAAAATTGGTTATTTTTTATTTTAATGAACAAAACATATATTAATGTTCATTAAAATTTGGGTGCGAGGTGAGAAAATGGAGTGTGCTGTTACCACGGAGTTACGAGTCATTCGTTGCTTATCATACCTACCCAGAGGGTTGAGGGAGGAGATCGTTCATTTTGCCGAGGGGCGCACCTCGGGGCTTTCCGAGATACGGGAAATTCGGGTGAGATGCGGTATGCGTTGCTCGCTTTTATATAAGAGCGAATACATTCCTCTTTCGTGTACGGTGAGCCGTGAGGAGCTTGACGAGACTCTTTATAAGCTTTGCGAGGGCTCGCTTTATGCTCATAGAGAGAATATTGCCTCGGGGTATATTCCGTTGCCCTTCGGCGTTCGAGTTGGTGTTTGCGGTCTTGCGAGATACGAGGGAGGCGGCATTGTTGGTATTTCGGAGGCGGGAGGACTTGTTTTCAGGATACCCGGCCACGAATGTGCCTTTGCCGAGGAGCTTTTCGCCGTGTGGGAATCGGGAGTCGGCTCGGGAATGCTGATATATTCGCCGCCAGCCCTCGGAAAGACCACGGCACTCAGGGCACTTGCGGGGCATATAGGCTCGGGGAGATACCCGAGGAGAGTTGTGGTGGTTGACGAGCGGTGCGAGTTTACGGCGGAGGACTACCGAGGGTGTGAGGTGGATATTCTGCGAGGCTATAAAAAGCGGCAGGGTATAGAGATCGCGGTGCGGACGCTGTCGCCCGAGGTGCTGATGGTCGACGAGCTTTCGGGAGAGGATGCCGCGGCAGTGCCCGACGTTGCAAGGTGCGGTATACCCATAATTGCGACCGCCCACGCAGGCTCGCTTTCCGAGCTTAACGCAAGAGGGTCGGCTCATTCGCTTACCGAGAGCGGCATATTCCGAGTGTACGTTGGCATTTCCAAAAGAGGCGGAGGCTACGCCCTATCTATTGAAAGGAGCGGTGAGATTTGATCTTTAAGCTTTTTGGCGCGGCACTTCTGCTCGGCTTCTCGCTTCTTGTTCTTCGCGCTTACAAGGCGTATCTTGGGAGGCGCAAGGAGGAGTGCGAGGGCTTCGGGCAGATAATAGATGCGGTGCGCGATGGGGTAGATTACTTTCTTTCGCCCATCGGCAGAATAATCGAACGGTTTGAGAGCGGTGAGTCGATGACGGCTAAATTTGCGGAAAACGTGAAAAGTGGGGATAGCCCCGAAAAAGCCTTTGATAAAATCAAGGAAAAGCTGGCTATCGGTCGAGAGGGAAGGGAAATTCTAGGCAAATTCTTTGCTTCGGTGGGGCGAGGCTACAAGGATGGTGCGGTGAAAATAGCCGATGCCTGCCGAAAAAAATTCACCGAATACACCGAAAAGACCGCAGAGGAGGACGAAAAGAGCGCGAAGCTTACCACGGCTCTCGTGATAGGCGGGGCTCTTGGGCTGATATTGCTTTTTATTTAGGCTGGTTTTGGGCTTTGCTGAAAAATGAGTTCCCCACAAATATCGCAAAAACTAAAGAAAAGTAACCGTAAAACGGTTTAAAATATATCAAAATGAAAAATATCAAGATTAGAAAAGGGCTAAAATGGGGTAAATTCCCCACAAATGCTTGGAGGGCTTGCTTTGGATTTGGAGATAGTATTAAAGGTTGCGGGAGTAGCAATGATAATAACCGTGCTTTGCCAGATAATGTCCAAGGCAGGTCGGGATGAGCAGTCAACGCTTGTGTCACTTGTGGGTATGGTGGTTATACTTATACTTCTTGCGGACAAGCTGGGTGAGCTGGTTTCCACCCTTCGGGGCATATTCGGGCTATGATAATAAAAATTGCGGCGGCGGGTGCGGTTATGGCTATGGTCTGTGCCGTGCTCTCCGAGCTTGGCTTCAAGGGAAAGAAAATACTCTCCGCCCTATTTATTGCACTTATCCTTCTCGGGGCACTTCTCGGGGCGGGAGATATGCTTTCGGATATTCTCGGGCTTGCCGAGCTTTCGGGTGCTTCGGGGGTGTGTACCGTTGCACTTAAGGTGGTGGGGGTAGGGTATCTTTTCGGCTTTGTTTCGGATATTGCCGAGGAGCTTGGAGAGAGGGGGATCGCTTCGGCAGTCTCCTGTGCGGGGAGGGTTGAAATACTTTTACTTGTCTTTCCGCATTTTATGGAAATATGCAAGCTTGGTATGGGATTGTTATGAAAAATGTAGGTAAAATTCTAATAATAGTTGTCATTTTGCCTTGGTTTTCCTTCTTTTTTGCGGTTGGCTCCCTGTTTTTTTGCGGGAGCTTTGAGGGTGCTATTTTGGAAGATAGATTGCCTTCTGGCGAGGGCTTTGGTGATATTATTACTTTGGAGGGAGGGGAGGAGTTGCCCTGCGACCTTAGCCTTTCCTCTCCCATACTTATGGCGGCGGATACGGATGGGATAGTTGAGGATCATCTTGGAAATTTTGAGAATATTCTGCCCGAGGGCTACGGTGGAATAAGCGAGGGTGGCGAGCGGCTTGACAGTCTTATCGGACCCGAGGCGGTCATAAGGGAGATCGTGGCGGTGGTCTCGGGGTCGGGGGCGGCTCTTGGTGCGTTTTTTGCTTCGCTTATCGGCTGCGTTGCGCTCACCGCGATCGCCGAGAGCTTTGAGGGGCGGCTTTCGGATGCGGCGGGGACAGGCGTTACGGTGGTGTTCGGGGGTGCTATTGCGGCGGTCATTCTTCCTATTTTTTCGGAGTGCGCCGAGGTGCTCTCCTCCGCATCGAAATTCTTTTCTCTTTTTGTTCCCGTGGCAACGGCTATACAGGTCTCCTCGGGGGCTGTGAACACCGCCTCTGCCTCGGCGGTGGGAATGAATCTGACGGTGTCCGCTCTTTCGGGGCTTGGCACGCCCTTCTTTCTTATGCTTGCAGGCTTCGGGCTTTGCACAGGTCTGCTTTCCGCCTTTGGGGATGGTGCGACAGCCTCACTTGCATCGGGTGTGAAGAAATTTTTTATGTGGGCGATGGGGCTGATCTGCGCTTTGATAATGGGGGCACTCTCTTTGCAGACCTTTATTGCCTCGGCGAGAGACAGTGCGGCTATGCGCGCGGCAAAATACGCGGCAACGAGCCTTATTCCCGTGGTTGGCGGCACGGTGTCGGGCGCGATGGCGACCCTTGCAACAGGGCTTTCCTACGTTAAGAGCGTGGTCGGGGTCGGCGCGCTCGCGGTGATGCTTTCGCTTTTGCTCTCGCCGCTTATTCTGATATTGCTTTATCGGGGTGCGGTGTCGGCGGCTTCGGGAATTGCGGGGTATCTCGGAGCTTCTCGGGCGGAAAGGCTCCTCTCCTCGGTGCGAGGGGCTTTCGATCTTTATCTTGCGGTTTATGCTATCTCCTCTGTGATATACGTTTTTGAGATAGCTTTATTTATGATGGTGGGCTGATTATGGAAAAATATTTCGGCGGCGTTATGGCGGTGGCGGCGACCCTGACGGTGTGCTCCTTTCTTGCTTATAAGAAGGGGCGAGCTTTGCGCTTTGCCTTCGCCGTTTTGCTGATATACACCACGCTTTCGCCCCTATCCTCGCTTATCCCCGATTTCGGCGGACTTCTCTCGGGGGAGCTGACCTCAAGCCTTGAGGGGCTTGACAGGGAGTATATCGAGGTGGCGGAGCGAGCCTTTTGCGAGGGAATAAGATCTCATATTTCGGCGGAGCTTGGTATACCGTCCGAGGGGGTAAGGGTACTTTGCGATGGATTTGATTATGGGAATATGAGAGCGGAGCGGATATGCGTTCTTCTGTCGGGAAGTGCCGCCACGGCAGATGCTATGAAAATAAGGCGGCTGATATCCGAGGGCGGTCTCGGAGAATGTGAGGTGGAAATTGAAGTCTGAGGGGAGCTTTTTATCCTTTTTAAAGGGCGGCGGAGTGCGGAGGATATTGCCGTTGCTTGTGGTTGCGGTGGCTTTGCTTTTGCTTTCGTCCTCTCTCTTTTTTGATAAAGAGGAGGGAGAGGCGGTCTCGGTGAGTGCCGAGGGTGAGCTATCCGAGCTTTGCTCGGCTATTGACGGAGTTGGGAGATGTCGCGTGATGATAACCTACGGCGAGGACGAGGAGGTCGCGGCGGTGGCGGTGCTTTGCGAGGGGGCTGATTCGGTTGAGGTGAGGGCGAGGCTCAACGAGCTGATATCCTCTCTTTACGGAATAAGGACGAGCAGGATATCGGTGGTGAGGATGAGGTGATGCGGCGGTATTTCAAAAAGAATTTATTGCTGTGGAATATCGGGCGGCGCGCTCTCATATAGTTGATTAGTCAATAGGATTTCGGTTGGCTAGCTAACAAATTTACAGGGAGATTCATATTATGAAAGAAAAAATCAAAAAGCTTTTATCGTCTCACACGGCAAAGGGTATCGCTATTGCATCCGTGGCATTACTTATAGGGCTTGCGGTGTATCTGAATTATCGCTGGTTCTATGACCCCACAAGCTCGCTCGGCTACGGCGAGAACAATATGCAGGATAGCTTTTCCGACTCCACCAGCACAGGCGCAAACACAAGCGGCAACGATTATTTCACCTCCACCGCTCTTGACAGAAAAGAGGCGAGAGACGAGGCTATCGACGTGCTTAAGCTTGTGAGCGAGAGCGAGGAGGCGTCGGCAGAGGCAAGGGCTGAGGCTTCGGCAAAGATCGCGCAGATCGCCCTTGATATTCAGAATGAGGCAAACATCGAGACCCTCGTTAAGGCGAAGGGCTTTGAGGAGTGCGTGGCGGTTATTTCCGAGGGCGCGGTGAGCGTTATTGTCAGCGCGGAGAGCCTTCAGGCGGCGCAGACGGCGCAGATATTCAGTATTGTTTATGAGACGACGGGGATTGAGCCGGGGAAGGTGAGCATCATAAACAAATCCTGATTTTCCCGCTGTCTTCGGGCGAGATCGACTTCGTCTATCGCCGAATTTCCCGTCTTGCCGTATTTCATATACGGCGGCGCAGAAAATTACGACGATTCTCGCTCCGAATACAGGTGGGAAAATGATTTTTCGGCGCTTTTTCGGTGCTTTTTGGCGAGGACAGGAATGGTTTCCCGAAATGAGTTTTCGTAGGCTGTGAATTTTCATAGCGGTATTCCTTAGCTTCGTTTAACGACCTCGACGTATTCATATACGCCTGTCGGTCGTTAATCAAAGCTCCTCATCCAAAAATCCCTCGAAAAAGGGTGTAATGTTTGATATTATAGTGCGGTAGTTTTGCGGTTTGCAGAGCAAACGGCGGCAAGCCCTAACGTCGCCGAGCAATATACGCACAGCATTTATGCTGTTTTATACAGGCGGCGCAGAAGATCTCACAAAAATCGGGGAGAGGGATGGCTCGAATTGGATAAGGAAATTGCGGTTTGCTTTGGCGAGGTTTGAATAACGAAGGCAAGGAGGAGCTTCCCCGAGGATGTGAGGGGGAAGCTCCTTTAGGGCTTGGTGGCGGAGCTCACGGATATATAACACGGATATATAAAAAGTATACAAAAAAGTGGGTGCTTGGCGGCGGAAAAGTGCCGATAATACAGAAATTTGCACAAACCCATTGACTAAAGCAGTTTAGTGTGCTAAAATTATAGTCGTTAAAATATATTAAATGCTCCCGCGCGAGGCGGGATCTGAAAGGCAGGTCCAATTATGGAAAAGTTAAGAGTTGGTATTATCGGCGCAACGGGTATGGTTGGCCAGAGATTTATTATGCTCCTTAATGAGCATCCCTATTTTGAGATTACCGCTCTTGTGGCAGGCGGTCGTTCCGCAGGAAAGAAGTATTCCGAGGCGGTTGAGGGCAGATGGAAGATGAAGGCTGAGTGCCCTGCGAAGGTTGCCGATATGACGGTTATTAATTCCGAGAATATAGACGAGGTCAAGGCTCTTGTTGATTTCGTTTTCTGCGCGGTTAATATGTCCAAGGACGAGACACGCGCTCTTGAGGAGAGATATGCAAAGGCGGAGATCCCCGTTGTTTCCAACAACTCCGCAAACAGATGGACTCCCGACGTTCCTATGGTTATTCCCGAGGTGAACGATGCGCATCTTGAGGTTATTGAGGCGCAGAAGGCAAGACTTGGCACCAAGCGCGGATTTATCGCGGTTAAGCCCAATTGCTCTATTCAGTCCTACGTTGGCGCGCTCACTCCTCTTATGAAGTGGGGCATCAAGGAGGTCGTTGCAACGACCTATCAGGCTATCAGCGGCGCAGGCAAGACCTTCAATGAGTGGCCCGAGATGGTGGATAACCTTATCCCCTTCATCGGCGGCGAGGAGGAAAAGAGCGAGAAGGAGCCCCTCAGAGTTTGGGGTAAGGTTGAGGACGGAAAGATCGTTCCCGCAACCTCTCCTGTGATCACGACTCAGTGCCTCAGAGTTCCTGTTACCGACGGTCATATGGCGGCAGTTTTCGTTAAGTTTGAGAAGAAGCCCACCAAGGAAGAAATTCTTGAGGCTTGGAAGAGCTTCAAGGGCAAGCCCCAGACTCTCGGTCTTCCCAATGCTCCCGAGCAGTTCATCACCTATTTTGAGGAGGAGAACCGTCCTCAGACAGGCGTTGACCGCGACCTTTACGGCGGTATGGGCGTTTCCTGCGGCAGACTCCGTGAGGACACAGTTTACGATTACAAGTTCGTTGGTCTTTCCCACAACACCTTGAGAGGTGCGGCAGGCGGTGCTGTGCTTATTGCCGAGCTTCTTTACAGAGAGGGATACCTTACCAAGGCGTGAGAAGGGAGCGGCGCAGCCGTGGGTGCTGCGCGTCGATATAAATCCGCGGGCGCGGATTTTCGATATGTTGCTGATGAAAGCTTTGCGCCATCAGCAACTCGATATATTGCCGATGAAGCCTTGCGCCATCGGCAATTCGATATGCTCACTTTGTGAGCGAGAATTTTAGGTATACGCAAAGGTTTTTCGATATATTGCCGATGGTGCGAATCTGCCATCGGCAATTTTTATGCTTTTGATACATTGTATTGAGGCGAGATGATCGGCGGCATTTTGCCCATTTTTATTTTTTTGAATAGCCGCGGCGAAAAACGGTAATAATTCCTTCACCACGTTTTTAGGAGGAAGATATGACGTTAACTCAAAAGGAAAGCTCCTTGCTTTCAGATCTCAAATCCCAGGAGCAGCTTTGCATTGAAAAGTACGGAAAGTACGCAGAAGCCGCTCACGACCCTGCTCTCAAGAACCTTTTCACCGAGCTTCGCGTAAACGAGCAGAAGCATCTTGACACCATCACGCAGATGATCTCGGGCACCGAGGTGAAGATGCCCGCGGCGTCTCCTTCGGCGGAGGATAGCAAGCTTGCTTGCACGCCCTCGTCCGTTAGTGAGGAGGAAAAGAAAAACGATGCATACCTTTGCCGCGATGCGCTCTCTATGGAAAAGCACGTCTCGGGCGTTTACAACACGGGCATTTTTGAATTTACAAGCCCCGTGATGCGCGACACCCTCGCTCACATCCAGAAGGAGGAGCAAAACCACGGCGAGAAGCTTTATAATTACCTCGCCTGCAACAATATGTATTCCTAAAGCCCAAAGCAATGGCGAGCCCTGCGCCGCTTTGCCCGAAGGATATGGGCAGGCGGAGGCTGAATTTTAAGGGGATGTCTTATCCAATATGACATCCCCCATCAAGCTTTAAAGGACAGAGAATGGTTTTCACACTCTCTGTCCTCTTTCTTTGAGAATATTATAAAGATTTATTATCTTCGTTTTGCCAAGATCTTCGTCATTTTATATAAATTTCTTTAAATTCTTGTAAACAAATAGTTATCTTTCACCAAAATATTGACAAATGCAAGCAAATTATGATATAATTAAAGTGTAGAATTGGAGACATATATAATGAATAAAAAAATAAAGTACCTATCTCTTATACCATTATATGGAACTTGCATTTTATTAATATATTTGTTTGTTTTAAGCATAAAAGAAAAGATATTAAAAAAGGTTTTTGTAAAAACCTTTATGATTTGTGCAATTGTTTCCGCAATATGTTGGTATATGGTCATGATCATCGTATATATAGTTAGCAAAAGTTTAATACCTTTTAATTTTAATGCTTTTGGAATTCTTATAACTATGGTTATAGGCGGATATATGATAAATGCATTTTCTTTTGTGTATATTGATAAAAAGTGGAACAATATGTTTTGCGATGATGTAAAATCTACAGGAGCCTGAATATGGACAAAAAAGAACTTAAAAAAATCACAACTCGCATCTACGAAGAATTTGGCTTTATAAAAAAAGGGAAGTATTATTACCTTGATCTTGATGAGGTGTTAATTTGCTCCGGTTTCGGCTGTTCTAGAGGAATAAGCTATCTTGCGTACAATTTCAGTTTAAAAGAATTTCACAAAGAGAGTGAGATACAGCCCAATAATATGTTCGATGGTTTTGATTCCATAGAGCATAAAATTGTTATTAATGAGGGGCAAAAAGGATATTATAAACACCAGATCCAAGCGGAAAATTATACCGAAGAACAGTATGAGACATTACTAAAAAAAGCGATTGATAAAACCTTCAAACCGTTTAAAGAAAATGCTTTAGAGCATATAAAGAAAGGTTATACGACAGTTGGTTATCTGGAGGATAATCGCCGTTTCTTGATTCATTTGGACATAGTAAAAGCACTGGGATTTCCCGAATACAAACCACCCGAATATGATCCCAGAGATATTTAGAATTTTTGACAAGGATTATTTCAACAACGCAGAGGACGATTAATAGTCGTTTGCGAAAAAGGAATGAGAAAGAATAATAATTCTTGATTAGCGAGGTGTGATATGAGAATTATGACAAAAAAACTAATATGTGTAATTTTGAGTTTGCTTACGATGCTAACATTTCTTTGTTCCTGCGGTGGTTCTCCAAGAATTCGTTGGTTATGGCGTCAAGGCAAGCTTCCGACCCCGGAGGATTTTCCCAACACAAAATGGGTCTGCCGTGAGATGGATATGACGCTCTATATGCTTGAGGGGATTTTCAGTAGGGCTGCCGGAGAGTTGAAAATTGGTGGTAAAACTTATCGAGTTATCGCAGGGGGGCTTTACGATTATTTCGATATTAGTATAATATCTACAACAACCGTTTCTGAATCCGATTTGCGTTTTGAAGAATGTGATGATACCTTGGTTAATTGCACTGAGTATGAAGCCGGATTTATCGGAACTACGTATCTATACGAAAACGGCGTTATAACCTGCACACTAAGAGAACAAACAGGTGAACTTGATCTTGATCTACCAAACAAATTACATTTTGACAAAGTAGGAACGATCAATCAGCAGCCCGAAGCTCGGTGGTATGCCCAAGAGCTGGATATGTATATAGAATCCTTCACAGATACAAGCGGCATATATTTCAAGGGTGAAATGATGCACAAGGGAAAAATGGAGATAATATACGGCTATGAAATTGGAAACAACAATTTTTACAGATTTAAATCCAGAAATAGTTCAAGTTTAGTTGATCTGTATTTCGAGTACCGCGACGGTGTTCTCATAGCCCACGTAGAGGACGATGCCACAGAACCTCATTTCTATTCTTGGGAAAACAAGGTCGGAACCATAACCTTCAGGCAAGCGCAACCTGAATAATTACTAGGAAATAATTATGAAATTAAATGATGCCATTATCAAGAGGATATAGTATCAAGTAAGGAAATTATTTATGTATTACTCGAAAATGCGTTTTACTAACAAAGCAATAGGATTAATACTTGGCTTGTTTATAATTTTAAATATCTTTTCCAGTTGCACGTTTTCAAAGACAATGAGAGCAGATATGGGATTTGTTATTAATCGAGAGGAATATTATTACGTAACAAATTCCGAAACTCCTAATTCTTTTTTATACGTTAATAATGCTACTGGTGAAGCTCAAGAATATACTTGGGGATATCCCGACTTTTCTCCTGATGGTATTGATACCGAGGAGATAGATTCTTATATCAATTGTTTGAATTCAAATTTTGCTATTGTTATTTATAAGGATGATTCTTGGCAAACTATGCACGGCAATAAATTATACAAGCATGTAGCAGACGAGCTTGTATATCTTAATCCAGAGAGCAAAAATGCAGAATTATTGTTTAGATCAAATGCATGCGAAATAATTATTTACGGAACGCTTGAATACGTTATTATTTATAATGCAGAACATAATGTTTACAGATATGTTTCTTTAGTAGATGATTCAATTATTCATGAAGTAGAATCGAACATCGACCCGTTCAGCGGTGATTACGGTTTTGATATTTACGAAAAAAAACAAATCTTCGAGGTATATAAATACAACTCAGCAATAAACAAGACAACTCTTATTGATTCCGTTTATTTGAATCCTAATCAATATTTGGAATAACAGATTTTTCTCCGCAATTGTTTAAAAAATTCAATTGCGGAGTTTTCTTTATACTCGAGATTGCCCGCGGCGTCTCCTTCGGCGGAGGATAGCAAGCTTGCTTGCACGCCCTCGTCCGTTAGTGAGGAGGAAAAGAAAAACGATGCGTACCTTTGCCGCGATGCGCTCTCTATGGAAAAGCACGTCTCGGGCGTTTATAACACGGGCATTTTTGAATTTACAAGCCCCGTGATGCGCGACACCCTCGCTCACATCCAGAAGGAGGAGCAAAACCACGGCGAGAAGCTTTATAATTACCTCGCCTGCAACAATATGTATTCCTAAAGCCCCAAGCAATGGCGAGCCCTGCGTCGCTTTGCCCGAAGGATAGGCAGGCGGAGGCTGAATTTTAAGGGGATGTCTTATCCAATATGACATCCCCCATCAAGCTTTAAAGGACAGAGAATGGTTTTCACACTCTCTGTCCTCTTTTGTATGACGGGCATATCAATGCTCTGCGGTGAAAGTCCGCT